>NZ_CP168151.1:1288665-1932998 GCF_026913205.2 Lentilactobacillus sp. SPB1-3
TATTTAGATATCTAGATTATTTCGTAGCAATCAATATTTTGGTACTTAGTGCCCCATACATACCATTAATACCAGCATGGGCAATGTGGATATCACTAACACCAAGATGTTTTAATCTATTTTGATATTCCTTCACGTGCTCAATATCTAAAACAACGATTTTACCACCTGGCTTTAACACTCTGTATGCCTCATCGATTGCCTTTTCTCGACTACTTTTGGGCTTCACATTGTGAATCGAAAGGCTAGCTACAACGTAATCAAAATAATTATCTTCAAAAGATAACTTAGTCATGTCTCCTGTCACCAATTCACTAACTGAAGCAAGCCCTAGACTCTGAATATTTTGTTGCGTTTCTCCAATAGAATTTCCTGACTGGTCGCCACGATTCCAAATATCAAGGGCAAAAACTTTACCAGGTTCCTTTAATTTTCGTGCGATTTCAATCAAAAAAGCTCCATGACCTGTGCCCAAATCTAGTATTTTTGACTCGCTATTTAAGTTTAAGCTTGTCACTAATCTTTTAATGCTCTTATATTTTCCAATAAGTGAAGTATATAAATACAGAGCTCCAAACAAGATAAACACAGTTGGGATAATACACCGTGTCCAGATTTCTGAGATGATTCACATAGTTAATCCGATTATACCAACCAGCAAAAACGTAATTGGTACCAGTGGTGCATCAATTCCTTTTTTCATAAAGCATCTCCTCTTTGTATAAACCACATTGTTAAATAATACATGTTTTTTTGGACCAGTAGCAAGCACATTCGTATTTAAGAATAAATGAGATAAGTTATTATTGCATCAAAGAAAGCAAAAACAATTCAAAATCATTAAGAACCTCTTTAGTTATTCCAATTCACTTGGCAACATGCCGTTGAATATATCAAAATGAAACTGGGAGATGAAATCTATGAATAACAAAATTATTAATGGTTTATTTATTGGTCTAACAAGTTTAGGAATTGGCTTTGCTATTAACCAGCCACGTACTTATGCATCATCATATCGCTGGATTAAGACTAAGCAGTACAATAATATTCCCTTTCATGCTAAGACAACTAATTCCGCTTATATGTGGAACTGGAATCACACGAAACGGATACATAATCTAAAAAATTATCCCAAAACTACTTGGTACTTATCACAAAGTGTCAAGATGACAAAGGGTCGAAAATCTGGAATTTTTTATCAGGTTACAAGTGGTAATGGTCGTGTATCTGGGTATGTTTGGCGCGGTTATTTAACCAGTGGAATTAATCAAACAAGTCCCTCAAGTGCTTCAACTTCAACCACTGATCAAAACAGTCTAAGTAACACCCAAAATAATAACTACACAAAACAGATTTTAAGCCATCTGACTGGACTTACTGTTGACCCATCATTATCAAAAGCAGCAGATAAAATTATAACGGGTACGAACGAAGGCAAAGATAATGATGGCACCTACTACGATGCAATTAATTATTTATCAGAAAGTGAGCAGTCAAGCTTGGTTGCAGTTAATGGAGGTGCCACTGCCACAAATAAATGGGACGGCAAAGAACCTTACGACACATTTATCACTCGTGCATTTGCTGATGCAAAATTTTCACCATCCAACTATGTTGGCTGGCGTGTAGGAGTTTCGGCAGCAAAAACTGACATTAACTATGACGGTGCTTCACATAACAAAGGTGAGTTCATAATATTATTACTACCACCAGTTGGATCACGACTAACTGATGTCCAACTTGCTAATGCTTTGCCTGAGTTGTACCAACTTTTCCCTGGAACAACTAAGGACCCTCGACTAGAAAACATGGCCACAACTTTAGCAAATGCTGACGATGAAGAACCAGATGATAGCCGCGCAACCTACGATGATGCAACTAAATTCCTTACTTCAAACGAAAAATCATCAATGAAAGGGTTATTTGGTTCTATTAGTACTAATGAATTAAATAAAGTTAACTCAACTAAAGATTACGTTGAATTAATTAAACAGTCACTTCTAAAAAATGACCCTAATTTTGCAACTAAGTATCAAGGGTATTCAATTGGTATTGGATTAACTAAATTTGGTATTACCTACTTCGGCAATAATCCCGGTAGTTACGACATCTATTTATTACCACCAACAAAATAAAAAACAAAAGAGTCAGAGAAATAATATATTTCCCTAACTCTTTTTCATTTGCAAAAAATTCATGATCAAATCTGAATTCTGCTTTTGAGCTTTTACGTTATTAAAGTTCATTCTTGCCTTTATGACTTTGTATTTTCTTACCCGTTGAAGGCCACAAAAGTCCCATGAATCCCCGATATTCTCTAGTGAATTCATAGTAATGGTCTAAATCATGCAACACCAACTCTAGATGTTCTAAATCATAATCGTCCATTGTATATATTGGATTAACGATCATACTGCCATTCTTAGGTTGCCGCATGAAAAAGAAAACATATTGTTTCACCTGATCATTATTAATAATTTGTATTTGATAACGATCGCCATGCATACCTTTAAACAACGGCTTAATCTTATCTGCAATTAATTTAGCTTCATGTGCTGGTTTCATGAGAATGCTTCCTTTGTATTTTTGTTATTCATTTTAAAACACGATCATTTCTTATAATAGTATACTTAATTTGGAGGGATAAAATGAACAAAAAAATTATATATAGAACTATCGATATTATTGCTATTATACTGTGGATCATCGCCCTTATTGTGATTGTCTTGTCCATAATCAATCATAATTTTTTGTCATTAACACCAATATTTACTCATAATCATCCTCAAGGTGTGTTGGGATGGGATATATTTTTGGCTTTGATACTGTCAATCGTCCACTTCATGACCAGAACGCATTCATAAAACTAAATCTCAGATTTTAAAGAATTAAAATATTAAAAAAGCCGACAGCTCCATGCTGTCGGCTTTTCTGTATAAATGGAGTCGGCGGGCTTTTTGATTGTTGTTATATCAACCTTTATAGGTAATTTGTGCAATTTTTGTGCAACTCAAAAAAATATTTAAACTAAAACTTTTTTAAAATAAATCTTATTTAATACATAAAAATGGAGGAACAGGAATAAATCCCCCATACTCTAAATCTCAATTAAGTAATTACTTAAGTCTATTGCATCATCATCCATTTTTTGTTCTTCCAAAGTAACCAGTTGTTCGCAAAGATTTTCAATCGCAACATTAGCCCGTTCATTGGTATCTTCACCTTCATAATAACGGTTAAAGGTAACGTTTGATAAATTAATACCCATTTCATGAACTTCAATCATGATGTCTTCAACTTCGTTAACCAAGTCTTTATCTAGCCATGGGTGGGCTTCAATGAACGCGATAATTGGATTACCCTGCTGTGCTGATATTTCATCTAGTACTTCACCGGAAGTTTTACCAGTTGCCATAGCTAATGCGTTCAATATTTTGACGGTAAGACTATTCAAGCTGCGTTTGTTTGCGTCACTTAAAAGCGATTCAGAAATCCCGGAAATTTTCGAAACTGTGTAACGGTTTAGATCATATTTTTTTAAAAATTCATCAATCATTGTTAAACCACCTTTTTTAAAAAATAAAGCTCAAGTCTCCCTCATCGTAATTAATACGGCCGTAATCACCGGCCTTACTGCCTGATTCATGATCACTGATTCTAACTTTTAGTTGAAGTGGCTTTTCATTGTTTAAATAATCTTCAATCGTATCTTCATCGAATTCGAATCCGACAAAATCATTTTCAAATTGTTCAAGTGACCCACTGAAATTAATCGTTAAATAGGTACTGATGGTTAGGTTTGATAAGTCGTGTTTAATAATTTCAACATTGTCTAATTTTTCAATATCGTCAATAACTTTTTGAACGGTTTGAACTTCGTTTTCAAACTCTCGAACATCTTCTTTGCGCTTACTCATTTCAGTTTCAAAATCAATTGCATTACCATTATAATCGTACATTTCTTCGGTGATATCGAGGCCCAATTCATTAGTGACATTTTCGGCTGTTTCAAAGTCATCAATGTAATTTAATGAAGATAGTTTCACATCATTTTCGTCACGTTCATCTTCATCTAAGCATTTAGCTTCTTCGATAAGTAAGCTCAATTTATTAACGTAGGAATCTTATAATTCATTGATTCTATCATTGAGTTCATTAAATGCACTGTAGTCTTCTGCGTTTAACTTAATCATTTTAACACCCCATTTGTTTCTATTAAGTTCTTCTTTATATGTATATATTGCTTCAATATATTAAAGTGGTCAAGTATATTTAAGCAATATATTGTTTATAAATAAACTATTTTTCCATACAAAAAAGCGCCCACCTCCGAAGAGATGAGCGCTTTTCTATTCCTTTTAAAAAGGTAATAAAATTTTTTTAATATCACAGTATTATGTGTGAAAGCTATCATTTATAATGCTCAGTATGATAAAATAAAAAAGTAAATTAATTCCAGTTAAGTGCATGGCACACCGAAATTCTAAAACGGAGGTGGTGCCATGCAAAAGTTTATTTGTTTTGGTATTTTATGTTTAGCAAAGGACGTCGCTCCACCCTTTGGTAACCCCATTTGATGGTATAGCTCATATTGTTGAATCAATGCACGGCTTTAACAATATTCAATTTATTGGATTATTATTGTTATTTGCCCTTGCATTAATATTAGCATTTTGCTATTTTATCGTTAAAATGATTAAAAAATAACTAAAATAAAAAACCGCTTTGCTTGGACGGCAACGGTTTTTGATGAATTGAAATAGATTCACCTAATCGGTGTGACGGGTTACTTACTGGACTGCAAGTAATTAATTTATACTAGAGTTAGTCAATGTTGGTCGCATTGATTAACTCTTTTTATTTACCTGTAAAGTATATCACACTGAAAATTCATATACCAATATTTATTATATATTTCCTAACTACAATATGTGTACCTATTTGGCACTAAAATATCTTTATATCCAACCATATCCATATAAATACGTCCAGATCCGCACTTACAGTTTGTTTTAATAAGTCGCATTCCAACTATACCAATTGTTTAATTAAACAAAAAAAGCGCCCACCTCCGAAGAGATGAGCGCTTTTTTGTTTATGTAGGCCTTTCTACCGGCGAGGCAGAAAGGAGATTAAGATGACAGGCTAACCACCACAGTTAGCTACGGGGTTACCAACCCCCAAAACAACACAGATTCGAGATGAATCCTTGTTGACCTCTATTGTGTTTAACGTTTGTGTTAATTATTTTATTCAAATAATTGTTGGAGTTTTTATCATTATCATCATCAATTTTGTTATTTTTTTCACTCAAATTCTTCTAAAGCCTTCCATAAATCTTTACCGACTGCCTGCCAATCACCAGCCAAAGCAACTTGGTCAGCCTCAATAGTTGAATCAGAATAATTATATTCGTTCATTGTTGATCCTAAATCAAGGACCCTAGCAGCACCATTAATGAAACTGGGCATTGCAAATAAACTATCAAGTTCCATGACGACTCCTCCAATCACTTTAACAATTGTCCTACACTGTTTCCCATAAGCACATTCTATATTGTAACAATTTCAAAATCAATTGTTTAGGTAATTATTTATATTAACTTAAAAGAGCTCACCTCGTTAGTGCTGAGCTTCTTTAACTAGGATTATTTCCAAATAATAAATTTCTTGTTACCTGTTACATATTGACCATTAGTTAACTGGTAGCGAGTAGCTAATTTGTATTTCTTAATTGATTTAACTTTTAAAGTGCTACCTTTTTTATAGAGTTTTGCTTTACCAGATAATTTAACATTCCGGTATGACTTAACACCCTTTTTATTAATAACCTTAATTTGCTTATTCTTTGGTGTAGTAGCGTAATATGCTTTGACAACATATTTCTCACTAGCGGTAATGTAACCCTTAGTTCCGGCGACATATTTACCTTTATATGGATTGTATTGTTGAACTTTATATCTCAAATTGCCATCGGCATCTGACTTGTAACCCTTAACGATAAATTGAGGACGGTTAACTCGACTAGTCTTAGCATAATGCTTGATACGTTCGTTTGTATAGAAGTTAGTATTACTATACAAGTAGAACCCCTTGATACCATAAACTGATTGTCCCTTTACAGCGGCCCAGTTTGGTAATCCAGTTGAATCATTGCCAGGTACGCTTGGCGTTGGTAATACTGGTTGCGATGGTTGAACAGGTGTACTTGGTTGAGATGGTTGAACTGGTGTACTTGGTTGGGTCGGATTTGTTACTGAACCCCCACCAGAGTTATTATTTCCGCCATTACCAGGATTAGTTGTTGGTTTAGGTTTGATAATTAATTGACCATTACCATCACTATATCCAGGCTTTGAGAAGGTTAACGTATATGAACCACCAGTTAGTTTTTGCAGGTCGGACACATCTTGTTTAGTACTATCAAAAACAACCTCATTTTTATCATTCTTAATTACATAATTTGCATCATCTGGATCAACTTCGAATGATTTATTAGGGTCAAAATCGACTTTTCCCTCATCAATATTGACTTCTGGTTGATTAACTAATAATTTTTGTGGATTGAATGTTCCGAAAATCTGCACATTATTGGCAGGAACTGTGCCGTATTCTTGATTGTTGAAGTATACTAATGTCGCCGCTAAACTGGACATAGTACCCTGATAGTTATCATTTGCAATTGGTTCCATAAAACCATTTAAATCTGTCCCTGGTAACACATTCAAGTAATCTGTGCTTTTAGAGTTGCTTTCATCGAAAGAAATATCAATCGGTAATATTAATTGAACTGGCTTGCCTGCTGGCACATTATGCATGACGAATAATATTATAGCGGCTTTCTTGAATGTCTCTACATTCGTAAATTTTTTTACATTAGTACTCTCGTTAAGGTCGGCTTCGCTGGGTTCTCTGGTTTGTGGTAAATAAATTTCAATTTGACCTGAACTATCTTTCTCGGTGTCTTGTAAATATTTTAATGATTCTTCGCTTAGTTGCATTTGAGGATTTGTCTTATTGTGATATTGATCAGATAAGTCCCCCTTAAACTCAAGTTCCATCATATGATCCGAATTCTTTTCACCTTGTAACATGATGTTTATATATCCTTTTCCATCGGTAAAACGACTCGGATCAACTAAAGATCTCGAAAGGTTTATTAAGTTAGGGACCCAGGCTTGATGATTATTTAAATTAAAATCATTCTCAGGAACACTGTTATCAATAATATTTTGTTTGTTATCACTACTCTGTAGTTGCATAGCAAACTTGGTGTTATCAAAATTTGAAGTATCATTGTACCCATCTTTATCTTTGTTGAAAAGCAACGCTTTGTCTTCAGAAGTAGCAAGATTATTCGATAAATTAGTATCATCTGCAAATGTGTTTATCGCTGAAACTGATAATATCGAAAGAGACAAACTAAGCGAGATTAGCACTTTTTTGATTGTTGATTTCATCTTGAATCATTCCCCCTATGTAATTGAATACTATTTTTATAATACCATTTCTAAAGTTATTGCGTAACGAAAAAAGCGCCCACCTCGTAATGAGATGAGCGCCTTTAGTGTAGATCAAGAAATCTAATTCCTGAATTTATTTTTTTATTGTACTATTCAACGAACTTATTAATCAACTTGTTAGCTGAAATATATGTTCCGTCGGCAAGTTGCAAACGGGTAATCTTACCGTGTTTAACAACTTTCTCAACATCAAATTCAGTCCCAGTCTTAAAGCCTTTAACTTTGTGCTTAAAGTCTAGATCACTGTATTTGTTGGTACCCTTGACTGACTTAACTACCCTAACTTTAGAATTAGTAGTGTAGTACAAGTTGTTAATGTAGTTCTGGTTACCTGAAATATACATACCATTGGCTAGCTTGAAACGACTAGTCTTACCGTACTTAACTAGCTCGACAACATCAAATACAGTGCCGGCTGGGAAAGTGTCAACTTTGTGCTTAAGTGCTTTGTCGGTGTAACGACTAACGTTTGTCTTAGCAAAAACAGTATCAGGTTTCCAGTCGAAATATTTGGCAGGTTTAGGCTTAGCATGACCCTTAGCTTTGCCACCAAGATAGAAGTCGCCATAAAGCTGTGAGACATCAAAGCCACCGTAACATCCAGCAAAGTGAGCTTTTTCAGTCCATTGCCATGCATTATAGGCGCTGTATAAGTTCATTCCACTTGGATTGTATGGATAATTGGCAATCCAACCCGCTCTACCATCGTTATTTAACGGCATTGAGTTGACCCAGCTACCCATAGTATAGATATCAGTCTTAGGATAACCTAAACGATAAACTTCGTCGGCGAACGCCTTAGTGATTGCTGAGTTAGTCGCCCAACCTAAGTTGTTCGACTCAAAGTCATTAACAATGACGTTATCAGCAGTTAATCCAGCACGCTTAGCTTGGCTAACAGCTAGTTGAGCTTCGGCTTTGGCACCAGCAACGCTAGTAAAACGCGCAAAGTGATAACCGTTAACATGTAAGCCAGCCTTCTTAGCATTCTGAATGTTAGCCACCGCATATGGATCACGATAGGAAACACCCTCAGACAACTTTTGCACAATTGCTTTTACTCCACGAGCTTTCATGCTCTTGTAATTGGCAACCGTCATTAGGCCGTTGTTATTAGAAACGTCGACCATGTCATATCTAGGCATTGATGTCACCGCCTTTAACTACTGGTTTAGTGATACCGTAGTTCTTTTGATATGCTTCTTCAATATAGTCATTAGCTTGTTGTGGTGTGATATCTTTACCAAATCGTTTAGCGCTAGTAATTAATCGTTGGGAAGCCATCGCTTTTTGTTCTGTCCCAGGTAAATCGAATGGTTGAATTGCGGTTACTAATGTCTCAGCATCAGCTTTTAAACGGGCAATTAACTCATTATCTTTCTTAGTCTTTGTATGGTCAGCAAAAGTTTGTAAAATGCCAAATAATACTCTTCTGTTCTTTAAAAACCATGCTAGAACTAAAGTGGCGCCTCCACTAATGAGCCAAGTGAAAGCGTCAGTAACGATTTTTAATATCTGTTGGTAGGTCATGTATTTCTTCCCTCCATATCTTTTTTTAAGCTATTAATTGACGTGTTTAACTCATCAATAACTCTCGATTGTTCTTTAACTTGATTACTCAATTCTTCAACTTGAGCCCTAAGGTCGTCACGTTCTTGGATAACTTTATCCAGTTGATTGCTCAGTGTATCGATTCTATCCCACTGGTCTTGCACGTGCTCAGCATAGATGCCTTCTCTTGACGTGCTGTCGTTGTGGTTGGCAACAATCCAGCCCCCAATTGCTGTGATTACAGCAGTGATGATCGTTGTCGCATTGAAACTAAACATATGACTCATGTTTGCATACCTATCCAAAGCTCAAGGAATATCCGGACAACAATGCATGCAATCAAAAGCGAATCTAATGAGATTGGGGATCCCATTAGCAGGTCACGGTAAATAAATGCTGCCAAGTATGCCGACCAAATGGATAACATTGATGTTAGTGCAATCCGCTTAGCAAACTTCTGTTGCATGTCATACATTGCCACCAGAATGGCATACGTACCAATGATGACTAGGATGATTGCCAAGTAAGGGTCTTGCGCATGTTGTAGGATTATCGCCGGCTGATTATGGTGCATATGCGGATAACGATGATTAGCGAACACGTTGCTGACGTACATCAAATAGACACCGAGCAATAGCGTTTCAATGCCAGTGATTGCCATGAACCTATTGGCTTGAAAGTTGTGCCTCATAGCATCAGCTCCTTTTTTAGTGTAAAAAAATAAGCCTTAGCTAGTTAGCGGGCTTGTAATCATTTCCGGTAATTTGTTTATATTGGTCATCGTTGATAAATCCATTTTCACGATACCAATCAATACTTGGGTTAAGTACGCCTAAACCATAAAATAAATTAATGCAGAAAAAGTCCATTGTTAATTCCTCCTATTTATTATCCGTAGTAGTTTCAGTAGTTGATGCGTCTTGTGCTTTAGCACTAACTTGTAGTTGAGCAACTGCAGCACCAATAGAAGCCATTGCTTTGTTGGCATTGTTCACAGCTACTTGTAGTTGTGCTTGTTGACCACCAAGAGTTGCAGAAGCTTTAGTCATGTTGTCTAGCAATTCTTTGTAGCTAGTAATTTGTCCGTTAACAGTTTCAATTTGTGTTTGTTGCTGATTGATAGCATTAAGTAAGGTATCAATTGAGATGTCTGGTAAATTGCCTGGTGCTTGCAGTCTATTGTCATCATCTACTCGGTATTTATCGTAATAGCGTAAAAAGTATTCCTTATCGGTTTCTGCTACCTCTACTTTGGTGTAACCATCTTTTGGTTCTAGTTCTGGCAGAACGTTGACGAATCCTTTATCGTCCTTAGTGATGTAATACTCCATTGTAAATCCTCCTTTAAAATAAAAAAGCCTTAGTAGGCTGTGATTGAATCGATAACTGCCCAAGCCGAATAACCTCCGACGCCAGACGCTCCTATCGCAGTCGAATTCAAATAGGTTATTGGTGAACTATTATTTGCAAAAACAGATTCGAATTGTAGTGTTTTCCCGTCAATTAGTTTTACATACATTTGATTATTTTTGTGTGTACCGCTTGGGTCGATTTCGTAGCTGTTATTGTACAGTATAAAATTACCAGTTTTTAAATCCTTCAAAGTAACTTGTGACCCCTGATTATCAACATTTATCGATGTGCCTTTGTAAACAGAACTATTTGGATCTATGGATTGCCCAAGCTTTGATATTCCACCGTCTGTTCCTAAAGAAACCCAAACGACTACTCTTGAAATATTGATTTGTATGCCGTTTTTTAGCTTATCAACAGATTCGTTCAATTTTATTGTTTGGTCAATTAATAAATTACCCCTATTTTTCATACCAGTTGGAATGCCGCCATAGGATGTCAACGCTTTTCCACATGGGGCTAAGATCGTACCCGGTCTAATAAAATCGTTCCAAATCGGTGTACCGCCAAATCTCGCTCCCATTAAGCAATCCCCCCCTTATTCTGTTCAAATAGACTTGGCAATGATTGCCCTAGCATGATATTAGTTACACTAAACTTAGGTGTCTTATACAGCATGTAGTTAATAGTTCCAGATTGCCCAATCGTTCCGATAGTGCTGTTACCTTGCGATAGATCTAACTTAATGACCGAAATTGTTTTTCCCGAAAAAGTTGATGTGATGTTACTTGAGTTGTCAAAATCTGATGACTTAAAGAATTTCCAATTGCTGATATCATACGCAAAATATAATTTGTTTAATCCATGCTTACTAAGTTTTCTAAAAATATCATCGAAAGTAACGCTATCTTTTGCAGTAACTAAACTAGTTAAGATACTGGTTAAGGTTTGTGCAACTGTACGACCTAAATTATTGTCATCGATAATCCAAGCATCATCAGGAACTGTCTTAGTGGCAATCCCCACCGTGCCAAAATCTTGGGAATTATCCATATTTACGGTTAATTGTTTAAAAATTGGCATTTCTATTTCTTGATGAATTATCGTATTCTGAAATTTGGCATTGTTAGCATTTATTCCTTGAAATTTAACTGGCATTTAAGCCACCTCCCAATCAGGCTTTTCAATAGGTGCTCCCATTACTCCTCTCCCCATTCGTGTTGGGTATTTGGATGAGTAGCTTCACGAGTCGTTGCAGCAGCTTCATCAGCCACTTTGACGATTGGTGCGACTGGATCAGTATCGACTGTTAAATCACCGTAGTTAAAGTTCATCTTAATCTTGGCCTGACCAGTATTAGGGTCGACGATTTTAGCCATAATTGAGTCAGTAATCGTTTGAGCAAATGTTGCTAAACGATTTTCAAGGTCTACTCCAGAAATGCGCTTAGCCCACGCACTCCAAACACCATTGCGACAAGTGCGTTCCCAGAACATGTCGTAGTTATCGCCATGGCCACTTTGATGAATGACACTTGTACCAGCATCTGGACTAACTTTGACGTCAACAAACCACCAGGCGCCTGTATCTGGGACATGTGCGGGATTTTTAACGAAATATTGACCTGGTGTTTTTAAATCGTTCACATTTCCGGAATAATTAATTGCTTTACCAGTATCAGCAGTGAGCTTATATTTTTGCCAGGCATTAGAAGCGTTAGCAGTTATATATGAACTGCCATCAGCACCTTTGGCATCAGTTGAGAAAGTCTTGGCACCAGTAATCGTTTGATCTTGATCAACATAATCAATATTGTCTGGCAAAGTCACCTTGTTATTCTTGATGGCGTCATCTACATAATCTTTAGAAGCATAATTCTTACTTTGAAGTAGTGCATCTAGGTCAGTTTCAAGAACATATGCTTTTAAGATACCTTCTAGTTCTTCATTTGATACTGAACCATCTGGAGAAATAACGATATTAACGTTTGCAGCATCTCCAACATGAACTTTTAATTTAAAAGTGGTACCGACAACGGTACTACCATTTTGTGCAGGAATTAAATCGGGGTTAACAGAAGTAGCAATCCCATATAGAATTTCAGTACCATCAATTGTTTTAGCAAACAATGCGATAGCACTCAGTAAATAATCTGATTGCAGATCATTGTTCATTACTTTAACCGGAACATTAACAGTATGATCATCTTGCACACTAACTGTTCCAATAGGTAAATCTTGAACAACATTATCCAATGAAGTCATTGTCTTCAATTGATCAGAAGTTAATGTACTCATATCCTTATCAGTTGTTTGAGCATGTGTATATTGAATTTTATTACCAGCCAATGTTTGAGCGGATAATTGATATCCGGCATCAGTGATAATTAATTTGTTCCATTTAGCCATTTCATACCTCCTCGCTTTCGATTTCGTAAGTTGTTTGAATTGTTTGAGTAGACCTTAAATAACTAGTCTCAGTGATTACATGTTCAAACGTTTCAGTATCAACGTCACTTTCCAATTCAACAAAATTCATCGTTGTTAATGCAGTTCCAACATACATTTGAGCCGGAAGAGATATTTGGAAAGTCACTTTTGACAAAGTGATACCTAAAGCAAGAGCATCCTGAATTTCGTCGATAAATAATTGGACGATTTCAGGATGCTCTATATTTTCTAGTGGTAAATCTTGAACAGATACATGAAACGGATCGCCAACAGTTGAATCATCATTCTGTAATTGATAATCGTTTCTTAATTGAACGTCATGTTTATCAATATTAAAGGTGTCAGCAATTAAATTAATTAAAGAATTAAAAGTAACCTTTGAGCTTCGATTAACAGACTTCATTTTTAATAGAAATCTATATAAGTCATCAGGTTTACCCAACCGTAGTAAATCAAAGTCATCCCCGATATCGTCAAGTTGGCCACCGACTGCATTATCTAAATCATTAAGCATAGCAATACTTTCAGTATCTTTAATATCGTCATAAATGGCTTTATCAAAAACTTTCATTAATCGCTCTGTCGGACTACCTGGAGTCGTATTAATTCGATTTGTTGGAATCGCTAAAACTTCATCTTCGTGGTACAACTCAAATTCTGACTTATCCATTTACTACCACCTCGATTGCTTCATCGTTAGTAATAGCAGTAGCAAAGTTAGAAAGTTGAATGTTACTTCGATTAAGATTTCCTTGATCAGTACCCCAGGTTAAATCAGTGACATCATCAACACCTTCAACATCGTAAATAATACCGAATAGTTGAGTGTATTTGAGAATATCCCCCATTGAGAATTCATCTAACCAAACTTGGATATTATCCTTTATATCTGCAATGATTTCATCTTGAGTCGTGTCATCGACTGAAGCGAATGATACCGAAATATTCATATAAATGGTTTGACTAGAGCCAATAGAAAACGCGACATGGTTTACATCACCATTATCTAAAGGCACATCAATTTTCTCAGTACCAGTTAAAGTAATTCCCAGAGCAATAGTATCTGAAATAGTTTGAGCAATGACTTGTCTATCACCACCAAGCACATAAATATGAGTTGTATATGGCGGGTCACCAGCTTCATTAACTGATGAGCTGTTGTTAACAACATAGCGAACACTTTTGACTCCTGGAATACCAAATAAAGCAGAAGATACTCCGTTTGGAGTTGAAGAAACTACACTCTTCTGTGCTAATTTAATTCGTTGACGCAAAGCATAATCAGTTTCCATATCAGAACCACTAGTCGCCGGTTCCGGATTGGTAACACTAGTTATTTCTTCAACATAAGTTACTTGGTCAGTGATCATATTGGCATCACAGTTATAATCCTCGCCAGTATCTTCAGCATAAACTCTAACTTCTGCTTTTCCATTTGAATCAATTGTTACTTCAGAATCAGTGATATAGATCATATCCTGATTATTACTAAACATTGACTCTGCATCAATTACATATCCTGGAGTTCCAGTGATTTCAAGTATGGCCGTCGCATAAGTGGCTACACCTCTAGTTAGACCATAATTACTTGCTAGCCTATCTAAAGAAATGTTTTCGGCTAATGAAACAAATCTTGAATCGTAAACATCTTGCTTGGTTAAATCAGATTGTGCTAATTGTCTGGCTAAAGATTCGGCCATGTTTTCATAAAAAGAACCCGTTGATAAGTCAATATCGTTACCTATCTCAGGGTCTTGTCTCAAGTTTGTTTGCAATGAATTTAACCACTGGTCATAATCCCAGGGATCAAATCCTGTACTCAATAACGGCATTTATATCACCTCCTTAAATTGCAATCGACGTATCTAAATCTAAATTAGGATCGCCGTTATCACTAATTAAACTATCATCAGCTAAACGCATGGTTATCTTAATATCCGCTTTTCTATTTTTGTAATCAGGAGTTATATCTACTGAAAGCACCGATGCAACACGATCATCTTTTTCTAAAGCCTCTGATATCTTGTCAGATGCTAAATCAGTGTCTTTATAATCGCCAAAAAAGTCTAACCATTCGACGCCAAACTCAACATCATCAACTGCCCAGCCAACCTGAGATAGCAAGCGCATTTCTAATGACTGTTTAAGCTCATCGACTCCATTTACATAGTTTTTTCCATTGGTAATATCTGGGTTCCCATTCTCATCAAGTTTTACATCAGTACTCACTTAATCACCCCCAGAATAATGCTCGAATCAACACTATTGCGACGATTAGGGTCTTCACGGAAGTCTTTTCCTTTGGTGTAATTTTCGATGCTATCGGCAAATACAGCAACAACTACCTCATCGCCATTAGCTAATTCACGAGCGTGCCCGTTATCCTCTGAACCTTTAATATAGTATTCAAAATCTAATTGGCGACAATCTCTGACCGGCATTTTTTTACTACCATCATCATCGAGTGCCTTTGGTTGAACGGTTAATGGCGAAGTAGAAATTATTCTGCCAAGATAGATTGTTTTCAAGCCGCTAACCGCAGCGTTAATTCGTTGATCTATTAAATTTAATAATAGATTTTCTCCAATCTTCACTTCTTACCACCACCTTTATTACTACGTTTTTTTCGTTTCTTTTTAGTCGCACTTCGAGCAACTTTGTCCTTGGCCTTAGCATTTTTCTCACTTAATTTGGCCTTATCTTTATCCTTGGCCGCATTGGCTTTAGCTTTCTTAAGACTAGTTGCTTTTGCTTTTTTATATTCGTTATATGATACGAATTGAAAGGTTACCGTACTGGTCGAAGTGGTGTATTCGCGTTGGCCACTTAACACCACACATTTCCCATAATTTTTTACGCCATCGTCAATATATAGTAAAGCTCCTACTTCAATCTCCTTACGCATCAACGATTGGACTTCAAACTTTTTGCCATCATAAGAACCATCATCTGATGGTGTAGGATGACTAATTATGCCTGTTTCTGGGGTTAAGTGTAGTGTTGCTTTTTTACCCGTTGTAATTTCTCGAATATAGAGCTTACTACCCGATATCACAATGTCAGTATTAGCACTATCAGCTACCTTTTTAATGGCATTTAATGGTTTCCCACTAACTGTATATCCGTTAGCATATTTATGATCGTAGTTAAGCTTTAAAGCCCCTAATGGAATATGTGCCCGTTTTGCAATGTCTTTAATGATTGTGGATGCCTTAGTACCTTTTTTATATGAGAGATTGGCGTATTTTATCTGCTTGGCATAATGCGCCTTGTCTTTCTTTGTTTTAACTTTTTTAGAATATTTCTTCCGCATCCTCGAAGCATAAAGCTTGCGCTTATTGGTGAATTCCCTTTGTTTCTGTCCTCTTTGGTGGGAAGTCGCTTTAGGATTAGCTTTCAACCACTTCTTATATTCAGCGGTTTTCGCTTTACTGTAGGCGTTAATCAAATCTGAAACGCTAGTTGCTCCCGCCTTTTTACGATCTTGAGCTTTAACCGCAACTTTAACTTTAGTGATCTTTTTAACTTTGATAACATCTTCAGAAATATCCGGAAAATGATTAAAGTTAACTTGAATTGAACGGTCGGTTCCATCAAGATTCATGGGTGTCATTGATTTAATCGTTCCTGTAGTAATCAAGCCACCATTCTTTGCGGAAGCATCCGAATTATAAAACCCCGCAGTGATGGCCACCTGCCGGTCCTTTTGAAAATAATTAAATTCATCCGGAGTCAGATCATACATAGTCAAGGAATTTACATCTGGATTCACTCCCACCGTAAATGGTGAAGTCATTTCAATTTGTCGGTTATTTGGTGCTTTGTCCCATGATAAAAAATGTTTCTGCTTGCCGGACCATTTAACATAAACTCTCAAATAGCGGTGAACGAACTCCATTAGACTTCACCTCGATCTTCAACAAAATCATCTAGCCCATCAAAATCATCATTAGATGGTAATGTATCATCGTCATCCATCCCCATATTGGTATCATCACCGTCCGGATTATAGATACCTTCATCAGTGTTATTCGGATTTGTTTCATTGCTGAAAGTATCATCAATGGTGATGAACATACTTTCATTAACGTTGGCAAAGTTAACACTCGTTTCCTTACCTGTTTCGTCCATTAGAACCAAATCTTCACTTGGTAAACTAGCATCGCCAATATCAGCAAATAATCTTTCTCCAGCAACCAATTTTTCATTAGTAACTAAAACTTTGCCATTTTCATCTGCCAAAGTTAGGTACAAGCGGTCGTTGGCTTCGTTGTATATCACTGTAATTTGATAGTCATTCCCACTCAGAGTTAAGTTAAATTTTTCCGGTAACTGGAATTTGTTAAATTGAATCGTATTTCTATACATAACAGTTCCTCCTACTTAACCCTGACTTTTTTACCAATTGGCAATTCTCTATCAGGATAACCATTCCAGCTTCGTAAATTAGCAATAGAAGAACCGAATTTTAGATGGTACGCCCAGTAGGTATCACCTTTTTTAATCGTTAAGTACTTACCGGCTTTAGGCTTCACCTTATCCCGATCACCTTTAGTTGGACTCTTAGTGCCTGTATCGTTTTTGCTTTTATTATTCGATGAATTGCTTGAACTCGAACCTTTATTATTAGCCGATTTCTTTTTTGTGGCACTTTCAGCCCATCTAACATCTTGAAGTGATACCGAAACCGCTAAAGCATTATCGCGTGGTTGGTCAAAATTAGCTGTCACTGAAGTTAAAATGGCACTTGAACTATACTTTTGCCCATGAAATTCAACTTCGGTTCCATTCGTAGCCCACCTGCGTAACATATTAAATTGTTTTTTTAGCCCAGAAACTTTAGACAACGATGATCCGCCTAACTTGCCTTCAATTTGTCGTTGAATTGGCTGTGTCTGGGTGTAGTGGTTGATATATTGTCCTGGGGAAATTGTATTTGTAGTGACTTCGGTTGAAGCCGTCTCACTCTCACTTGTATTATCGATGAATACATAACTATTCGTTGAGCCTGGATACTTAGGAATCACGTATGGTCGCTTAGACTTCCAATAGCCGGGTTTGTCTTTTTTCATCTTGCTAATTACTTTAGTCTTGATTTTTAAAGCAGCCTTACGTTTTTCACTTGCCTGACTCTTTTTAAACATTGCTAGGTTACTTTTGGCTTTTGTATATGCTTTTTTGGCCTTAGTCACTTTATTTGTGGAAGCCTTTTTAGCCTTGTTAGCAGCGTCGAGCTTAGTTCTTAGCTTATCTTTCTCACTGCCCTTGGCTTTTTTTAACTTGTCGTTCAGATTTTCAACCGTTGATTTATTGGTGGAGTCAATACGTTTGGCCTTATTATAATTAGTTTTTGCGTTGGTATAAGCTGTTTGATATTTTTTTAAAGTGTTCTTTGTGGCCATAACATATTTCCTCCCAAAAATTTAATTTATGTATGAAAAAAGAGCTCTCAACAAGAGAACTCTTTTAAAATTGTGCCATTGTTGCATTTAAATAATCGTTCATCATCGATGTAAATTCACGACGATCCTCAGTTAATCTTTGTGCGACAACCTTACCAGTTTGTTCTGGATCACTAGCACCCTCAATGTGAATCTCCGGATGATAGTTAAAGCTAGGTCTGATTGTTGCTGGTTTGGCTTCTGCTTTATCCGCTTTAACAGAACTATTGAATTTAATTCTTGAAAGTTTCATTTTCTTGAACTCATTCTGCATCTTGGCGAATGCCTTAACCTTACCAAATAAACCATTAGGATCCTTAGATGCCCGATCACTGATAGCTTCCATGATTAACTTATCAGCAGTTGGCCGACTCGTATTAATAGCAACTTCATTTTGGCCCTTAACTTCACCAAAGATATTAACTTTGCCGTTTTGAGCCCAGCCGCCATTAGCATGTAGCGCTTTAGCGATTGATGTGGCACCATTAACATGTTGCTGTGTATATCCCCCACGTTCCCATTGGTTTGAGAATTTAGCAGCTAACGAGGCTACGGAACCTTCACCACGTAAGACACTACGCAACACGTTTGAATCGGTACTATCATGTGACAAAGCAAATTCAAGTTGAACACCTGCATTTTTCCAGCTCTTGCCTTTACTACGAGCAAATCTGATTAAGTTGGCTTTACGTCCACCTAACCATTGGCCTAACCCAGAAGCTCCACCGCCTGAATTAACCGCACCTGGATTCAATTGTGATTCAAATTTCCAGTTACCAAGAACCGCAGCGATACCAGCATTAGTTGCAGAGGGATAAGCCTTTTTAATTGCAGCGGCTAATTGACGAGCTCTAGTTCCAATGTCACCAGCTAAGTTCATACTTCCTAAATCGCCTATGCTGTCATCACTAAATTTAGACTCAAGTTTTCCTAAAGCTTTCTTTCCAAATTGATGTTTAAACAACTTTTCAAGACGTTTAGACGGTTTAGACCCGTTTGATTTTTTCTTAGCTGCATCATGCAATCCTTTGACTCTAAAGTATTCATATCCCATGCCTTTATCAGCAGCAATTGAAGTAACTCTAGCTCTTGGTGGAGTTTCGTTGAACATAGAACCTGTTTTAGGATTCTTAATGATACCAACGTGCCCTGCGGCGCCTCCACCATGACCAAAGACAACAATATCTCCTGGGACAGTATTCTTTAAATCATGGCCACGTGATTGGACACCAGCACTAGTTTGCATATCAACGGTTGTTCGACCTATGTCTACACCAAAATGTTTCAAAGCTGATGCTACCATGGCAGAACAATCATAATATGTGGGTCCCATTGATCCCATGTTATAAGGTTTTCCCGTGTAATGCTCTTCAGCATACTTTAGAAATGCTTCACGAGTTCCACCTGCTCCACCAGAGCCTTGACTGACAATATCATTAATAACATTCCACGCAGCCAAATAGTATGGTTTCCCAGACTTGCCACCGCCGGCTTTAACACCCTTAGCAACGTTATTAGCAAACTTAGTTCCAATAGAACCAATTTTACCGGCAAAGTCATTTCCCCATGCCTTCGCAGGGTCAGCGGCTTTACTTGCAGCAATCTTTTCAAGTGCACTCTTAGAAACGCCGGAACCCTTTGCGTAGTGCTGAATAACACCCCTGTCAGCTAACTCTTTGGTTTGATAACCGTTAAGAACGGCATCCCCTCTTTGTAGCATTTGGACAGTGTTATCGCCTTGCGGCAATTCAATTTGACCGTTATTTCTAACAATCGCCTCTTGCCTAGGTCCGACCGGCGAATCATTCAGCATGGCAATTTGGTTGTTTGGAATCTTACCATTAGATCCCTTAGCGTACTTGATAGGTGTAAGCACTGAACCATTTCCGAATTGACCAAATGCCGAATTAATACCTCTAAAACCAGCATTAATTTGCTTTATAGCATTGGCCATACCAGCATGAGCGTAGTTATCTAACTTACCAAATATCTTGGCAAAGTCCTTAACAATCGCATTAGCTCCAGCGACTACGCCGGTATGCATCTGATCCATTTGTTTTTGAGAACCTTTTTGCATATCGTCAAAATCGCCAACAGTATTAGATTGAATTTTTTGAGTTTGCTTCTTGGTCGATTTAGTTAGCTCATTAAAGGTATCAATTGCATTATCTTGTAATTTATCAATGGTCTTTTTACTGCGTTTATTAGAATCATCATAGCCGTCAGTAATATATCCTGTTATGGATTTCATTAACTTCTTAGTAGCCTTCATAGTCTTTTCAAGACCGGTACCGTTAATTTTAATAGCGGCAGTTTGTGCAACTGTAGTCGCCTTAATTGAACCAGTACCTTTAGCATATCCAGGCAAAGTCTTGCCCCGACCCAGACCACCAGATAACAACTTAGCGGTATCTTTAGCGTTAATAATATGTTCACCAGCATGAACTTTGGTGATTGTTGGCCCGTTACCAAGTAATCTAAAGCGTCCTAAATTAGGGTTATAAGCTATTTCGGTACCGGCTTCGTTAACCATAGCCATGTGTGTCCGACTAATTAACCCACCAGTAGCATGACCAACACCAGTAGCTATATTTATTTTTTTGCTATCATAGTTAGCGGTTCTTTTAGGTTTATTCTTTTTACTATTTAGGTTTACGGTGGCACCGCTAGTAAAGTACCCTTTACTATTATTTGTGCTTCCAGTTTTAGGTGCCTTAAACCATGATTGAATAGTTTGAATCGGATGTGCTAAAAACTTAGCAACGTTAGTACCAAAGTCCATTAACCCGTTCCACAGTGAAGTAAGAATATCCTTAAAAACATTTCCAATAGTGCCAAAAATTCCTGAAAATATCTGCATGGCATCTTTCCAAATATTTTTCCATCGGCCGTGGAATATATCACTAATTAACGAAACAATCCCACTAATAGTTTTAATGAGTCCCTTTAAGATATCGGCTACTACGCTAATAGTAGTTTTTACTACCGCTCCGAAAACCTTAAAAGCGACTCCCGCTACCTTCATAGTTGGAACCATTACAGTTTTGAATCCTTTAAAAACAGAAGTTAGGAATTTACCACCGTTTTTACCAGACAATGGTTTGACGACGTACTTGCTCCAAGTTTTACTGATACCTTTAGTACTACTATCCCAAACTTTTTGAATGCTTTTAATAGTTGATTGGAAAGGCTTAAGTAAAGCATTAAATACTTTACCAATCGAATTAATAATTTTCCCAAGAGATTTACGAATCTTCTTAGGCATGGTCTTATCAATAGTTTGACCTAGCTTAGAACCAAGCGCATCACCAATTGCAGCCCCTGCCATACTTCCAATGGGTCCGAAAAGTGATCCGGCTAATCCTCCGGCCAACATACCAGCCGTTGAACCAACTTTTTTGCCAGCGTTGTTTTTATTAGTACCCAACATATTCATACCGACAGCTGCAATATCTAAAATAGGAACATTTCTAGCAAGTTTACCGGCTCCCTTAAGTACGTTGCTACCTTTGCCAGCTAACTTAGTTACTCTCGGAAAAGCCTCGCTAGCACGCTGAATTATGCTAGTTTTACCAAATCTACCAAGTCTGGTGGTAGCGTTAATATCCTTTACTTTAGTACCAAATATTCTGTTAGGAATACCTTTAATTTCTGCTGTTCCTTTGCCAACTAAATTTCTAATTGGTTTAGGAGTTATCATTTTTATGCCTCTGCCAATCTTGCTAGCTCCACTCCTAAGGACCTGACGATTATAACTGCCACTGCTTAGCATGCTACTACCACGAAAACTTGGTTCTGTACGTTCTGCTCCCTTTCCCAAACCAGATATAAGTGTAGTTTTACCTAATTTAGAAACTACTTTATCAATACTACTTCCAACTTTTAAGAATGTTCCTGCTAAGATTGCTAGTGGACCAATAGCTGCAGTTGCTACTGCTGCTAATCCAATAAATTTTTTTGCCGGTGTAGGTAGTGCTTGGAACTTTTCTAATAAATCTGCAGTCGCTTTAGCTAACTTGGTGATTGTTGGCATCCAAGCATTCGCAACCTGGACACTAGAGTTTAACAAACCATTTTTAATACGATTCCATTGGTTTTGAAGTGAGCCCAAGTTCTTTTTAGAAAGTTGTGCTACGTATCCTTCACCATTGTTCATATTTTGAGATTCTTTAACTTTTTTGTCTAACTCACTAACTTGCTTGTAGCTGGAACCTAATGCTTGAGCAGCGCTTGAAGCATTAACTCCAAACAGAGCTGCATATAGGCCACCTTTATCAGTCTTCGACATACCTTTCATACGAGCGTCCAATTTAGCAAAAATATCTTGAATTGGTAGTAATTCGTTTTTAGCATCCCTAAAATCGGAATACTTCATACCTAAGGTTTCCATTGCTTTAGGGGCCTTGCCTTTTTCAGGAGGATTAACTAATCTCTGATAAATTTGCCGCATAGAGGTCCCGGCTTGTGATCCATCTCAATTTTGTTATCGCAAAGGCTCTTTATCCCTTGCTTCTACATGTTTCCATGCAGTTCAGACTATATTTTCACCTACATCTTTAATGTTTAGGTGCTCCGCCTTCGTGGATATTTCACCATACAAAAAGCGCTCTTATCGAGTGCCTGATTAGGTTACTATATCTAGTCGTTACGCCTTACTAGTGTTTCCATCTAGTCTTGGTTCGGTCTTAGCATGCATAAATGTTTAGCCTTGAACCGAGTTAACGGAGTTTATTACGCAGCTGTTTCTAACTGCGAGGACAGTTTCCAAATCCCAAAGTTACTTAAATCACCAATCGCTGATACTGTTTCATGAAGTGTTTGATTGGCTGCATGAGCGTCTGGACCAGCATATTTTAGAGCCTCTCCTAAGTCACCAAATGAAGTAGCTGTTAAGTCAGCACTGTAGGCCATTTGGTTAATAGCTACTTTAGAAGCGTTAGCCATTCCTTTCACGGAATTGACCTTCATACCAAACTGTTCAATAGCACTAGCGGCGTTATTAACAACGTCTGTATAACTATCACCGGATGCAATTGCACCTTGTAAATACGATTTTTGGGCCCCTAATGCTTGATTGGAGGTATAACCACGACGAACCAAAGTTTCGTAACCATCTGCAATCTTCTTGGTAGCAACACCATACTCATTTGAATACTTAGTACCATCTCTTTGCATCTGGTTAACGTTCTTTTGAACCTCGGCACTTTTCTCACCACCGGTAACCGCTAAGTTATTAATAATCTTATAGCGGTTTTGTAACTGAGTAGCGGTTTTTAAAGCTACGGCAGCGCCAGCAGTAAGACCCGCTGTCACCACTGTCGCCTTAGAACCAAAACTTTGCATTTGGCTGCCTAGCTTACCTAAATCTCTTGTATGCCGATTAAAAAAGGACTTCCCAAAGGATTTATCCATTGAGTTGCCCAGTCTAGTTGTTCTAGATTCAGTTGTATCAGCTGCTTTACCAGTTTTCTTTAAACTTTCGTTAATCGCATCAACATGCTTCTTATCCTTATCTAAGCCGCTGGTATTTCCTTTATTCATATCAGCATTTAGTTTATTAAGGCTATCGTTAGCACCTTTAACCGATTTATCTAACTTAGGCATTAGTTTATCAATCTGCTTGATAACTCTTTGCATCCCGTCGAGTTTAGAGAGACCATCAATATCAATTTTATAACTAATTCGATCGCCGGCTATTTCTGCCATTAAGACCCCTCCTTACCGCCAAATGCTAAAGCAATTGCCATCGCTTGATTATAACGACTAGTTTTCAACCTCTCTTGAGTTGCGTACTGTAGAATACTTAGCTCGTTGCCATTCATATGCCGTATCTCTTCACGAGTAATATTCACCGAACCATTGATATAAGCTGACCATTCCATTGCTAAACTGGGAATCTTATCGAATAACTTTTCAATTTGTCGTTTATTGAAAAAAATATTACTATTCGAGGTAAAACGTAGCGATGATACCCATGTAATCATCTAATTCAGCCTTTGTCATTCCAATTTCTGACAAGCTTTTAAAGGTAACTGTATGAAGTGGTGCTTTATCAACCAAGATTACTTTAATTAGTTTATCCATAATCAAGCTATAGACACTCATATTATTAATCGTTACATACTGACTACCATCATTGTTTTGGTTAATTCTAACCGTGTTATCTGATAGTTCAGTACTGATTGCCAAATCTGGTTTAGTTACGGACGTCTTTAAATTCTTACCATTTTTGAGTACATAGTCAAAGTTAAAGTTATCATCAACGGCAAGTGTTTCTTGTCGTTTGATTGATGGCATGTAGTCCAATACTTCGGGCTGAGTTTCCGCAGTCTTAGCTACTTCATTGCTTCCTTCTCCTTGATAGTCATCCAATGGTTTAACACCATCTTGATCACTTGCTGGAGTTGGTACTCCAGCGGTTGTCGCTTCTTCGTCTACTAATACATCATCAATGTTTTCAGCCATTAAAATTTACCCCTTACTTATTTTTATTTGGTTCCAATGCGATGTTGATACATGAGAATGCAGCATCAACAGTTTGTGCTGTACCACCAACATTAATATCGGGATTCTTAGTTAGTAATGCTTTACCTGCATAGACATGCTCATATGGAGTTGAGATATCAATCTTGTGATAGCCGGTTGATACTCCATAACCCATAATGTCTTGCCAAGTATCTGATGCCCGGTTTAAATGCATGGTAATAGTCCCACGACCATCATGGTTTCTTACCGCTGTACCAGATCCTTGAGCATCAATGTCCAAGGTAACGTTATCAGTAGTCCAAGAGATGCTAACCATATCATTACCATTAAAATATTTAACTAATTTTTCGTCCAAATAAATCGCAACGTCAGCTGCGTCAAACAAAGGTTCGTCGTCTTCAAGTACTTGGTTTGCTAAATTATCTGCCATTTCTTAATCCTCCTCTACATTACGATCGTATTTTCAATATAGGCGTCTTCGATCATGCCCATTGGTTGGTAAGATGTCTTGATGCCACGCATCTCACGTTTAGTTTCATAAGATTTAGGTAACAGACCAGGTTCTACATAATCAACACTATACTTAGGCTTACCGGTTTCTGAACCGTTCACATCTAACTCAGGAGCAATAATGTCTAGATCAGCTGCATCGATAAATACTCCACGAATGACATTGATAATTGAATCGAAGCCAACTTCTGAATAAGGAATACCTTGCTTGGCATTTTGAATAAACAGATTGGCAATTCTAGTTTGAATTTCATTTTGAATCCAATCCCAACCTAAGATAATATCAATATGCATCCCACTTGCTGCAGTTCGTGAACTAGTCACACGTGGTGAATCAAGCACATAGGCATATGTGACAATGTTGTACTTATCAAGATCAGCTTGATCATCCGGCGTAAAGTCAAATCGATCCTGTGGCTTGGTGTAAGGCAATCCACCTAAGGCATATTTCCAAGCTGAATGTGGTTTACGTCCATAAACAGTTCCGACTAAAGCAGCATCGAATACATTGTTATAAGTGTCTTGCGTATCAGCGGTAGAATCATCGACTGATGGCAAGGTTAATAACAAGGTTTTCTTGTTGTCGGTATAGGTTTGCAATTTGGTTGCATCATTGGTATATGCAACATAGACACCGGTATTTTGTAATTCAACAAAATTAGAAACCGCATGGGAAACTTCGTCATCGAACTCAGCAAGCATCCAGAATTGTGGACCGGCATAGTAGTATTTTTTTAGTGCAGTAACCGCACCAATTGCATCAGCCGACAAGTTAGAGTTGTTTGTCACCACAGCATCTGCTTTAACAACTGCACCATCCTTAGTAGGTGTGGTGGTAATTCCAGTAGGAGCGACCACCTGTTGGGTATCACCAGGAGCATATGTTAGTACCAATAAACTTGATGCCTCGCCGTTAGCCGCAAAATATGCTCGTGCTTTTTTCCATAATGATGAATACATCTCATAATCGTCTGTAACTGAGTCTAAGTCGCTATACACTTTAATTCCTTGTTTGGTGCCTTTAACTAGCACACCCGCAAATGGAGCCTGTACCTCAGTAACAAACTGATTTGAAATATGAGCTGGAGAAATCCGGCTCAAGGTGCTAAATAATGTGTCTGCCATTATTTTTCCTCCTAATTGTTAAAATTAATGTTTGATATTTGATCAATTGGACTTTGGAAATGCCGAGAATAACGAATCGTGACATCAAATCCGTGATGATGGACAGTGTCAAAAGGTAGATTTTCAATTGCTCGTCCTTGAATCGGACCAGCATCATCAATGACAATCTTGCCTTGACGTAATTCTTGGCGTACGTATGGATCACTTAAATAAACATGTAATGCTCCGGCATACTTCATAGCATCAGATAACGTTTTACAAAAGATATCTAGAGAAATCGTTGATTCAAACTGGCCATAATTAATAGTCGGGTCGGAATAAACGGGAATATCGTATGTGAGTGGATAGAAACTAACAAACGGTAATTTTTTTACCTTGGCAATCCGTTCATTTGGGATAACTTCAAGACCAGTAATCTTGCCAACCTCTTGGATTAGGGTGCCTAAGACATCGTCATAATCGGTTGGTTGTTTATCAAATGGTTGGTTCAAGCGCATCATCCCCTTTCAACCTATATACGAATGCCCCGGCCATATGGTTATAGTCTGTGACGCTATCAATTTGTAAGATGTGGTTATCTACCTCAACCAAAATACCGGTTGTAAATTCATGCTGTGAGTACCAGATGTATCTTCTTGGGATAGTGTTCCCGCCTCCGCCAAGGCTTTGTACCAAAGCTAAAGTGGTTACTGCGTTAGATGATTCTGGAACTACTGGCTCTTCAAGTTTTATAACATCCAAATCATTTACCACATCATCATATTCAATTGGCACCAACTCATTTAATTTATTAAGTTTGCCGCCTTGAAGAACATTTAAATTTGGATGAACCGTAATTGGAATACTAAAACCATCTATCGCTTCGAAAAAGTCATCAATGATCACGTTTTGTCACCTTCTCATCAATTGACCGATATAATCCACCGGTGTCAACCAGCGGCTGATTACGTCCCTTGAGTTTGACGGTTGCTGCTGCATTAGGTGGACCAATGGTATCAATTTGCTTTCTAACATCATCGGCCATTTGCTTACCAACCATTTGATACGCTTGATTGCCGGTTAATTTTCCGTTTAAAACACTTTTCAGTGCAGTCCCTGCAACGAACTTCCAACTATGTTTACGATTACGAGCACTCGCTCCACGTAAAAAGGAACGGGCCGGTATCTTAGCAGTACCGAACTCGTTCCATCTCACAATTTTCTGTAACTCTTCTGGCGTATGTTCGGGTACGTTCTTAAACGCGCCCACATTGGCCTGATTATTATTGAGCTGTTTTAATCGTCGCTGTTGCATTCGCAGCTTTTGGATAATTTCATCTGCTCCAGAACTCATATTAGAGCACCAATGGAATCTTTAATACTCTTACACCGGTCAAATCATTAGTTTGTAACCCGTTGATAGTTTTAATGGCTCCAACTGTTGTTTTATCTTTGAATTTTAGCCAGAGGCTATACACAGTCTCGTTATCTTGTGGCCTATAGCTTGCAAAATCAACGGAACGACCATTTAAAATGGTTTGTCCAATAACCTTTAAAGCGTCTTGATTATTATTTTTCTTTACCAAATTAATCCCTCCTAACTAAATCCGGTAACTTTGTTGGTATATCCATGTTCTGATAGGAAATCTAAGAAATCCTGCCAATAATTGTTTTTATTAGCATCATCGAATTTCGTATATTCACCGTCTTCAAGTTTCACCGTTTTAAATTTGATAGAACTTTTTTTATAGTCCCGAAACAATAGGTTACATGCATACAGATAAGTTGCTCTACTAAGCAAATCATCACTTAATTGATAACGTTTGATTATAGTTACAGCTTCATCAACCGCATCACTAACGTACGCTGCATCAAGCTTATTAAAATCAGGATTACGACCGATTCGCTCGATTATTTGTTGTTCGAACAAGCTTATCCCTCCTAACTATTTAGGGTCAGCAGCCGGCACAGTAAATCCTGGGACTGGAACCCGTTCAGACTCCGTTTGTTTACCAGTATCATCTGTATTGGTGGCCTCATAATCTCCTGTAGCCACCACGGTTCCTGCAGCTAAGCCTGTAATCGCTACACCACTATTATCACCAGTGATAACTGGGGTTAATTGACCCTTTTTATAAAGATTAAATTTAATCATTAGCCTAACTTTCCTCCTCTAAATACGACAGCAACTGAGCTTTAGTGTCAGTTGACTTGTAAGAAATATTTTGACCATCTAAGTACGTCTTAATTTGGTCATTTGTCCAACTTTCATCAGGCACGTCAGCCTTTTCAGCTGACGATACTATTTTTTTGCTGAGCCATCTGAAGTGGATGAAGTTGAAGCTTGTCCTGAAGGTTGGGTTGGTGCCGTTGGCTTAGCAATTGTCAAACGAAATACGCTTTGTGATCCTTCAAATGATGGTAAGCAGTTCATCGATACTAAATCTTCGGTTTGAACCAAGTTTTGATTGTAATATTCATGATAGGCAACCCCAGTATCGAATAATTGAACCGTGTTTGAAGCAATCTTACCGTTACGCAGTCCAAGTTCTTCCGGCGTTGGTGCAAATGCCATATGACCGATAGTTGATGCTGATTGAACTAAACCAGTTGATGATGAACCAGTTTTAGCGAATTGTGCAGGAATTGGAGCGTTCAAAAGAACTACCTTTCCGGGAGTTAAGAATGGTGTGAAATCATCAGTTCCTGTTGCTTCTTCATCAACAAATCCTTGATCATAAACAACGGGAATCACGTGAAGATTTGAAATGATGAAATCAACTGCTTGGTTTTCAGTCATCATCATTTTTGAAGTATCAAAGTTAGATGGCCATAGAGTTGTTTTGATACGTTCGTTATTTAAAATCAAACGGAATGTATCGTCATTCATCAAGATTTGGTTAGGAGTAATTCCCTTATGCTTCATTGACGTAATTGCCTTACGCATATCTTCAATTGGATTTGAATTTTCAGTATCTGACCAATCAGTATCTACTTGAGAGTTCAAATCTGAATCAGATGAATATGAAATGGTTTGTGTAACCCCGTTAGAATTTAAGGCAACCTGACCAGTCATAAGGGCTTGCATTGCCATCCATTCACGACGTGTACGCATACCCAACAACATCTTTGTCTTATCATCAAATAAACCTAAGATAAGTGATTTTACTAGTTGGTCATCCCCATTAAACAAGGCACGGTTAATTTCTTCTAAGTCATTTTCGTTTAATACTGAACGTGAACGGAAGAAATTAGTTTGGAAATATTCCTTGCTGAAGTTTTCACGGTTCATAGGAGTTGGTTGAGCATCGTATGTTGAAGCCTCAGCCATTACTGGAGCACCTTGTTTTTGAGTTAGATATGAGAGCATATCAGTTGCAATCTTTGTCGCTGGAAAATAAGTTTCTCCCAAATATGGTGGTAGAGTTAGTAGCTTTCGTTCGTAATAAACCGCCATAGCTTGGAGATTCGTTAATTCATCAATGTTTGCCATTAAAATATTCCTCCTAAACTAAAATAATGTGAGTGAGTGCTTTTTGAATATCAGCAGTAAAGAGTGCTCGAACATCTTTATCCATATTCTTATAGACCACATCACCACGTTTGATTACAGTCGCCGCAGCTTGACCATTAGTAATATCGATATCATGCATAGCGACTACTTGAACAGCAGTTGCATCAGTTGTAGGTGTTAAAACAACGCCTTTATTTAACCGAAAATCTTTAGCAGCTCCTAATGGTGTCCCGGCTTTAATAATCTTTCGGCCTTCGTCATTTACGGTAGCGGCACTATTATCAACAGTTGCTGGTAAGGTTAATGATTGGCTGAAATTCATTAGAATCTCTTTACCAGATGAATAAATTTTTCCTTGCATTATGAATCCTCCTCTTATTTTTGTGGACCAAATTGTTCGTCCAAAATACTTCCTAAAAAGTCCTTGGAATCGCCAATTCTGTCGCTTCTAGTGGTATTGAAGCCAGTATCAGTACTAGCAGTTAGCGACTTCTTCAACGCTTCATCATGAGCTTTCATATAGTCAGCAAATGACTTTACGTTAGCCTTAGTCGCATCGTCGTTGTCTCCCACAAAGAAGCTTTCAAGACCGTCAATTTCCAGATCGGATTCCTTGGCAGTATTCTTAGCCAAGTTCAACGAATCGCGGTGCTTCTGTTCATTAAGTTGTTGTTTCAATTTATCTAATTCTGATGATTCCTGTGATTCGTTTGGCTGTTCGGGTTTAGCATCATTAGTTTGATTAAATTTAGTAAATAACTGATCAATTTTTTCAGTTAAGCTATCAATCTTACCTAGCTTTTCACGGAGTTCTTTTTGATCAACATTTTTAGGTTCGTTAGGTTGTTGAGAACCCTGCTCTTGATTTCCTTGTGTTGAATTTGATCCTTGATTTTCTTGTGTGTCATTTGTTTCGTTTTCCATGAGTAAATCTCCTTTTAGTAATAGATAACAAAGCACCGGCAACCAAAGTGTGGTTTGCCTGGTACATTGTCTGCGCTATATGGATTAGCTCCTTGTAGTGATTGGCAAGCCTGACAAACATGCGAATCCTCAACGGTATACCAATCTGCCCGTTTTAACTTCCAGTGGGTAGCTAAAAAGGCACTGATAGCCGCAACTATCAATGCCTTTTCGTTTAGTAACAAAGTGTGTACATAATATTTAATTGTCGAATCGCTAATCGACTTGACTGAATCTTCATTTAACTGACTTGTTTCATAAAATAGCTGATCATCTATCGAATTAACATCGATACCAGCCACTAACGCCTTATGAATGGCCTGGTTAATCTTAGCTGCTAACGCATCAGCCTTTAGCCATATACGACTAGATAACGTTAAGTCTTGAGTTTCTCGGTTGATAAAGTTTTCAACAATATCATTAATCTGCCGGTCTAAGTCGCCATCGGGAATCCCGTTGATTTTAATAACATTCCCCTGAAATGTGACCTCTTTACCAGCCTCAGCTTGAATTGCTTGTTTAATGAACGTCTCGGCGTCGATAGCCACTTTAGAGGTAATTATCTTGATGATTGAACTAAGCAGCGTCTCGCGGTCAAATCCAGCCATTTTTTGAGCTGTTTTAATTCGATACTGCGCTTCACTATTGCCAGACAATAGCCGCTTATATTTTTTAATGAATTTCTTCCAAGTAGTTAAGTCATTAGTATTTGGAGCGGTTCGCATAGCGTTGATTGCTAACATTCCGTCTTCGTTGTAATTATCAACAAAATAACTCACGTATTGCCTAATATCAGCACTGGCACTAGTCAATAAGTTAGCCAGTGTATCAGCATCGCTAGAGTCATCAGCTTTGATTTCTCTTTCACGCTTCTTGGCTAATGATTTGCTAGGCTTCACTAAGCATCACCGCCTTTTGGTGGCTCGTCTTGATCGTCATTTAAAGCACCTTCTTCAGAATCAGGTTCACTGAACATTGTCATACGTTTTTCAGCCTCTTCTTCCTCTGCCTTAAGTTCATCATCGATGTTCTGAACTCGGCTTAAGTAACTAATCAATGTTCGCTTAGAAACGATGCCATTAAGATTCTTAACAATAGTAGACTCATCCACTTCTGAGTGTGGAACGTTAGGTGTAAATTCAACTTTAATATCCCTTAAGATATCCGCCACATCATCATTAACAAATCCGTTGTATCTCAGAATGATATTAAGCAAGCGTTTAATGGTTTTCCGCATTTTCTCAGCCTTTGTTGCAGCAACCATTTCCATGGGTTGCATTCGCTGAGTTAAAGCAAACCCTGAAGCTGCAGAACTAATGCTTGGGTCAGCTAGGTTAACCACCTGTGAACCATCATAAATCTTGTCTGATAAGTGTTTCATAGAATTTTCTTGTAATCCATCAGCATTTGGCTTGTCTAAATAATCAACCTCAGGATCAACATTTGGATCAGTATTATTGACCTGCATAACTCGCCAATGCTTAATTTCTTGTTTTTGTTCCGCTGTAAATTCCGCAACACCCTTAGTTAATAAAATTGCATTGGAAAAGTTATCATTATCATCTATTTTCTCAGACAAAACCTTATCTTGAGCATCAATTAATGAAACTAAATCATCAAACATCCCTAAGCGTTCATCGTTCTCAGGTAGTTCAGTTATAAATTCCATACCTACAACGTTTCTAAAGATGTTATTTTTCCATTTCAGACTGGCCTCAAAACCACCTGAAGATTCCAAATCATCACTATTAAATTTATAAATATTATTTGGTGTATGCAACATCCCGAATTGTCGATTATCCACGCTGTCAAAAGTAAAACCAAACATTGGCCGACTTTCTTCATTATTGCTATATACAATAAAGGCATTCTCAGGAGCCTTATGGGTGAACTTAAGTGTCTTGTCATCATCATTTGCAATGTAAGCTACCAAGTAACTACGCCCATAAATATCAGCTTTTTTAGCTAGCTCATAGAATACATCATCGGAATCACTATCTGATAACGAACGAGAAATGATTTCATTAACTAGGTCCACTCTAGTTTGATTAATTTTCTTATCGCTATTTGGAGCATAGGTAATCTTAGGCGGAATACCAATAAAGAAACCGCTGAAAGTATTAACTAAATTTCTAGCAACATTAACCACTATCCGGTTCTTCTCAGGATCAATAGCTGTATATTGAATTCGGTCACGGATAGTTTCATGGTCGCCCTTGTAATAACGCATCTTTCGGTGATACTGGTTACGCAGCATAGTGTCATAACTGCTTAACATCACACTGATTTCATCGAGATTGTTTTCAATGTTAAAATCCGGGGCGCATCTTGGAATGTCATTGTCATCCAAATAAACGTGCTCAGACAACCAACGACTATCTGAATTAGTCATTGATGTGACACCACTAATAAAACGACTTGGGCCATCTCTATCTTTCAAAAACTGCGATATAGTGCCTAACTGGGTCAATTAATCATCTCCTTTCTAATAAAAAAGCCGGTCATGACTGACGGCTACTTGTGCTGGTTGACTAACTATTTCCCTACTCAATGCTTGAGTCATTGAATCGACCTCATCATCATGTTCCATGTTAGGAAAACCAGTCCATTCATCTAACAATTCGTTAACCCACGGTTGCCACTTGGGATGTGGCAAATAGATATTTCCAGCCTCAAAGAACGGTACTACTACATTAGCTCTGGTTACTTTGTCTCCCTTTGGGACAACCGGAATCACACCAGAAATAGCATTACGAATCGTATTAATAATTGCAGATCCATTAGCTTTATCTTCAATATAAATAGCCGATGCTTTAGGTTGTCGTTGATGCATGCTCATAATCGCTTTTAACTGATCATTAAACGCCATACGGTCATGTACTCGATCAAGTAAGTAGAAGTTAGCTCCTTGCTTACCCCAAGTTTGACCAGCCACGTAATCGCTAGTATCTGACATTGTAAAGGTAAGATCCCAACTACTCCATGTTTTATCTAGCTTAGGTAAGATGGCTACTGAATTGTCATGGTCTAGTCCCAATTTGGTTGCAGTCGCTCCATCTGGTAGATAGTAATGTACTTGATCAGTTTTAAAGACGTTACCACCATCTAGCACTGGCCTTTGCTGGTACAATGCTGCCCATGTTTTAGAGCCTGATACTCTCATAGTTTGTTCCGCCCACTCTTTTCCCTTATTCATAGGTGGGAACGGACATAATGGTTCACCAACTTCACGACCTAACATATCGTTTTCTTCAGCAATCGCTGGTAATTTAATTTCTTCCCATGGCAATGCCATTTCTTTAAGCAATCTTCCCGCTAAATCATCAACATTCCATCGAGTCATAATCACAATAACCGAACCAGTTGCTGATAAACGACTATAGAAACTGGCCTGCCACTCATCCCAAATCTTATTACGAATTGTAGTAGAGTTAGCATCTTGCATCCCTTTAATTGGATCATCAATAATCAATAAATCAGAATGCTTACCAGTAGCTGAACCTAGAATAGTAGTTGAATGCATAGCACCACGGTGGTTAGCAATTTGCCATTCATTACTCGTATGCTTAGTAGGAGAGCTGGTTAATCCATACATATCCCTACCGAATTCATTAAACTTAGCCAAGTTACGACTACCGAAGCGTTGTGCTAAATCATCAGAATAACTGGCTACCATAACTTCTTTTTCGGGATGCTTCATCAAATAATAACTGGGAAAGGTTTCCGTGATAGTAGTCGACTTGCCGTGTTGTGGTGGCATTTCAACAATTAAAAAACGACGCTCACCGTCAGCAATAGGCTGCAGAGCGTCGCATAATAACTTTGTATGTGGAAACAACCTCATTTGATAATCTTGGGACATTTGAAAGTAATCGGCGTAACTACGTCTGGATAACTCTAATCGGGACTGCTTTGCAATCGTTGCACGTTCACTCTTTGTTAGGCTCATTAGCTAATCGCCTCAATTCTTCGGTACTTAACTCTTTTAAGTTAGGCATGTTTAAACTACCAGATACATCAATATCTTGCTTATCTCGCCATTTTTCAGGCTGTCTATTCTTTAGCCAGAAAATTTGTGCCGTTGTATCTGGTGGAACTTCTTTTTCCACTTCTTTAAATATTTCCAGCTCACCAGTTTCTTCTGAGATAGATTTAGTGACTTCAACAGTTTTATAACCCAAAGCTCGTCTAAGCAACGCACTTTCAACTGCATAGTCTGTGACCTCTTTCCCCTTTTTTAGGGACTCTAGAATCTCTGGATACTTATTCTCCCAAACATATAAAGTAGCGGATGAAATACCCATATTTTGAGCAATTTGTTCATCAGTGAGGCCATCTCTAGCCCAACCTTCAATCTTGATTAGCCCTTCCGGTGTTAACCACTCTTGATATTTGCCTTTAGCCACGACCTCACCTCCTCAATTCTGTCTAGCTATTCTTTACGTTTGTCTTCTAATTCTTTATCAATTTTTCTATCGATCATTTCTTCTAAACTGCAGGCATAACCGTATTCGGTTTGACTCATGTGGCCGCTATGGTAGAGATCCATCAATCCCACCAGCCTTTATAGTGGCCTAGCCACCAAATAAATGATTCAAATACTAAAGCTACTAAAATTGTTATTGCGGTCTGCATAGGCCACCTCCTTAAAAATGGGTATAAAAAAACAGCCCATTGGCTGTTAATCTTTATTGATTATTTTAGAAAGTATTAAAAAGATTATGACTAATATGATAAGTATTATGCCTGATTGAATCAAAAAATTGTTTGAGAATAGCTGTAAGCTCATACCTACCACATCCCTTCGCTAATAAAATCCTTTTTCCATCTTTTGAGGGATAATTAGGCAAAGGCTAAGTGACGGAGTTGCACCGACATATCTACTCTTAGCCTACCAGTTAGCTATCTAAATTAATGTATAATATATTGAAGGAGATATTATTTGGTTTGGCTATGATTTTTCTAACTGGTAAAGTTGTCAGTCGGAATCGAACCAACTTAAAGCTCCTAGCGACAACTAAGGGTGTTTTTATATTTTTCGACAATACCAATATAACCCCGTAAAACACATTGTGCCTGCACTGTAACTGCTCCCTTAATGCAATTTTTTAAAAACTATTAGATCATAATACATAAATGACTCTGCAAACTGCAGCAGTGCTTTTGGCTTCCAATAATGAAAATAACTAGATGGACTATAATTTATAAATTGCCAGCACATTGTATCGGTATAGCCTTCAAGATAAAGCAAACTAAGTATCTGTTTACAGTCTTTATCACAAATACTGATAGCTTTGATAGCTTCTTTAACGGCTTGCTCTGCAGTTAATCTTTTAACGATTGTTTCATCGGCGGTATTAGTCGAACTTGGTGCTTTAGGCATACCGTCATATGTAACAGCCCTTAATTCACTAGCAGATCTACCACTCATACGCATTAACCCTGGCAATTCTACCTCTAGGAAATGTATTGCGTTTTTACGAGTTGCCTTTTCATCAATTTCACGAAATAAATGAATGATATTTTTGTCGTCCAATATAGTTACACCCCTGTTTTTAATAATTTTGTGAATAAAAAATAAATATGGTAAAATTAGGTGTAAACTTATACTTTTATTAATTGGTCGCCCCCGATAGGCGATCTTTTTTATTGCTTTGGTTCCAGAATATTGAGAACACGTTCAGTTAATCCCATGACCGTTTTTCTATTAGCACCATGGGATAGTAATTCGTGGCCAAATATGACAGCGATATCAGTTAAATATTCAATTTCGTTATCATATCCGTTCATATCAATATCGAATCCTGCTTCACCATTCTTACTTGTAAAAGTAATCTTTTTCATTATGCTAGCTCCAATTCTTTGATTGACCGTTTTCTAATTTCATTCTTGTAATCAACATCTAAATCTTGATTAATAAGAACTACATCTGGAAATACTAAGCTTTCAAGCCCTTTAGGCATTAACTCTTCAACAAATTTAATCTTCATTTTTAGTTCTCCAATCAGGCAATCCGACCAAGGTACCTGTTTTTAGTCCTGTTCAATTACTTATGATCAACTTGATTTTCCAAATATAAGTCGCTCATCCCTAATAAATCAGCAATGCTATACAAAGGTTCAGCAATCAGCTCCTGAATATCCTGTTTTGTAGCATTTCTAAATTCGTCTTCACCAATCTTAGTCTTAATTTCTTTAGCTTCTGCAATTTCAATTGCATCCTTAAGTGCATTTCGTACGTTATCGTAATCAGTCATATTGCTTTCTCCTATTTATCTTCTTTATAATCTTGTTCAATCATTGGCATAATTCCATTTTTCTTTAATAACTGATAAATAAAAATATGCCCCTTTTGAGTCCATTTAGTCTGTGGCTTAATATCTTTGCGACCATCGGTGTGATTATATGGGACTGGGATTGTGTGGGTATAACCGTTACTTTGATATTTACTATACAAATACCAGCTACCAGATTGATTATATTGAACGCCAAGTTCATGAAGTTTCTTGTTTAATTGATTTGGTGTCATACCATAATTCTTAGCGATTGCAGTAACTGAAACTAATCCTTTATTTGCCAAAATACGGTCATAATAATTTGCTTTAGGCTGCAATTCTTTTATCTGTTGTTCTGCAATCAAACGACCAGAACGTTCTGTTTTTAATTGCATTGCCAACTCGATAATCGTATCTGGGTTTAGTAGAGCTTCTTCAATCTTTTGATCTGTCATATAAGCGCCATGCTTACGGATAGATGGTAGGACTTCGTTTGTGACCCAATCTTGAAAACGTTCTGCCGTTTTGTTATTTGCTTTAATTGCTAAACGATACATTTGTGGTTCAGTGATGAAATCACCAGCGCCAAAAGTGGCGCCATTACCTAAATATTTATTAACTCGATTCCAACGGACTTTATTAGTTCCTTTTGAGTTATCTACCAACCCTACGCTCTTTGCCACTGTTTCTGCATCAAACATTAATTTGTCATTAACTAGCTTGACTGGAACTTCTTGCCCCTCAAACTTAAATGTTTCTGTCTTATCTAAAGTAGAAACTGTGTTCATAATTAATACCTTCCTTTCAAATAATTTACGTTTGTTGTAAACTTGTACTATAAAATATTTTTCTTAAGCCAATTTCTGACCAAATTGGCTGTTTTATTACTTACTTCTACAGAAGAGTCTGCATCTAAAACCTTGCGCAAGGTAAATTCTGAAATTCCCACTTCTTTTGATAATTGAAGTCTGGATTTCTTTTGCAAAGCGCTATTTACGATTAGTGTTTTTCGCTCCTCTTCAGTTATTGATTCCATAAATTCTCCTTCTTTAAATTTACACATCTCGTAAATTATTTATATTATAATTTACATTTTGCGTAAATTCAAGCTTTTTATTTTATTTGAGGTGCATAATGACAAACAATATTAAAAATGAGCGTAAACAACTCGGTTTAACTCAAAAGGAATTGGCAAATGAATTTAACCAATACTTAGCTGAAAATCGCCCCAAAGCAAACCCTGTTTCCTATGCTGCAATTTCAAGATGGGAAAATGGTGAAAATGATCCTAATTCCGATACATGGTTTTCGCTTGCATCATTTTTCAAAGTATCTGTTACATATTTGCAAGGATATTCTTCCGAAAGAGTCACTGATGAAATGACCATAATGAATGAATTGGACGAAATTACGTTTTCTGAAGATGCAAATATAAACGAATCAATTCATGAAGGACTTGGAAATATTTTTTTAGCTCTTATCGATAAGGTCGAATACTTAGAACGACAATTAGACGAACATAAGAACCCGGAAAAATATGAAGACTATGATTAACTTTTTTATTTTAGAAAGGTCGGATTTCATTGACTTCAAAGTTACCAATGTTTGGACTAAGAATCCCTAGAGAACTCTTAGACAAGATTAAATATGTTGCTTCTTACAACGGTCGGTCTGCTAACAAAGAAATTGAACAATTAATTCAACATCATGTTGAAAATTTTGAAAAAGAACACGGTGAAATTAAATAGTTATCAAGTCGCCTGCCGGGGTGGTATTTTTATTGACAAATGTTTATTTCGTATTACAATGTATTACGTAAGGAGATGATTATTTTGGCAATGATTACAGTTCGTGTTTCAGAATCTGAAAAAGAATGGTTACAATATATGGCTGACTTTTACGGTGTAACTTTATCCGACCTAATGAAGAACTATTCTATGGAACAACTCGAGGATGAGTACGATAAGCAAACAGCTGAAATAGCACATAAACGATTCATTGAAGATGGTAAGCAAACCGTGTCTATGAAGGATATCCTTGATGAATTTGGTGATTTAGATTGAGTTATTCACTAGAATTTACCAGGGAAGCTCAACGATCATTACGTAAAATGGATAAACACCAAGCAACGTTAATAACTCGCTGGTTGTATCAGCATGTAGATGGTATTGATGATCCGCGATCTATTGGCAAAGGATTAACTGCCAATCGTTCGGGTCAATGGCGATATCGAGTCGGTAACTATCGAGTCATCTGTGAAATTGAGGATGACGAATTAATTGTCACGGCCATAAATATTGGCCATCGCAGAAACATCTACGATTAAGTCCACAGTAATGTGGGCTTTTTATTTATCTTCTTTTTCAGTAACTTCTAAAATCACAACTTCACGCTTGCCCTCCATGAATGAAGGATCTTCAACCAGTCGATACTCTTGGCCACCAATCGTGATAATGTGGTTTTTGCGATACTTAGCTAAACTATTCATTCGTCCGCCTCCATTAGTCGTTGCAGAACGTGTACAGTAGCAGTATCGATTCCGTCCTGCTCAGATACGCTGGCGATACTGCCATACTTCGCTTCTAGCGGTATCAGTAACTCATACATAACTCTTGTACTTTTCCGCATCGTAATCACTTCCTAGCGTATCGTGCGTCCCAGTAATCCATTTGTTTTTTCGTCATGATGCGCAAATTAATCAAATCGTCTTCGCCTAACGTGATTGGTTTAACGTGGAAATAATCTAGAAACGATTGCCCACCCATGCTGTGGATCAACTCGTGATGTTTCCGACAGAGGCATATAAACGATAATTTTCGATGATCGACTTGCTTTCGGCTCCGATTGCCCACTGCTTGATAGTGGTGGATGTCCGCATGCTCTTGCCCACAGATACAACACACACGGTGGCGCAAACATTCATACAAGTAATATTGTTCGTCCTTAGGCAATAGCTCATAACCCTTCTTGAACGGCACATGCCACTCGAACATGAAGTCGATAACTAGATCTAGTAACTGATTAACATCGCTCACGGAAGATTCTGAATCGTTTGACAGGCTGATCTCTTTTCCAGCTGTGTAAAAGTAAAACTGGTTGTAGAACATGGCCTTTAGAAAGTCCGCTCCTACCCACCAAAAGTGTCTCGTGATGTCATTTAATAATGCAAAGAACAACCGCCGTTGTTGTGGCCTGCTCCGTCTCGGGTCAGCAATCTCAAAGTCAACAAACAACTGGCCATTACCTCTAGTTACTGTCTCGATATGATCGGCGTTCAATTCGTGTGGCAAATCGATAATCAACTTGCCGTCTTCAATTTTGGCGGGGGCTCTTTGCATTTAATCACTTCCCAACAAGTAATATAATTATGAAAAAAAGGAGAATTATCATGTACTTAAATCTAAATGAAATTACCGTACTTAAATTCATCGCCCAAAGCTTTAACAACAATCCAACTAGCCACCCAGAGACAGCTATTAGCATGCAAACATCAATTTCTGAAAATAATGCTAGAGAGATTTTAGAAAATCTAATTGATCAAAAGTTAGTTAGACAGTTATTTAAAAACGATGATAATAACAGCAGGTATGAGATTACTAATCGTGGCACAAATTTATTAAATGACATCGAAACCTCTGACAGAAAAGAAAAGATTAGAGAATTCCGTGATTGGGTTTGGCCGATTGTTACAGCAACGATTGCTGGAATTATTTCAGTTTTAGTTAAATAAAACATGGAATAACCAGATAATTACTGCACTAACGATTACTGGATATAACCACCTCATGATTGGACCTTGTTTCATTTGTCATGCCTCCTCGTGTGATCTGATTTGCTTTTAAACTCTTCGATTTCGACGGGTTTAGGATGGCTAACCTAAATCTTTGGCTTGCTTCCAAAATCCTTTATTACCCATGTTTTCCTGTTTACGATGATCCATAGCATGTTGGTAGCCGTATAAACCTAACTCCAGCAATCGTTGTGACCTTATTTGCAGAATCCTGATACATAAATTATTTAAATCATCTGGTTTTAAATCGTAAAATTCACGTCTCCAGCTATATTCTGTCGCCACGTATTTTGGCCCTTCGTAATGCATAATTACATTAAATCTGTAATTCAGATGTTCTTTTCCTTGGTGATCACTTAACCGAATACTGTAGAGCAAGCCATAATCCAGCTTCAAATAGATGCTATTTGTTGAATAAGCGTCATATCTCATGACTTTAATTCCTTGGCTTTGAAAGAAGTTGATTAAAGTTTGAGTCACCTTTCGTAATTTCATAAAATTCACATCTTCTCATGTTTCTTAATCTCGACTTCAACTCTTGGGTTGTCTTTATCCACCGAGAATTCGTCATAATAATTGCCAATCTCTTTCCAGCCATCATTTTTAATCAAACCAGCCTGCTTCATGCCATCTTGGATAAACTTAATGGCAAACCGGATATTATCTTTGTCTTTACGTTTGTCCTTCATGTACCAGTGACAATAGATATCAATCTTGCCAGTCACTTTAAGTCCCTCGTGCATGGCTTTTTTGGTGTACATCGAACAGATAGTGGTGTAGTAGCGTTTTAAATTGCTACCGTGATACCGATTGCCCCGTTCGGCGTCGGAGTATTGGTTCAAAGCTAGGAGTTCACCTGGAATAACTATTTTGACCATTAGCGCCAGTCACCTTCGCTTTGTCGCTTTTCCATAGTTTCCAGTAGTTCAGCTAACTCCAGGCGTTTGCTTTCTTCGGGTAGCGCTTGGCTTAAATCGCCTTGGTATTTAGCAATCAGCGATTCTACATAGGCATCACCATCTTCTAATAATCGCCACCCCTGCCGTTTCTCCAGTCTGGCAGTTTCGATAGCTGACCACACCATTTCAGCTCGCTTGGTATCTTCTTGCTTAACTAACTTATACAGAGTGTCGTTCATGCCCATTCTCGCAAATGATTTTTTCATCAGCTTAACGTGATTGGCAAACCGTTTGGCACGTGATAGATAAGCATTCACTGCTCGGCTTTCCTCTAGTAATTCATCTTGCATGATTGCTTGATAATCTCGATAATTTAATTTTTCCGCCACTGCATTCGTCATCTAATTGCCTCCTTAGGGATTTCTTTGAAGCGCATTTTTTCTCGGTTGAAGTTCAGGTCAATATCTGCTAACCCACCCTCACGGTTCTTTTGAATTGAAAGACACTCGATGTTGCGAATCTCTTCATCTGGGCAGTACAGAAAGCCCACAGCTGAACTGTCTTGCTCAATGGACCCTGACTCTCTTAGGTCAGATAGTGTTGGACGTTTATCCTGCCGATTTTCAATTTGGCGACTAAGCTGGGCTAAAGCAATGATTGGGATATCAAATTCATTAGCAGTTTGCTTAAGTTGGCGAGTAACTTCCCCAACCTGCAAGTAGCGCTCTTGATTGCCCGGCACATTAACTAAACCGATGTAATCAATAATAGCAACATATTCGTTAGGCTTAGACTTAGCAGCATTTTTACGAATGATTCGTAGAATATCTGGCAAGTTAAATTCGGTATCATACACTCGAATGAACTTTTTGCGGTAATTATCAAGGCTTAATCGAATAAATTCCTTTTGCTTATCGTTTAGAAAATATGGATTTTTTAATGCTCCGGAATTAATCCCTGTCTCGATACTGACCATACGGTTAACCATTTCTCGCTTCGTCATTTCTAGCGTGAAAAAGTCCACATGAACATTAGGTTTTTGACTAGTAATTTCATAAGCAAGATTAGCTGAAAAGGCTGTCTTACCAACCGAAGGTCTAGCACCAATCGTAAACAGCATGCCTCCGTATAAGCCTCCGTTAAACACCTTGTCTAACTGCGATAAGGTTTTAATGCCAGTTGGCCGCTCGTGGTCAATATCTTGCTCCAGTTGCTCAATGGTTTGCTGTAAATCGCCGTCATCATTGATTTGCTTCACGTTTTCTAGCAAGCCAATCACGTTTTTCAGCTCTTCTAGATTTGCTGATACTGGGGCATTGATGTACTGGTTAGACTTATTTTGTAAGTCCTTAACCAAGTACCGATAACGCATCTGCATCACATACATCTCTAGCTGGCTGTCAGTGATGAACTGGTTTTTAAGCTCATTGAGCTTGCTTGAAGATACGTCAGCGTTTGGGTGATTGTACTTAACCTGACCCATAATCGTCAGCGAGTTAACCTGCTCTGGGTCTAGCTGCATAATGGCTTCGTAAACAAAGCGCAAAGTGGGTTGTTCAAACCACTCGGCATTTATCTTGGTCACCAGTCGGTTAGCTGGGCGGTTAAGCAAGATGCTGATTACTCGCTCTTCGTTATTCATTTAGGCTCACCTCATGACTATTAACTAATTCATTTAATTTTCTAGCCCGTTCACGTTCAGCTGAAACGGTTTCGGTTGAGCGCTCGTTGCTATATTTAGGCTTGGATTCTTTGTCGTTCTCTAAAGCTTGCATCTTCATTTGGTCATAGTGTTTTCTAAGCTTGGTTGGTGACAGGATCACCTTATGCCAGAACTCATCTTGCTGTGACCAATCGATCATATTTCTTATCTGATTAGGCTTATGCTCATCACGTTCAGCCATTAGTCGAATGGTATTAGCCCACTTTTGTTCTTGGCTATCGGTCAGCGATTTGCGCTTCTCGTCATTGGTTTTGATTTGCTCAAACAGATACTTAGCCAATTTCAGGTAAGGGGAATCAGCACCGTATTGGGGTGCATTCTTTTTATCTTTTTCTTTTTTAGTTTTGTTTAGTTTATTTAATGTGCTACCATTCCGACTCTTTTGCGACTCTTTTACGACTCTAACTTGTGCACTATCTTGTACACTATCTTGTGTACTATCTGACGTGTAGAGCTGGCAAACGCTGTAGGCAGTGGCTTTTGATCCGTGGCTTTTAAAGTCGATTAATCCGTATTGTTTTAACGCATTTCTCGCTTTATTAACTCCTGATCGGGATAATCCGCTCATCGATTCAAGGGTAAGATTTGCTGCTGTAAACCACTTAGCCCAACCGGTTTTGTTATTGATCCACATAAGTGCGTACCATAAACTAATTTGACCGCTTGAGAGCTTTTGATTATACGTGAGAAAATCATTAAACCCTCGAATCTGTTGTAGATAATTCATGTTGAACCCCCTAAGAATTCCGACCTACCTCCACTTGTTTAATAATTAGAAGGGTAATTCGTCATCACTAATTTCAAGCTCATCATCTGCTTGATTCACCACCGGCTTAGCATCAGGTAAATCAAAGTCATTAACGTTGATGTTTAACTGTGGCTTGCCCTCATACTCGGTTAACTCGAAAGTACCAGTAACTGTTACGTGACTGCCTTTCTTGTAAAACTGCTCAATGGTATTTGCTCGCTTGCCCCAAACGGAACATCTGAACCAATCGGTACCATAGTTGTTTGTGCCTTTATCAGGACGGTTCTTGCGAACAGCTACGCTAAAGTTTGCTACTGGGGTGCCACTAGTGGTATTAAGTAAGGGATCACTCCCTAAGTTTCCTGAAATTGTTATCTGTCGCATTATTTGACCTCCTCTAAATCTAGTGCGTTACTGGTATCCATTAACTTTGTGGATTCTGCTTTGATTAAGTTCTTCATATCTACGGCTTGACTAGCACTCATCTTTTCCCAATTTTTAATTTTCAGGTTATCCATTAGTCGTTTTAGATTAGTTTTGTTATCTTGGTTGTTTAGCAACGATAGTGATTTAATCTCACTGATTAATTCATTCCTGTCTTTATCACTTGCTAAAGTTGGCTGTGGCTTTGGTTTAGCTTGGTTATGTTCTCGTTCAGGCAAATCTTCACCGGCGTAAACATAAAGTCCTAATCCATGTAAGGCAGCAGCTTTAACGAAGCAACGTTGCTTAGCCTTGTTAATTTGGTCTTGAGTTGGTTCAAGAACTGCTTTGTTTTTGAAATCCATTACATACAGCGTTTCAGTTTCAGACTGACCCTTAATTGTCAGCGTGCATTCTACATATGTTCCAGTATCAGTCTTGCAGTAATCAACATCACGACCAGTTAATTGACCAGTTTTAAAGTCATATTCTTTGAATTTGGTATACTCACGTTTAGCATCTGGATCTATTTCTTTAATTTTCTGCCATGCCCAGACCCATGATAGATACTTCAGATTCATGTTGCCTTTATTTTCTAGATGGTCTGACACGTTGATTTTACTTAATTGTTCAAACAAGCTTTCTTTCTTTTTTGCTTCGGTCATAACTACACCTCCTATAGGATTTTCAGTTTGCGGTTGCCTTCTAGGCTTGCACCAGTGATTTCTTTACCCGCTTTAATGTCAGCTTGTATCTTGGCTTTATTGGCCGTGTATACGGTCTTTGAGTTGATATAATCGACTGGTAGTTTAGTCAAATCAGGTACTTCAACGTGGTAGGATAAACGCCCGAACCCTAACTTGTGATTATCGGTCTGTAGGTTGCTAATACCTGCGTCAGTCATCACATCAGATACATAACGTTTGAGACTATCAATCTTGTTTTGCTTATGTTTTTTATCATCTTGGTATTCTTTGGCTTTCTTGATATCCCAGTCGACATCCTTTTGTAGGTCATCTATCCAGTTGCTAATGTTATCTAGCTTCTGGTCTCTGGTATCTTGCAGACTGTCGAGAGTATCCTTAATTATTTCAAGTTCTAGATCGTCTCTACTTTTCAAATCGTTAATCGCTTGAGTTAAATCATATAAACTGGTTTGCATATTAATTCCTCCAGATAATTAGTTGTCCCATGAATCTTCACAATCTTTTGTGTACTTTTCTTCACGCTCATCAGCTGTCATGCTTGGCTCTTCATACTCATCAGCTAAGCGGTCATAGAATCTATCTTCGTCCATGGATTAAGCCTCCTAACCATTGAAAACTGCGTTTTTTGGGAATATAATCAAAGGCATAAGATGTTTTGATAAGTTTTTTACTCGTTGAGTTGGACAGTGGCGGCTGTTCAGCTCTTTTTTTATGCTTATTTTGTTCCGAAAAAGTCATTAGTTAGTTCCTCCCATACGTCTTTGAACTTTGGAAAATCAAACAATTCTTTACGATGCTCAATGACTAGTGTGATGCCACCGAAGATTGCTAAATAGATGATGAATGTAATGCCTTTACTAATTAACTCTTGTAAGATGTCTAACATGCGATAGCTCCCTTTCATTGTGTTTAATGATTTCTTGATTTCTTAGTTGCAGTAAGCCAGCGATTTGTTTTTCGTCACCATTTTGTTTAGCTTGGTAAATTCGACGATTTAAGACGCTGATTCTTTGATCGAAGTTATTAATCATACATATGCCTCCTAATCCCAATTAATTTCTGACCAATGCTTATCGATAAACTTGTTAAACTCTCTAGCTTTAAACCACCATGGATTACCGTTACCAGTTGATCTATGCAAATATTTATCAAGTTCCATTTGGTCAAGTTCTTTTTTAAACTTTGGATTGAACAAGATATTTCGCTTAATCCAACTAATACTCTTGTTTCCTAAATGCTTGCGTAAGTCATTCATTGTCCATCGCAATCCGGCTAATGAGTCAGCTTGCATCTCTTGATACTCTGATTTATTAACTAGTACATATTGATCAGGTATTTGAATTGTTACCTTTGCACTTAAAGCTTGTGGCATAAGTTAACCTCCAATCTTGTCGTTAACCTTTTCAAAAATCTTCATTGGGTCTCGCCGGTTGTAATCGCACTCGATAAAAAAGTTAGTAAGTTCTGCTGACATCTCTTCGGCGTATTCGTCAAAGTAGTTATCAATGATTTGTTCATCTTTAGATGTTCGATATCCATCCGACTTAATCATGCTTTGATAAGCTATTTGTTGCTTTGCAATTCGTTCACTTTCTTGTTGCTGTTGATCAATAACACTGGCAAACAAATCCGCTTTATGTCGTTTGTCATCTTTAAAAGATAACGTTCCGTAATCAGCTCTTGAGGCCGAGTAAGTGAAGAATGCGTCTTTTAATAATTTAGCGATAGGATGCATTACATCATGGCTCATTTTGCGATCGCCTTTTGACCACCTTGATAAGGCTCCTCTAGTAGCTGGTACACTCTCAGCAACATCGCCTTTATTCACCCCCTTAGGTAATCTTCCTAATGCCAAACTTAATTGTTTGGCTTCTTTTCTTTCCCGCATTTAAATCACGCTTTCGTCAAAATATTTAGTTCTATTTGTCGAGCTATAATCGCATAATTAATTTATGCAAAGGTTAGTTCCGTTAATTCTTGCTCGATTTGTTGATTAATAATTTGAACAGCTCTGCTTAACCCTTCGTCACTTAGCAAGTTCAAATCATCTGTCGTATTACTTGTGTGACGAATTAAATAGTTAATCATTTCTTTACGTGTCATGCGATCACCTCCTTTAGTTCTTTGACAACTAAATAACACCTTTTAACTCTTCAAATACTTTGCGAGCATCATCAATGTTGCTTTGGTTAATTGATGAAACATTAGAAATTCCTAAACTGAATCTGATAATGGTATAAATTGCTGTTTGTAGGCTGTAAGCTTTGACATTATTTATGTCTGAATCATCTTTGGATAAGCAATAAATCCTGATTTCATCTTTAAGGCCTGGCCAAACTGAAACGTTTTTTGTCCGTTCAATTTGAGCCTTAAGTTCCTTGTTTTCTTGCTCCAACTTATCTAGCCGCTCTTCGTTAGTCATTACTTAGTCACCTCTTTAACTGCTCCATTAAGTATTATGTTAAATGCGCTTCTTCCTTCGGGAGTTATAAGCGTTTGCGGATAGCCTTGCTTATTATCCTTAATAGTGAAATAAGTGTTTGCATAAGCTGCTCTAGGCTTAATCACATGATGAGAGTTTCGGTAAATGTACTTATGGTCCAAAAGCCAATTAATAAATTCTTTTTGTCGTTTCCCAAGCATTTTGGCAGTGTCTCTAAAGTTAGTTAATGTACTTCTTTCCACCAAATCATCGAAATACGCTGCTTTAGGAGACATGAGTTCATTTTTTGCAGTTAACTTACGGTTTTCTGCTTTTAAATCATAATTTTCATCTTTTAAATACTCATACCCTCGCTTAATCACTTCGGCAGGATCATTCCACTTACGCTCAACTTCAATAAAGTAAGCTCTATATTTAGCTCCCATCTTAGTTTTACTCATGAGTGCTAAGTTTTTAGCCATATCAATGGTAATAGCGTAGTCTTGAATATTCTGTTGCTGTCCGCTTGGATGGTTAGGATTGTAGGGCGTAGTTACAACTACACCCTCAAAATCATTGCCTTCAATAAAGGAAGAGAAGTTTTGTGTTACCCACTGGCTAAATCTAGTTTTTACTTTCAACCCTTTGTATAAATCTCGAGCAGATACGACCTGTTCATAATTTTCATTAACATCAACTTTGATTAATTCCATTACTTAGTCACCTCTTCTGCTAATAGGTCATCTGTTTTAATTCCCAAAGCTTTAGCCAACTTGTGAGCCGTCGTTAGTGTTGGAACAGTACCTCTTTCGATTGAACTAATCGTGGTCTGCTTGACGTCACTCTTTAGCGATAAATCCGTTTGGGACATCTTTTGTTTTTCTCTGTAAAAACGTAATCGGTTAGACATTACATCACCTCCTTTGTTAGCAAAGTTTTGCTAACTGAATGATTTAATTATAACAAAGTTTTGCTGAATGTCAACAAAGTTTTGCTATAAATTAAATTTCATCATGTCTTGTTGTTACAATTGGTGTTAGCAATAAAATGTTAGGAGTGAACACTGGTGAAAACTGATTCTGAATTAATTGCGAGCCGTTTAATGGATATCATTAATGAACGAAACTTAACCATTAACAGGGTTGCAACTTTATCTGGCATGCAACAATCCTCAGTAAACGCAATTTTTCGAGGGGCTAGTGCAAGCCCAAAAGTTAAAACGCTCAGGAAAATTGCCGCTGGGTTGGACATGTCTTTCATTGAATTAATGAACTTCCCGCCCTACAACGAGGTGGAAAAGTAATGGCTGCTTGGATTGTTCCTACAGTTACCATTATTTCTACCTATGTGATTGGACGTCTCCAAGCTTCTCAAAGGCAAAGTGTAGCTGCTGCTAAAGAGAGATATGAGAAGCTGTACCTGCCATTTATGATGGTTCTTATTAACGGAAGATATTTTTGGAAAGATGAATACACGCGACTTTATTTGAAAAATAAAGAAAAGCTGTTACCTATCTTGGATAAAAACGTTTCTATGATGGGTATTAACATGATGAATTCCTACTTGGATTTTCAAAGATATAATTTTAATTTTGAATATTCCCAAAAGTACGGAAAAAATAGTAGCGAATATGTTGAAGCGGAATTTGTATATAATGCAAGTTTTGAAAAACTTGTTGATGTCCTTCTCAAAGAAGCGGAAGAATTATCAAAAAAATTAAAATATCCAAACCTGCCAGGAGAACTTTTGCATAAGTTTTCGGCACGTAAGCATGTATTAGAATCAATATGAAAGCAAAATACCAACCATATAAACCGGGATCTGCAAAAGAACTTAGCTGATTTATAATATCCTTCACTGGCTATCTCCTTTCGTTCTTTGAAACCTTAATATTCGTTCCTCCTTATGAGATAATTAATCTCGAAGGAGGTGATAACAATGGTTGATGATTTTGATCGGTTGTCTGGTATGATCGACAAGATGAAAGATATGGAAAGAAACGGAAAGCAAGACGTTCCATTTGAAGTTATTTTTCCTTCCGAATTTATGCTTGAACACACAAACAATAAGTTCGATAACGTCTATGAATTCCTCGATTCTGGTAAATTTAACACAGACGATTTTGACTCAATTAACGAAGATCAGTTAAATGTGTTTATCAGTGAAAATACTGATTTCGAAAACTGGGAAGACTTTAAAGGTACTGGAACTGAAGAATATGTTTTCCGTCAATTAGGATTTGATAACTAATTCAAATTCTTTAATTTCATCAAGATATTTTTGCAGTTGTTTGGCTTGCTTGTCGGCTTGTTCAAGCAACTGTATTAATTTACTTAAATTAGGAACTTCTATCTCTATGCCTTTATTCTTCATTTCCTCACCTCCCTTCTAGCTGGGTTGTTTCTCTTTACCCACATTTTCAATAACGGAATCCGTTAGTTTGTCATCGAAAAAAATATTAATATCTACTCCTAAAAATAAGGCAATATTATTTAAATCATCAGTAGATATTGTCTTATTTATTTTCTCAATACGATAATATTTTTGACTATTGTAACCAAGAAAAGAAGCAACTGCACTTTGTTTAACGCCTTTAGCTTCTCTAATCTTGGCGATATTTCTTTGAACTTGCAACCGATCACCTCCTACTTGATTACAAATATAAGTATACTAACGGATTACGTTATTGTCAATAAAAAATTCCATAATTCCGTTATTTTTATCACGAAATCCGTTGTTTAGTTTATAATACAGATACATAAGGGGTACTAAACATGAATAATTTAGGAAACAAAATAAAACAATTAAGAAAAAATAAACACCTTACTCAAAAACAATTAGGTGATTTAGTTCATTTAACGCCTCAAGTGATTTCTAACATCGAACGAGGATACACATCTGCAAGTGCAGAAGATTTAGCCAACTTTAGTAGAGTATTTAACGTAAGTATTGATGAATTAAGTAAAAATGATATTAATTCATATGACCCATCCACACCTAGTTGGGCAACAGATAAAGATATTAATGATCTACATAACTTCTTAGCCGAAAACGGGAAAATGACTTATAAAGGTATGGATTTGACCAAAGAACAGCGTGAACGTGTGGATCAAATCATCACCCAAGTGTTTTGGGAAGAACTGGAAAAGGATAAACGAAAGAATGAACGATAGACAACTTAAAAAATTAATTAGTTTTCTCGGTCAACGTTACGGTACTTTCGACCCGTTCACTATTGCTGAGAAGTTGAATATTGATGTTCAATACCGTCCTTTTTCAAAAAAGCCATTAGGCGATACCATTAACTTCTTTGGGCGCCCTATTATTTTATTGGCAGAAAGTTTAAAGGAGTCTAATCAACGCTACTTTGTATGCGCTCATGAATTGGGTCATGCAATCGAGCATGCCAATATGCAGGCCTACTATGTATCAAATGACTTCGCTAAAACACACTATGAAGTACAGGCTGATAAATTTGCAGTTAGTCTACTAGGACAACTATATGTAGAAGAAAATGGTCATATTCCCGATAATTGGATGGATCTAGTTCATGAATATGGATATCCAAGTTTATAAACATCAATAACACAGACCGTTAATTCGGTTTTTTATTTAATTAAACATGTGAATTAATATACTATATCCGATTAATTATATTTACGAGCAATATTACTGATCCTCGTTAAAAGCTGTATATTGGGAGGAATTTATTTTGAAATTAAAATTGAATATGTGGACCGCTATTGATGACATCATCAATGTAATCCTATTTTTCTTTTCATGGTTTTTAATTATCGGAGCTGCTTTCAGTGATGGCGGTGGTAACCAGGCCGACAATATGGCTAACTTTTTACTTATTATGGCTTTAATTGGTTTAGCACTAAATATTATTTCATTGATTCGTAGCCATAAAGTAAACATTTCTATCGTTGGCCCTATTCTAGGAATTATCGGTAATGTAGTTTATCTGTTTGGAGCTTGGGCAGCATTTCCAGCTATCGTTTTGCTTATCATCGCTAGTGTATTTAGTTTCATGCAACATCCTGTAAAAAATAACAACGAATCAAATAATCCAGTAGTACATTAACATAATTATTACCCGCGTCTGGCGACTAAAACATGGTTCAATTCCACGTGCGGGATTAACGTCCAAATACTGAAGACTATAAAAGCTGTACATATCTGGGGAGATAAATTATGAAAATATTTAAATCAATAATCGTTGGCGCTATTGCACTTGTTAGTGGTCTTACTATTGCTAATAACAAGCCTGCAGAAGCAAAAACATATACAACTGTACCTACTTCATTAAGAGGACACTGGTATTCATACAATGGTGGATATAGTTCGATAACTGCCAATAAATATACTTTTAGGACGTATTCAACGGGATATGGAAGTATTACCTTACATGGTAACAAATTCCCCCGATATGCTCGGGGACATAGTCAAATGTTCGTAGATAGAAATTCAAAAGGATACTATAACATTGGAAAGTACGCGTCAGATGAATGGCCATATTATAAACGTGTTAAACATTTGGGACATACCGCTATTAGAATATTGTCATACGCCGGATATGGTGATTACAACGTTGGATACTATTACAAAACTAAATCAATTGCTAAACATCCTAAGTTAGGTAAGGCATACAAGTTTAGAACAGCCGACTCTACAGACTTTTTCTATAATACTTGGCGTAGTGCATATCTGGATCAAAGCTCTGAAAGTGCCGATTTATATAACTCTAAAGATGCTGCTGCAGATGGAACCGATGAGCCAGATTACACATTAAAAAATCACACTACTAAGGTATACGTAAAGTGGCCAGCAAAATATGTAAAAGATGACGTAGTCCAAGTAAAGTTTAACGGCAAGATGTTCTATATGGACAATGAATTACATGACTTAAGACCATATAATGCTAGTAAAGATAGCACTGGATTTAGTTCTAACTTCAGTCCTAATAGTAAAAATATAATTTTGCAACATGGTACTCATGTTTACAAAGGAACATATTGGTTTTGGTTTAAATCATTTTCATCTAACGACTCTATTATGTACATTTTCAACGGTAAGCACTGGGTGAAACAATAATTTTTAACTCTCTATGGTTCTTGCAGCGATTCGACTCCGCTGGGAAGTATTAAAAATTTTGCAAGGAGATATTAAATGAGTAAATTAAAAGATAACGGTAAAAGTCCAAGGGAATACATCTATTTGGATACAGTAGAGATGAATTCATTATTAGCTCAGTTTGAAGATGGAATTCCTCAACTAATAAAGAACGTTCAACAAACCACAACATCTACATTGGAATCAAGTACTAAGCAAAAACATCACGAAGAAAGTGCTGGATTAAATTCAAATAAGGCATCAATGGGCAGATCTGCTATGGAAACAGGATCAGAAACTAATGGGAAAATGAATCAATTAGCAATTGATACAGTATACAACGATTTCGCTGTTGATTTAGTAGAGAAAGAGCTTGAAGACGCTGAATTGTTAAAAGTAACTTCCAAACAGTCAGAAGGTTCTATTGTTAAGTTAAAGCAGCCTTTCTCGTTGTTAGATTTCAAATCATTGTCAGAAATAACTAGAAATAAATCTGCGATCCATTTAATGAAATTGGCTGACGATTTTGATGATTCCTGGGTTGAAGGATTTGACAGCTTTAAAAAATCAACAGACTTTTTAAACTCATTATTTCCAGATACAGTTATGTTCAAATTAAAAAGCTCTTTAGTGTTCGCTGAAACGTCAAATTTAAGAATGAACCTGACACAATTGCAAATGTTGGCTCTTAGTACTAGAAAAATAACTGTTCTCGGAGAAGTCGAGTCTATAATTGAGTCCGATGATTCTGCCGCTTATCAGCATTCCGATGAAAATAATATAACTGATGCCATGCAATATTTATTACCAGGACTTTCAGTGAATATACTATCAACTTTTACAGGTATAAAAAAAGACGATCGGCTAATAAAGCCAATCGCTATCTATTTTGAATAAATTTTATTCTTTTACTAACAGCACTCTCTAGTCGTTCATTTTCCATTTGTAATTGTTGACTCTTCTTATGGACCCGATGTATGTTATCAGATACTTTTCTTTCGAAGTAATCATATTCCTTTAGAGTGTTTTTTCTTCGCTTAGGTCTCATAAACATCACCATCTTCTTCAAAATAAATTATTGAACAATATGGACTTTTTGTCAATAAATAATGAGTATTGTCCAAAAACTGACGACATTTCTGGGGAGATAAAAATGAAGATAAGTAAATATGTATTAACGGGTGTTGCTGCTATGTTATTAGGAATCACCGCAATAGCAAATACTCCCACAAACACACAGGCTAGCAGTGCTGTACCTGCTAGAATGCAACACAGATGGAAAGCAAATAAATGGGGAATCAATTATCACCTCAATTGCTATAAGTACCATGCAAATTTTTATGATGGCCGTTGGCATAAACTTTATTACACTAGGATTAATACCAATACATTTACTGCTAATCCTAAAGGAAACGCATATAACGGGATCACAATCAAATACAAAGGACATCACAATATGACCGTTCTTTATGATGTAGCCCACTTGCACTTTTACAGATAATTTTCTAGATTCGTCCAAATACTGATGACGCTAAAAGCTGGACATTTTAAGCGGAGGAAGTCGATGAAAAAACATTGGAAAAGTATTTTAATTTTATTGTCATTTACCTTAATTATCACACCTTTATTAACAGCGTGTGGAACTTATAGCACCAAAAACGCCCAGGGGTACGAAATAGCAACGGTTAATTCTATAAATGGACAAATTTTTGCCGATGATAATCTCCATGACCCAAATGGACATAAATTCGCATACTACTATGACCAGAATATAGATAAAAACAACGTCTATATAACTAGGGACGGACAATGGTATCGGTATAATTTACACTCTAATAAAAAGATAACTAAACCATTCCAAGGAAATATCCCTAATAAACAAGAATTACTTAAAAATCGTATATTGCTATCCGACAACTCTAGAAATGATTTTATTATCCAAGGCAATGTTAAAAAGCTAATGAACATGTTAAAACAAAAATAATATTAATAGAATGGTATTCACGATGGTTCGATTCCATCGATGAGTATTGACCCCTATTTGGGGTTTTATTTTTAAGTTCAAAAGAACATACGTGCCCCATAAAAGTAAAATGCAATACTTGAATTTGACAAAAGGAGATATAACTATGGCATCCATAACCAAACGCGGTAAAAAATGGCAAGTACGGATTGCTTATAAAGATGCTGCGGGTAATAAGAAATTTAAATCCAAAGGCGGATTCAACACAAAACGAGAAGCTGAATTATATGGTAATCAACTAGAGATTGATGTTAATAACGGTAACTTAATTAATGGCAAGACAGATTTTCCGGAGTATTTTTGGCACTGGTTTAAACTATATAAAGAACCATCAGTCGGTCCAAGAACCTATCAGACTTATAGCCACTTTCATAAAGTGTTACAACGGTATTTTTCAAATATTTTTATAAGTGATATGACTCGTAAAAGATACCAAGAATTTATTAATGATTTCGGGAATAGTCATGCTAAGTCAACTATTTTTAAGATGAATAGTTTAATCAAAGCCTGTGTCCAAAGTGCTGTTTATGAAAATGATTTAAAGAAAGATTTTACAGTCGGTGTTAAGTTAGTCTTTGATAAAACTCGCACGCAAAAAATTGAATACTTGAATATTAATGAAATGACTGACTTAGTTTCATATATCATCACGCATCCTGACTATAAGTACACATCTAATTATATGATTCTAACTGCTGTATACACAGGTATGCGATTAGGTGAAATCCAAGCATTACAATGGGGTGCTATCAATTGGAATTTTAAGACAATCTCTGTTAAACAATCATGGAATAGCGAATCTGGCAAGTTTATTAGCACCAAGAATGAATCATCAGTGAGAGTTATTCGTGTAAACAATACACTGCTAAATGAACTAAAACAGTTGAAAGAAGCACACAACCCTAGCGACAATCAACAAGTGTTTGCCAATAATACCGGTAATATACCCAGTTCTGGCGCTGTGAATAAAGCATTGCGTAATTTAATGAAGAAAAATGATATTCAAAGAACTGGTTTTCACTTTCATTCGTTGCGGCATACTCATGTTGCCTACCTACTTGCTAATCACGTTGATTTGTATGTGATCGCAAAACGATTAGGTCATGCTGACGTGTCCACCACCAGCCGAATTTATTCTTATTTGATCGATGAGTATAAAACTCAAGCTGATAATCAAATTGAATCAATCCTTGATAACATAAAAGGCGACAATTTATCAGTGAGAGAAATGTGACACAATTTATCGAGTTGCACAAAAAAGTTGCACAAATCGAAAATGTGCAACTTTTGTGCAACTCGATATTACTTTCTTATACTTTCTAGTCCCTTTTAAAAACAACAAAAAAGCTCAAAACCTTGGTTTGATAGGCTTTGAGCTTTTTCTTATTGGTTCTAGTATATTCAAAACTGGAGTCGGCGGGAGTCGAACCCGCGTCCGAGCATATCGGCACCTAGATATCTACGCTCATAGATCTACTATTTAAAATTCGCCATTGAAAACGCCGCAAATCAAGGCACCCATCAATGACTAACCTGATTAATCTCTTCTATCTACTTCAGGTGGGAGCGAATAGCGTGAGTCCACTAAATTTAGGACCCAGATCTAACCCGTGGACGAAGTTAGGAGGATCTACGTTAAGCGCTTATTAGGCAGCTAAAGCGTAAGAATTGTTATTATTTTTTGCAGTTATAATTTAAACTGGACGGATTAACGTGACGCCGCACGAAGCGCAATCCAGGCTCGACCTATACCCGTCGAATCCTTAACGACCCCGAAAAATACTGCACTAATACTTTATCATATTAGCCAACTTTAGGAAAGCACAACGTTTTTTAGGAACGGCATCAATAAGTTTCCTCAATCAACTCCAACACGTGACTTAGAATCTCAGCTGGAGCTTGTTCAATTAACTCAATATTCCTATTCTCTGGATCAATTGCCCGCTCTTGATCCGTAAGAATAAATCCCTTAGTTTTAGTCCCTGTTAAAGGAACATTTAACGGAAAACTAGCTTGCCGTTCTGAAGAAGAAATGGCGACGATCTTAACCATTTTAGTGTACTTATAATATTCAGCATTTGATACGACTAACACCGGCCGTCTGCCATGCTGTTCATGACCCAAAGTTGGATTTAAGTCAGACCAACAGATTGATCCCTGCTTAATTTCATCCCATCCCTGAGCATGATGAATATCTCCTTTAGACTCAGCCATTTAAAATCCCCCATTCAGAATAACTATTGCAATAGAATTGCTTAAAGCTCTTCTCTGCCAATTGCATCACCTAAATCAATTTCTCTAGTTTCTTGGCCATTGAAGTATTGTTCAACATCAAAACCGTCAAATCTCTTATCCAAAGGTGAGCGATTATCAGCTTTCCTAATAACAATTTCATTATTTCTAACATCAATTTCAATTTCTTCGCCAACTGGATCGTCCAAACCAATTTGTTGTAACAAATTTTTTGGCAATCTAACACCCTGAGAATTACCCCATCTATCAACGGTTTTTCTAACCATGTTAACCCCTCCAATCACCTAATTTCGTTTTACGCCGAAAGTATACACCATGTATATCCGCCATACAATTAACTTGTCTTGTAAATGTGCTTACATAATTAGCCAAAGAATCTAAAAAATAAAACTGATCTGTTAAACAAACAGACCAGTTCTTTTTTCATATTAAATTACTTTTTTGCTATCTTCTTAACATTCTTTTTGAACCCTTTCATACCACCAACTGATTTAAACATTCGCTCAGTCTTAGCCTGTTCAATTTGCCGACCAGACATTCCAGAATATTGCAGTTCATGTTGAAGCTTCTGATAACTTGCTAACCTATCAGCTGACAATTCACCAGTTGCGACTGCTCGTTTAACGGCACAACCAGGTTCTGACTCATGCTGACAATCACTAAATTTACATTCTTTAGCTAACTCAACAATATCACTAAAAGTTTGTTCAGCAGCGGACTGACTGACACCAACTATTCCAACGGTTCTGATTCCGGGAGTATCTATAAGGCGAGCTCCATTAATCAGTAAATGCATCCTACTAGTAGTCGTAGTATGACGACCTTTGCCATCGTCCTCACGAATATCTTTAGTCTTTTCGACGACTTGATTCATCAGCCGATTAATCAAAGTTGACTTACCTACACCTGAAGATCCGATGAATGCCACGTTGATTCCAGGAGTGAGATACTGACCAAACTGTTCAAGAGATGAAAGTTCATCCTTATTAGTAGTAACGATTGGAATCCCATAAGCATTGACTTCAATCTCAGCTTTATAATCTGCAAGTTGTTCATCACTAATTAAATCTGTTTTAGTTAATACTATGACTGGATTTGCCCCGCTATCCCAAACCAACGTTGTATAGCGGTCAAGTCTAGCCAAGTTAAAATCTTGGTTGACAGACATAGTAATAAATACATAATCCAAATTTGCTGCGATGATTTGCTCGCGTTGATGTGAGCCTTCATTTTGGCGTTTCAACACACTTTTTCTCGGTAAAACATCCTTGATTATGACAAAATCGGTCTGAGATTCACCAATTATTTCATCGCCGACTACTGGACGTTTACCGTCATTCATAAGTTGCCCAGTGAGTTTAGCCACAAATTCATTATTTTGATCATCAATTACTTTATAATTGTCCTGAGCCTGTAAACTTACTTGATATTTATTTTCTGTACGCATTGTGTTCCTCCTAAATTTTTTTAAATTGGGAGGCTGCCTGCTAGCCTCTAAGCTAGCACAATGCCCTTATTATTTAATTTATTCATACAAATCTCCTTTATCTAATCTACGGTAATTGTAACAAATCAATGGTTACAATTACTACTTATTCGCATCAACAGATAAAAAACACCTCATCTCTGAGGTGTTTTCATTATTTATAAATTAAAACTTAGATTCGCCTAAAGCATGTTGAGCAGCTAAGTTCATCAAACTCCATTGACGGTCAAAACCAGGTTGGAAGAAGAAGTCAGCTTCAGCAAGATCTTCAACCTTCATTTCATTTTGAATAGCTAAGGCCAAAACGTTTCCTTCAGCTGTAATATCATAAGTCGATAGCACGCCGCCACCTAAAAGTCGGTGAGTTTGTGGATCGAACAAAATTTTAACATAAACTTTTGGATTATCTTCGCCTTCAGGAACATAACTTGGGCGCAATGTGTCTTCATAGAAGCTAGAAGCAACTGTCACGCCATTACGCTTAGCAGAAGCTTCGTTCAAACCACTAGTTGCAAAATGGTAATCAAAGACGCTAAGTGCACTAGAACCAACTAATCCCTTGAATGGAACAGATGGTTGTTTTTCAAATAAGTGTTGAGTGACATAACGAGCTTGACGACGAGCAACAGTAGCCAAAGCTATTGGCATCTTAGCTTGAGCAGCAATTGAGTAGGTCAATGTTGCATCCCCAACAGCATATACATCTGGTAAGTTAGTTTGTAAGTATTCGTTAGTTTCAATAAAACCACGATCAGTTAGATTAACGATTCCCTTCAACCAATCAGTATTAGGTTTAACCCCAGCAGCTTGGATGACGAAGTCTGAATCAAATGTACCTTTATCAGTAGTAACAGCCTTAACTGCACCATCTCCATCAAATGACTTGATAGTAGCACCCATAACGACGTTGATACCTTTATCTTCCAAGTGTTTATTCAAGATATCAGTCATTTCAGAATCAAGATAAGCACCTAGTGGACGATCTAGCATGTCTAGCAATGTCACATTTTTGCCTGCTTTACGGCTAGCTTCAGCAGCTTCGATACCAATGTATCCAGCCCCGATAATTGTGATATTTTTAACGCTGCTATCTTCCAACTTGCTCTTAATTGTGGTTGCCCAATCATAACCACGCATCAATGCAACGTTTTCTAAATCAGTTCCTGGAATTGGTAAATTATTAGGTGTAACACCTGAACTTAAGATCAATTTGTCGTAATCGTAGTCGGCAAGTTCCCCACTCTTAGCGTCCTTAACTGTGACAGTCTTTTTATCAGCATTAATCTTGGTAACTTCGTGATTGTTTAAGACATGAACACCTTGATCAGTAAATTGCTTAGGTTCAAAGTTACGAACATCATTAACGTCCGTAACACTGTTTTCTAAGTATAGTTCCATTCCACAAGACATGAATGAAACAAAGTCACCTGCTTCAAACATTGTAATATCAAGATTATCGTATCGGTGAAGTAATTCTAGTATCGCCTGATGACCTCCGTGTGAAGCACCTACTACAACAACTTTAGTTTTTGGCATATGAAACTCCTCCTAAATATTAATAAATGTAAAGAGCAAACTCTATAACAATTACTATCTTAGAATTGTTCTAAGCAAGAGTCAAGGCGGACAGAAATTTTTTGCTTCAAATTCGTCCAGACCCCTTCAATTCCATTATAGAAGTTTGTTACGAATTTTCATGTTTTATTATCTAAAAAAATCTTTGAGATTGGTAAAAGGCAGTTTAAAATGGTATATGGCCGTTAACACTGGTTTCACATTAGAAAAAACAAATAATAATTTGATGGAGGAAAATAATTTGTACATAAAAGACAATAAGCATCATTTAAAATTGACCAGAATGACGACGTTACTGGTTACCATCCTGATGATTGGTGGTTTATTGACTGCTTGTGGATCGAGCAGTGATGCCACAAGCACTTCTGACTCAACAACAAGAACTGAGTCAGTTTCCAAAGAGAACACTAGCAATTCACATAAAAAGGCTAAAGTAACCAAATCAGTTAAGCAAAGACATACACCTGCTAGCACTAAAATTAATTCGCAGCGAAAAATAATTTTAACTAAACTTGTTAATTATACGAATAGTGAATCTGCGGGTCCCACTGGTAATTATTATTGGCAAAACGGTAAAGCCAGATTAAGTGGATTTAGTAACTTACACGCTGGTGGTTATCGTTTCACTAGTGATAGTCAAGGCCGATCTGCTACCGCTCGCGCAGTCTTAACATATTCAGAATATCAATCTTCTGAAGGATCCCGCCAAGGTAGTCCACTTGATCCGCCCGCATGGCCCACTCCTAATCCTAAAGTCGCCATTTACTTTCATCTAACAGGTCGAACTTATCATGGGTACCTTTATAATCGTAGTCACTCCATCGCTGACAGCTTATTAGGAAGCAAGTCATACACTTCTGAATACAACTTCACCACTGGAACCAGACCGCAAAACACCGGGGCTAATCAAAATGGTGGTATGAGATTTGCAGAAGAAACAGCCGAGAATTATTGGAAGAGTCATCCCCAGACGAACAACACTATTGATTATGAAACGACACCTGTATATGTAGGCAACGAAACCATTCCTAGAGGCTCTATCGTAGACATCCATTCTTCTGATAATAAAATCAATACAGAAGTCGTAGTAATAAATTCAGTTGAAGGTATTAAGATCAATTACAATACTGGTAGCAACAATGCCAAACCAATTGTCAGCTCATCAAACAATTACAGAACACAAACACACAGATCAACCAGTCCAACTCATACTACTGCCCCGTCATCCATTAACCAATCGAACTCATCAATCACAAAACAAGGTCAATGGTCAGTGGCAGCCACCAACATGGTATTTTTATCTGATTCAAACAAATTTTATTCTCGCGTAACTAATCCGAACAATTACCGTTATCTGAGCATTTCTCAAGCTCAAGCTGCCGGCGGTCAGCGTGCAGCTCGCGGAAATGAATATGCTCGACCATAGCAAAAAAGCTTACTCCGTTTTTGTCGAAGTAAGCTTTTTTATTGTTAGCAGATCATTTGACTCATTTTAACCATTTCTTGCTTACTCAATGGTTTTTGTTCATTAGCAATCGAGAATCGAACTGCGCTATCAAGGATTCCAGTATCATCTTTTAAAACAAAATTGCTTCCCTTGTAGTCTAAAGTTAAGCCGTTTTTCCAAAAAGTCAGCTCATCTTTAGAACTAAAGAAAATGAAATCTGTGTTGCTTTCAAGTAAATTACTGAAATCTTCATCAGTCTCAGAAGATGCGACAATTTGAAAACTATCTCCAATGGCGCAACTTCCTCCAAGATTAGAATACTTATTTGAGCCGTCATCCAAAATCAAATTAAGGATTGGATATCCAGCAGCTCTTTCAGATAAAACTTTAGCGGCAGCGTCTTTTACAAATAACTTCATAAAAAATGATCCCCTTTCTCTCTCGTTCGGCACATATCAATTGTGCACAATTTAGTTTACATCAGCTCAGTTTGGAATGCAAACCACGGATCGATTAGCTTCAAGGTCAATTGGTTGCATCAGTGATGATAACAGGGTTTAATATACTAAAACATAAAAAGAAATGGGTTGATTATAATGACTGAAAATACTAAGTCGACATTATCGTTTACCGATATTAATGAGGTTCGCCCATTGATAGTTGATTTATTTGAATCGCTGTGGGGATCAGATGAAATGATTCTTTCTTCAGGTGTTTATAACATTAATAAACTTGATGGATTGGTTGCTCATGAAGGCGACGACATCGTAGGCATCGTAACTTATGAAATTAAACCAGATTTAGTGGAAATCGTTTCGTTGAACAGTTTTAGTGATGAAACAGGTATCGGAACCAGTTTGTTAGATCAAGTCAAATTGATTGCTAAAGATCATCATCTAGACACGATTAACATCATCACAACTAATGACAACGTTCAAGCACAGCAGCTTTATGAATATCTTGGCTTTTCAGCAATTGATGTTATCGAAGGTGCGGTAGATGAAGCTCGAAAAATCAAACCAGATATTCCCATAATTGCCGATAACGCTTTAGAAATCCATGACGAAATTCTGTATGAATTAAAACTAAATCGGTAAACAAAAATGGAATTAATTTCATACTGAAATTAATTCCATTTTTTATTTAATAACAATCTTCGTACCATAAGGAATGGTTTGATACATCCACTTTGCATCTGCAACTGATAAGCGGATACAACCGTGAGAATGAGGCTTCTTACCAAGCAATTTGGCTTCAGAAGGTATGTATTTACCATTTCTATCTACTGGTACTGAATGGAATAAATAGACGCCATGGCCCTTCCATGATACCCAGTAGTTAGCCCCTTCTTTTGAAAATGGATTATAAAATGATAATCCCCTTTCGCGTTGAATGTGGTAAGTTCCCTTAGGGGTTGGTGATGATTTGGTTCCCGTTGAGCAGTACATAGTGTACATCACCTTGTTATTACCATGAATGTAGACTTTTTGATTTTTAGTGCTGACGTACACCCATGGATTAGTCATGTTTGACCATTTAGGATAAGCAATTTTTTGAGATGGTTGCATCCATGTGGGTGTCGTAGTCTGAGCACTTGCTGCTTGAGCATCTTTCATACCGGATAATCCCATAAAAGAAAATACAGTCATTGAAAGTAATGCCAGTTTAATTATATTTCGTTTCAAAATTCTCTCCTCCTACTCATTTAATTCTACAACGTCTGGAAATGAAAGCAACTTGATAAATATTTATCATTTTCAATGCCAGTTTTCGACAATTCTGAAAACGTTTACAATATTGTGTTGATAGCTTTTGCTTAAAATTGTACACTAGGATTGAAAACAATTTATCACATAGTTTTAAATTTAGGGGGAGTTTTACATGAAAACTAAGCATCGTTTTAAATTACGAATGCCAGGGGCATTCGTAATCTTATTTATTTTAACCATTGTTGCCGTCGCTGCTACCTGGGTAATTCCAGCCGGTAGTTACTCCAAATTAGCTTATAGTAATTCGCAATTACAAATTACTAATCCATCTGGGAAAGTGGAACACGTTTCTGCAACTCAAAAAGAATTGGATAAATTAGGCGTTAAGATCGATATTAAACAATTTACTTCTGGTGGCATTAATCAAGCCGTTTCGATTCCTAATACATACCAACGATTGAAGCAACATCCAGCCGGTCCAGGAGCCATCACTAACGATATGGTTCGTGGAACGATCGAAGCAGTTGACATTATGGTCTTTATCTTAGTTCTTGGAGGTTTGATTGGGGTCGTCAAAGCCAGTGGTGCATTTGAATCTGGTTTAATGGCGCTGACTAAAAAGACCAAGGGTCATGAATTTATGCTAATTTTCTTTGTCGCAATTTTAATGGTTTTGGGTGGAACTCTTTGTGGAATTGAAGAGGAAGCCGTCGCCTTTTACCCAATTTTAGTTCCGGTATTTATTGCGATGGGCTATGATTCAATTGTCTCTGTCGGAGCGATATTCTTGGCCAGTTCGGTCGGAACCTGTTTTTCGACCATTAATCCTTTCTCTGTTGTGATTGCTTCCAACTCTGCCGGAATCGATTTCACCCAAGGAATTGGTTTTCGGATTTTCGGTTGTGCAGTAGCAGCCGTCTTCGTTATCGGTTATCTTTACTGGTACAGCAAGAAAGTTAAGGCTGATCCTGCTTTTTCCTACTCATATGATGATCATGAAGCCTTTGATAAGATGTGGTCAGTTAGTTCAGGCAGTTCCAAAAACAACAACAGTTTTACCATTCGTAAAAAATTAATTCTAGTCCTCTTCGTCATTACATTTCCTATCATGGTTTGGGGAGTTATGACCCAAGGATGGTGGTTCCCTACCATGGCATCCTCATTCTTGACCTTTGCAATTATTATTATGATCATCACAGCTACTGGTCAAAATGGACTTGGTGAAAAAGGAGTCGTTGATGCATTCGTTAATGGAGCTTCAAGTTTAGTCGGTGTATCCTTAATCATTGGCTTGGCTAGAGGAATCAACATTGTCTTGAACGAAGGAATGATTTCAGACACGATTTTAAATTATTCTTCAAATCTGGTATCGCAAATGAGCGGTCCAGTGTTTATCTTAGTGATGTTAATTATTTTCTTCTTTCTTGGATTCATCGTTCCGTCTTCATCTGGATTGGCCGTACTTTCGATGCCAATCATGGCACCCTTGGCAGATACGGTGCACATTCCTCGTTTCGCAGTTGTGACTGCCTATCAATTTGGCCAATATGCGATGTTATTCTTAGCCCCAACAGGATTGGTAATGGCCACCCTGCAGATGCTTAACATGCGCTACTCCCACTGGCTTAGATTCGTCTGGCCAGTTGTGGCTTTCGTTTTAATTTTTGGAGGTGGCCTGTTAGTTGCTGAAGTATTGATTTATTAATTTTCTAAATAATAAAGGGATACAAACCATATGGTTTGTATCCCTTTTAATTACTGACTTTCCAATACTTGACGTCGTTCCTCAATGAAGATTATTAAAGCTAAAAATACGTTAATAATCGTCAAAATAGATATTTCTGATAAATACCTGCCAATGATAAATACCGTAATACCCATTATAAAAGCCAACATCAATGAGACTTTGCCCTCTCTGCGAGCATAGATTTTTATACAAAAAATAACCACGATCGATGCCAGCAAACTCAATATATACAGGATTAAAGTTAACTCACTTGGATCTTCTAAAACTTCATATAGAAACAATGCCATCAGTGCCAAAACTGTGATTAGTAACTCATGAAAAGAGTGAAGAATTTCTACCCAGATATAATGGCTAGGTCGAAGAACGATACTATCCATGAACGCATAGTATATCCACCAAATTCCAATCACATTTAAGACCACCAATATAAAAACGACGATGTGAGTTAAATCAGATTTACCAGTCAAATATTCGGTAGCAATTGCCGTAGCTTCACCCAGAACAATCATCGCAAATTCACCGTAACGTTCCTCAATGGCTTCCGACTCTTCGATTTCTATTTTGCGCCGTTTCATTTCATTATTCATGAACGGACTATTAAACAACATCACAGAGTATTTAATAATTGTCACTAATACTAGCAATGTAATTTGCGCTTGATGACCAAAAAACAAGCATCCTATCAACATGAAGAGAGCCAACCAAGCACAAATCAGGTAAAGTCTGGCGGACTCCCAATGCTCTGGATCAATTCTTAACACTAATGTCCAAAGATAGATCATTACAACCTGAACAAAAATATATATATAAATAAATGACCTCAGTTGTCCAGCAAAGATTAACGGAAATCTGGTAGAAATTGCTAAAACACTGATCATTTGAATTAACGTAATAATCGTCGTTCTTGCACTATGACTTCCGTGAAGATCAAAGAATAATGTAAAATCAGTCCAAATATAAAATGTTAACAGAAAGAACAAAATGAAATACCACACACTGTAATGGTGTTCTGCCCTTAAAAAACTGGTGATCAAAGTATGTAGCATCACAACATAAGCCAAATCTGAAAACAATTCCAACCACGATATTTTTCGATTAACTACTCTATTAACTAATTTAAGTGGTGTCCCCCACCATTGTTGGAAACGATTCAAGAATATCAGTCCCTCAATTAATTTAATTACCTTGATTATATAATAAACTTTCCCAAAGTAGACAATTCTCCATGCTTCAAACACAATTAAACCATCAAAAAAATACTGTTGATAAATATTAATTAATTTATCAACAGTATTTTTTAATTAGTGTTTTGAGAAACACCATTCAATTTAAACAACATTCTACTTATTCTTTTTGCGAGATCTAAACAAATACATCATCGCAGGCAATATGGTTAAGGCACAGATTAATGAGTAGGCAGTATCTAACACAGTAATTAAACCAAATGAACGTAATACTGGGAAAGAAATGAACATTAATGTGGAGAAGCCACCAATAACAGTTAATCCAGAAACCGTTATGGCTTGGCCAACCGAACCGATAGCAGTTTGAATGGCTGTTAATGTATCACCATTCTTCTTTTCTTCTTCCATAAATCGCTCAAGAATTAGAATTGTGAACTCAGTTCCGATTCCTAACACTAATGAACTTAGTGCAATAGTAACTGGATTATAACTAGTGTTCATTAGTTTAAGGGTCAATGGTGACAGACCAAGCACGATAACAATTGGCATCAATGGATAGAATGCATCCCGAATATTTCGATAAACCAATAGCAAGACGATAAAGATAATTGCTAATCCAGCAATTATGATCAGTCCATGGTTAGCCGTCATATTTTTAACACCTTGTAATGCCATTGATTGGTCTCCAGCTGTGACAATTTTGATTCCTTTAGGTTCATTTTTAATGTCGTGATTAATATCTTTCATCAAATCATATGACTCATTAGAACCTAAACCAGGATCAATCTTGAATGCAATGGAAGTGTACTTTTGGTCATTAGTGATTAATGTGTCCTTCATTACTTTTGGCATATTCTTAATACCGGTATTAACCGCTGCATTATTGGTTGGTAATGTTGAATTACCACTAGTATCTTTTAAGGTTGTCGCTAAACTAGTAACTGATTGAATATGGTGATACTTATTGGCTTCTTTGCGACCAAAGCTATCAAGATATTTAACATCAGCGGTAGTTAATTTATGATCACTTTTAACCAAATAAGTTAAGTTAGTGGTTGATCCAGCAACCTTTTGAACTGCATCTGTATCTTTTACGGCTGGCATGCTTTGTGGAATCATCTTCATCATGTTGGTTTCAACAGGAATCGAACTCTCATAGAAGAAACCGATGCCACCTAAAACAATACCAACAAGTAAAACGATAACTGCATGATGAGCAACCCAAGTTGCATATTTTGAAAGTGCTTTTGATAACCATGAGTTTTCAGTTTTAATTTTGCTTAACTTACTTACGTCAGCCTTGCGATCACGAAGTGCTAATACACTAAACATGAAGACAAGCTCCACGATATAACAAGCAGCAACACCAATAGCTAAAGTTAATCCAAAGTAGTGCATCATTGGAGCCTTAGCAATATACATAGTTAAGAAACTAAAGATCATAACTGTAACTGCGGTTCCGACTGCTGGACCAGTATGGGTAATCGTTTCAGTCGTGGCCCACATGACATCATGATCTCTACGGAATTCTTCTTCATAACGATTTAAGAATTGAACTCCAAAGTCCGTTCCAAGACCAATGATAATCGGTAAGGTAGCCATGGTGGCCATGGTTAAACTAATATGAGCCCATCCCATGATACCAAATGTCCAAATTAATCCTGGTAACACGAAGATCAATGGAAGCAAACGACGGCGAACTGGGAAAATCAACGCTAGAATAACAATCATTAAGACAACTGCCAACACGAGCATAATCATCATACTGTGAGTCATTTCATCACCGACAGTTCCACTAACGGCTGGCATACCACCAATTCTGGTCTTAATACCGTCAGATTTGAGATGATTGTCTTTTAAAGCAGTGTTGATTTTCTTATACATCGCTTTTTGTGAATTCATTGAACCACCAGCAGCCATAGTGACAGTTACCAGTGCATATTTACCATTCTTAGGTAAAATCTGATTCATGCTTTTAGAAACTTTACCATCGTTACTGTAAATAAATTGATGGATCAAGTTGTTGTCCATATTCTGAACTTTAGGCAACATCTTCAATGTTTCGGCTGCCATCATAGTTTTCTGCTTTTGGGTTAAAATGCTCATTGAATAAGCTTGAATTTGAGCAGTTTGACGCTTACTCATTTTAATAGCTTGCATCATTGTGTCAGGATTTGCCTGAAGTTGCGCAGGATTGGCGCCCTTAGCAACTGCAGCCTGCATTGCTTGTTGAGCGGCCATCTTTTGCTGAGTGGTCAAAATACCTTGAGTGTATTGTTGAATCTTTTGTTTTTGTGAACTGGTAAATGACTTTTGAATATCAGCTTGTAATTGTTTTTGCTGCTTAGCAGTCATTTGTTCATTAATTGCTTTTTGCAATTTTGGATTATTAGTCCCAAAACCACTTCCAGAACCTTTTGTAGTTTTGGCCTTATCCAACTGTTCATTCAAAATGTTCACAATACTTGTGGTTGAATGAATCGAGTTGTTCTTATCAATTTGTTCGGTGAAACCATTAAGTTTCTTAAATGTATCAGAATTAACTACATCACCGGATTTGTTTTTAACGGAAATGACAAATGTTTGTCCGCCAAAATGTTTTTGGTACTCATTAGTATTTTTATATAATGACGAATTCTTATTGACGAACATAGCATTACTCATGTCCATTTTAATTTGTGGCAAGCCTAATCCAATCAACACCGTTAGTATCAATGTGACGATGATACTTAACAATGCGTGGTCGTGAATGGCCTGCCCGATCTTACTGAAAAATTTCTGCAAAAAAATCACTCCCTTACTGTATTTACGAATTGTAAGTATATAACAGTAAAAAAGTGATTATAAGAATTAAAATGAACTGTTTATATCATTTTGCGACAAATGTCTGAATTTGTCTCATTTTTAATTATGCCACTTGGAAATCGCATATTAAATCGTCAATCATTTCATTCAAAGTTTCTTCTGATGCATCCGGAGTCTTCAACCATTCTATGAAAACCGTTAATAATGCGCCACTGAATATCCGGACAGATAAAGAAACATTCTTAGACTTGGCAATATTATTAAACATAGGAAAATTGCTCAAATCACGATTATTTGGACCGCTAGTGGGTGCTAATAACCCCTCGACGATAATATCACTGACAATCTTGACCAATTGACTGTAGGAATCAAAAAATTCATTGTTAATGGTTATGTTTCTAAATAATTGTGCATCAGATGCCACAATCTTGATTAGGTATTTAATCACTTGAACATCTGATGTCGGTTCGCCATTTTCGTGAAAGTAGAGACCAACAATGTATTCAAGAGCATTTTGCAGAAGTTCATACTTATTGTGATAATATCGATAAAAAGTGCTTCTATGAACCATGGCATCTTCACAGATATCATCAATGGTAATTTTTTCAAATGACATTTTTTTCAATAAATGACTCAAACTATCAATTAAATCGCGTTGAGTTCGTTTAACCTCATATAAACTACCCATCATATAAATACTCCTCGGAATAATAAATAATACCGATTATAGTCTATTGTTTAAAAAATGCCACTAATACTCATAACAAGCGTTCATATTTTACATGTGCTTAATCTTTAATTACCAAACCAGTATCCGTTTTCGATAACGTCCAACATCTTCACCAATTGAACCGTCTCATCAATATCGTGGACCCGCAGAATTCTACCACCATGAAGATACATATATGATTCTGCAACCAAGGTAACCGGCAAGCGATCATCTTTGTTTAAACCAAATAGTTTGGCACCGAATCCCTTTCTAGAAATGGCAACCATCATGGGTCTTCTTAAGTAATTAAATTGATCTATATTATGCATCATTGCATAATCTTGATAACCATCAGCAACTTTTGCATAACCAATTCCTTGGTCTAAAGCAATTCGTTCCCGATCAATACCGGCACTCATCAACGCTTGTAGATTATCTTCAAAGAAGTGCTTCATTTCCATTGTCAGATTATCATAATCCTTTGCCCTTGCACTATGCATCGTCAATAGACCAACGTTAGTATCCTTAAGTAAGGCTAGTTTACGCTCGTCATCAGTAAAAGCATTAACATCATTAATAATATCAATCTGATCAATAATTTTTCGCAGAACATCGAACTTATAAGTATCCACTGCAATAGCCACATCATCGCTAAGAGACTTGATCATCTGAATCACTGGTAAAATTCGCTCCAACTCTTCAGCAGCAGAAATTTCCTTAAAACCTGGTCGAGTAGTCTGCCCACCAACTTCGATCACATCAACCCCACTGTTGATCATTTCCTGAATACGATTTTTAATCGCGGATTCGTCTTGATACCGGCCACCATCATAAAATGAATCTGGAGTGATGTTTAAAATACCATAAATCAATGGTTTTTCAGATAAATTGAATCGATGTCTACCAGCCTGCCAGTAGATAGTTTGTTCAGCAACAATTTCACTCATTTGCTGGTTGATCTCATCATTAGGAAATGTTTTTTGTAGCTGATCCTGCAATGTCCGCAGACTAACCACTTTAATTTTAAACAATAATTCATTTTGGTTAACCTGCTGAACCAGGTCCATTTGTTCAATCAATTGTTGAACTTGTGCTAGTTGCTGTGAATCATTGGAGATGATTTTTAAAAATAAGTTCTGACTCTTGGATTGCACATCGGCTAAGACATCATTTACAAATAAATTTTCGGTATTAATTTGTTGTTCACTAATTTGCATCATTCTGACTCCTTAGTTGTTGTAACAAATTTTCGATTGCTTTTGTTCGGTGCAGTAATGGCATTTTTTCACTGTCGGATAATTCAGCTAGGGTTTTTACATAGCCATCTGGTTCAAGAATTTTGTCGAAGCCACCACCATTATCACCTGTTGGAACTTCACTGATGTGACCATTAAATTCTCCCTCAGCGAATACTTTAGTCCGGCCATGAATTGCCACCAAATAAGAACGCATCTGCACTTTTCTAGTCTTGTTAGCCACCAGATCAATAATCAGGTTGTTCAAATCATCGTCAGTCTTATATCTGCCGTTAAGTTGTCTAGCCGTGACGACTCCAAGTTGATTAGGATATGCCTGTAAAATCATCCCTGAATCATCACCAACTACCCACTCGCCTGGCAATTGATTAGCGACGAACTGAGCCTTACCCGTGGCATTATCTACATAGCTTGTCGTTCCCTCGTCTGGAAAATTAAGTTTACCTAATAGTTGCTGATAAGAAATAGCTTCCTGCCCTAACCACTGGAAACACTTAATTAATTCTTGTGTCTTGGCCTGATTATTTGACGCAATTACAAATCTACTTGGAATTTTCATGCCATCCATTCTCCAATTCCTTCACTAAGTAAAATGACCCGGTAACTACAATGATCGTTTTCTCATCCGCTAGCTGTCTTGCCTGTCTGAGCGCCACTTGCGCATTAACAGCTTGCTGAGTTGGTTTGGTAAATAATTTTTCTATTTCATTTGTCGTTAATGCTCGTTGATGATTATCAGGAGATACAGCGATAATCTCAGTAGCCATTTGATCGTATATACGAGCCATCTTTTGATATTCTTTATCTTTTAGAAATCCCAAAATAAAAATAAACTTGCCATTTGGTCTTAGGTTAATTAACGTTTCGGTCAGTCTGCTAGCACCATCAACGTTGTGGGCCCCATCTAAAATTACTAATGGTTGACGTTCTAAAATTTGAAATCTTCCTGGAATTTGGATATCTCTCATCATTTTGATCAGCGAATCATTGCCAACAACCATTTCATGTTTTAACAACCAATTATAAACAGCGACGACTGTGGCTAGATTATCTAACTGAGCATCCCCAATCAAGTTAAAGTATACGTCTCGGACAACTGTCTCGCCCAACTTAATGTCAACACGGGTGCCATTGAATAATGTTTCCTGATTGGCTGCCAATTTGGATGTCAGTATCAGTTCACTACCATGGTGTTTTTGATAAGTATCATCAATCCTCTTTATGGCCTCATCATGTTGATTAGGGGCTACAAACACAGTGGTGTCGGACTTGATGATCTGTGCTTTGTTAGTGGCGATCTCTGCGATGGTTTTTCCAAGGATGTTCATATGATCATAATCGATATGGGTAAAAATGGTAATCAAAGGTGCACTTATCGCGTTAGTTGCATCATTTAAGCCACCTAGACCTGCCTCAATAATTGCCCAATCAACCTGTTGGTCAGCAAAATATTGCAACATTATCAGAACAAACCACTCAAAAACAGAAATATCATTAGGGGTAATATCTGATGGTAATTGCGAAACGATTCTTTTATATGTATCAACAAATTCATCACCATTAATCATTTTATTGTTGATGACAATTTGTTCTTTAGCATCATTTAATGCGGGACTGGCAAAATGTCCAATTTGGTAACCAGCATTGATTAAAGTTTGTGCTAGCATCGTTCCAGTTGATCCTTTACCATTCGTACCGGCCAAGTGCATAACTCGATAGTGTTGCTCCGGATGCCCAAGATTATCTAGAACGCGGCGCAGCAATGCTACGCGATCCGTATTAGCTGCCAACATTTGTTGATTAAGTTGTTCGATTAACTTTTCGTACGTTAATTTAGCCACGCTGATTCTCCGTTTGCCGTAAAAATTCATTTTTTAAATCACGATCGTCTTTAAATACACCTGTGAATTTGGAAGTATAAGTTGACAATCCATCACGATTGATGCCACGCATTTCCATACACATGTGTCGGGCAGACAAGGAAACAGCGATTCCTTGGGGATGCAAAATTTCCTCTAATTCATCAACGATTTGGGTAGTCACCTTTTCCTGCATGCCAGGACGCTTAGATACAAATTCCACTAAACGAGGAATTTTACTGATGCCGATCACCTTGCCGTCTTCTGGAACGTAAGCCACATTGGCCACGCCAAAAAAAGGTAGTAAATGATGTTCACACATCGAATAAAATGGAATTTGTTGTACCAAAATCATTTCTGGGTCTTCATCCACATGAAAGATTTTGTAGTCAGTAAATTCTTCTGGTCGATGATTTAAGCCGGCAAAGATTTCTGCATATGCTTTAGCAACTCGTTTGGGAGTCTCTATTAATCCTTCACGATTCGGATCTTCTCCTATCGCTTCTAATAAGCTAGTTATTGATTCTTCAATTTTTTCTTCATTCAAATTATTCACTCCCGGATTTATATACTCGAACGTTCATTTTGTCAGTAGTTTCTTTAAGTAATCTATCATTGATCGCATATAATTTAGAATCCGGTGATAGGACTTCTAGTAATGGCACTAAAACAAACTTGCGGTTAGGAATTTCTGGATGAGGAATCTTCAAGCTATCAGTATTGATGTGATCATCATTGAAGTACAAAATATCCAAATCGATTGTTCTGGGACCCCAATGAATCAATCGCTTACGATGCAGGTCAGTCTCAATCGAGTGAATCACTTGCAACAACTCTTCGGGATTGAGATCAGTATCAACTGCAACCGCAATGTTCAAAAAATCGTCCTGGGGTACACCACCAACTGGTTCTGTTTCATAAATTTTAGAAACCCTTTGGACATCGACATCAGCATTCCGCAATAATTCCAAAGCATCTTTGAGATTTTGTTCCCGGTCACCCAAGTTAGTACCAATACTCAAATATGCTTTATTTTTCATCTTGTCCGCCACTCACTTCAATTTCCACGTTATCAAAGATACCAGCAATTGGCACACTATATTTTCTAATTCTTAATTTAACCCCTTCCAAACTAGGAAATTGGGTCAAAATTTGGTGGAGCAAGTTATTTGCCAAGCTCTCGATTAAATCATAATTATGATTTAATACAAATGCTTCGATTGCTTTGTAGACATCAGAGTAACTAACAGTTTCCTCTAAGCGATCATTTTGAACTTTGGTTTCAATTGGATATGTTAATTCAGCATCAATTTCTAACCGTTGGCCTAATTTCTTTTCTTCAGCATGCACACCGTTATAGGTATGAAAACTCATATTATTAATTCGAATTTTTCCCATTGGTGAATTCTCCTAACACAATTTTAATAATTACAATGATAGCATTAAACTACCACATAAAAAACGATATTACCGGTTTGAATTTTCTAAAATTAGCACTAGCAGTATTGATATTTGAAGATGATGATTGGTACGAATTCAAATTATTAAAGCGATAATCCTTCAAGGTAAAGGATTACCGCTTTAATTTACTTAACATACATCTCAAACATACGATTTTCGAAATCTTTATCAAGTTGTAAAGTCGTATGAAGATAATCTTCGAAGCTTCCAGCATGATTATTAACTGTTTCAAAAAAATGTGCTAAATAATCTGTATTGACCTTTAGGGCTTGGCTTACGGCCAGCAATTCTTCATCCGTTGCCTGGTTCTTGATTGAATCTAGAATTTGCTGATTTGCTGTCTTTCTTAACTCATTAGTTTTTAAATAATCATCAAAAATTTCACTATCATCTACTCCCAGAGTTTTTAAAATCAGTGCTGCTCCAACCCCAGTCCTATCCTTACCAGCAAAACAATGAAAAATCAGTGGCTCATCGTTAGTTGAAACATCTTTTAAAAATTTTTGATAGCCAGTAATTGCGGAGTTACTATCTGCCAATTGCTCATATGTCATCATCATATTGTCATACACATTACCGCCATTAGTAATCATCCGACTAAGGCTAGCATTATTTTTAGTCGCATCTTTTAATATATCAATAGCTTGATAGTTGACATCTGCCCATGTGGAATCTGGAAATTGTTCTCGTTCCTCGGCACCACGCATATCAACAATTCGGGAAATCTTCAATTGATTAGCCAAATAGTCAATTTGCTGTGAAGAGAGTCCGTTCAACTGCCCACTTCTAAAAAGTTTGTCTTCTCTTACCGTTCCAGATTGGGCTTGGTAGCCGCCTAACGACCGAAAATTAGTAATTTCTTGTGTCATCCTTGTCACCTATCCTTAGTCAGTTTCCGTATGGTGTAATTTTAACATGACTTATTTAACATAACAGTTTGTTTAACACTAGTTTTTAAAAGAAAGGCTTTGTCTTTTCCAAAATCTATAAAATGCGGTATTATTTTTGTGATCAAATTAATTAAAGAGGTGTGCCAAATGAAAGTAATTAACGTTGAATTATCAGTTATTCCTGGTAAGCAATCTGAGTACGAAGCTTTTATTAATGAATTAGTATCTAAATCTCGTCAAGAGGAAGGAAATATCAGTTATGATCATTTTAAGGCTACTGACTCCGATGTAAATTACGAGATTATTGAACATTGGCAGGACGAAGCCGCCATTGCTTCGCATAATGATACCGAACATTTCCAAAAATTTTTAAATGGTATTGGAGATTTTTTGACATCTGATCCAGTAATCATTCGCATGGATGCTGAGTAAAAAATATCTATGAATTTAATCACGAAAGAGAAATAAAATGTCATTTTCAATTGTTCACCTAAATAGTCTAACAATTTCAGGAACACAATCACACCTATCTGATCCTGTTGATACTGATCTTAGCGTAATCAGCCAAGAGAAACAGACAGCATTAAACAATTTCGATTATTCAGATATTGATCAACCTTTGTTCGCAGTTAATTACAGTGAAGCCGGTGACTCGGTTTATATATTGGGAACATCTAACAACGATAGTAATATCACCTTTGATGTGCCCGAAGGTGATTATGCAGAATTCACTATCACGACTTCAAATCGGGAGGCAGCTGATCAAGAAATCAGCGTCATGTACAGCGAAGTTGGCATGTCCAAACAATACGCCATCAGTGATAATTTTTCATTAGAACAACTTTCCCCACAAGGAATTATAGAAAAATTCTTCATTCCCATTGTAAGTAAAGAAGCTTAGCCGATATTATCCGGCTAAGCTCTTTTTAGTTTAATGTATCTGATAATGATGTGATCTTTGCTCCGTACATATTTTGAACATAGTTAAGCGCATATTCATAATCGTCATCATTTAAAGCTTCAGTAGTTTCTTTGGGAATTGTTATTTCATACCCTCTAAAGCACGCATCGGCAGCCGAATGTTGAATACAAATGTTAGTTACCACTCCTGTCAAAATTACATTATCAACTTGTAAATCTCTAAGAAGTGAATCTAATCCCGTCTGAAAAAAGGCGCTATAAGTCCGTTTTTCAAATGTATAGTCGTCCGCTTTAGGAGCTAGCTCTTCTGTAATTTGGCCGCCCCACGTCCCTTTCATACTGTGTTGACCCCAAATTTCGAATTCATGATCTTCTTTGTAATGGGCATCTGAAACATAAATTACCGGTACCGCCTGTTGATGAGCTCTGCCTAACAATTCTTTAATTGGTTGAATCGTTTTCAATGCCCGATCATTTTTCAGTGAGCCAGTTAAAAAATCATTTGTCACATCAATTACTAATACAGCTGATTTCATTAGAATCTCCTCAATTATCAGAAAATAATTTTTATTTTCAATAAAGATATCATAGAACCATCGTTAAAAATAATATATGGCACTGAGTATTAGAAAATTAAGTTAATTTCACAATCTTCATGTATGATAAACCGCTATCGATTCAGAAATTTGAAATAATTTTCACAAGTTTGTGAAATAAGGATTGCATTTTCAATTCGATCGTAGTACATTTACATACGGACTTACAAAAAGTAAGCCAATCCGAATTTAGGAGTGAATCATTATGACAAAAATGACAGCTGGTCAAGCCTTAGCAAAAGTATTAGAGAGCTGGGATGTTGATCATATTTATGGTATTACAGCCGATTCAATTAATAATACAGTTGATGGTCTATATCAAGAAAGAGACCATATCAAATATATTCAAGTTCGTCATGAAGAAGTCGGTGCTCTTGCGGCTACTGCTGATGCCAAATTAACAGGTAAAGTTGGTGTTAGTTTTGGTTCTGCCGGCCCTGGCGCCACCCACCTATTCAATGGTTTGTACGATGCCAAGATGGATCACGCTCCAGTGGTTGCCATCATTGGTCAGTCAGCCACTCCAATCATGAACACCTATTTCTTCCAGGAAATGGATCAAGATCCAATGTTTGCTGACCTAACTGATTTTCATAAACAAGCTACCAACCCAGAGCAAATTCCTTACATAATGGATCAAGCGATTCGTTATGCTTATCAGCATAAGGCACCTGCAGTGGTAATTATTCCGGACAATCTGTCTGCTGAAGAAATTGAGTATGTTCCATATAAATCTGCTAATGTGATTAATGGCGTTGCCAAGCAAGTGATCGATTCACAGGCTGTTAACGACGTTTACAGTATGATTAAAGAAGCCAAACACCCAGTACTTTGGGCAGGACTAGGTATGAAAGACGCTCAAGAAGAGGTCGTTACCTTTTCTGAAAAGTTCAGCATTCCTGTTTTGACTACTGCTCCAGCAACTGGTGTCATCCCTACTGATCACCCTAACTTCATGGGTTCAAGAGGACGACTAGGCACTAAACCAGCTTTTGAAGTTTCACAAGCCGCTGATTTGATTATCCTCGCTGGAACCAATTATCCATTTAGTCGATTCTTACCTCAAGGAATCAAATTCGTTCAAATCAATAATTCACTGGAAGACCTGGGCAAGCAAAGAGATGTTGATCTAGCTATTCTGGCGGATGGCAAACAATTTTTCCAAGCTCTTAATAAAATTGGCGAACCAATTCCAACTACCCCATTCCTAAAAGCCGCCCAAGCTGATAAACGAAACTGGGACAAGTGGTTAGATAAAATTGCTGATGATGAAAGTGAAGGCTTAGCACCCGAAGCTGTTATCCGAGCTATCAAAGATAATTCTGCAGACGATGCAGTCTTTGGCCTAGACGTTGGTAACAACCTCATGTGGGCTATTCGCCAATTACCATTCAATAAGCAACAAAAAATGACTATGTCATCTTGGTTTGGAACAATGGGTTATGGTCTCCCAGCAGCGATTGCTGGCAAACTAAGCTATCCTGATCGCCAAGTATTCAACATTGCCGGTGATGGTGGTTTTTCAATGGTGATGCAAGATCTATTAACCCAAGTTCAATATGAAATGCCAATCATTAATGTGGTCTTAGAAAACAAGGCTTTTGGTTTTATTCAACACGAAAAGATCTCGGCAAATCAAGATCCTTATGGTATTAACTTTATTGGTGCTGATTGGGCTGGATTTGCTGATAGCATGGGCGCAATCGGCTTAAAAGTCACTGATATTGCGTCATTAAATAATGCTTTCACGGAAATCGATCAGTTGCAAAAGTCAGGTAATACCAAACCAATCGTGATTGATGCCAAGATCAAGAATGTGGACCCAGCTGATACTAGTTTTATGCCAATAGATCCAACTCAATTTGACCAAGAAACTATCGATAACTTTAATCGGACAGCTAATCTATTTGATCAGCCTGCCCTCCAAGATTTACTAGAAGAATAACTGTTAAATAAAATCTGTTCTAAAACATAACAAACAATAAGCAATGTCTTCGGTTAAATCGATCTCATTGCTTATTTTATATAAAAGAACGTTAATTTCTATGGAATCAATATTCTTGTAATCATTTATTCCTTACCATACAATTTATTAAGTAACTTAGACAGGGGGATTTTTAATATGCAAGCTTTTGGATACGATCATAACGGTGGCCCAGACGTATTTACCGAATACGACGTGCCCACCCCAACTTTAAAAGATACCGATATTTTAATTCAAACTGAAGTTTTTGGTTTAAATAATTTTGAGCGTTCTCAACGTGCCGGTGTGTTTGGTGAAACCAATAAACAAATCATCCCAGGTCGCGATGTAGCTGGTGTGGTGAAATCAGTTGGTTCTGAAGTTTCTAAATTCAAACCTGGTGACCGCGTTGTTGCGCATGGCCATCATGCCTATGCTGAATTTGCTACAAGTAGCGAAGCAAACACTGTTAGACTTCCTGAAAACGTCTCATTTGAAGATGCTGCAGCAGTCGTTACGGCTGGGATAACAGCTTACAAAACTCTTCACTTCTTTGGTAATGTTCAATCAGGTCAAACAGTTATTGTCAAAGGAGCTTCTGGTGGTGTTGGATCAGTTGCTGCTCAACTTGCGGAAGGCCTTGGCGCCCACGTCATCGGTATTGGCTCAAGTAAAAATGCCGATTACGTAAAATCACTGGGGGTTAGCGAATATGTTGCTTACGATCAAGATTCTCCAGCTGAAGTACTAAAGGATAAAGCTGATGTAGTCATCAATTCAGCAATGAATGGTGCTGGTGGCGACGAAGACGTTGCCATGGTTAAACCTAATGGTGTCATCGCAAGTGTCGCGATGGATGAGCCAGAAACAACCAAACCTATAACCTTCAAACACGTCTCTCCTACCAGCGAAATATCAGATGCAACCGCATTGCAAGATATTGTGGACTTAATGGCTGATAATAAACTATCTATTAAAATCGGCAATGTATTACCATTTAGCTTAAGTGGCGTCCAAAAGGGACATCAAATTCTTGAAGAACCACATGATGGTCGTGTGATTATTTCCAAGAATGCCTAGTTAAAACAAAAAAAGGATTAACTCTCATTAAATTGAAAGTTAATCCTTTTTCTATTAAAACGTAACTCTTTTCTTTATTTTATCCGTTGGAGAAGCAATTACTAATCCAAAATCGCGCATTGAAACCTTTTGCTCAACCCTAACACCGTTTTGAACCAGAATTGTAAATTGATAATTTTCGGCAATCGCCAGTTTCATGTATTGGTTAATCATCGAATCAGCCATCTTACCATTAAGATACATCCGATACTCTGGATAACCTCTGAGAATGCCAACGACCATTTCAGGTGTTTTAGAATTATTTAGCTCAGCAATTGTTAATGCTAAAGCAACTCGTTCTCGAAAATTGCCTAAAAATGCCCGTTTTTCATCAGGCTTTAATTGAGGGTTACCAAATGCATGCTGGCGAATAAAATCTTCAGTATTTTCAGCCATTTTTTACCTTCCTAACCTTTTGTTAATTCAACTTACCAAGTTCTTGACGAATATTTGGTGCATCGTCTTTAGAGCTAGTAAAGATGATTCTATCATTTTTCTTCAAAGATGTCCCACCAGTTGGCCGAATAAATCTTTTATCCCGAAAAATTTGAGTAATTGTAACCCGATCAATAAATGGTAAGTTTCTGACTTGAATATCGGTATATTTGCGGTTTCGTAATGTAACTTCATAAACACTGGTATCAGTTGAATTCAGTAGTTGCATTGTCGCTGGGGTTTCAATTAGCGAACGCAGCACGCTGATATTAACATCTGGCGTGTTGTAAAGTTCAATCCCCAACGAAGCCAAATTATCCTGTCGCTGATTTAAAATATCACGATCCTCAAATCTAACAATCACTCGACGAACACCGTAAGCTTTTGCGGCCTTAGCGATTTCGTAATTTTTATTCGAGTTTATTTTGCTAATAACTAACACATCAGTATCAAATACACCGCTCTTCATTAAATAACCAGTCTCTAAATTATCCAATAATTTCACCGAAACTTCACTGTTAAAAGCTCGATAATTCAGTGGCGTTTCCGTAAACATCATCACATCATACCATCCCTTAGAAAGTTGCTGAGCGACTGGGACAGTGGTTAAATTAGTGCCAATAATGTGAACCCTAGTTTTACGCAAATCTTCTTGCTCTGCAGAATAAAGTTTATTAAAAATAAAAGGTCCCAGTACACAAGTGATTATGGCAGCCAGCAAAAAAGCGCCCGACTGTTGCGCCGTAATTCTTCTAAGATGAGTTGCCACCTGCAAAACTGCCAAAACCACAGTAATTGTGGTAACTGACATCGAAGTACCAGCGACTGCATTGGCTGTCTTGAATCTTAGCTTAAGCACCAGCACTAGTAGACTTTTACTCAATACATACCCGATGAACAAGACAGGAATCATCATTAATATTTGGGGATTTTGTAGTAACGACCGCAAATTTAATCCGACGCCACTCATAATGAAGAAAATCGGAATAAAGAAACCGTAGCCAATTGAATCAAGTCTGACCTTGGTCTCCTCATGGGGATCCAATAATTTGATTACGATTCCAGCTAAAAAAGCGCCTAAAATTCCTTCTGCGCCAACAGATTCAGCAACCGTGACTAAGGTAACAATCATGAAGAAAGCAAGCCTAACGTCCAATTGAGTGGTTGACTTATTGATTCGATCAAACATTCTAAAGAAACTTTTGAACCGCCAAAACAATCCTGCCGCTACCAACAAAATTAATAACAACAACCACAATGATTTTGTATTATCGCCATATGTTGCAGCGTAAAATGTCAAACCGACCATCGGCACAACTTCACCAAGTGCGGCAATCAGCAAAATAGTTTGTCCAAATGGCTTGCTTAATAATTCATTTTCTTTGAGGGCAGCGATAACAATTCCTAACGAAACCGTCATAAAGAGAATCGAGGTTAAATAAACATCTTTAAACAATCCCAACTGACTAATGATTATCGCTAGAATAACGGACATTAAAACAATCGATGCATAACTAAGAACTGCCAAAAACACTACAGAGTACTTAGATTCTGATTGCTTATCTCGTTGTTCCAATACTGATAAATTATTCCGGCGTTTTTTAAATAGACTAAAATCGATTTCCATCCCACTTAAGAATAACAGAACGATGACTCCAACGTTTTGCAGCAAGTTCAACGTTGAATTACTGTGAATTAAGTTAAGTAAGCTGGGGCCTAAAATAATTCCAACAATAATTTCCACTACCGCTGTAGGTAAAAATGTCACCCGATACTTGGCCATTACCAAAGGAATGATCAAAGCAGCCAACAATATTAACACTAATGATAACTGATTCATAACGAACCCCCGCGACACACTGATTATAGTAAACTAATTATTTTCAATTTGGCTCGTAGCTAATTCCTGGTCTTCAGTATTGATCGTACTCAATTCCTCTAATTGATGTAATTGAAGTGCTTGAGCTTGATTGATCTCACTATATAAAGCACTAATTAATGTTCTAGGTAATCTGCCAGTTGAACTAGCTTGTTGGACAAAGTTGTATTCAAATTGAAAAGCCTGAATGTAAAGGTCACTATCAACATTCACAGACTTTTGCTTATATTCGTGACTAATTCGGTTAAGGTATTCATTGACCGCCTGACGAACATCATACACATAGGTATTGTCACTTTGAAATGCTTCTAATCGAGACTTCAAAATACCATCTAAGTACGTATCCGTTTGCTCCAACACTTCATTATTCAAGGCAATCACAGCACCACGAATATTTTTCCACTTCGCCCATTCTTCTGGCGATTTGGTAGCCTTAAATTGTTCACGTGAACGCTGACGTTGTTTAGGAGTCACTACTCCATTAACAATATGCCATTTAGCATGTTTGTATTGCTTTTTCAAAACATGCAATTCATGTTTAAAGGTGCGCTTATTTTTCAAACCTGAGTTCCAATGATTAATCGCATTATCATAGATATTGATCACTTCTGTACCATACTTATCACCCACAGCGTCGCTGTGAATATAATTACGAATATAGTCTTTAGTATCATCTAAAAGCGTCTGAAATTTATCATCCGTGACAGAACTAATAGTCCAGCCCTTTTGTGTCTGTAATTGAGACGTTAGCTCCTCACGGACCGCATGATCACTAATCTGTGATCTGATTTGCAAGGTTGCATAATCGACCATCTTACTTCTGACGTGAGCAATATCATCTGCAGAATAAGCAGCCGTCCCTTTTGGCATAACTCGAGGTAGCATAATGGCACTAGATAACATACTGATTAAAATGACTAGTGTTGCAACCAAAATTAATTCTTCACGAAATGGGAAAACTTTACCATCGATTAAATGAGGCAATGAAAAAGCCATTGCTAAGGTCATAGTTCCATGAACACCACCTAATGCAAATATTCTTGCATTCTGTCGATGAGGTGCGTTTCCAGCAGTGCCAAATAATGATCTGATGTCCCCTTGACCCTCTCGAATTGCCCAGATAAATCGAATCGCTAGCATTGCTAGGTAAATCAAAATGGATAATCCCAACAACTGCATAGATCCAGGAACACCGATCTTCACAAAATCTTTCCACACTTCGGGCAAAGATAAACCTAAAATGACAAACACCAGACTATTCAATACGTTTGAAATCGTTGTCCAAATTGTACTAGAAGTCAGTTGAACCCTAGTAGATGTCAGTCGTAATCGTGATGCTTCCCAATTATGCACAATTCCCGTCGCCACTACGGCTAAAATTCCAGAAGTGCCTAACTGTTCTGCAACAATATATACCAAGAATGGAGTCATGATACTAATGGGGATAATTGAAGTTTCTGCATTGTTAATATGCACATTCAACCATACTCGAACTCCAACTATGATGAGCCCCAAAACGATTCCTAGTACCACACCACCTATAGAAACGAAAAGGAAATGGCTTAGTCCGGTAAATAGCGAAAACGAGCCTTTTTGTAAAACCGATAGCGCTAAATCTAACATTACCAAACCAGTGGCATCATTAAATAATGATTCTAATTCCAATACGTCACCGACGCCACCAGGCATTTCACGACCATTATCACTTGTCAATGATTTAACAGCCACGGCATCCGTTGGCGTTACAACGGCAACCAAGGCAATTGCTAAAGGTAATGTCCATTGCGTTTCAACTAAATTTGTCAAAATTCCGACGATTAATATTGTACCTATGATTAAAACAACAGATAACAGAAAAATCGTACTAAACTTTTGTCTGATTTTTCTAAATGACTGCCTTTGTCCATCCACAAACATTAATGGTGCGATAATAACTAACATGAAAAATTCGGGTTCCAATTCAAAACCATTAAAAGCTGGTGTAAAGGACAACAATAATCCCATGGTAATAAAAATAAATGCGTCCGGAACTCTAGGAATAAATTGCTTAACCACGTTAGCAGCAATCACACCTAGAAGTAACAATCCTATTAAGTATAACGATTCCATAATATTCCCTCTCAATCACCGATTAATTACTATGAAGTTGCTAATACATAATTCATCGATATTTTATTGCGAACTCTTTTTTAAATTCATTGAATACTCTCAATTTGATTCTATAACAAATTGAAGATGGCAATCCAAATCAAGACTTAAATTCTATGCTTTGCTAGCTATTATTTCAACTATTTCATGATAATTATTGCGATAAAAATAGCTTAACTTGTAAATCACAAATACCACTGGTACGATTATGTTGGTTCACATATCAATTAGGAGGTGTTTAAATGTCAGCAGTTAACAGAATTACCATTAAGGAATGGGCAAAAAAGGAATTAAATCAACATTTCAGATTTTATGTGATTTTGATTATTTGTGCTTTGTTAGCCTTAATCCTAAGTCAAGGAATCAGCAGTTGGTACCAATTCAGTAATGTAGGTGATCCGGATCCGGTAGTATCAACTTGGTTGGGCATTGCATTTTTAATTTCAGTAATTGCTTCCATGTTTAAGACCAGTGCCATGTTCACCATGATAGATATTACCCGTGGTGAAACTGATCAAACAGAACCAATGCAAAAAACTTTTTCTATCTTTGATAATGGCCAATATTTCATTGGCTGGGTCGTAATTAATATTTTAATTGCCATTTTTGTTTTTCTTTGGAGTTTATTGCTAATCTTCCCTGGTATCATTAAAGGATATTCTTATTCTCAAGCTGTGTTCATTTATCGTGATGCTATCAAACGTGGTGAAAAAATGGGTTACTTGGAAGCCATCACTGAAAGTCGTCACAGAATGAATGGTAAAAAATGGTTCTTATTCGTTTTTGATTTCAGCTTTTTTGGATGGATCATCTTAACCAGTATCACGGCTGGAATTCTAGGTATCTGGGTTTATCCTTACTACTGGCTTGCAAAAGCTAAGTTTTACTCAGAATTTATCGATAATCCTGCTCAAGCTCAAGAAGAGCCAGTAACACCAATTGATCCACCAATCGAATAATCAACAAAAAAGAGCTTAGTTATTTCAAGTTAGAAATAACTAAGCTCTTTTATTATGCAAAGTATTTTGTCGCAATAGTTTTATACGTCTTAATCGTTTCAAAAAAACTAGTCAACGTTGTGTATTCATCAATTTGGTGAGCTTCACTCCATGCATCTGGTCCTAAAATTGCCACTGGCATATCAGAATTAGATTGAATGAACACACTGGCATCAGTGGCACCATTAATAATTGATAGCTTAGGTTGACGATCAAGATAATTTGATTTGGCAGAATCCATAACTAATCTGATGAAATCATTATCCGGATCAGTTTCAACCGGATAAAAATTATGAATTATTGAAAACTCTAATTGATACTGGGTGTCTTTATTAATTCGTTCAACGACCTGATTGATTCGATCAATGACATGAGCATTATCGAATTTCAGCGTGGGGCGAATGTTTCCGTAGATTTCCGCGTAATCAGGAATAATGTTCACTTGATCTCCACCCTTGATCAAGGTCACACTGTGCTTGACTGGTCCCAAATATTTATCTTCTTCGACTTCATCAAATAACGAGTTTTCCCGGTTGATATATTGAACAATACCGTTAATTGCATTAATTCCCTTTTCTGGGGCAGAACTATGCACAGCCTTACCATAACTTTTGACCTGATAATTCAAACTCCCCGAATGAGCAAAGATCACTTCACCGCCAGTTGGCTCCCCAACCAACATGGCCGAAACGTCTTTAGCAATTCCCTGTTCGTTTAAACGATTTGCCCCAGGAGTACCATATTCTTCTCCTGCTGTAGCAATTAGACGAACTTTGCCACTGATGGGCACATTCTCTTCAACAAGTTCAATAATGGCAATCACTTGAGCAGCCAAACCACTTTTCATATCAGCAGTCCCGCGGCCAAATGCCTTATCACCATCTACAGTGAATTTTAAAGGTTCGTGCGTCCATTTATCTTCATCACCTAAAGCCACTGTATCTTGATGACCCTCAAATGCCAAAACTCGCGTGTCTTGAGCATCCCCAATTTCAGCCACCAAGTTAGCTCGATGTTCTCCAAAAGCATCGATCGTACTATCAATATGATGTTCGGCTAATTTATCAGCAATGAATTTGGACACTGTGAGTTCATTACCATTAACCGAATTAATTTCGACTAACTGTTTTAAAATATCAATTTTTTCTGCCTGTTTCAAATAAACTATCTCCCATCAAAATATCTTAGCGACTTTGATGATCCAACTTTTTGGCAAGAAAATCGCCAACTAGTTGAACTACTAAAACAAATAGTAAAACTAGTAAGGTCGCGATCCAGGTCACATCATTTGAAAATCGGTTGTAACCATATGCAATCGCTGTATTTCCTAGTCCACCGGCACCGATAGCTCCTGCCATGGCGGTCAAGCCAATCAAACTGATTAGAGTTACAGTAGTTACTCGAACTAGTTCTGAACGAGCCTCTTGTAAATAAACGTCAAATACAAGATCCCAAAAACTAGCACCTACTGATTGAGCAGCCTCAATCTTACCATGGTCAACTCCAGACAAGGCAACTTGCACCTGACGAGCATAGAAAGGAAATACCCCAAGCGAAAGTGGCACTAATGCGGCTGTAGTCCCAATTTGAGTACCCACGATTTCTTGTGTAACTGGGGCAATAAATGCCAACAGAATAATGAAAGGAATAGCTCTAAAAATTGAAACAATTTTATCAAAAATATTAAACCAGACGCGGTTAGCTTTAATACCGTGTTCGTCAGTTAATACTAGGCCAATCCCAAATATCAAACCTAAGATACCGCCAAAAATAGCGGACCAAAATGTCATAAATAGCGTCTGACCAATTGAAGTTAACCAACCGTCATCTCCTGACCATCCCAAACTAACAACGTTTGGTAAAACGTGTGCGATCCAATCCATTATTTGTCACTTCCTTCAGATAACGATATTTCTGTTGCTTGAACTCCAGCAGTGTGTAAGTAATCGATAGCTTTTCTTCTACTATCATCATCCCCTGAAACCACCACATACAACGTGCCGACAGGAGTATCTCTTAATAACTCCACATTGCCATAGATAATACTAGCTTGAACACCAAATTCTGAATATAACTTAGTAACGATTGGATCACTAGTTGAATTACCCTCGTAAGTTAGTTTCAAGATCGTTGTGTTTTTAGCATCGGTGTTTTGAGACTTTCTTAAAATAGATAGAGCATCCTGTGAATTTTGTTCTGTTCCGACTAGTTCCTTAGTTAACTCAGATTGAGAATTTGTGAAGATATCCAACAAACTGCCTCGTTCGATAATTTGGCCAGCACTCATCACAGCAACTTTGTTGGCCACTTTCTTCACTGCGTCCATCTCATGGGTAATCAGGACAATAGTTAATCCTAATTCTTTATTAAGACGAGCAAGTAATTCCAAAATTTGTGTAGTGTTCTTTGGATCCAAAGCAGAAGTAGCCTCATCAGAAATTAGAATATCAGGCTTATTAGCAAGTGCCCGAGCAATTGCGACTCTTTGCTGTTGGCCACCTGATAATTGTGCAGGATATGCGTCTCCACGATCACCAAGATCCACTAAGTCTAATAGCTCTTGCGCTCGCTCATCAATTTCTTTTTCTTTTAAATGGCTGTGACGTAAAGCGAACTTAACGTTTTCAATGACGGTTCTTTCCTCTAATAAATTAAAGTGTTGAAAAATCATTCCAATTCCGCGACGTTCTTCTCGTAATTCTTTGGCACTCAACATTGTTTGTTTGCCAGCCTGATTGGAGAAGATAACTTTACCATTTATCGTGATGGTTCCATTGGTTGGAATCTGCAGTAAATTGATTACTCGAACCAATGTCGACTTTCCGGCTCCAGAATAACCAACAACTCCGTAAATATCGCCCTTTTCTACTTCTAAAGAAACATTTTGAACTGCTTTGATTTGATCAGCCTCTTTGCCTTTATCAAAGAAGACATCAATATTATCTAACTTAATTACTGTCTCACTCATTAACTCACCTCAAGCTACTTTCTAACCAGTATTATTTGTTAACGTTCAAGTCCCAAGCAGGAATTTCAGATGTTCCATATTGCTTTTCAATTTCTTTTTTAACTTCTGGAGTTTGGTATGATTTCACAACATCTTTATATGCTTGCTTGTCTTTATCAGATTTTCTAGCAGCAATAATGTTGATCCATCTCTTAGAATCTTTGTTGATTGGTTCAACATAAATGGCGCTCTTGTAATTTAAACCAGCTGATTGTGCAAAGTTAGTGTTAATAACAGCAGCATCAACATCAGCAAGTGAACGAGCAACTTGACTAGCATCTAACTCTTTGATCTTAATTTGTTTAGGATTTTTTGCAATAGAACTCAATGTTGCTTGTTTAGTCCCTGGTTTAAATGTAATCAATCCAGCATTTTTCAATACAAATAATGAACGTGATTCATTAGTAGCATCATTAGGAACTGCGATAGTTGCACCCTTCTTAAGGTCTTTAATGTTCTTAACTTTTTGTGAATATACTCGAATTGGTGTAATGAAGGTTTTTCCAATTGAAACTACCTTGTTACCGTTACTCTTATTCCAGTTATTCAAGAAATCGTAATGTTGGAATGAGTTCAAATCAATATTGTCGTTTACCAATGCTTTGTTGGGTTGGTTATAATCTGTAAACTTCTTGAACTGCAATGTGATCTTATACTTATCCTTTGCAACCTTAGCAACTTTGTTCCAGATTGCGTCATCTTGCTTAGTACCAGACATAACCCCAATGGTAACTGTCTTGGCATTGTTACTTGCACTACGACCAAAACTTAAATAACCAATTCCTAAAATAACGATAACTACGATTGCCCAAATAGTAATATTTCTTCCTCTACGACTCATCTTGAATTCCTCATTTCTATTTTTTAAATAAATTTAGTTTAGCGATGCGCTGACACGCTTCAGTGTATCTTGGTTCATCAATCAATAATCCGATCCGAACATATCCTTCGCCATTTTCACCAAATCCCGTTCCTGGAGCCACTGCAACGGCGGCTTTCTCCAGTAGCAAATCAGCAAATTTTTCACTGGTATAACCTTCTGGAACCGGCATCCAAGCATAAAAGGTTCCTTCAGATTTGTATGGCTCCCATCCAATTGATCTAGCGGCATTGAAAAACTGATCCCGTCGCTGTTCATATCGCGATACCAACTTAGTGACACTTTCCTGACTTTCATTTAATGCGGCTGTGGCGGCATCCTGGATGGCTGGAAAAACACTAACGAATAAATGATCCTGAATTAAATTAATTGCTTCTATAATATCTGAATTTCCAACTGCGAATCCAACCCGCCAGCCTGCCATATTATAAGTCTTTGAGAATGTGTACGTCTCTATACCAACGTCTTTAGCACCAGGAGTTTGGAGAAAACTGACTGGTCGATTACCATCAAAACCAATTGCTCCATATGCAAAATCTTGAACGATACTAACATTATTTTGTTTAGCAAAGTCCACAACATCTTGATAAAATTCTGGAGTTGCAATCGCCCCAGTAGGATTATTGGGATAATTTAGGTAAATCAGATTCCGCTTATCATGATCCACATCAATTTCCGTCAAATCTGGTAAATAATCATTTTCTGCATTGATTGCATAGAGATTTAACTTGGCGTTAGCCAAAGGTACTCCGGATAAATAATCTGGATAGCCTGGATCGGGTAAAAAGACATTATCTCCGGGATTTAATAACGCTAATGGTAATTCGACCAAAGCTGTTTTTGAACCACCAATAATTGCTACTTCAGTCTGAGGGTCTAATTGCACTCCGTATTCACGTTGATAAAAATCAGCAGCGGCTTGCTTTAATTCTTCTTTACCACGAAAAGGAGAATACTTGTGACTATTAGGATCAGCCGTCGCCTTTTGCATTGCTTCAACAATGTTTTTTGGGGTTGGCTGATCCGGATTTCCTTGACCCAGATTTATAACGTCAGCTCCAGAAGCAATCTTTTGATTGACCTTTTGTACCAAGCTAGCAAAAAATTGTTTCGGTAAATTATCTAACACTTGCGATTTTTGAATCTTCATCTAATTCCCCCTTTCTCTAATTCAAATCATAAAAAAAGTCCCTTTAGTTGCATAACAACTAAAGGGACGACGAAATCGTGGTACCACCCTGATTCACAGCTTGATTAAGTCAACCTGCCTCAACAGCACAATAATGCTAGGGATGGTAACGGATCCTGCCGTGACTACCGCGTTAACAATAATCCATTTATCAGAGCTCATCTTCATTTCACAGTGAACATTGGTTTGCACCTAATCCCAACTCTCTACAGAACACCATCGAAATTACTCTTCTCTTCATGACTTGTTTATTGAATTACTATAAATAATAACATTGTTTTCTAATAAATCAAGCGATTTTTTAATATTCATCCCACAATTGGTCGTGAACCGTTCGTGGAAGAAAAAAATTCATTAAATAATGTTCAAAACTTGAAAGACCCTCCCTATGAGTTTCTTTGCTATAATGAAGTTATTAAAGCTAAAGGAGAGTGACATTATGACAAAAACAATCACATTGAGAAACTTGCCGAAGACACTGACTCCAGATAAAGATGTTATCACCCTAAGCATCAACCTAAATAAATTGAAATATCAACAAGATGAGCGATTACACCTGAAGAGTGCTTTGACTGAAGTTAAGAAGTATGCTGAAGATAATTCAGATTTGAATTATTCAGATCTAGAAAAACAAATTTTTGATTTAATTGATGAAGATCTTCCTTATCAAGGCGTAACTTTATTTATTCAAGACACAAACTCTGAAATCTTGCTTCTACCAAGAACCACCGTTGATGATATTCACATTACTATCAGTAAATCGCCTGATTTACTTTCAATCCTACGGGAACAACCAAACAAGGTATATTATCTATTAGCTTTAGAGGGTTCTACATTCAGATTATTTAATGTTATCGACCAAACCATTTCACCAATCAAACTAAGCAAAGACGCCCCTACTGACTTAGTTGCAACGCTAGGATCAGAAAAACGTGGTGGTGAAATTAACTTTAGTGGCCAAGGTGGCTCAACTACTTATCATGGTCACAACGAAACCAGTAAAGAAAAACAAATTGATTTGGAACGTTACTATCGTGAAATCAATAAATACCTTAACCGAATCGTTGATTTAAAGACTCCTGTTATCTTGATGGGACTACCAAAGAACATCGCTTTGTTTAAGAAAATTGCAGACAAGTTATCAATTTCTGACATCAAAATCAGTAAAGCTCCAACTGACTTAACTGATACTCAAGTAGAAAAAGCCGCTCAAGGAGACATTGCTTCTCAAGAAATTGAATTAGTAAACAATAGTATTGCAGAATTAAGCAACAAACGTGTATTAACTGACACTGCTGAAATTAATGACGCAATCGATACTAATCAATTGAACCGCTTAATCATTAACGTCGGTAACTTGTCAGACTCAGTCGATACCAAGTTGTACAACGAGATCAATCAGATCATTATTCGTGCTTTGAAGATTGACAGTCAAGTTATGGTTCTTAAACAAGATGAACCTCAATCACCATCATTGATTGAAGGAACTACGTACTAGTTAATTAATCAAATAAAAACCATCTCTCATGTAAATTCTAACAACATGAAAGATGGTTTTTATTTATCTTTGTAAATCAGAATTGGTCAGAACCTTAACTGATGGTCGTTGATAATAGTAAAATTGCTTCATTGTTGAATCATATAGACACTGTTGTCCATAAACATCAAAAGCCCTTTTAATCGTAATGGTTTTTCCGGATTTAACCACAACCGCTTTATGTGGTAAAGCAACTGGTGCCATGCTTTTGGGATAGTGTGGACGATAATACTTGATTTTAGAAAAAGTGAACTTGATTGTTTTATTCGTTCCATTCTTAATTTTCATATTACGATACACGCGAACATAAACACTGGGCGAATTTTTTGCATCATAATGCCAATTACCAGAGAATTTTACCTTCCGCCTATCTTTACTTGATAGTTGATCATAATTAACTTGTGATACCTTTTTAGTGGCATAAATCGGTTGGATGGTCGTTAACGTTAAAGCTACTGTCATAACTGACATAGCAATGGCCTTTAAAATTTTCATGATATTATATTAACAAGTGAAACATTGGCATTCAATAGATTTAACTAAATTGTAAGGATGGTGTTACCATTTCTTAAGTTTAGTATTTGGAATAAAAAGGATATAATTATATTGAGGTGATTTAAATGAGAATCAAACAAATCCTAGTATCTGCTGGGGTAATTGTCGGCACACTAATGGCCGGTTCAACTTTTGCATCAGCTGCATCAAATTCTGTCTCAGCAAGCAAATCAAGTACTGTAGACACCACTCCTGCAGCCACGGTGACAAATCCCTATGCCTATTTCAAGGCACAAAAAACAGTTAAAGTTCCACTATCTGGAACTGATCAAACTGTTAAGATTAAGAAAAATACCATCGTCCCTGGTTACGTTTTTCAAGATGCTTTCAGAACACAACTTAGCATCAGGCTCAATCTAAGTTCATTGAGCTATCAAACTAGAAAATCATGGGGTAAAATTAGCAATAACACTAACTGGCAGCAAAGTGGAGCTACGGAACAAGCATCGTCATTTGTCGCTGTTGCTGCTCCTCAACAGATGCTTTTTACAAAAGTTAATGACTTACCGTTGACTGGGATGTTTTACGTTGGAACAAAAGCCAATGCGAACGGAACTACTAAATTAAAAAGCCGCTTAGTAATAACGACCGATGGTTATATTGAGCGTTACTATGACGCTTACCCACGAATGAGCTTTAAGCCGATGGCGACTGCAAAAATTAATAAAGTTGTCAGCAAAGGTTCAGTCGAATATCTTTATTATGCAAAACATATTAAGGGCGTAAAAGATAAGCATGTAGCAAAAAGTGGTAAGACGCAATATCAGTTAACAATTAAAAATCTAAATAAATCAACAAGTACAAAAGTGACGATTGATAACGATACATTTAATCAAACCTACTCAGTATTCACATTTGGTACTCAAAAATACTTTACTTTAGCTAATCAAGTAATTCTGTAAGACAACATAAATTGACTATTACGTGATTATCAGTTATATTCTAAAGACAAATTAAACACACAGTGCGCCACCGGGTGCAATCAACACAAACACATTACTAAACTTCGTTAGGTCAAAGAAGAAGTTTAGCGATGTGTTTTTTATTGGAGGAATTCATAATGGCATGGATTGATTTATTAATTGCAGGATTATTTGAAGTACTTTGGGCAACTACTCTGAAACTAAGTCACGGATTTACAAAATTAGGATTTTCAGTTGCAACCATCATCGGCCTAATACTGAGCTTTTACTTTTTAGCCAAGGCAACTAAAACATTGCCAATCAGTTTATCCTATCCAATCTGGACTGGAATTGGAGCTGTTGGTTCAATCTTGGCGGGTGTTTTCTTGTTTAAAGATAATCTGTCAATCACCACATGGTTATTCGTTGGCATGTTAATTATTGGAATCATCGGAATTAAAGTCACAAGTGGCCATTAATGATATAATGACAATATCATTTTTTAAAGGAGCGACAAAATGTCACTAAGCATCAAAAAATGTAACCTGAATGACCTCGATCAATTAACCGAGATTGCGATTGAAACATTCATCGATACGTTTTTACCAAATAATCGCCAAAGAGATATTGATCAATATGTGATGAACGCCTTTAATAGTTCTAAAATTACAGACGAAATGCATAATCCTAATTCGGCATTTTACTTTGTCTTTAAGGATAATGAACTCGCTGGATACTTAAAGATTAATTTTGATAACGCGCAAACAGAATCAATGGGATCCGAATATATGGAAGTTCAAAGAATTTATGTTCGTGAGAAATTCAAAGGTATGGGAGTCGGCACAGCAATGATGGAACGTGCCATTAAATTAGCTCGCCATAATAAAAAAGAAATGATCTGGCTTGGTGTTTGGGAGAAGAACATCAACGCCCAAAAATTTTATACTAAATGGGGATTTAAGAAAACTGGCACTCATGTTTTCTTAATGGGATCCACTCCTAATAATGACTGGATCATGACAAAAGTATTGGTCTAGTTAACATTAAACTAGCATTTACAGTATTAAAAAAGTTCCTTGAAATCAGTTGATTTCAAGGAACTTTTTGTTTTATTAATAATAAATAATTACTTGTTCATTGACATAAGTATTGGCAAATACTTTTCCCATAATCGATGGTGGATTATTCAAGCATCCGTGTGAATGATATTGGCTTCGATAATTTGGCTTACCATAAACATATGCTGGTTGCCAAGGTGAATCATGCAGCCCAACACCATCAGAAGTGATTGGCACCCAGTAATTTACTGGTGACGCGTACTTAGAGCCATCGTTGTTATTGCCTCGCAATGTGGCATGACGTTGCTTATAAAGCACGTAAAATGTCCCTTGTGGCGTCTTATTGCCACCAGTCACTGTCCCGGACATCACTGGTGTTTTTACCTTAAGCTTGCCATTAACATAGACATATTCCATCAAGTTCTTTAAATCTACTTCAACATGAGTTCGATTTACCTTCGATCGACCATACCCCATACCACTAACATAATTCTTTAAGTTGATAGTAGAATCAGACTTATGCTCAAGATTATCAAGAATGACTTTAGTCAATTTGGCACGGTTGATTTGCCAACCATATGTTCCTCCCTGGACGGTCATCACTGCACCAGAATGAACTTTCATTTTGTAAGGTTTACCTAGAGTGTCAACTTTGTTAGCGAGTTGATTAATCTTAGTGGTTAATTTATTTGAATCAAAATAATATTTTCCACGTTTAACCTGTGTAATCGTGTCAAGATAATTATTGGCTTTGAAATTTAAAGTTTTGTTATAAGTTTTTAAAGTAACTTCGTGATTAAGAATGCTTTGAAGCTTCTGCTTTTGTCCACGAATAAATTTACCATTGGGATTATCTATTTTTAAAACCTTTTTAGGCACCGCGATAACCAGATTGTGGCTAGCTTGATACTTAAATTGCTTAATCATCCATTTAGTATCTAATTTAGTTCCTTGAACTCCCCTATTCACAGTGACTTTGCCGTTAACCACGTTAACCTTCGTGTTTCTGGTGGGCTTGCGATTAAGGTTGATTTGAGCGATTTTTGCCTTAAATTCTGGTAACAAAGTTTGCCGACGCTTCTTTTCTTGATTAGAAATTGCAACTTTTGTAGTTAACTGTGGTTTAGAAAACATACTCATTGAACTTCGCTTGTTAAATAAACCGACCACTTCAGATTTATTGACATTAACAGAAGAGCCTTTGACCACCAAATCGTTCTTTCGATCTAATCCTGTGGTATTTAATTTTTTCGTTGCTTGAGCAACCGTCATTCCTGAAACATCAATTCCGTTGATGCTAGTCATCTTAAAATGATTGCGATAGTATCCCCAGATTCCTACGCCACCAATAATTGCAATGATCAATAAGCCAATATAAAAAACTTTAAATGAACGGCGCTTATTTGTCTTGCTATACTTATGTTGTCGCTTTTCCAATTTATCTACCTGCCTTATCTCTCCAAAGTGCACTGTTATATTCTAAACACAAATCCCATCATATGCTACTCATATAGACACTTTTACACATCTTTAATTAAATCTTCATGTTTACTGTAGTAAAATAAAGCTAAACTAATGGAGGATATTATGAAAGTCGAAATTAATCATGGTAAAGTAATTCGTGCTGCAGCTAGTTATGTCAGAATGAGTGTTTTTGTTATTGAAAGAAACATTGATATTCAAGATGAATTCGACGACAAAGATAACGATTCACTGACTTATGCAGTTATCTTTGATGGCAACCTTCCTGTCGCGACGGGCCGTTTTGAAAAAAATGATGACCACACTCTTCGTGTTGGCAGAGTTGCTACCCTTAAAAAATACCGTGGCCAACATTTAGGTGCGCAGATATTAACTGCTTTGGAAGACCATGCCAGAGATCTTGGAATGACCGGTTCGATTATTCATAGTGAACTCACCGCACAAAAATTCTATGAGCGAAATGGATATTCGGTAGCATCTGATATTTTCATTGAAGATGGCGTCGAGTGTGTAATTGTAAAAAAAGAATTATAAATTACTAGATAATATAATATATGCGAACCGCTAGTATCCTATATTGGATTATTAGCGGTTTTTTTAATAATCAACTTGTCGTATCACTTCGTTTTGAATTTACCGGTTTCAAAAGAAAAATGAGAATTTTTCAAATAATATGTACATATTTTTAAAACTTTGTTATGCTAACCTATGTTATATTTTATCACATGACATAGGAGGCGCACCATGAAACATAAAATCATCACTTTGCTTAGTATATTAACCCTTTTCACAACTTTTAGTATATTGTCATCGCAGAAAGATATTGATGCACATGCTGAAAGAACGTATCAAATTGGAACTGATGTTACATTTCCTCCCTTTGAATTTGCAAACAATCAAAATAAATATGTCGGAATCGATATGCACTTGATGAAAGCAATCGCAAAAGACCAAGGATTTAATGTTAAGATTAAGCCACTAGGATTCAATGCTGCTGTACAGGCATTGGAGTCAAATCAAATTGATGGTGTAATCGCTGGTATGTCTATTACTCCAGAACGACAAGCCAAATTCGATTTTTCTCATCCTTATTTTAAATCTGGTGTTGTTATGGCAACTAAACCAGGTAGAAACATCAAAAATTTGAAAGATCTAAGGGGACAAAAGGTTGCGGTAAAAACCGGAACGGCAGGAGCTGACTATGCCAATGGTCTTAAGAACAGATACGGTTTCAAAATCGTCACGTTTGATGATTCAAATAATATGTATGAAGATGTTTTAACAGGTAATTCTGCGGCTTGTTTTGAAGATTCTCCAGTTATGAAATACGCTATAAAGCAAGGAACTAACTTAGCAATCGTCACTAAACCAGCATTATCAGGAAGCTACGGTTTTGCCGTAGACCATGGTAAAAATAAAGCATTGTTAACCGCTTTTAATAAGGGATTAAATGATCTGAAGAAAAATGGTAAATATGATGATATCGTGAATAAGTATCTAGGAACCAAAGATCATCCTGTTAAAGCGCAAACGAACTCTTCTAGTAGAACATTTTTGGGATTATTAAAACAAAATCGTGGTGCCCTATTTAGCGGACTGATGGAGACACTTTGGTTAACGGTCGTCTCAATATTCTTCGCTACTATCTTTGGGATTATAATTGGATTGCTAGGAGTTGTTCCAAGCAAATTTAGCACTGGCTTCTCAACCACCATGATTTATATTTTTAGAGGATTACCATTATTAGTACTCGCCCTATTTATATATACAGGAATTCCTAGTTTGACCGGGACTAAAATACCAGCTTTTGTTGCTGGAGTTATCACTCTAACGTTTAATGAAGGTGCCTACATCGCTGCATTTGTTAAAGGTGGTATTCTGGCAGTTGATTCTGGACAGATGGAAGCCTCCCGTAGTTTAGGATTACCTTTTGGTAAATCAATGCGAAAAATTATTCTTCCACAAGGAATTCGGATCATGATTCCTTCCTTCATTAATCAATTTATCATCACACTGAAAGATACCTCAATCTTATCGATCATTGGATTACTAGAACTTACCCAAACCGGAAAAATTATTATCGCGCGAAACTTAGAAGGATTCAAAGTTTGGACAATTATCGCATTAATTTATCTAATTATAATCACTTTACTAACGTGGTTATCTAATTGGGTTCAAAGGAGAACAAATCTATGAAGAATTTAGATGAAGATATTAAATTACAAGTCACTAACTTAACTAAGGACTACGGTAGTAACCACGTATTAAAGGGTATTAATTTAACTGTAAAGAACAATGAAGTCGTCGTGATTATCGGGCCATCTGGTTCGGGTAAAAGTACATTTTTAAGGACACTGAACAAACTTGAAAGCCCCACTTCTGGATCTATAATCATCGACAAGGTTGATATTGCAAAAAAAGATACGGACATTAATGCTGTTAGAGAAAATATCGGTATGGTATTTCAGCATTTTAACCTTTTCAATAATCTGACAGTCGGCGAAAATATCATGTTAGCTCCTGTTGAGTTAAAAAAGGAAAACGCCAAAGAGGCTACTGAGCACGCCACCAAGTTATTAAAAATGGTTGGTCTTGAAGAAAAATTTGATGCTAAGATTCAATCACTATCAGGTGGTCAACAACAACGTGTAGCCATTGCAAGAGCCTTAGCGATGAACCCTAATATTATGTTATTCGATGAGCCAACCTCTGCTCTAGATCCTGAAATGGTTGGAGATGTTTTGGGTGTAATGAAAAATTTAGCTAAACAAGGTATGACAATGGTCGTCGTTACTCATGAGATGGGCTTTGCTAAGGAAGTTGCTGATCGCGTCGTTTTCGTTGATGATGGTCAGATTCTTGAAGAAGGAACCCCGGAACAAATATTCAATCATCCACAAAATGGTCGTTTGCAAAGTTTCTTAGATAAAATCATAAACGTTTAATGCCACTTTAATCACTAAATCTGTTATTCAGTAAAGGTTCCCCCTTTTGCTGGTAACGGATTTTTTATTCTATGAGCTTAAGTGAATCAAGAGCCAGAGACAATAACGTCTAGGAACCAGCAGCCTTCACTCAATAATCACCACAATCAAAGGACAACAAAACCATTGATACACTTATTAAGCTAATTGATTAATAAGAATCATAGGCAGTGTATTTACCATATTTATAGACAAGTGGGACGGAGAATTAATAGCCAAATAACCAAACAAGCTATGTATTGTATCTCCTTTTAAAAGCATAAGAAAAGGAACGTTGATATATATCAACGTTCCTTATTTCATAACAAACTCTGTATTGTAGCTGTATACCGGAGGTGGGTACTCTTGTTTGTTTATATAACTGGGATACAGACCAAAAGTGTCAAAAAAGTGTCAACAAAACTTTTGTTTTATATTTTTTCGCAGTTTTTTCAATGAATTTCACAAACTTTCACGTAATTAATAATGTACCTAAAACAGAAGGAGAATTTAATTTATGGATAATAATCAACAGTATTTAGAAAACATGGCAAATATGATTAATTCACTCTTAACCTCAGATTATAAATTTGAAGATTCAAAAGTGTCTATTTGGTTATCAAGAACAAACGAATTACATTTTATGAGCGCTGGATATCATAAGTGGATCGACAATCAAAATGAAGATGATTTTAAGTCTGCCGTTAACAATTATTTAACTGTCTAAATGTTATGTAATAAAAGTAAGGTTTTAACGTTGATATGACGGCGTTAATCCCTTGCTTTTTTAGTTTAAAACCAAACTTTTTGAACAAAAAGCTTCTATTATATATGTCTGTTACGTACATTGGAAGATTTCACATCTCATCCTTAGCTTTTTCCTTTTGGATTGGCTCGCCATTGGATGGCCACAAGTCTCCTACGAATCCACGATAAACCCGGGTGAAGTGATAATACTTGTCGAAAGCGTTAAGCATATCTTCGAGTTCTTTTAAGTTTGAGTCAAGCATATGGAGTACGGGACTGATCAATTGACTGCCAACTTTAAAAAAACGGCATTTTTTCAAATCCTGATTTAAGTTAGAACCATATACTTGAAAATTACTTTAATATTAAAAAAGATAAAAAAAGCGCCCACCTCCGAAGAGATGAGCGCCTTTAAGTCTTTTTTCCTGTTTTACATCTTTTGATCGTTTTTGTAAACTTTGTGATTTATGCACATAATATAAAAAGGCGCCCACCTCGTAATGAGATGAGTGCCTTTAGCAATTACTATAAGATATTATTTGTTAAAAAGAGTACCACCAATGATACCTGTTTGTTTTCCTATAAGGCCATAATCAGGTTTATTAACTGCTTCTTGAATCATTTCAAGCGACTTCTTTCCTGATTTTGAAAGTTTGACCGGTTTTTGTAAATCTCCATTTTTCCAAGCGATGTAAGGACCGTAACTCACATTTTTGTTGGCAGTGAAATACCAAGGACCATTTTCTGAACGTTGATCAAGATATCCACCAAAGAAACCGCCAATAATTACTTCAATATGTTTCATTCCACTATGGCTGTCATAATCGCCTAATTTAACTGTCATATCTAAGTCCATTATTGTGCACCACCCTTTCGATTTATAACCTACTCCAGCGTAACACATAATCACGTTAAGCGTTTACATTCCTATAATTAAAAATGCGCCCACCTCCGAAGAAGTGAGCGCATTTTTGTGTAGAACAGAAATTATTCCTGATATTTATTTTGTTATTGTACTACTATTTCACTGCTTTAATAAACTTTACGTATGATTTGTTTGCCGTGATGTAACCCACTGCAGTTTTGAAGCGATAAATCTTACCATACTTCTTAGGCTTAGCATAGAAACGACTTCCTTTAGTAAGCCGAACAGAACGTTTTTGTTGGGCCTTGATATCTTTGTACGCATTGACTTGCTTAACGGTTACTTCGTACAAACCTTTTGTCTTATAGTACTCAGGCTTATTAGAAGTTGTTGGTGTGCTAACACCATCTAAACCATTCTTTAAGTCTTTAGCAAATTGAGCTTTAGAGATACCCCATTTTGATAGGTATCCATACGGGTCAACGTGATCACCACCAAAATTCTTAGTAACCCATTTATGCGACTTAATCCCTGGTGTACCTTGACCGCCAGCATCTAGCGTCAAAGGAATATTATATTTGTTCGCATAATATCTCAATAGCCAGATATATCTCTTATAAGATTCGTTGAACCGTGCTTGTGAGTCAACATGCGCTAGTTCGACCTGCATTGGTGCGTAAGGGTTAGCATCAAGTGCACCCCAGGCAACGTAACCAGGTTCACCAACTTGGTAGATGGCTTGGTCATCAACGATGAAATGCGTATAAGCAGCTTCGAAGTGTGACTTCATATAACTCGCCTCGTTATGAGCCGAACCCTTACCTTTGTTATTGTCGTTACCGGTATCATGAGCAATAATAAATCGCTTAACAGCAGTTCTTCCGTCACCTTCATTACCTGAGAGAGCAAACGTCTTGTTAATTGAGTATCCCATTACTTAGTACCTCCAATTTGCTTGAAACCCTTGAAACCGTCAAATAATCCACAGGTGAAACCACCGACTAGTAAGCCCATAACTCCACTGGCTACGTAGTTACTATCACCAGTAGCAGCAACTGCAACGATACCTGCAATCACGCCGACAAACATGGCAATCCAAGGCAGGTAATGATTGCCTAATGAAGTCGTCTTAAATGCCTGCGTGATACAAAAAACGACCAAAACTGTAATCATCAGTTCGGCCGTTGATCCTAAGTTTAATTCTTGGATTAAATCCATTATCGTTCCTTCTTTCTTAATTCATCTAATTCTTTCTGTAATTTGTCCGCTCTCTTGTCAGCATGCTCAGCACGATCCTTCATCTCAAAATATAAAGTCATCCAAGAGTTAACATCATCTTGTTCGATTTGATGGATGGATTTTTTACGGGATAAATAAAATGTATATGCTCCTGCTAATATGGTTGGAATGATTGTCAAAAGCTGTTTGATAAGATCATTGCTCACTGGAATCACTCCGATCTGCCGTAGTGAAAATCATTGCAGTTAGAGCTAAATTTGAAATCCATGGCATATAATCGCTTCCCGCAAAAATAAAATTCAGGAATTGATAAACTGACAAGAATGCCATGAGCAAAGTAGCAATTGTGAGTAGAACAGAATTTAAATGTGGCGAGTGATGCTTTGACATAACCCACCAGGCAATTGCTAACCCACAGATTAAATATAGTCCGCCAAATAAATCATCATTAGCTAACGGTGTAGCCATTGGTGGCCACTGAAAGTAATGATCATGAGCAATCAAGTAGATACCGATGCCAATCAGTGCGGTACCAATTATGAGGTGGTCAGCGTATTTTTTTAGTCTACAAAGCAACGTCATTCCACCCCCTTTCTATTATTTTTGTGTAAAAATAAATTCACTTAATTCTGTTTCTTAATAAATGAAATATTTTAAGATTTATATAGTTCAATGATGAACAATTAAAATAGGTTGTACTAAATGCCAGCAATTCAATAGAAATTCATATAAATAAGCACTTATCATTCATCAGGCGTTAAATTTGAACGTTATAAAAGTGAATGATAAATTTATATTGTTCCAAATTACACAAGGAGGCTTCACTTATGAAAAAATCATTTAATATTGTATTAGGTACAGCTGCTATTTTAGGTGGTCTTGCATTTGGAAGCGCAATCCCAGTAAATGCTGCGACTACAGATATATCATCCGTGGTTAAGCATGAGATAAAAACATCAACCGTTAATGAATCAGAAGATAATTTGATGCAAAATGGTGATTTTAGTCAAGGCCTTGATTCATGGATATCAGGAGGCTTTGGTGGTGGTGCCGTTTCAGTAAAAACTGATGAAAACGGTAATTACGCGGAACTTACCAATCCTGTACCTGATTCTGGAGCCGCTCTAGGACAAGATATATCAACTGCTCCATTAAAAAAATATCAAATGAGTTTCGAATATAAAGGTACTAGCTCAAGCCAATTATTATTTGAACCAATTGTTCATACTCCAATTGGGGACATACCAGGTGAAGGCACTTTTATTAAACTTACAAACCAATCCGGCAAATGGGTTAAACACACTCAATCATATTCTGTTCCTGCAAATGGTGCCATCGGTAGCTGGAATGTTTTAGAGACAGGATTTGTTACAGGTAGCAAAGGAACTCCCGCAAGTGAAACTCCTATGGCAGTTAGAAACGTTAAATTAACCGAAGTAAAATAATCAAGCCAAAAATAGTTTATGTAAAAAGCCGCTTTGTTTTATCTAGGCGGCTTTTTATTATTCTATTCAACTGGCTTGTAATCTTGTCCGGTAATTTCTTTATATTGTTCTGGTGTAATTGACCAAGGCACCATGAATGAAATATCCATACCCCATGATGCATAAATTTTAGCGTCATCAATGTTTGGCGAAGTGAATAATGTGTTTTCCATAATTATGCACCTTCCTTTTCTGTAGTATCAGTAGTAGCAGTTGTTTGAGAAGCTCCAGTGATAGCCTTTTGTAATTCTAGAATTTGTTTCTGCAGTGATAAAAATTGTACTTGGAATTGCTTATTAGTATTTGTGAACTGAGTTTTTGCATCATTTTGGGCGTCAATAGCATATTTCAATGATGATTGTAGGCCATTAATATTGCTCGTTTGTTGAGTAATTTGATCTTGTTGCTGATTAATTGTATTAACCAACGTGTCTATTGAGATATCTGGCAAGTTTCCTGGTGCTTGTAGTCTGCCGTCATCATCTACCCGATACTTGTCGTAGTAGCGTAAGAAATATTCCTTATCCGTTTCTGCTACTTCGACCTTTGTATACCCGTCTTTGGGTTCCAGTTCTGGTAAAACATCGACGAAACCTTTGTCGTCTTTTGTAATGTAATAATCCATTGTGTTTCCTCCTTGTTTATAGCCTAGTAGGCTGTAATTGAATCAATAACAAATCCTGCATATTCACCTGCATATCCACCAGCTGCAATTGAGTTGGTGTATGTACCATTACTTTGCCCACCTTTGAAAGTAAAAATAAGGTTTCCACTAGACAATTTAACCGACAGATTGACATCTGCATAAGAAGCACCAATCATTTGGCCACTAAATATTTCGATGTCCATACCGGATTGCAATTGTTCTTTAGTTAGGTAGAAAGGCGAATACTTGTTCAAAGTGAAATTACTAGAGTTAAGTGGTGTTTCAGTATAATTGTAAAATGCCGTTGATGATCCCTGTACTGCCCAAATCCATTTGCTAATTTCAATACAAATGCCATTTTTTAACTTTTTAATATCAACTATCGGAATACCATTGTTAGTTTTCCAGTTGTAAATACCTACACCTGTCCAACCGGTGCCGTAACCATTAATAACAAACGGATAATGTTCAACTACCATTTTGCCCACTGGTAACTTGCCGTCCCAAATTGACGTTTGATGAAATCTTGCTCCCATGACTACACCTCCACAATCTTGTCAACGATTGGATAAGCGTTGTACTTATCTGTACTGTTAGCATAATCGGTGTGCAACATGGTTTTATCAGCATTGATTCCATTTATGACTGTTCTAAATTTAATGGTTGTATCATTTACATAGTCAACGAAAACTTGGTAAATATCTTTAGTGGTCGAAGTTTTAGCTGGTAAAAATTGTACTGATTTGTTGGAGATTAATAACGCAGCATTGATAGTAACTTCTAGGGGATAATCAGTATCGATAACGTTTTTATCACTTGTTACTTGCGTATAATCTGTTGAAGAAGCCATATAGTTTTTATTGGGTAAATAAACGGCCTTAACCCCACCATCATCTCCCCGTGAACTAACAAATTTCAGACCTGTTTTCAAAGTTGAAATAGGTTTAGTTAGTGGAATTGTTACGGAGTTCAGTGCTAATGGCACATTGGTCTCGACATTGATAAATGCATTCGGTCCCTGCCATAGTGGTATTGGTTGATTATCATAGATCATCGTGCCACCTTGCTTAACTCCAGTAACAAGTTGTTTTTCAATATGAGCTCCCATTATGATTCACCCCATTCATGTTGTGTGTTAGGATGAGTTGCTTCACGACTTGTTGCAGTAGCTTCATCAGCAACCTTAACGATAGGCACAACCGGGTCAGTATCGACTGTTAAATCGCCGTAGTTAAAGTTCATCTTAATCTTGGCCTGACCGGTGTTAGGGTCGACAATCTTAGCCATGATTGAATCAGTAATTGTTTTAGCAAATGTTGCTAAACGATTTTCAAGGTCGACTCCAGAAATACGTTTAGCCCAATCACTCCAAACGCCATTGCGACAAGTGCGTTCCCAGAACATATCAAAGTTGTCTCCGTGGGCACTTTGATGGATTACAATTGTACCAGCATCTGGGCTAACTTTAACGTCAACGAACCACCAAGCACCAGAGTCAGGCACGTGAGATGGATTTTTAACGAAATATTGACCCGCTGTCTTTAGATCATTAACATCTCCGGTATAGTTAATAGCTTTTCCATCATCAGAAGTTAGCTTATATTTCTGCCAATTTTTAGTATCTTCAGTAGTCACAAGGTCGTCAGGTAAAGTCACTTTGTTGTTTTTAATTGCATCGTCAACATATGTCTGTGTAGCAAAACCACTATTAGAAAGTAGTCCTGCTAAATCAGCTTGTGTAATGTAAACATCATCATTCACTTGCATATGAACATCTTGTGATGCTGAATAACCCACGGAAATAGTGGCCACAAATCTAAAAGGCACACCGCTTTCTGGTGGCAAAATAAATGGATCATTACCAATCATTACAGCCACCAAATGTTGTTCAGTAGTGTTAGCTAAATGAGCTATTAAACCAACTAACGAGATACTAAAATTAGCAGTTAAACCATCGTTAGCCATAACTGATGTCGCACTAAACGTACTACTAGATTGAGTAACGTTATTCACGTCGAATTGTTTACTATTAGTAAAATCTGCAACCGTCAATGCTGAAATATCAGTACCTTCGGTAATAACTTTGTCAGAAACAATCATTTTATCGAAGATAATTGCTTGTTTTTGTTGGTCGGCCTGAGCAAAGAGTGTTGCTCCATCTCGAGTCAAACTTTTTGAATTATATTCCAATGGTTACGTCCCTCCTTAATTTTGGGTATAAAAAATACGCAACCCATAGATTGCGTAACTAAATTTGTACATAATAATCAAATTTTATTCCAACACCTATATAAGTGTTGGCTTTAATATTTTTCTTAACTTCAACGTACGGTGGAATGTCAAAAGTAGCTTCTGCATGTCCTGACATGCCAACACCAACATAAGTTTGTACGCTAGCACTAGCAGCAAAGCCAAGCTGTTTGATTGTATATCCAGCCGTCATTGATTTCTGCAATTCGTCAGCAATCTTAGTTAGTAAATTGCCGTGAGTGATTTTAGTTACATCAATATCAACAATTTCAATCGTATTCGGGTCGCCTTGTAAGACACCGTCTTTTAATTGGCGACTTCGGACAATATCGACATCTTCTGGATCACATCCCAGTAAAGCAGCCGCATTTTGTTTAATAGTTCGCCAAGTACCGTCCGAATTAACGCTTAAACTGTGCGATTTTAGTAAAAAACGATAGTTCTCATCATCTAATCCATTACGTTCAATATCAAAGTCATCGCCGATGTCATCTAGTTCTAAACCACTAGCATAGTCGATATCGTAAGCCCTATCTCGTTCATCTAAGTTTTGATGTTCTGTGAATACTAGACTATCAATAAATTTATGGAATTTATCAAATTCGGTACCTTGAATATTTGAACGAAAACCAACAAATTTAGTGATATTTTCACGATGAAAGTCATTAAAAGTTTGACCATTTTGTAAATCGTCATTACTCATTGACTATCACCTCAATCGCATCGTCTGAAGTAGAACCAAGTTGATTTTGTTTCAGCTGGATGTTGCTAGTTGAATAGTTAACACCATCGGTACTAGCCTCAATATCCGTAATCTCTTCAACCCCGATTAAATCATAAATGTATTGATAAAGGCGGTTTAGAATAATCGTCTTACCCATATCAAAATCATCTAAAAAGTCTCCGACAGCTTGTTTAATAGCATCTTCGTTATATCCACCTGATGCAGTTAAAGTAATTTTGAATTTAATCGGTACTGTCTCGGCTGAATCAAAGTGAATTTCCACATCAGATCCTAAAATATCATAGTGATATTCTTGTGAACCAACCGTCATCGCCCCACCAGCTAAGTTATCAGCAATCGCCTGACCTACTTCTTGTGGATTTCCTCCGGAAACAAAAAAATGCATACTAAAAGCTGGATTACCATATTGATCAACTTGGTTAGTGCGATTGTCTTGCAAGCTAACTCCGGTAACTCCAGGAACATTTAAAATGGCCGTCTGTAATCCTTCATCAGTTGGGCCTGGCCTTGACTTGTTATTGGCTTTAATTCTTTGTCTAAAATCAAAGTCAGTCTCCAGATCTACACCACCATACGCAGCTTCCGGATTATTAATGCTAGTAATTTCATCTACAGGATTAGATTGATTGACAATCGTATTCGCATCAACATTTGTGTAACTAGCTGCATCATCACTATAAGCAATTACATCAACAGTACCGTCATCACCAATTTGGACATCTTCGCTGGTTTTAAAACTGTCACCATTATCGGTTAAGAATTCAGTGCCCTCATCAACTAAATACCCTGATTGTCCGATAATATGCATATTTACTTGCGCTGGTTGCGCTAAGTTTCTTTGTATACCAACGTTACTACCCTTTCGATCTAATGAAATCCCTGTAGCCAAATCAGTAAAAGCTGAATCATATACATCTTGTGCGTGTAATTCCACGTCATAAAGCATACTGGCCCAAGCAGTGATCATTTGGCCTAAGGGGCTACCAGCCGATGTATCGATATCAGTGCCCATGTTTCCTTGAGCAACTTTTACAATTGAGGCTCTAACATCAGCTTCATCTGGTACAAAATAACCATCATCACTAGTTAATGGCATCAATATTCACCTCCTTTGTAAAATCAAGTTCACCTAATGTGCTTTGGCATTTGATTGCAAAGATCACTGTTCGTTGATTAGCTTGATACTCTGGTTCCACGTAAGTGACTTCGGTGACACGTTTATCCTGTAATAGCGTATCTTCAACAGCTTTTTTGGCTCCAGCTTCATCATAACCATTTAAAATCCACTCGAAATCCATGCCAACATCTTCATCGATCCAGTAACCTTTAGGTGTTTGTAAAATGAAGGATAACGCTTGCTTTAATTCTTCTAAACCAGAAATAAACATTGGTGAACCATTGTTCATTAACAAGTCCCCATTTTGATCGTATGCGAAATCTACGGCCACAACATCACCTCCTTTAAGTAATTTAAACTATTTAAAATCATCAGCGTCAGCGACTTTACCAACTACGATTGAAAAATCCGAAGCATGCATTCTGTCAGAATCTACTTTAAAAGTACCTTTGTTAGTGAAGTACATATCATCTTTATCTAAAACAACTACCAAAACATTATCGCCATCTTTGTAGTTTAGATGCGCATTCTGAGATTTATCGCCACGATCATCGGTATACTCTAACGGCAGTGTGATAAAACGGGCCTTAGGAACAATATTCTGCTTCTTGCCACTGATGACAGCCAATGGCTGGATACTTGCTGTAGGTGGTGTTAATTTAGTTATTTTGCCAATGTAGGCTACTTGAATACTCTTGTTAGCCATTGATAAGATATTTTTTACAACTAACGTAATCCAATCTGGTTCCTTTTTGGCCACAATTGTCACTTGCCTTTCTTTTTATTCTTATCGGAATTCTTATCCTTATTTTTATCCTTTTCCTTGTCTTTTTCTTTTTGAGCATCTTGTTGATCTAACTTATGAGAATTACGACGAATAGCCCGCTTAGATTTAGCGTCTTTCGTTTTTTCTTTGTCTTTTTTTGCTTTCTCTTTCTTTTTCTGTTCGGCGATTTTTTTAGCAGTGCTGGCATCTTTATTCTTCGCATTTTTAACTTTTTTGGCTTGTTGCGCTTTGTAATCGTCGTATAGCATCACCGTCACATCGCTAGTTGGGGTGCTTCCGGAACTGATTGTATTAGTGCCAGTTAAAACAATGACCCAGCCCTTTAAGTCTGATAATGGATGTTTAACTTTAAAAACTACCCCAGTTGTCATATCTGGGTTATACAACAAAGATAACTCCCAAGACTGTCCGTTCTCACTATCCTCTTGATATTCAGGTGGTTGCAATAATCCAGTTTCCGGAGTGGCCACATAGCTTAGTTTGGTTTGCTTAGCAAAGTCCTTAATCATCAAATATCCATGTTGCCAATAACAATTAGTATTACAATCACCGGCGACCTCTCGGATCACATTCATTGGTTTCTTCTTGGCAACATAACCTTTTAAGTAAACATGATCGTAAACTACATCGACTTTACCAATTGAAATACCGGCTTCTTTAGCAACCTTTTTTATGATTGCCGAACCCTTAGTACCAGCTTTAAAAGAAAGTGCCTGATAAATAGTTTTTTTCTGATACTTTTTATGAGCGTTCAAATATTTGCGCTTCTTATTCCAACTTGAGGAAAGCTCTGTTCGAGCCGCTTTCTTTAAATTAGTGTAGTGTCGACGCTTATCTTTAACCTGCTTATCAGTTGCGTGCGGATTTTTGTCACGCCATAAATTAAATTGTTTATTATAGCTAGAATTAAATTCTCTGATTTTAGACTCTAAACTTTTTTGTGAGGCCACTAATCTCACGTTTTTACTCTGTTTAACTTTGATTGGCTTTAAATTGTCATACTTCTCTCCATCTTGCATTGTAAAAGTTAATTGCCAATCACCAGAATCGTTTTTACGAGGTTGTATTGTGGTAATTGTTCCGTGTACTTGATGCTTGATGAGATGCACGGTTTTATCTGAATTAAAAAAGCCGGCATAAATGTCGACTTGACTACCTTTTATGAATTTATCGGAATTGCTTTTGATCAATCCGTGTAGCGTTACATCAGTGGTTGACGGTGTATCATCATTGGAATAATTAATCGTGACATCAACAGCTGCATTGTATGGCTTCGCCTGCATCGATTTTAAGGTGTACACTAGCTTGCCCTTATTGCGTAATTCAATTCGTGTATAAAAGTGAACCAATTGCATTATTCCTCACCGCTTCCAATATATGGATCATTACCATATGGGTTAACATCTACATCAATGTCATCTTCAGTATCGGCATCGTCTGCCAATTCATCGTCATCAATTAGCGATTGTGATTCATCGTTTAATGCAATGTCATCAGTCGCTTCTTCTCCAACGAAGCTTAGTTTAACTTTCTTTGGAAAATTCAAAGCACTAATTGTATCTTCAACCCCATCTGGATCAATTGGCACGATTAGCTTTACAGGCAATCGTTGATCATTAATATCTCCCCAAAGGGGCATGCCATACACTAACTTTTCACCACGGACTAGTTCGACATCATTTTCATCAAACAGATCAACATAAAACGAGTCACTATAACGATTGTAGTAAATCCGCATATTATACACAGTGTTGTCTAATGTGACTGTGAATTTCTGCGGTAGGTCATTAAAGGCAAACTCTAAATCGTCAAATGAATTCATGATATTCCTCCTTATGAGTAGTAAACTTTAGCGCCAATGGGAATTTCTCGATCCGGATATTTATTAAGCTTTTGAACAACGCTTAACTTAACACCCGTTTTTTGAGATACATACCAGTACGTATAACCACGTTTAGCAACGATATACTTATGCGTATTATTGCCATTGCCTTTGCTGTTATTATTCTTGTCGTCTTTATTGGTACCTTTACCATTATTATTACCTTTGTTAACCGGCTTAGTACCTACATCGCTAGTAGTACCCTTTTTCTTTTTGACAGTAGATTCGAAATAATTACCAATTTGTAGCGAAAATGTGACGTTTGAAGAATTAATCCCTGTTCCAGCACCTTCAAAATTAAAATCAGAGGTAAAATCTGATAGTTGAACATGAGCAAATATTCTTCTGCCATGCCATTTCATATCAATACCGTTATCGGCCCATTTCTCAATCTTTTCTAAGTCTTTCTCAATAGACGAAATAGTATCTTTCTGACGACCTCCAATAATTCCCGTGATGCTTACAGTTGCCGGATTCATTTGAGAAGTTGTGGACATATTCATCCCTTTTTCTACTGCCTGAGAAGCAATTGAGCTACCATGATCAGTTGATTGATCCTGCACGAAAATAAATACATACGAGCTATTAGTTCCAGGATTATTCGGCATGATATACGCATGTGTTTTAAATCTTGGATCTTTTTTTATCTTTGCTGAAATTGTATCTCGAGTCTTTTGAATCTTACTTTGTTCCTTAGCAATAGCATAATTATTTTTGGCACTGTTGTATTGCTTGTTCAACTTGCTTAGCTGTTTAGTAAAGGCTGCCTTTCTTTTCTTAGCATCTTTACTTTTAGGATTAACGTTTTTAATTTGCTTCTTTTTACTAGTGATTTGTTTTTTTAAATCATTCATCAAATCTTTGTATTTAGTCGTTGCCGGAACATTCTTTTTGGTAGCTGGTTTAGTCTTTGGCTTTGCTTTGGTAGTTGTCTTAGTTGTTTTAGTCGTCGTCGCCATAATAATCTACCTTTCTAAATAATTTTATGTATGAAAAAAGAGCTGATAATTCAGCCCTTTTAATTTGTGCTATATGTTAAGCGTCTCCCATTTCCATTTTGTCGTAAACCTGTCTGAATAATTTATTCATGACATTCTCAATAGACTTCTCATTACGAGTACTGATTGCATCTAAAGCATCATCATCAACCTTGCCTTGAATGTTAAAGGTATTGTGTACCTCAACTTTAGGCATGAATGATGATAATTGACTAGACTTATCACTCGACAGTTTTGACAACTTAGATCTAAGAGATTTACGTTGCTTTTTAGCTTTTAATGAATCCATGACACCAGCAAATGGCGATGAACTAGATTCTTTTGCTCTCGCTTGGATAGTTTCGGCGATCAAGTGATCAGCGGAAGGCTTTTTAGGGTTAATAGCTACCTCTGGTTGTCCTGGAACTTCACCAAAGACATTAACCTTACCTTTTTCTGCCCAACCTCCGTTAGCATGCAATGCAGCAATGATACTTCTTGCTCCATTAACATGTTGTTGTGTGTATCCACCACGTTCCCAATCGGTTGAGAATTTAGCTGCCAAAGAAGCAACTGAACCCTTACCACGTAAAACGCTTCGTAATACGTTACTATCGCTACCGTCATGAGACAAAGCAAATTCTAGTTGAACGCCAGCATTACGCCAGCTCTTGCCTTGTTTTTGAGCAAAACGAATCAAGTTAGCTTTACGACCACCTAGCCATTGTCCTAACCCAGAAGCTCCACCGCCTGAATTAACCGCACCTGGATTCAATTGTGATTCAAATTTCCAGTTACCAAGAACCGCAGCGATACCAGCATTAGTTGCAGAGGGATAAGCCTTTTTAATTGCAGCGGCTAATTGACGAGCTCTAGTTCCAATGTCACCAGCTAAGTTCATACTTCCTAAATCGCCTATGCTGTCATCACTAAATTTAGACTCAAGTTTTCCTAAAGCTTTCTTTCCAAATTGATGTTTAAACAACTTTTCAAGACGTTTAGACGGTTTAGACCCGTTTGATTTTTTCTTAGCTGCATCATGCAATCCTTTGACTCTAAAGTATTCATATCCCATGCCTTTATCAGCAGCAATTGAAGTAACTCTAGCTCTTGGTGGAGTTTCGTTGAACATAGAACCTGTTTTAGGATTCTTAATGATACCAACGTGCCCTGCGGCGCCTCCACCATGACCAAAGACAACAATATCTCCTGGGACAGTATTCTTTAAATCATGTCCACGTGATTGGACACCAGCACTAGTTTGCATATCAACGGTTGTTCGACCTATGTCTACACCAAAATGTTTCAAAGCTGATGCTACCATGGCAGAACAATCATAATATGTGGGTCCCATTGATCCCATGTTATAAGGTTTTCCCGTGTAATGCTCTTCAGCATACTTTAGAAATGCTTCACGAGTTCCACCTGCTCCACCAGAGCCTTGACTGACAATATCATTAATAACATTCCACGCAGCCAAATAGTATGGTTTCCCAGACTTGCCACCGCCGGCTTTAACACCCTTAGCAACGTTATTAGCAAACTTAGTTCCAATAGAACCAATTTTACCGGCAAAGTCATTTCCCCATGCCTTCGCAGGGTCAGCGGCTTTACTTGCAGCAATCTTTTCAAGTGCACTCTTAGAAACGCCGGAACCCTTTGCGTAGTGCTGAATAACACCCCTGTCAGCTAACTCTTTGGTTTGATAACCGTTAAGAACGGCATCCCCTCTTTGTAGCATTTGGACAGTGTTATCGCCTTGCGGCAATTCAATTTGACCGTTATTTCTAACAATCGCCTCTTGCCTAGGTCCGACCGGCGAATCATTCAGCATGGCAATTTGGTTATTTGGAATCTTACCATTAGATCCCTTAGCGTACTTGATAGGTGTAAGCACTGAACCATTTCCGAATTGACCAAATGCCGAATTAATACCTCTAAAACCAGCATTAATTTGCTTTATAGCATTGGCCATACCAGCATGAGCGTAGTTATCTAACTTACCAAATATTTTAGCAAAATCACTAACTATATCACTGGCACCATTGTGCATATCTTTCTGCATCTGATCCATTTGTTTTTTGGCACCTTTTTGCATATCATCATAATCGCCAACCGTATTGGTTTGAGTTTTTTGAGAATACTTTTTGGTACCATTCATAATGGACTTCATCGTGCTATTACTATTTTTCTGCATCGACTTCATCTGTTTAGATGAACCCTTGTTACTAGTAGTATAGCCACCAACAATGGACTTACTAATTTGTTTCATCGACTTTTTAGTCATCTTAGAAGCATTAGTAATACCTTTATTGCTGATGTTATAGGTATAAGTCTCAGCTTTGCCTTTAGATTGACGTTGAGTTTGCTTCTTAAGTGAAGCAGTCCCTTTAGCATAGCCAGGTAACGTCATGCCTTTACCTAAACCACCAGATTTAACTTTGGCAGTGTCTCTTGCATTGAGAATGTGTTCTCCTGCTTTAACAACTGCCATCATTGGTCCATTAGCACCAAGCAAACGGAACTTACCGGTACGCTTATCAATAGCTAACTCTTCGCCACCTTCACCAACCATGGCAACATGGGTCTTACGAATTGCTCCACCAGAAGCATGACCAAAACCACCAGCAACTTTTAAGCTACCGTTATAAGGGCCAACAGATGATGGCTTAGATTTAGGTTTGGATTTACCACCCTTACCATTTCCAAAGTTATTCAAAAACTTAGCATTATCAGTTGCGCCTTTAGTTGTTGTACCAACTATATGATCCATCTGCTTTTTGCTAGGTGTTTTTAAATGACTCATCATGACATCCCAAGCATGGCCAATACCTGAGAAGACACCGCTAATTGCGTTGCCCATCTTTTCGAATGCGCTGATAGATTCGCCAGTTTCTTTATTGACTTGCTTTAAATGCCCTTTAGTTTGCTTAGTAGCTTCACTAACAACTTGTTGATGTTCAGTTTTGGCTTTATCAATGGTTTTGTTCTTACGGTCATTAGCTGCTGAAACGGCTTTATCACGAGTCTTTTCGGCTTTACTCTTAATACTATTGTATTGTTTCTTAGAAATCGTACCCGTTACATAGTATTCATGATCCGCCGCATTCATCGTTGCCTTATATTTCTTATCAGCACTGCTTTTGGCACTCTTATAAGTCTTATTGGCATAGCTAATTTGTTTGTTCATCGTCTTGTAAGAGTCTTGAACAACAGCTTGGCCTTGCTTAGCAGACAACTTTTTGGTGGAATCGTTAAGCTTGCCAAGAATAATCTTCTGTTTAGCAGCGTATTTAGAAGTTCCGTTGTTATTGTGAGATAACAATTTAGCAATCTTCTGATTAGCAGTGGCAATAGCTTTTTCTCGGCCTTCACCACCATTTTTTTCAGCTTTAACAATTGCTTTAACTGCTTTTTGGGCATCTTCTAAGCGACCTTTATCACCTATCTTCTGCGTTGCTAATGCTGTTTTAGCTTGCTTCCTAGTCAAATCGCCATTTTTAACTAACAAATTAAGATTATTCTTCGAAGTTTTACTTCTATTGCTAGTATATGAGGCCAGTTGCTTATTTAATGTGGCAAAAGTGCCAGCATCTTGTTTAGCAACTTTACGGTTAGCTGTATACAAATCTGTACTAGAATTAGCAACAATGCGCTTGTTACTTGCTGAAAATACCGACTCAACTTGTGACATGGCCTGTTTAGCATCTTTAGGCAACTTGTCAAAAGGCTTAGCTTTTTTACCTGACTTAGAAGTATTAGTTGCTTGAGAATCAGGTGTAACTAAACCAGTTGAATAAACGTCAGCGGTACCACGTTTAGATTTAGTGTGTGTAACTGTTCCAGTCGTAACAGGATTGTTAACTTTACCATTCTTAGCAATATTAGCCTTTTCACTAGCGTTAATATCTCTAACCAGTTTGCTACCAGCAACTACATCAGCAATCTTTCCACCGATAGCAGTACCAGCGGCGGCACCAACTGGCCCACCTAAAGCTAAACCGATTGAACCGCCGACGGCTTTACCACCAGCATCCCAGATTTCGGCGCCACCTTTTTTACTGTCAAGACCATCTCTAAAAGCTTTAAAAGCTGAGAAACCAGCATCGGCAAAGATAGCACCCTTAGCAACCTTACTCATTACAGAAGTGGTTCGACTTGCAGTTAAACTGGTTCGAGTGGCTTCGCCACCTGATGTATTAGCGACATCTTCTGTAAGTGCTGTGGTACCTTTGCTAGCACCAGCGAGTCCACCCATTGCACCTTTTATCGTACTGATCGCTGAAAGCAATTTACCAGCACCAATCAGTGCAGGGCCAAACAAACCAGCCAAAATAGATCCATACGCTACTGTTTTCTTTAACGGAGCCGGCATTGAATTAAACTTAACTAGAATCCCAGCGACTTTATCTAAAATTTTAGTTGCAGCCGGAAGAATTGTTTTAGCTAGTTCAGTACCAACCGCCACACTAGAAGTCTTTAAACGTTCTAATTGCGACTTGAAATCTTTCATGTTCTTTTGAGCTAATTGCTCAACATATCCATGGCCATGTGCTTGGTCTTGTGCATGTTGAACTTCACCATCAAGCTGTTTTAATTGCTTGTAAGAACTACCTAAAGCTTGAGCAGCACTAGATGCATTCGCACCGAATAAGGCAGCATAAATACCACCTTTATCAGTGTGTGACATACCTTTCATGTGCGCATCAAGTTTAGCAAAGATATCTTGAATTGGTAACAATTCGTTTTTTGCATCACGGAAATCTTTGTAATCCAATCCCATTGATTTCATCGCATTTGGCGCTTTACCTTTTGAAGGTGGATTAATCAATCTTTGATAGATTTGACGTAACGAAGTACCGGCTTGCGATCCATCAATACCAAAGTTTGATAATTGACCGATTGCAGCAACGGTTTCATGGAATGATTGATGAGCCGCATGAGCATCAGGTCCAGCGAACTTCATTGCTTCCCCTAAATCACTAAAAGAAGTAGCTGTTTTATCAGCTGAGTAAGCCATTTGGTTAACCGCAAGCTTAGTAGCTTTAGCCATACCGGTAACTGATTTGCTCTTCATGTTGAATTGTTCAAGGGCACTAGCGGCGTTATTAACAACGTCGGTATAACTATCTCCAGAAGCTTTCGCACCTTCTAGATAAGTCTTTTGTGACCCTAATGCTTGGTTAGTTGTATAACCACGACGAACAAGTTCTTCATAACCTTTAGCAATCTCAGTTTGTGAGACACCATACTTTTCAGACAACTTAACGCCGTCTCGTTGCATGGCATTCACATTCTTTTGTGCCTCAGCTTGTTTTTCACCAGATGTAACCGCTAAGTTCTTGATAACATTGAATTCATGTTGAAGCCTGCTAGCTTCTTTAGCTGAATATAAAAAACCGGCTCCGATGCCTAAAGAGACAACGGAGGCGGCTTTACCAACACTGGCCATCTTATCGCCAATACTTTTCATTGCTGAACCAGAAGCTTTGACGTGACGAGTAGACTGTTGAACACGGCGACCTAAACGACTTTGAGAAGCTTCAACTTCATTCGTACTGCGTTTGACAACTTCGTTGTTCTTTTCAACTGATGAGCTACGATCATCAACCGCTTTACTTGTCTTAGCAACCGACTTATTTAAGTCTTTAGTAGCGGTAGTAGCTTGCTTGATGTCACGTTGATACTTTTCCGAGAATTCTTTTGAGTTCTTGGACAAAGAATCAAACTGTTTGGACACATTTTCAAGTGGCTTGATCAGCTTATCTGCGTTACTGTTGATCTTTTGAATCAGCTTGTTAGCTGCACGTAAATCTCTTAGGTTAACCCTAACAGGTAGCTTAATTGTATTTTGAAGAGTGCCTTCTAGTGCCAATTGACTAACCTCCTAAGATTGCTTCAAAGATTGACGATTTACTCTTATTACGTTCGTTCATCGCATATCTCAAAACTGATAATTCTGGAGCCGTCATTTCTGAAATCTCTGTAGTCGAGAGTGTGGCAGCTCCTTCAATAAAAGCTCCCCATTTGAAACTAGCATCCGGAAAGTCTTTTAAGTACTGCTTTACTGCCCGATCGCTTAATGGTTTAAGACTTTGACGCAAGAAACGTGTCTGCCTGATCCATTAACCAGTCATACGTCTCTCTTTCTAAAGTGTCTGCCAAATCCCAGTCAAGATTTCCTTTAGGCTTGTTATCAATCAATACAGCACTAAACAATGAGAATAGCGCTTCGTGGAACCGAGCAGTAGTAGTACGTAATACTCCAGTATCCCCACTAATTGGCCGAATTTCTGTTCGGCAATCATCGATCGATTCGGCGGTTCTCAAATTTGGTTGAGTAATATTAACTTCTAAAACGGAACCATCTTTTTGAGTAATCGTTAATTGACGGTTTTTGTCGTCAAGATCCTTAACTTGTACTCGCTCGTTCAATGGGAGCAAAGAGAAGTCTTTATTTTTGGAACTAGTTTCTGTAACTGCCTCTGTATCTGTGTTAGTTAAAGTTTCATCATTAGTTAAATTTTGTTCTTCTTCATTCATATTAAAACTCCTCTAATTAATTATTTTTGGTCTTCGTTAGGATCTACACTGGCACGAACACAGTGGAATTGAAGTCCAACAGTAGGCGCTTCGTTATTCCCGTTCAAGTCAGGAATCTTAGCGATTGATGCAGATGAAGTTGAGATAATTTCTACTGGAGTGTAGATAACGATCTTATGTGCTTCTTCCTTGAATGCTTGTTCTTCCAGAACCTTTTTCCAAATTGGATCGAGTCGTGAAAGGTTAATAGTTAAATCAGCTTGTCCATTGTGGTTGATAACAGTAATACCATTACCATAAACATCAGAACTGATAGTAATGTTGTCTTCGTTAAATGAAAGAGTGAAAACGTCACCGGAAGTATAAATTTTAGGCTTGATACCGTCGATAGAAACGACCATATCGGCAACGTCCCAGCGACCATCGGTAAATTCATTAATTGATTGCATAAATATTGGTCTCCTTTTCTATTCCTAAACTGGTTGTGGAAGTGTAATTGATTGAGCGAACTTAGTGTCGTCAATGCTGAATACTGGTTGATACTTCCAGCCCATGCCGGTAAGCTTTCCACTAGCTTTTTTGTTATCACTAATGTCATCAGAATTAATCGTATTGATGTCATAGCCTGGTTCGATTAGTCCAAGGTTCTTGTATTTATCCAGAACCAACTTGATTTGGCCTTTGAATAAGTCGATTCCAATTTGGTTGTAAGGAATACGATCGTTTTGAACGAACAAGTTAGTGATGTTAGCTACAATTTCATTAGTAATAGCGTCACGAATGAGCATCACAGAGAATTGGTCACCAGATTGCGATTTGTTCGATGTGAACATTGGAATGCCGTTTCGATATGCGTAAGTCAAGGCATGATAAGGTGTGTAGAATGCATCTAATGCTTGTTTAGTAAAATCGTATTGGTCTTGAGGAGTTACACCACCCAGTTGATTGATGAACTCTGGATCAGTTCCAACAGAACTGTTAGCGTATGAAGCTAAGAATGTTGAAGCTAATTGATAGTCAGCATCAGTAGCACCATACTTAGGTAATGAAAGAACCAAAGTAGCTTTGTTACCTTTCAACACGGATAAGAATGACAAGTCAGGTTCGGCATTGTCAGTCGGAACATCAACGATAAGGACTTTGTTGTCTTGAGCTTCAACAAAGTTGGATACCGCTTTAACAACGTCGATGTTGTCTTTTGAACCTTTGATAACAAAGTATTCAGCACCTGCGTTGTAGTACTTAGTAAGTGCTGCAATCATATTGTCAGCATCAGTTGGTGTAACAGCTGGAGTTGATGAACCTGAACCGTCGCCAGTTGAAGCTGGTTGAGTCACAGCAGTTTCTGGGCCCGATGTGATTACTTGGAACAAAGGACTTTCGTCGTTTGCAAAGTAATTATCAGCGGCGTTATAAATTTCAGTGCCTAAGTCGTAATCCTTTTCAACTTCTGCAAGGAAGTGATAAGACTGCAAAGCAATCTTGGTACCTTTAACAAGGTATGCGACGCCTGCTAAACCGGCCGCTTTGACTGGTCGGTCGTAAGTAGTAATGATGTTAATTGGAGATAGAGTTTCAATCTTTTCTACGTCTGCCAAATTAATGACCTCCTATATTCGTGTCTGTAATGTTTGGAAAATCTGCAATATATCCACGCATGAGCCGTAACTTGAGTACGACAACTTGGGTGGATATTTGAAACATTTGGGCAAAGTCAGCCGAGCTTTCGCCTTCTGGGTCAGCACTGACCACGACGATGCCACTTCTTTTAAGTTGTTCGTGATAATTTGGGTCAAATAAAAACGTCACAATGTCATCAGCGATCATCACTGATTCTTGTGGCGTTTCGGCATAGCAATTTAAGACAACATTCACGGTGAACATCTCTTCTTCATGAGTGTTGCCCCATGTTTCGGCTTTATATGCATCAGGCGGTGTGTAAGTAATGTATGGATAAGGCGGTAGATTCTTATTGGTCGTAGGAACTACCTGCAATCCAGTAATGGAAGTGATAATGCCTCGTAAAGCACCAATCATCTTGCCAAAATCAAAAGTTCTACTTTTGTACATGTTTGTCACCTCGCCCTCTCAAGAAGTAAATAAAGATACCGGTTTGGTCTTGATAAGGGCCAATCTTGATAATCTCTAGTTCTTGTTCGTGATACATAACCTTAGTAGTAGTTGGTAAGTCCAATTTAGACAGCCACTCATACGCATAGGTATCAGTTTGGCCACCTGGCAGTTGAACTACTTGGTTAGCAATATTGGCTTGAGCTGAATTACCAACAGCAATCAACGGCTCATACACGTCTTGCCACTCGGGTTGTTCTGATTGGGAATCATCGCCCCACTCGTCGTCTTGAATGGACTTTGTTGGTAAAGCGTATTGAAATGAAACTGAAAACATTCGGAATATCTGATTGATTTCTCGAATAAATATCCTTTTAGCTTTAGCATCCATTAAACAACCCTCCAATATATCGACCGTTGCATTGCCCCCGTATCAACTAACGGATTATTGAATCCTTTGTTAACCGATGTGATAGTGGCATTCTTCGGTCGAGATTTAGTAGCAATCGTCCGTTTGACTTCACGAGCCACATACTGACCAATTGCGTTATAAACTTCCTTCCACGTTCCATGTCCGTGCAGTAATTGAGTTACTCCAGCAACTGCTAAACGTCTAACTCTCTGTCTAGTCTTTACTTCAGTAGTTCTAAGAAATGAACGGGCAGGAATTCTAACTTCTTTAGCCAATAAAAAATAAACCACTAGTTGTCCGCCTTCATTGCGAGCAAGTGATGGTTTACCGTTTTTGGTCATGTAAAAAAATAAGCCGTCAATTTGACCGGCTTTTCTTTTGCCTGCAATCGGCATCGGAATAGTTAGATATTGGCTAGTAGTTGGATGAATAGTTGCTCCATATTCGTTCACATGAACGATCATTTGCATGTATTCAACCGTTCTATCGCCAACTTGTTTTAGCGCACCAACATAAACGCTGTGCTGATTAAGTTTTCTGATCTCGTTAATTGCTTTCGGCAAAAAGTTGTAATCAGGGCCAGTGACTTCCACGGTCATAGGAACTGCACACCCCAGTCATTTGCACCTAAGATTTGTAGCACATCCATGAACTGTGGAAGATAAATATCTCCATTGGCCGTATTGTCAGACATATTGATTTGGAACACATCCGCCTTGATGCTAGTAGCTGTGCCACCAGCAGACTGATTGGTATACAACAAATGAGCGGTGTATAAACGCACTAGAGTGCTGAGTTCATCGTCATTGTCCGTATACTGTTGGCAAACCATGTATGCTTGCGTGATTAAACTATCAACGATTGCCGAAGCATTAGGATCATCGAACAACTCTGGATACATAATTGGCAATTGCTTGGCAACTGCTTCTCGCATCTCATCATTCATAAAATGCCCTCCTTACCGAGGGATAAAGATTTTTCGTCCCACTTTAAAATATGGTGCTGGAAATTTAACGTTAGCCTTACGCAACGCGCCAACAGATAGTCCGAATTTTTGAGCTACTGTATATTCGTTGTCCGTTGGCTTCACTTCATAACGATTAGTATCTGTACGTTTTACTTCGTTATGCTTATTTTTTGTTGCCATTGTTTACCTCCTACTGTAGATAAGCTAATAGTTGAGCCTTTGTATCAGTCGTCTTATAAGCGATGTTATTAGCATCTAAATAAGATTTAATCTGATCATTAGTCCAACTCTCGTCAGGAACGTCAGCCTTTTCAGCTGACGAATCTATTTTTTTACTGAACTGTCTGAAGTAGTTGAACTTGCAGTTTGTCCGCTTGGTTGAGTAGTTTTAGCACCAACGTGCATAACTAACACGTTACGAACCTTGTCGAACGTAGGTAGAATGTTTTGAGAAACATGTACCAAGGTAGCCACAGGGTCTTTAATGCGGTCAGTGTAAACAGTGATACCGTCCGTAGTGCGTGATAGTTGAACACTTGGTTCGCCAATCAATCCTAAATCCTCGTTAGTATCAGTCCAAACCATACGACCTAATGGGCCTTGAGGTGCAAGCACAACAGTGTCATCAGGGATAAATCTATCTGAACCAATACCTTTGTTGTAGATAACTACTTGTACGCCAAGAGTTTCTTGAACAAGTGCAGTTACAGCTGATTGAGCTAAAGCAACACCTGCTGAGGTACGACCATCAGTTAAAGTAGTTACAACTTCACCAGAAGCAGCTAATTTACGGAAAGTACGACCGTTCATTAAAACAACTCCAATTGAAGTACCATTGTCATCGGCAATTTGATCCATTTGCTTTTGGATATCTTCCAAAGGTTTTGAATCAGGAGTGCCCCATTCAGTAGCAACATCAACTTGATGTTCTTCTGGCATATGGAAGTCAACTTGGTAAGGTAAGTTATTGCTTCCACTACCATCGGAGCCAACAACAGCGATTTTACCGGTAGTCAAAGCTTGCATTGCCATAATCTCACGAGTTCCATAAGAGACAGTCATCAATTCATCTAATTCTTTGTATTGAGTTCTAGTAATGGCAGTAACACCGGCAGGATCATTGTTATTTGCCAAGGCACGATTGATACCACGACGGCGCTTTTCATTCATCGCTTTGTAGTTTTTGAATGGAATAAGTGAATATGTTTCACTTTCAAAGCCATGATTATCGAGCTTAACTGATGAAACATCATCCGTTGTGGCTGTCATCATACGAAGCTTTGATTCTTCACCAAAGTAAAGTTTTGTTGTATCTGTTGGACTGTATGACAAGTCAAACAAGCTACTGTACAAGTATGGTTGGCGTTCATTGTCACGTTCGTTCCAGTAACCAATGATTGAAGCTGGGTTTTCAATGTCGCTCATTGTTAACATATGTGTTCCTCCTAATTACGATTTACGATCACTAATTTAGGTAGTGATGTTTTAAGTGCAGTAATTACGTCATCTGTGTAGATAGCTTTAGTTTTGTCGTCCATACGAGCTAAGTTAATAGTTCCTGATACGATTACTGAGGCTGGTACAGCACCTTCGGCGATGTTGTAGTCTTGGCGTAAGATACCTTGAGCTTTAGTAGCGTCAGTTGTGGGTTTAAGTACCACTGAACCATCGTTACTTGTCAAAAAGTTCTTGTCAGCAGTTAATAAAGTGCCACCAAGTAGATATTTTTGACCGTCAGCATCAGCTGTGGCGGTTGTATCATCTACCATGTTGGCAATTGCAGTAGCGTTGTAGTCATCTAACAAGATGTCACGGCTACCAAAATACTTCTTCTTCATGTGTGAATCCTCCTAATTAATTTGAGTAATTGGACTGCAATGGAATACGATCATTACCTGATTTAGCAACTTGAGTACCAAAGTTACCGGCATTATTGATGTGTTTAGTAGACTTGGGAACTTTACCACCGGCATATTCGCTTCTTACGCTAGCTTCGGTATCTTTTTTGATAGAAGTAACGTAATTAAGCAATTTTCCGGCGTTATCAATGGTCTGGTCACGATCATCGCTGATAAATAGCTCAACAATGTCCTTAGGCACATCGATTTTGCTTTCTTTGAAAACATCTAGAGTTGAATCTAAGATGTCACGACGCTCTAATTGCATGCGTAACTTCTCAACTTCAATCTGTTCAGGCGTTTTATCAGGTTCCTTAGCGTCCTTACCACCACGCAACTTCTTCAACTCGGCTTGTGCTTTGTCTAATTGTTGCTGTAACTCATTTTTTTTGCCTTGTTCTTTGCCAATACGTCCCTGAAGCTTTTCAATAACCTTGCTTGGGTCATCATCGTTTTCTTCATGGTCGTCATCGTCCTTGGCATCATCTGAATTGTTTTCAGAACCAGCATTATCTAATGGTTCATTAACGTTGTCGTTAGCATCATCTGTGCCTTGGTCATTTTCAGCAAAGTACTGCAATTGCATTGGCATTAAGTTGTCAAATCTTTTCATAATCAAACTCCTTTCACGCATTTAAAGTCATGGGAGACTATTAGCACAGATTGTTCTTTAAGCTCTGCAACACACGGAAAAAGAGCATAATAAAAAGCCCTCTGAAAACAGATAGGCTTAGTTTTAATACATATTATTGATTTAATGTGGGCGTCTTATGACACCGGCAATTAGGATGGCTATCATCTGGAATCATCGGCGCTTCTTCAATTGGATAAGGTCCACCTAAGGCGATACCAATACATTTGATACATGCACTTGGTTCAGTTACCCAAGCCACGTATTTAACACCTTCCATGCGATAAGTAGCCATATTAACTTCGTCAACTAATCGAGCTGATTCAGTTCTAACCAAACGTTGAGCATTGTATTCCATTTGTCTAACTCTATCGGCAACTGATTGATTAGGCTTGAACTGTTTTAAATTAGCATGGTCGGCTAAGATGTCATCCATATCTTGTAACGACATCCCATGTTTGAGATGTTTGTTAACTAGATTTTCAACATCATTAGCTAAACTATCGCTATCAATCCAAAGATTAGATGACCAAGTACTTCTGGTCTCAGCTTTAGTGATCACACTTGATACTTGTTTAACTTTATTCTGTGATAAATCAAAGGCATCAGCCATGCGTTTGGCTTCTGTTTGAGCATCCAAAACTAATCGATGAGCAACGTTTTGTTGATTCTTAACGGTCATTTGGATAATTCCTAAAGCCAGCACAGCCATCATCACATGTTTCTTATCAATGTGAATCTGAGCATTATAAGCTTTAACTCTAGCAAAGGCTTCATCAGGCCAATCACTCATATCCATTTGCTTCACAGCGTTTTCCCACTGCTGTAAATCCCAGCGACTAACCTTACGACTAACCTCAGAGACGGTTAAACCATTCTCAGTAGCATACTGTGAATAGAATTGTGACAAATGGTTGCGAATAAACATCAAGCAATCGTTGTAATACTGCCTACTCTGAATATCTGTTTGATTGTCTAAATCAACTAATTGTTGAATCCTTTGGCGTTCCTGCTGGATCGTCAGAGATACCATGAGTTACACCGGCTTTCTTTTGTTGGTCTGTCATGTACTCATCAACTTGGTTCTTAGCTTCCTTAGCATCTTCTTCGTTCTGTTCTTTCAATCGTTCAACTTCGGCAGCTGGATCATCAATCCGTGATAAGTAACCTAACTTAGTTACATCACTAACTTGTCCATTTAACGTTGAAATAGTCTGAGCTTCTTCGAGAACGTTATGCGGAATACTTTGCTTATGGTCAAATGCTAAGTTACTGGGATCAGCGTTAATACCATCCCATTGCTTAAACAGAATTGCAAACAATTGACGCAACGCTTTATCCATCTTTTGTGACTTAACCTTAGCTCTAGCTTGCATTGGTTGATAGCGTTGCAACAGTGCAACACCGCTAATTGCTGTGGCTGACATCCCGAAACTAGAATCGTTTAAGTTAACAACCTGTGATGCTTGATAAACCATATCAATAGCACGATTCAATGAGTTCTCTTTGGCTTCATCATGTGGGTCAGGACTTAAGAAGAATGCAGTAGGCTTTTCTTGGTTGTCATTGCCACCTAATGGATTGTTTTTCTTTGGATATAAGTTAATTAGATGACTGTTTTGCAGTGCTTCATATTGCTTTTCATCTAACTTATTACCAGTAATAACTAGATAAGACTCACTAAACGCATCGTTATCGTTTCCTTTACTAGACATCATGTTATCAATGGAATCAATCAGGTTAATCGAGTCATCAAACAGTCCTGAACGGTCATCATCTTCCAACAATTCAATAACTGGTAGCATTGGAAAGTTAAGGATATCTGACTTAACCACTTGATTAGGATTATCTGGATCAGTATTCATAATCGTTAACGGTTGGCCATCCCCTTGGCTATCAAATGAATAGATAGCATCTTTAGTAATTAAGTCACCATACTTTCTTGAAGCGCCCGTTGAATAACGAATAGCAAATAAAGGATTGTTTTCAACTGAATCATCGTAAACAACGATTGTGTCACGTGGTGAACAGACAGTCATCTTTAATTCAGTTTTATCTGAATCAGTGGCAGGTGTTTCATACAAGTAAATGTATGACCGGCCATAGATATCGGCTTGCTTGGACCACTCAGTAAACACATCTTCATAATTATTATTGTTTAACCAAGTCTGAATCTGGTCATCGATTGCTGTATCATCTGTATTGCCATCATTCGATTTATGTTTAATCGATACTGGTTCACCACTAAAGTAACCGTTAAACGTACTAACAAGCTTCTTAGGTAAGTTAAATATCAATCGATTATCTGGCTTGCTCAATGGCTTTTCAGGTCGTCCAATAATCTTATGATGTCGACCAACATAATAATCATGCTTGATTTCATATTTTGGTGCTAAATATCGTTCATGATAATTCATGATTTGATAGACATCATCAAGATGTTCTGTGATATCAGCATTAACATCGTATAAGAATACATCTTCATCAGTAATTGTTATCCGACTAGATAATGCTGATTGGCCGTTATTACTGTAATTGCTTTTAAGTAACGGCTTACCACTTAGAATGGCATCTTGAATATTATTTGGTTCATGTTCTAACAATTCAGCTACCTCCTAATCTACTAATGTAATTATCTCCTAAACCACTAAAACACTAATCTACTAGTGCACTGGTGTATTAAGAGATTAATAATTGCTAAACATTTGAATACCTGAGTCATCGTCTTGTTCAGGTGGTAAGACAGTCATGCAGAAATATCGCATGGCATCAGCACAATTGTGTACAATAAAACCACCATTAACTGAAAAGTTATGGTGGTTTTCTACTTCCATGTTGTATACATCTTCATGGCCTATATATTTAATGCTTTTTACTTTTACCCCAACGGGTTCTGTATTGTAACTCGATTGAGCAATCGTGGCTGCATGTCTTTTTGGTGGAATACTTATTGGCTTTAAACTCTTTTCCACAAATTACGCACTTCCTATCTACATCATCTAAGTGTTGATCTCTTCTCCATTGAGACTTGCACTTGTTTGAACAGAACTTATTATTTCCATGATCAATAGTAGAGTATTCTTTACCACATTGTTGACATATACGGATTGAATCTTTGTAAAGCGCATCTTTCATCTGTTCATAATGCTTTTTATGCCACTCACGCCCTTTTTCAGAAGCGTGCCAAACTTTAGCTTGTTCAATCCCTTCATGTTGAAATCGTTCAAACCACTCCGGATTGCTTTTGACATGCTCTTCTGAATGAAAATGTTCATGTTGGAATGGTGTAAGTAGCGCAAGATTATCAATATCGTTATTGTCTTTGTTCTCATCAATGTGATGAATGTGCATACCTTTTGGTATTGGGCCTCTTTCATTTTCCCAAACGTAACGATGTAATCTAATACGCTTTCCATTTACATTTTTGGAGCTTAGATAATAACCAGTCTTACTATCTTTATTAAATTTTATACCGTTATATATAATAGTTTTCATACCCTAATTATATCATACGCAAGTATCTTACTGCATTACCCAATGTAAATAACTTCATCCTTAGAAGTTAACTCTCCCAACGGTTTCCAACCTGCTTTGGTTAAAACAGGATGATCAATGGTCGCCTTGATTGTTGACCCATCTTCTAATTCAAGTTCATATATTTCGGCATCAGTTCTGGTTTTTCTGACTTGATCAAAATGTCCTGTGGTTGGCTGACTTTCATAGTCAACACAATAAACTTCTCCAGACTTTCCGACTAAATCTTTAATCATCTTTTGACCATCAACAGTATCAACTAAAGTATCTCCAGTTAAACAATGATCATGGTCTTTGACGACTCTATCTTCGCCACGTTGTGATGCTTTGTCATCCCATACATAACTGCCAAGTTCTTTAAAAAGGTTTGATAGAAATGGTGTGAATTTAATCTCACCCGAATTCATTAAGTTTTGAGTTAATCGAATGCCATTGATAACATCGTTGTTACCAGGCAACACATTGAAGCCATGCTCTTGAAGCACAACCGCAAAGTGAACGGCTGACGGGTCTAAGATAACGGTTGGCTTTAGATTACCTAAGAATGCAACTAAATCATTGGCATACTCTTCATCTGATTTCTGGCGTCCTGAACTATCGTGTCGGCCATCGTAGTAATATTCCTTAAGACAGTACCAAACGCCACTAGAAAAACCCCACAGCAAGAATACTGTCGGGTTCATGGCACCGTAATCACACGATACAAAGTATTTAGTTATATGGCTCAACGCTGGCGCATCAACGACCATTGTTTCTCGATCAAAGTTATCGTAAACAACTCCGTCAGATAACACCCATTGGCCTAATATGTAACGCTGATAGAACACGCCACTATACTGCGTCTCGTAACGTCTCTTAACTGAATCAGACAATGATGGGTTATCAGTCATCATGAAATGAATATGCATAGCACGATGCTCTGATAGCTTATCCAGCCATTCAGTTTTGAACCAATGATAAGGACTAGCAGGGTTACAGTTAAACCAGAACTTACTACCATCAACAGATGCACGAGCCGTTGCTTGGTTAACAAATGACTGCGGCATCAACGCAACTTCATCAAAAAAGAACCCAGCCACAGTGATACCTTGGACTAAGTCCTGACTAGATTCATCTTTACCACCAAACAGGTAATAATAGTTAGTATTTGAGCCGTATGAGATTTCTAATAGGTTGTCTGCCCGTTTATCCTTAACGACATAATGACGTGATTCTAGCATCCTTTTAAGCGGTTTAATGACGTTCCGTCTTAATGAACCAATCGTCTTACCAGCGATACCAAATGTTTCTTCCTGATAGTTTGTCATTGACCATAAAATGTAACTCATCGACATAATCAATGTCTTACCAGCACGAACAGAACCATCACAAATCAAAGCGTCGTAATCAGTACGATTCAACCATTCAGGATGTTCAGCAATGTTTTTATCGAAGTCGCCTTCATATGCTCGTGGGTCAATCCACCAGCTCAATACCTGCAATTGCTTAGGGCTAAATGGCGTATATTCGAATTGTACGGTCATTTATCTTTGTCCCCTTCCAATTGCTTGGCAGCTTCTTTAATTGCCTGAATAAAGCCGTCATTTGCTTCATTCTCGTTTGTAGGTTCAGGCAAGCGCTCAAGCAACTCTTTCATTGCCTTTTGCTTGTCATATGATTTAACAACTAAACCATCACGGCCAACGTGAATATCTTGAATAACGCTCCAATCAATCTCGTCACTTGGATTCAAATAAACGTCCGTTAGATGCTTAGTCATTGGTTTACCATGCACATCAACAGCTACATCGCCCTCTTGGTCAATCATTGGAACCTCAACGCTCTTATAATTGATAACTTGATCTAGAGATGTGAAAGCTTGCTTAACATATTCTTTTAGAATGTCATTGGCATCTAAAAACAAATCCTGTTGTTGCTGTTTTTTAAGAGATTCAATTTCTTCTCGGACCTTAACATTCCTTAACATCTTGCTACCTAGAGCTTCGGCTGCTTTTCGTTTAACGTCATAAGCTTTTTGATATGCCCACGTAGCGTTAAACCTTTGTAGATAGTACAAACAGAACAACTTTTGTTTGTCGTTTAAGTCTGAATCATGTAATTGTGCAACAGCATTTTGTGTTGCAACAGTGTTGCGTTGCGTTGCAACATCGTTGCTTTTTAATTCATTGGAAGTGCCTCGTTGCCACTTATCACGGTTTTTACGTGAACGCAACGTGCCTGGCTTTATGTCATATTTCTTAGCAAGATCAGACAAGGTAATATCGGTTACCTCGTATTCAGCTCGTACCTTGTCCCAGTCCATATCACATAACTCACCTCCCTAATCAATTATTGTTTATGCCATACAGGCACTTCATCATGTTTCGCACCGTTATCGAAATGAACATCTGGTTCAGCTTGTTCAATTGGTTCATTAATCAGCGGTTGTAAATCAAACCACTCATTAACGTTCTTCTTAAAATCTTTGCCTTTATCGCTTAATAGTTCGTCCGGCATGTTTTGGATAAACTCTTGAAATTCCATATATTTCTCCCTAGTTTTTATACTTATTCAATTGTTATAATGTATCTATATTTTGCCAAGAAAAGAGATAAACAATGATTATTAGTGATGATAATTTTAAAGACATATTAAACACACGTTCATCCTATTGGCCAAAGAAAGCAGATTTTGAAGAAAGCCAATTCACTTGTCCAATATGTAAAGCAAATCATGCGGCCAACACTATTAAACTACTACCAGAAATTCAAGAATCAGACAAATCAAGTGAGCTAATTAGAAAAGACCTACTATTCGCTGTAGAATGTCACTCTTGCCATAAGGAATCTATAGTGATGCTTACTTATTCAACTGATTTATCTATAGACGATTTATTATCACTAGACGATGTTTCGTCTATAGACAATTATTCCATCAAAGAACAAGTGATTTTCCCTAAAGTTTATAATTCGACTATTCCTTCACCTAGCAATGACATGCCTGAAGATGCTAAAGATACTTATAACGAAGCAGTGTCAATAATTGACCTATCGCCTAGAGCGTCTGCAGCTCTTGCTAGGTTAGCTACTCAACAATTAATAGATAACATCGTTCCTGGAAACGGCAACTTAAACGATAAAATTGGTAAATTAGTACAAAATGGTTTACCAGAAGAGGTTCAAAGAATGCTCGATTCATTAAGGGTCATCGGTAATAATTCTGTTCATCCTGGACAAATTGATTTCACTGATAAAGAAGATGCCTTAAACATAGCTAAAAGCTTACTAATTATGTTGAACACAATAACTAGCAGACTAATAACCGAGCAAAAAGAATTAGATAAAATCTACGATATGATTCCTGATGGAGCCAAGAAATCCATTGTACACAGAGATAACAAGTAAATAATCGTAATTAACTATCTTGATTGGCCGATGGCAAATGCTTACGGCTTTTTTCTTTACGCTTTTTTTCTAATTCTTTATCTATCTTCTCTAACAGTCTTAATTCGGCACGGCAACTGACTAATCCATAATCAGATTTAAACATCAATCCCACCAGCCTTCATGGCGACCTAGCCACCGAATAGCTGGTTCACTCAAAATAATAATTATTACTGCAATTACGGTCTGCATAGGCCACCTCCTTTAAATATGTCGTTTAAATTACTTAGAATTTTTTATTCTGGCGTTCATAGTGCTTTTGATCAGTTTGCTAAAAGCCCGTTGTCTTAGTTTCATTTCATATTCAGCGGTTGGACGAAAATGAGACTTCTGCAAATAATGATTCAAATCTTCAATTATAAGTAAAGTTTGCGACATGCTATTACTCCTTTGCTAGATATCCATTGGATCGTCGTATAGACTTTCGTAATGGTAACTTTCCATAAGCGGGTCTTCTTGTCGATTTAACTTTTTAGGGTTAAGAGGGATTTTCTTAATACTTAAATCCATTTCAGATTCATCAACGAATGCTTGAGCTAATTTCAAGTCCGTAAATGAACCATAAACAGTAACCCAGTCAGTCCACTGTTCTTCCCATCCATCAGCATCTGAACCGTTGATATAAACTAAATAAATATGATCATCCATTGATAATCCCTCCTTATATGAAATGGCAGGGAATTGCACCCTACATAATCCTCTTGGCATTCCACCTAGCAGTGTCTATTGATGGTTTCCGAGATAGACTTCTAGCCGACAGCGTTACATGTCAGTCCTCTTTCGTTGCCACCTTTTCGCGCAACTGCTAATCACGTAATGGCAACACCCAATTTTGGACACAAAAAAAGACCTACGCTGAAACTGTGCGTAAGTCTTATTAAGATGCCCGCTAAAACGTTAATTAATGTAAATTCAACAAATGAGAGGCGTTTCACATCCTCTATATTGTATTTTTTGTTGGGCAAAGGCTAAGTACGGAGTTGCACCATCATCATCTGCTCTTAGCCGGACCAGTTAGCTGTAATAAAATCAATCTGACTGTATTTGATTGGGGAATCAATCGTTAAGGTAAAGAACATAGTTTCGTGAGAGATAAATCATGAATTATATTGGATTGGTACGAAGGAGTTGCTAACTGGTAATGTTGTCAGTCGGAATCGAACCAACCCAAGGCTCCAAGCGACAACGAACGCTACATCGAATTACAGTACTCCTATAAATCATCCACAATAACATAATAAGACGTTTTTTAATGCTGTAACTCCGATATAAAACGGATTTAGCCGAAATCAGCCGGATTTACTCCGAACTTTTTTGGACAAGTAATTTCCCGCCATTGTAGATGTTAGCAAAGACTAATAATGCTTCGTTTTTATGGTCATGGAACGTTGACTCTGGTAAGAATCCATTGCTAGCGTATTCAGGAAATTTTTCAGCCAACTTATCGCAACACTTTGGTACTGACCACTCTTTTAAGTAACGATATGTAAGAATGTGGGCGTAATAATTTTGTCGATCTGTGATATTCATGGACTCAATCGTTTTTTCAATCATTACTAACTTATAGTGTAATTGGATACTGTCCTTAAGCTCTTTGACCATCTTACTTTCTTCGTGGTTAGCATTATCCTGGCTGGATGGCATACCATCATACTGCTGTGCAGAAATCGACGTAAAGCTTTCCTTAGCTGTAATTCCCATTTGGTCCATTAACTTATCCATGGGATACCTTTTTAATAAAGCCCGTGCCTGTTTAATAGTTTCTTTGTGATCGATATTACTAAAAATACTGTTAATCATTGATATAGCGCCTCTTTCCCCTTCTAATCAATTTTCGTGAATGATATAATTAGATAGACATCTTGTATAAGAAACGCTAAAGCTACCTGTCGGGGTAGCTTTTTTATTGACATACACTCGCTTAGTATTACAATGTATTACGTAAGGAGATGATCATTTTGGCAATGATTACAGTTCGTGTTTCAGAATCTGAAAAAGAATGGTTACAATACATGGCTGACTTTTACGGTGTAACTTTATCCGACCTAATGAAGAACTATTCTATGGAACAACTCGAGGATGAGTACGATAAGCAAACAGCTGAAATAGCACATAAACGATTCATTGAAGATGGTAAGCAAACCGTGTCTATGAAGGATATCCTTGATGAATTTGGTGATTTAGATTGAGTTATTCACTAGAATTTACCAGGGAAGCTCAACGATCATTACGTAAAATGGATAAACACCAAGCAACGTTAATAACTCGCTGGTTGTATCAGCATGTAGATGGTATTGATGATCCGCGATCTATTGGCAAAGGATTAACTGCCAATCGTTCGGGTCAATGGCGATATCGAGTCGGTAACTATCGAATCATCTGTGAAATTGAAGATGACGAATTAATTGTCACAGCTATAAATATTGGCCACCGCAGAAACATCTATGATTAAGTCCACAGTAATGTGGGCTTTTTTTACTGAAGAATATTTAACCCTAATTTAGGTTTTTCCTTCCTGTAAATATCGAGTTCATACGTATTCACGTACAATGTACCTAACCTTTCTAAATCCCAATGTTGAAAACGAATCCATAACGAGATCACAATCACCACATTGTGGACAAATTTCTTCAATGCTCTCAATTTGTTCTTCTGTTCCATCTGATTCAACAAAATAATCGTCATACAAATGGCCCTCAACGTATAGATATATCAACAACATATAGTCCCCCAAACAAAGTTCCTATTGCTATGCCAGTTGCATCAAGCCAATCTCCATGACTTATATCGACTAACATTTGATAAATGTATACTATCAACACAAGAATGACTAAAATAATTATTATAATTTTATCCATTCCTATTCCTCTAGCAATTCTGGGTTTTCGTGAATGTTGCCAATAACTTTCATTGATCCCTCTAGGTTACACAGGGGAACGAACAAGGGGTCATCCTTTGTCTCAAGCCCAAAACAGCCTTCCCTAAATACCACCGTATTAAGAGATCCTCGAAAAACTTCCACAATATCGCCTGCATAGACATCCACGAGATTTACGTCTTTCACCCCGGTGTATTGCTCAACAATGTAATCATCTGGAGACATTTCTGAAAAAGCTAAAATTTTGCTAGCCTTACCGTGTACCATCTCTTGCATGGGGCCACCAGAACCAAATGGCATATACCACGCCCTGAATTTAATTTCTCTCATCGTTTTTCTCCTCAGATTTTTCGTATTGTTTAATGAACTCCTCGATCATTTTCGATATCCTCCTTCTCGGCAACTTCCAAAATGATGACTTCTCGTTTACCCTCGATAAATGACGGGTCTTCTATGAGGAGATATTCTTTATTTCCGATAGCAATAATATTGTTCTTACGATACTTAGCTAAACTAGTCATCATCTTCCTCCTAACTGGAATCTCTTTCTCGACTCGCGTGTGCTTTTTTCAACTTCACTCCTATAACCACATTTATCTACAAAGAATTAGTGGCAGTATTTGTTATTAGTAAATTAGGTCGTCTAAAGAAACATGCAACTTTTTAGCGATTTTTGCTATTAAAAATACACTGGGGTTTTTACTACTTCCATTTTTTATGTTAAATAAACTCACTGTTGGAACCCCGATGCTTTTAGCTAACGCATAAACTGATATATTTTGTTCATTCAGAAGTTCCGATATTTTCTTCCACAATTGAATATTATTCATACTTATTTTCCTTTCTTGATACTATATATAGACACGATAAAAATTTTGGCATACTATATATAGATGCAATAGACGTTTAAGCCCTTTGCATTAATATTAAAGAAGGTGAATATATGGCAAAAAATGGTGTACCTGGTAAAGGACGTGTTGGTGCGGTTAAAAGTCGTTCTCAATCTTTCAATCCTAAAACTGGGTTATGGACCAAAAGCAACTCTAAAACGGGCCGCTTTATGGATACGAAAACATCCGGCGGTAAGTTCAAGGGAGTTTCGCACAAAAAATAGTATTTAAATACTAAACAAGAAATTAACTACCATTTAATTTCTTGTTATACATATTTGATTCCATCCTCAACTTAACAATGTGGTAAAACTGCGACTTCAACTCGTGGATTATCCTTGTCCACTGAGAATTCATCGTAGTAGTTACCAATCTCACTCCAACCGTCATTCTTGATCAGGCCAGCTTGCATCATGCCATCTTGGATAAACTTAATTGTAGGTTCAAATTCAATCCATTCATATTCATCCAGATAGATACTGGCTACATATTTTCCGTCCTGTAGCTTAAAACCTTTGGCGGTGTGAATTGCCGTGTCATAGTTCTCCTCAATCCATGCCGTAGTGTTGGATTTGAGAGGTGGATTATCATCACCCCAGACAACTCGTCCCAGCTACTCAGCATATTCTTTTGGCACTTTTACTTTTTCAGTCATTAGTTTTCTCCTTTGCTTCTAACTCTTATCCTAAATCCTGCGCTAATTCCCAAAAACCCTTAGCGTGCAAATTTTGGTGCCGATATTCTTCCATCTTTTGCTGATAACCGTAGACACCCAGGCTATCAATCCTACCAGCACGTAACTTTATGATTGAAACGCAAAGTTGATTCAGCTCATCTGGCTTCAATGAATAAAACTCCCTTGACCAACCCCAATCAGTCTTAACGTATTTTGGACCACGATACCTATCAATGGCGTTGAAACGATATGTTAAATGTTGTTTTCCAGCATGGTCACTAATCCGAACTGAATAGCACAATCCATAATCTAGTTTTAAGTAAATGCTGTTGGTCGAAAACGCATCGTACCGCATCACTTTGATACCTTGAGCTTGCAAGAAATTAATCATGATCTTGGCAACTTTGCGAATCCGTCTGGATTTCCTGGGATTATTCTTAACTTTATGTTTCATCTTGAACATCCCTTGCTTCCAACTCAATAATCGTCCGCTCTTTCTTGTCTTCCATGATGATTGGATCCTCAATCAATACATAATCCTGACCATCAACAGTAACGGTGTCTCCCTTACGCTTCTTAACCGTTTTCCAAGCCATTAATCCTTGATTCATTTAGATTCCCCCTATTCGTCTAAATCCATTAATCTTTGCAATACATGAACTGTTGAAGTATCAATCTCATCTGAAGCAGGCACATTAACCACGCTGCCATATTTAGCTTCAATCGGAATCAGCAGTTGATACATAACTCTTGTACTTTTCTGCATCGTAATCACTTCCTGAAAAATAATTACCACTTCTGAACTTTGATATCAGTACATACATCAGCCTTTAAGGGCACATTTGTATATATGTTTGCCATGCTTAATATCATATCGATTGTTTCTTCCGGTATCTCGTGTTCTTCACTTAACTCGTATCTTTCTTCGTCAGATATATCCACCATGCAGTACTTACGAACGTTGTTACCAGATAAAAATAAGTTATAAATTGGAATTCTGACAACATCGTCATTTTCTGGTTCAATTAACATATTCTTTCCTCCTAATCACTAATTAGCATTATCTTTATTCTGTTCTGCGTTGCTTTGATTAAATATTTCTTTTCTAATCTCGTTAGTTTCGATACCATCACTTTGTAAAATGTCTAAAACTAAGATGATTAATCTTCCAATAGCTTCCTCGTCTGTTGAATAATCGTTTCTGAAAAGTTCAGCCTGGTAACTATCGTCTTGCTCCTTAAAATCAAGGTATATTCGTTTAATGCCTGGTTTTCTTTGATTTGACTTCCAAAGTACTTTTGCATTTAAACGATTTTGTTGACGATTGCTAAAAATGGTGTAAATCAGTACAAATACACTTGATACTAATGCGAAAATGGATATCCACATATTCATTTCTCCTCAATTTTTATCTATTTCAATCTCACGAACTATTACTTCAATTCTTGGTGTGTCTGAGTAAAACTTGTAAGCGTCGATATGACAGATGATGTTGTCATCAGCCCAGATAACTCCTGTCAGCGCATCTAGTACGCTTTTAACATAATTATCCGTATCGGGTTTCCTTAGCGGTAAAGACTGCTTACGCTCACGTCTAGTACGCTCGATTTTACTGATCTGCTTTTGGTTCTCTCGGTAAGCAGCGATATAAACTTCTATCGGTTTATCTTTAAGCAATGGGCCGCGATATTGCTTCTTAGCCTCGATAGCGACCAACTGTTTGTACGCTCGACTTTTCGGTGGATCATACGCATGCCCGTTCCTGGTAAATCGAGGACGACCAGCGGGGACAGGATTTCCGTGAATTGTTAAGCTAATCATCTATGTTTACCGCCAACAATACTTTTTAAGCCGTTTAAGCGCATTAAATCATTACGATATAAGTTTTCATGTACAAACGTGAGAGGTTCTGGATATAAATCGTTAGTAAATCCTGATCCGGGTTGGTACGGGTAATCCCTGTTTAGTTGTGCCATGCACTCCGCTTTAGTTGGAGCTTGTGCATACACGGTTTGGGTTCTAATTCCTACTGCTTTCACTGGTCATGCTCCTTATGTTATTTAATTTTATTTGGGTGCTAAACCGCACCTTTGATTCGATAATCAGCAAGTTCATCAAACTTCATCACATATCCTTGGCTATGAGCCATCATCCGACTAACAATTCGTTCGCCGTATATATTGATCAGGTCATTACTAGTCAAATTAGTACTAATAACTGTCGATTTATTCATACGAGCTTGAAGCAGTTCAGTGACGATTTCTAGGTTAAATCGACTAGCTTCATCACCTGAATTAGTTCCAGTAGTTTCGGATCCTAAATCATCAATGATAACTAAGTCAGCTTGTTTAGCCTTGTCCAAAACTCGGTCATAATGCCGGGCAATGTTTTGGTCTTTGAATCCTCGTTTGATTTGTGTGATTAACTCTCGAATATCGATAAACGCAATCTTTTGCTTGTAGTGCGTTGCTTCTAAGACTTGATACACGATTGCCATCGATAAATGACTTTTACCAGTCCCAGTTGCTCCAGAAAAGATACCGTGAACAACATCTCCGCTGGCTGCTTTATCGGCAATTCGTTCAGCTAATGCTTTAGCTTGTGCTTGCTTGTCGTTAACTACTTGGTAATTACTGAATTTCTTGTTGAGCACATCAGTATCCCCAATGGCACTAGAATTGACCAAGTAGTTATAAGCATCGTTCTTAAGGGCATTAACGCTCAAGTCCTCATGATGTTGTTTAGTGCCGTTAGATTCTTTGTAACCGCAACTTGGACAAGCTGGCAAACTACGATCATCACCAGTCTGAGTGTTAACAAACACCATCATGGGTTGCTGACACATCGGACACGGGCCACAGTCGCGCATGAGTCCTTTAGCTTTATAATTAACAAATAAATCGTTAATCGCCTCAGCAATTGTTTGAGTCATTTTTTCATCTCCTACCTAGAACGGAAGATCATAAGTATCAAAGCTCGGTGTATGAGCATCTAGCGTCACTCGACCACCTTTAGCATTTGAACTACGTTGCTCATGTTTTTTGTTAGCTTCTTGAGCTTGCTTAAGAGTTTTAATGCCTTGTTCTTCCCACTGGGTAAGTACTCGCTCAATGAATTTAAAGGCGTTTCGAGGTGGCACATTGCCTTTACCTGCAAGCTGTAAAGCGTAATAAACAACGTCAGCATTACTAGCATCAATCCAGTTAGGAATCTCTTGCTGAGCAATCGAATTAGGGAATCCCCAAAGCTCTTGCCACAAATCAACAATGTTTTCCTGAGTGTGCGTGCTAGCTAGCTTGCTAGCTTTACTTTCCTTTACTTCTCTTTTCTTTTCTTTACTTTCCTTAGCATCGTTTTGCAATGCATTTGCATTGCTTTTGCTATGCAAATGCATTGCATTTGCATCAGAATCCTTTTCCCATCTAGTCTTTGCAGCTTTTCGACGCTTATCGGATAATGTTTTACTTCGTTCGTCTTTCAACGCCATTCGTTTCTTGAATCCTTCGGAGTAGAAGTACTTACCGTCATCGGTAAAGACAAATAACCCAAAATCTTCAATCACGGACTTAATAACAGAAGCATCTACACGAAGGTCAAAGGCTATCATGTTGTAATCTTTGACACTCATGTAATCTTCTTCGTCCCTAAGGCGTTCTAAGATCATAAAGTAAACTCCATAACCTTCTGCACCGTATTTCATGCGTACTCGTAATAACTCTTCTGAGTTACGAGCATTACTATCGTGGGAGAAATAACCGTTCATCTCGTCACTCCCTTAGAATGGTAAGTCGTTATCATCAACCTCGATTGAGCTGCCATTGTTGGCAAATGGGTCAGCTTTACCAGTCGATACATTACCTTGATAATTATTTGAACCTGCACCAGATTGCGTTTGAGAGGCGTTATTATCTGGTAAATCAAAGTCATTGACGAATACATTGAACTGAGTGCTACCGTTGTACTCGCTGAACTCAAGTGAACCAGATACGACTACGTGACTACCCTTGTGGTAATAGGTTTGAATCGTTGAAGCGCGATTGCCCCATACAGAACAACGGAACCAATCAGCCCCGTATTGACCATTTTCATCTGGTCTAGTTTGTCGAACGGCAACACTAAAGTTAGCGACGGTTGAACCGTTTTGTGTTGTGCGAACCTCTGGATCACTTCCAAGGTTTCCTGAAATTGTAATTTGTCTCATAATTAAGCCTCCTGTTTAACTTTGTCTTGTTGCTTGATTAGCTGTGAGCTAACGATTTCAATTAACTTATTAGCTACGTGGTTATTTAATACATCAACGCTATCAGCACCGACTAGACTTAAATATCCTTGTTTAACTTCGATAATTGGTTTACTCGTAATTTGTGCCATTGAATCAAAGAGTTCATCTAAACTAGCTTTTTGATTAGCATTGATTGGTGCAGGTGTGCTTTGTGTTCTTGGTTTTGATTGTTTAACGAACGTGGTATCTGAGTTATCAGCATCGGGGTCTTCTTCTTTATCAGTGATGTTGAACAGTTGCTTGTAGAAATACTTCTGAGCACTGGTGCAGGCCTTAGCCATTGCTTTCTCACCAGTATCTTGACCACTTCCAGGCATAGTTCCTTTTAACTGGTCAACGCCGTCAGTAATAGTGAATGTTCCCATGACATCAACGTAGTGATTAAGATTGTTCTTACCTGGCTTGTCGTATTGATTAATGACTTCATAGTCAGGAATGATTCTGATACCTACTGTTTCAATTGCTGCTTCCACAGCTGACTTGATAGCTGTTTCTGATTGAAAACGATACTTCTGAAAACTGTTGTTACCATCTTTTTTAACTGCGCCAATGTTCTTAGCAGCTTCGTTTAATTTCTCAACGATGTTTTTTGATTCATCCATGATCATTACCTCCTAATGAGCTAAGACTTTTACATTTACTTTTTCTGGTTTAAGTTCTCCAAAGACTCCAGGAATAATCTCGCCATTCTCATCAACGACTTTGCCATTGTCAGCAATCTGGAACGAACCGTCGGCCAGTAGTTCCCTGATTGGCTTGTTGTTGACCTTCTCTTGCTCTTCAATGAGTTGTGGGTGGTTCGCTTTCAACCAAGCAATTTGACGTTCCTGTTCTTCCTTACGGACAGCACTTGATACCTTATAAGCACTTTGCTTACTTGGATTAGGAATACTTCTTTTGAAGTGATAATTATCAGTATCGGCTTCAGTGGCGTGCCCCATCTCAACGACTAACTCACGATTTAACGTGTTTAAGTGTTCCTTGCGATTATCTAATGCTCGTTGTAAGTCACCAATCTCTAATTCAGCTTTGGTAATTTCACCTGCAATTTCTTCTAAACGTTCCATGATTCAACCTCCCAATATTCTGGTGCGACCGTCTCAATGCGGTCATCGTTGTAATAAGTTACTAATCGTGCTTTTGGAAACTCTTTGATCAAGTCCTGTACAGCTTCTTTGTAAGTGTGATGATCATATCCACCTAAGCGGTCATTCAGATAATCATCAATATCAACTATGCCAGCCGGTACATAATCGGGTTCTGTGAACCATAATTCGTTGGGTGCGGGTATCTCAAAGTAATCTGAGTCATATTCCAATGGATCATTGTTAACATCAGTCAGGTATTGATCGGTATACATGTTTCTTACCTCCTAACTTGTGTTGCAACCTGCTTAGATTCGGGATAGAATAAAAGCAGTTAGAGTTTTTTATTAAATTCGCAATCACTGAGTTGGACAGTTGCAGCTGTTCAGCTCTTTTTTTGTGCTCATTTGGTTCCAAAGAAGTCATCAGTTAATTCCTCCCAGATATCTTTAAATTTTGGAAAATCAAACAATTCCTTACGATGTTCAACTACTAGTGCAAGTCCACCAAAAATCATGAAGCAGACAAAGAATATAAATCCTCTATAAAGTAATTCGCTTAAAATTTCTAACATGGTTGTTCCTCTCTTCCCTATGGTTAATAAGTTCTCGATTTCTGAGTGTTAATAATCCGCCTAACATCTTGTCATCACCGTCTTGCTTTGCTCGTTCGATACGACGATTGATAACTGTCATACGTTGATTGAAATCTGTGATCATATAAGTGCACCTCTTTTTTGTGCTCGAATGATTGAACTAGGTAAGCGTCTAGAAGCATCTAATCCGTGGTGATTGATATAAGCATTCCATGCATCAGCCACTTTATCGGCTTGCCACAATCTTTTAGAACCTAAATCAACTTCAATACTGATAAATTCAGGCGTGTCGATTGCTTGCTGTCTTAGCCAGCTCTCACTCATGCCAGTCATTTTGACTAATCCTTTAACGGAAACGGTAACTGGTTCTAAATTTGATAACCGTTTATCAACGACTTCTTTTATATAATCAGTAACCAATGCATCAGTTATCCGACTCAATTCATTTGATAATTCGCTCATTTTTTAACCTCCTATTTCTTCATTAACTTTGTTAAAGATATCCATTGCATCCCTGCCGGTGTAATCACATTCAATGAAAAAGTTAGTCAGCTCAGATGACATTTCCTCAGCATATTCATTCAGGTAGTTATCAATGATTCGTTCATCCTTAGATGTTCGATATTGGTCTGACTTGATCATGCTTTGATATGCAATTTGCTGTTTCTCAATTCGCTCATGCTCTTGCTGTTGTTGGTCAACTATGCTGGCGAACAAATCCGGCTTCAATCGTTTATCATCCTTGAAAGATAACGTCCCGTAATCAGCTCTTGAAGCTGAATAAGTGAAGAATGTATCTCTTAAGAACTTCGCTATTGGCTTCATCACATCGTGATTCATTCTTCGCTGGCCTTTCGACCATCGTGAAATCGCCGCACGGTCAGCTGGTATGCTATTCGCAACATCACCTCTTTTGATACCCTTAGGTAATCTACCTAAAGCCAAATCTAATTGTTTGGCTTCTTTTCTTTCCTGCATTGCAATCACTCTTTCGTCAAAATATTCAATTTTATTTGCCACGCTACAATCACATAATTAAGTTATGCAAAGGTTAGTTCAGTTAATTCCTGTTCGATTTGTTGATTGATAATTTGAACAGCCTTGTTTAATCCTTCATCACTGAGCAAAACCAAATCATCTTTCGTATTACTCGTGTGACGGACTAAATAGTTAATCATTTCTGAACGAGTCATGTGATTACCCCCTTTCGTTCTTTGAAAACTAAACATCAAAATCGCTCTTAAATTGTTCAAAAGCTCGTTGTGCTTCAGGAAGTAAATCATCAGTTAATGAATTCATTGATTTAATTCCAATCTTTAAACGAATGGCACCGTACAGTCCGTTTTGAATTGCTGTCTTTGAAACCGCTGACGTTTCCTTAAGTCCAGTCCAGTTAGTAACATCCTGTCTAAACTGTTTAATAGCACCACTGTCACGTGATTTTCGTACATTTTGACAAATACTTTCAATTTCCAGCCGTATTGATTCATCCTTCAGTGATTCAATAATCATTTGATTAAAATCTTTTTGATCCATTACTTAGTCACCTCCTTATCTCTTAAAAGATCTTCAACAGTAGTTCCTAAGGCATTTGCAACTTGCTGTAATATCTGTGCATTAGGATGTTTCGTTCGAATCTCCAGAGTACTGATTGTGGATTGAGCTAAATCAGATCTTTGAGCTAACGTTCCTTGAGACCAGCCTTTACTCTCACGTAAGCTTTTAATATTCTTACCAAAATTCATAATTTCATCTCCTTTATATACGCATCTGCGTAACTATGATTTTAGTATAACGCACACGCGTAGATTGTCAATGCATGTGCGTAACTTTTTTGAATTTGTTTACCTTACGATTAACGCAGTAACGTTTGGAGGTGCTTCCATGACAGAAGCAGAATTAATAATTGATCGCCTTTACTATTTAATGAGAGAGCGAAATTTAACCGTTAATCGTCTAGCAACGCTCGCTAATATCACACCATCTAGCTTGAGTTCATTAATTTATCGAAAAAGTGTCCCGCGAGTCGACATGCTTCATGCACTTTGTTCTGCCCTTGGCATCACCGTACACGACTTCTTCGACTTTCCGCCATACAACGAGGTGGAGGAATGATTAAGCTAATTGTTCAAGTCGAATACCTAAAACTCTTGCAATCTTCACGTAGACGCTAAACATTGTGTCTTTACCGCTCTCAATCCGCTGATATTGCCTCAAGGAGATTCCAGCTCGCTTGGCAACTTCTGATTGGGTAAGCTTTAACTCGATACGACGAGTCCTTAAATTCAAATTATCACCTTCCTTAGAGACATATATGTCATATCAATGATTTCACTATACAAGACATATATGTCATAGTCAATACTTTTAGGAGCATTCTATGAAAAATATTTCTGAACAAATATCCGCAACCTTGCCACATGAATTATTAGACGCTCGTAAACGTGCTGGGTTATCGCAAAAGGCAGTTGCCAAATCAATCGGTAAAACTTTACGCCAATACCAACGGTATGAACGTGGCGAAATCATTCCACCAATAGATGTTGCATATATGTTGGCCGATGCCTTACAGACACCGCTGAGCACTCTCACGGGCATTGAAGACTTTCCGCCATACAACGAGGTGGAAAAGTAATGGCTGCTTGGATTGTTCCTACAGTTACCATTATTTCTACCTATGTGATTGGACGTCTCCAAGCTTCTCAAAGGCAAAGTGTAGCTGCTGCTAAAGAGAGATATGAGAAGCTGTACCTGCCATTTATGATGGTTCTTATTAACGGAAGATATTTTTGGAAAGATGAATACACGCGACTTTATTTGAAAAATAAAGAAAAGCTGTTACCTATCTTGGATAAAAACGTTTCTATGATGGGTATTAACATGATGAATTCCTACTTGGATTTTCAAAGATATAATTTTAATTTTGAATATTCCCAAAAGTACGGAAAAAATAGTAGCGAATATGTTGAAGCGGAATTTGTATATAATGCAAGTTTTGAAAAACTTGTTGATGTCCTTCTCAAAGAAGCGGAAGAATTATCAAAAAAATTAAAATATCCAAACCTGCCAGGAGAACTTTTGCATAAGTTTTCGGCACGTAAGCATGTATTAGAATCAATATGAAAGCAAAATACCAACCATATAAACCGGGATCTGCAAAAGAACTTAGCTGATTTATAATATCCTTCACTGGCTATCTCCTTTCGTTCTTTGAAACCTTAATATTCGTTCCTCCTTATGAGATAATTAATCTCGAAGGAGGTGATAACTATGACGAATACTTTTGTGATTACATTTGCTGATTTATCTGATCCAAATGACACATTAGCTGTGAAGATTAGATCAAAACTGGAACGGTTAGCCAATGGCAGTAATTGGACGCAAGTTTTCCCATTTCAAGTTGTACTTCAATCAAGTTTTTCAATTGAAGATATCATGAAGGCCCTAGAACCAGAAATTTTTAAAACTCGCATATCAATCTTTAAAGCCACTGATTGGGCTTCTAATGAAGCTCGCTCTCAGGAACTGCTTCAAAATCTTTTCTAGTATTGCTGCATCTTTGTACGTATTCTTCGTAATGATCTAAATATTCTTTCTTACTAACGGCTGGACCGTTAAAAGTAAGGCCCGGAAAAATGTATTGTTTAGTGCCGTCAGCATTGAATGATACATTTTTAATTTCTTCATTCATTTCCTCACCTCCTTTCAAGCTGGGTTGTTTCTCTTGCTACCTTTTGTATCAAAATCGAGCAAAAAAATATCAGGAAACAAATATTCAAGTGGCTTTTTAAAGAAATTAGCCATTTTGACAGCTAATTCATTGCTTAATCCTGAACCATTCTCAATTTTTCTTAAAGTAACAGTCGCAATATCTAACTTAGTAGACAACTGATCTTGTGTTAAGTGCATTTCTTTTCTTTCATTGACCAAATTACTTCTTTTTGCCAATATTATTTCACCTCGCGTTCCGATACCTTTTGTATCAATAACTATACTATACACGATACTTTTTGTATCGTCAATACCTTTTTGATACATTTTTTATCATTCGTTGTTTGCGATACTTTTTATATCTATAATGATACATATAATATCTTTTAATTATTTGAAGGAAGGTGTTCAGATTGTCTGAAAAAACAGATTTTGGATATCGATTGAAGAGTTTGAGGAACAGAACTGGTAAAACTCAAGAAAGTGTTGCTGCTGATTTGAAGATTACTAGGGCTTCTTATTCTCATTTAGAAAATGGAAGAAATGAGCCGGATAATGAAATGCTCAAGAAATTAGCAACGTATTATGAAGTCACTACTGATTATCTTTTAGGCCACAAAACAGACTTAGGAGATATTCCAGTCGCCGCTCATTTAACAACTGACTGGGACGAGTTAACTGAAGAGCAACAAAAAGATATCCAGGAATATATTGAGTTTAAAAAAGCTCAGTACAAAAAAGAGCATGAAAAGGGTTGATAATTTTGGACAGTATTGAAACAGTAATGTCTCAATACCCTGAGTTATCATTTGAATTTGAGCCTATGCCTTATGGCATGGGAGGCCTTGACCAAGGAGACAAAGTTACTATTAATTCTAATTTGTCTAAAGAAGAACAAGTTCAATGGATTTATGAAGAAATTGGTCATTCTAAGACCTCCACCGGAGATATTAGCGACTATAAATTATCATCAAATATGGTCCAAGAATATCGGGCTCGAACTTGGGGTATGACACACCACGTTCCTCTGGGCAGACTAAAAGAGCTGGCTACAGAACGCGTTGATGACGACTACGAGATAGCTGATGAACTTGGTGTCAGAGTCGATTACCTGCATGACGTTGGTACTATGTATGGATTTAAATTTAAAAGTATTTAAGTATATGTCCAAAAACTGACGACACTAAAAGCTGTACATATCTGGGGAGATAAAAATGAAAAAACGAACGATAAGTATCGCTACTGCATTGTTGATTGGTACAAATATTCTTAGTGGGTGTTCTACAAAGCAATCCAAGACGAACAAACCAACAGCTCAAATCAATACTACACAAAATAGATATGAGCCAACGGGATTCAATACTAAAATCAAAGGAACTGCAACTAAAGGTTCTGTCCTTAAATACTCAGTTAATGATGGTGCTACTAAAAAAATTACGCAAAAAAATAAGCAGCACTTCTCGTTGAGCATCCCAAATGATTCAGTTACTCAAAATGTCCGCTTTTCTGTCAGCAAATCTGGTTACAAAAGCAACACCAAGGAAGTCGTTATCGCTAAGTCACCAAGAATTGCCAGTTATAATACGTTCCAACAACGTTATAATAGTGTGATCAAAAAAGTTGGTGGTAACCAGAAAATACCAACGACTTACAATGCGGGCAATAAGGTGTTATTAAACGGCAAAGTACGGATGGTTGCGAATATCAATTCAGCTGGTGACTTGATCGGACTATCATTATCGCGAAACGGTGATTCTAAAGCTAGTTTTAACCAAACTAGTAGTGCTGCTGTAGCGTCAACGTATGCTTTAAATATTAGTTCTAAAAACACTGAGAATGCCATTATCAATACATTAAAAAATAAAGACAAAGTGGAGCCGGCAACCTTCTCACAAAAAGGTGTAAAGGTACAGGCAATCTATCTTGATCCAGTATTGTCAATTTCCTTTGTTTCGACTTCAGATAAATTGCTATAACATGTAGACATTATATTCTAGGGGGGAAGTAATCATGAAGATATCCACATTACTAGTAGCCGGGTCTTCTGTCTTTTTACTATCCGGAGCTAAACATAGATCCTGAAGAAATTACGGAAGGTTTTGCAAAATTGTCTGATAGAACAATTAGAGTTGGTGATACAGTAGAACAAGATTTAGGCTAAACAAGTTTTGAATGGATAGACTTGTCCAAAAGATCAATCATTTTATTTCGATCTAAAACAATAGTTAACGCTTCACTATAAGCATCTTCTGCATTCTTATGATTAGGAATTAGTAAAACTGTTGCTAAATTTAATGATTCCCAATAATCAAGGGAGTTTAAGAATTTTATCTGATTTTTCTTGTTATTTTTAGTTTTAAACATAATACTGACCTTTCTTTTTTTATTATATTACTACTATATTAAGGAACATGTCCAAACACTGATGACGCTAAAAGCTGTACACATCTGGGGAGAGATAATCATGAAACTTAAAAATTATGTATTAACGGGTGTAGCCGCTATGTTATTAGGAATCACAGCAATAGCAAATACTCCCATAAACACACAGGCTAGCAGTGCTGTACCCGCTAGAATACAACACAGATGGAAAGCAAATAAATGGGGAATCAATTACCACCTCAATTGCTATAAGTACCATGCAAATTTTTATGATGGCCGTTGGCATAAACTTTATTACACTAGGATTAATACCAATACATTTGCTGCTAATCCTAAAGGAAACGCATATAACGGGATCACAATCAAATACAAAGGACATCACAATATGACCGTTCTTTATGATGTAGCCCACTTGCACTTTTACAGATAATTTTCTAGATTCGTCCAAATACTGATGACGTTAAAAGCTGTACATAACTCTGGGGAGATAATCATGAAAAAAATTAACTCAATAATCGTTGGAGCTCTTGCCATTTTCGGCGGTATCACAATCGCTAATAGCAATCATGCAGAAGCGAAAACATATACTACAGTACCTACTTCATTAAGAGGACATTGGTATTCAGTAGACAGCAGTTACTACGCTTACGACAGAATGACCAATAGCAAATATCATTTTAGAACTTATTATCCAGGTAACGGCTGGGAAACAATCTATGGCAACAAATTTCCAAGTTATGGTCGTGGACATTCTCAACTTTCAGTCAATCGAAATAGTAAAGGATATTATTTGATTGGTAAGTATGCTACAGATGATTATGCTTACTATAAACACGTTACTCACAAAGGGCATTCAGCTGTTCGTGTATTAGTACCACGGCTAGACTATGGTGGCGGATATATTGTTTCGTATTATTACAGATCAAAAAGCATTGCTAAACATCCTTCTGAAAAAGCAGTCAAAAAGTCAATTTCGAAAACAAAACCATACTATGGATATAGAGTAGCTACTAATTCCTTAGTCAGTGATAATACTTTTTATGATACAGAAGAACATGACATTCTTTCAGACTATTTACCTACCCAATATTCAAAGGTGATTTTTCAATATAAATCCACAGTAGTTCCTACTAAACACACATGGGTATGGTTTCATGGATCAAAACAGCATTTATTAACAGATTATAAGTATAAAAATGGTAGTTGGGTAAAAGTACAGGAATATAACGCAAATACTGACAAACATAAATACTATTAAAATTAGCTCACTATGGTATTCGCAGCGGTTCGATTCCGCTGGTGAGTATTCCCCGATTGGGGTTTTATTTTTAAGGCAAAAAGAACATACGTTCAAAGGAGATGGATAACATGAAGAGAGAAATATTTATTGCCGATGTATACAAGGATACAGAATACATGACTTTGAAAGAGTTTTATACATCATTACGGCATGACTTAGGTCTAGATAACGACTTTTTTATGTATGACTACCCTGTTCCAGAAAACAAGGAAGAATATGATAAAGCGATTGAAGTTGCCAAACTCTTCACTTCGAAAGCGGAAGAACGCAAAAAGCATCCAGTTGATAGAGAAACAGAGATTAACAATCTTCTGAATGCTTTGCACGAGAACAACAATAAATGATTGGAGGTTATTTAAATGGCAAGCTTTAACAAACAGCCAAATGGTAAATGGCGAACAAGAATTTTGTACACCAATAATCAAGGCGAAAAAAAATGGTTAACAAAATCTGGGTTTGCGACAAAAAAATCCGCCCAAGAATATGCTAACCAAATGGAGTATGAATATAACCGTGGTGGTGATTTAGACAATAAGAATATAAGCTTCGTAGATTACGTTGTCAAATGGTATCAGACTTTTAGAGAACCAAAAATAATGGAAGCAACTAAATCAAAGTATATGTATACCATCAAAGTCACACAAAGCTATTTTGGCACAACCCCTATTTCCGACATTAGTACGTCAATGTATCAAGATTTTTTGAATTTTTTTGGAAAAGGTGACAGCACACGTGCTAATCCTCCTCACGCCAAAGCAACGGTAGAGAAAATAAATGGTCATCTTGTAGCAGCCGTTCAGAATGCAATCAATGATGGAATCATCACGAAAGACTTTACTTTGAACACACACATCGTCTATGACAAGTCCCACACTCGTGAACATAAGTATCTATCATATACAGACACACAGAAATTGGTTACTTATATCAAAACAAAATTGCGAAGCACAAATACTGATAATGTAATCTATTATATGATCCTAACTGCGTTAATGACTGGTATGCGTATTTCTGAAATTGAAGGATTAGCATGGGATAATGTTGATTTAAAAAATGATGATCTCCGAGTTGTACAAACTTGGAACGTTAAATACCGTGGCATAGGCCCGACTAAAAATGAATCTTCAAATCGTTTGATCAGAACTAACAAAGAATTTAGTGCCCTACTTGCACGACGTAAATTTGAGCAAAATACTGAATTTACATTGGCAAAACAAACTAATCAGTTCAATTTGGTATTTGTTAATCATCGGAATAAGTTACCTGATTATGGAGCAATTAACCGTGCTTTGGATAGAACCGTTAAAGAAGCTGGCATCGATCAGCCAATTAATTTTCATGGTTTACGACATACCCATGCATCAATTTTATTATATAAAGGTATCTCAATCGCATATATCTCAAAAAGATTAGGTCACCAGAATATTGATACCACAACTAAGGTTTATTTGCACATTATTCAAGAATTGCAATCTGAGGAAGAGGTCAAAACCGCTGATGCGCTTGACGCCCTACTATCTTAAAAAGTGTCAACTGAGTGTCAACAAAGTGTCAATAAAGTGTCAACTTTGAAGTGTCAACTTTTGACACTTTTTAGGCTTAATTTTTAGGCGATTGTCAACAAAGTGTCAACAAAAATAAAGAACCTATGTGAATTTATACTATGTAATTTAGGGCAAAAGAAAAGGAACGTTGATATATCAACGTTCCTACATTCACAAACATGCTTATATTATGCTCAACTACCGGAGGTGGGGTTCGAACCCACACGTCCTAACGGACACTAGATTTTGAGTCTAGCGCGTCTGCCAGTTCCGCCACTCCGGCATAATGTCTTAAAAATAAAAGATTGGAAAAGGCGGTAATCGGATTCGAACCGACGATAAAGGTTTTGCAGACCTCTGCCTTACCACTTGGCTATACCGCCAGGACAACTTCGTTAATCACTTATAAACTAACAAAGTAGAATCTGTTGCCTTACCACTTGGCTACAACCAATCTAAAGGGCGGTATGTGGGAATCGAACCCACGCGTGTCGGATCCACAAACCGATGTGTTAACCACTTCACCAATACCGCCATAACATTATTAACAGGGATAGTAGGAGTTGAACCCACACCGACGGTTTTGGAGACCGTAGTTCTACCATTAAACTATATCCCTAAGATGGAGGGGAGTGGATTCGAACCACCGAACCCGAAGGAGCGGATTTACAGTCCGCCGCGTTTAGCCAGACTTCGCTACCCCTCCATAAATGGCGCGGGACAGAATCGAACTGCCGACACATGGAGCTTCAATCCATTGCTCTACCAACTGAGCTACCGAGCCAAATACCAGAGTATAATGTTATATAATGTTGTGTATTCAATTGTAATACATAACAACGGTCCGTACGAGACTCGAACTCGTGATCTCCTGCGTGACAGGCAGGCGTCCTAAACCAACTAGACCAACGGACCAACTGCTGCTATGAATAATGGAGGATACAGGGATCGAACCTGTGACCTCCTGCTTGTAAGGCAGATGCTCTCCCAGCTGAGCTAATCCTCCATGAAAGTGACCCGTACGGGATTCGAACCCATGTTACCGCCGTGAAAGGGCGGTGTCTTAACCACTTGACCAACGGGTCATATCTTTATTATTAACGGAGAGTAAGGGATTCGAACCCTTGAAACAGGCGTTTACCCGTTTACATCATTTCCAATGATGCTCCTTCGGCCAACTCGGACAACTCTCCATTTAAATAATAACTCCGGCAGGCGGGCTCGAACCGTCGACAACCTGATTAACAGTCAGGTGCTCTACCAACTGAGCTATGCCGGAATAATCGTGTGGCAACGTCCTACCCTCGCAGGGGGCGATCCCCCAACTACTCTCGGCGTGCTGAAGCTTAACTTCTGTGTTCGGCATGGGAACAGGTGTATCCTTCAGGCTATCGCCACCACACTATGTTACTTAGAGAACTTTGTTCTCTCAAAACTAGCTAATATTAATTTTCTGTACCGGTACTTACCACCATTTTTTGGTTAAGTCCTCGACCGATTAGTATTGGTCCGCTCCGTACATCACTGCACTTCCACTTCCAACCTATCTACCTCATCATCTCTGAGGGGTCTTACTTCCATATAGGAATGGGAAATCTCATCTTGAGGCGAGTTTCACACTTAGATGCTTTCAGCGTTTATCTCATCCATACATAGCTACCCAGCGATGCGCCTGGCGGCACAACTGGTACACCAGCGGTATGTCCATCCCGGTCCTCTCGTACTAAGGACAGCTCCTCTCAAATTTCCTACGCCCGCGACGGATAGGGACCGAACTGTCTCACGACGTTCTGAACCCAGCTCGCGTACCGCTTTAATGGGCGAACAGCCCAACCCTTGGGACCGACTACAGCCCCAGGATGCGATGAGCCGACATCGAGGTGCCAAACCTCCCCGTCGATGTGGACTCTTGGGGGAGATAAGCCTGTTATCCCCAGGGTAGCTTTTATCCGTTGAGCGATGGCCCTTCCATACGGTACCACCGGATCACTAAGCCCGACTTTCGTCCCTGCTCGACCTGTCTGTCTCGCAGTCAAGCTCCCTTCTGCCTTTACACTCTATGAATGATTTCCAACCATTCTGAGGGAACCTTTGGGCGCCTCCGTTACTGTTTGGGAGGCGACCGCCCCAGTCAAACTGCCCACCTGACACTGTCTCCCGCCACGCTAAGTGGCGCGGGTTAGAGTGTTCACACAGCGAGGGTAGTATCCCACCAACGCCTCTGTCGAAACTAGCGTTCCGACTTCATCGGCTCCTACCTATCCTGTACAAGCTGTGTCAACACCCAATATCAAGCTACAGTAAAGCTCCATGGGGTCTTTCCGTCCTGTCGCGGGTAACCTGCTTCTTCACAGGTATCTTAATTTCACCGAGTCTCTCGTTGAGACAGTGCCCAGATCGTTACGCCTTTCGTGCGGGTCGGAACTTACCCGACAAGGAATTTCGCTACCTTAGGACCGTTATAGTTACGGCCGCCGTTTACTGGGGCTTCATTTCTGGGCTTCGCCGAAGCTAACTCATCCACTTAACCTTCCAGCACCGGGCAGGCGTCAGCCCCTATACGTCATCTTACGATTTTGCAGAAACCTGTGTTTTTGATAAACAGTCGCCTGGGCCTTTTCACTGCGGCTGACCTTGCGGTCAGCACCCCTTCTCCCGAAGTTACGGGGTCATTTTGCCGAGTTCCTTAACGAGAGTTCACTCGCTCACCTTAGGATTCTCTCCTCGACTACCTGTGTCGGTTTGCGGTACGGGTAGTTGATTACTCACTAGAAGCTTTTCTCGGCAGTGTGACGTCAGTTGCTTCCCTACTTAAATTTCGGTCCTCATCACTACTTGTCAACCCGCTGAGAAGCATTTGACTCCTCAACTGACTCATAGCTTGAACGCACATTTCCAATCGTGCGCACAACTTAGCCTCCTGCGTCCCTCCATCGCTCAAACATAATCAACTAGTACAGGAATCTCAACCTGTTATCCATCGCCTACGCCTCTCGGCCTCGGCTTAGGTCCCGACTAACCCTGGGAGGACGAGCCTTCCCCAGGAAACCTTAGTCATTCGGTGGATCAGATTCTCACTGATCTTTCGCTACTCATACCGGCATTCTCACTTCTAAGCGCTCCACCAGTCCTTACGGTCTGACTTCATTGCCCTTAGAACGCTCTCCTATCACATGACCGAATGGTCATGTCCACAGTCTCGGTAGTATGCTTAGCCCCGGTAAATTTTCGGCGCGGAATCACTCGACTAGTGAGCTATTACGCACTCTTTAAATGAGTGGCTGCTTCTAAGCCAACATCCTAGTTGTCTATGCAACTCCACATCCTTTTCCACTTAGCATACATTTAGGGACCTTAACTGGTGGTCTGGGCTGTTCCCCTTTCGACGATGGATCTTATCACTCACCGTCTGACTCCCGGATATAAATCAATGGTATTCGGAGTTTATCTGAACTCAGTAACCCATGACGGGCCCCTCGTCCAAACAGTGCTCTACCTCCATGATTCTAAGTCCGAGGCTAGCCCTAAAGCTATTTCGGAGAGAACCAGCTATCTCCAAGTTCGTTTGGAATTTCACCGCTACCCACACCTCATCCCAGCACTTTTCAACGTACACGGGTTCGGCCCTCCAGTAAGTTTTACCTCACCTTCAGCCTGGACATGGGTAGATCACCTGGTTTCGGGTCTACAGCAACATACTTAAACGCCCATTTCAGACTCGCTTTCGCTGCGGCTCCGGCTTTTCACCTTAACCTTGCATGTTACCGTAACTCGCCGGTTCATTCTACAAAAGGCACGCTATCACCCATTAACGGGCTCTAACTGCTTGTAGGCACATGGTTTCAGGAACTATTTCACTCCCCTTCCGGGGTGCTTTTCACCTTTCCCTCACGGTACTGGTTCACTATCGGTCACTAGGGAGTATTTAGCCTTGGGAGATGGTCCTCCCGGATTCCGACGACGTTTCACGTGTGTCGCCGTACTCAGGATCCTGAACTGAGGGTCATTGATTTCATCTACGGGGCTATCACCCTGTTTCGCCAATCTTCCCAGATTGTTCGATTATCAACAACTTTGGTAACTCAAATGTTCAGTCCTACAACCCCAAAGAGCAAGCTCTTTGGTTTGGGCTGTTCCCCGTTCGCTCGCCGCTACTTAGGGAATCGATTTTTCTTTCTCTTCCTGTGGGTAATTAGATGTTTCAGTTCCCCACGTCTACCTCTGATCAGCTATGTATTCACTGACCAGTAACAGTCGATTAAAACTGCTGGGTTTCCCCATTCGGAAATCTCCGGATCAAAGCTTACGTACAGCTCCCCGAAGCATATCGGTGTTAGTCCCGTCCTTCATCGGCTCCTAGTGCCAAGGCATTCACCATGCGCCCTTAATAACTTAACCTAGTATCACTTCGTGATACTGATTAATTGAGTTTATGCGATTAAACTTATTCGTTAATTTTATTGACTCAATACGCGGTGTTCTCGGTTGAAATTATATTCTAAATATAATTCACTACAGAAAATTAATATTATCTAGTTTTCAAAGAACAAAATTCCAGACACTCTCGTGTCAATGGAGAATAGCGGGATCGAACCGCTGACCCCCTGCTTGCAAAGCAGGTGCTCTCCCATCTGAGCTAATTCCCCATACTTCTCCGGTCATAAGGCCGGTGGATGGGCCTAAATGGACTCGAACCATCGACCTCACGCTTATCAGGCGTGCGCTCTAACCAGCTGAGCTATAGGCCCAAAAAAGCGTTAACCAAATATGAGAGTAGACCTCTCAAAACTAAACAAAACTTTCGACGATGTGTAGGTTTCCGTATTATTCCTTAGAAAGGAGGTGATCCAGCCGCAGGTTCTCCTACGGCTACCTTGTTACGACTTCACCCTAATCATCTGTCCCACCTTAGGCGGCTGGCTCCAAAAGGTTACCTCACCGACTTTGGGTGTTACAAACTCTCATGGTGTGACGGGCGGTGTGTACAAGGCCCGGGAACGTATTCACCGTGGCATGCTGATCCACGATTACTAGCGATTCCAACTTCATGCAGGCGAGTTGCAGCCTGCAATCCGAACTGAGAACGGCTTTAAGAGATTAGCTTGACCTCGCGGTTTCGCGACTCGTTGTACCGTCCATTGTAGCACGTGTGTAGCCCAGGTCATAAGGGGCATGATGATTTGACGTCGTCCCCACCTTCCTCCGGTTTGTCACCGGCAGTCTTGCTAGAGTGCCCAACTAAATGCTGGCAACTAACAATAAGGGTTGCGCTCGTTGCGGGACTTAACCCAACATCTCACGACACGAGCTGACGACAACCATGCACCACCTGTCATTCCGTCCCCGAAGGGAACGCCCAATCTCTTGGGTTAGCAGAAGATGTCAAGACCTGGTAAGGTTCTTCGCGTAGCATCGAATTAAACCACATGCTCCACCGCTTGTGCGGGCCCCCGTCAATTCCTTTGAGTTTCAACCTTGCGGTCGTACTCCCCAGGCGGAGTGCTTAATGCGTTAGCTGCAGCACTGAAGGGCGGAAACCCTCCAACACTTAGCACTCATCGTTTACGGCATGGACTACCAGGGTATCTAATCCTGTTCGCTACCCATGCTTTCGAGCCTCAGCGTCAGTTACAGACCAGACAGCCGCCTTCGCCACTGGTGTTCTTCCATATATCTACGCATTTCACCGCTACACATGGAGTTCCACTGTCCTCTTCTGCACTCAAGTCTCCCAGTTTCCGATGCACTTCTCCGGTTAAGCCGAAGGCTTTCACATCAGACTTAAAAGACCGCCTGCGCTCGCTTTACGCCCAATAAATCCGGACAACGCTTGCCACCTACGTATTACCGCGGCTGCTGGCACGTAGTTAGCCGTGGCTTTCTGGTTAAATACCGTCACGGTGTAAACAGTTACTCTTACACCTGTTCTTCTTTAACAACAGAGTTTTACGAGCCGAAACCCTTCTTCACTCACGCGGCGTTGCTCCATCAGACTTTCGTCCATTGTGGAAGATTCCCTACTGCTGCCTCCCGTAGGAGTTTGGGCCGTGTCTCAGTCCCAATGTGGCCGATTACCCTCTCAGGTCGGCTACGTATCATTGCCTTGGTGAGCCATTACCTCACCAACTAGCTAATACGCCGCGGGTCCATCCTCAAGTGATAGCCGAAACCATCTTTCAAACAAAAACCATGCGGTTTTTGTTGTTATACGGTATTAGCACCTGTTTCCAAGTGTTATCCCCTGCTTGAGGGCAGGTTACCCACGTGTTACTCACCAGTTCGCCACTCGTCTAATGTTAAATCCATCGCCGTGCAAGCACATTGATTTCATTAACGTAGACGCGTTCGACTTGCATGTATTAGGCACGCCGCCAGCGTTCGTCCTGAGCCAGGATCAAACTCTCATTTTAAAATGATAAGCTTGTAAGCTCATGATTATTTTTTGTTACTAGCGAATTGACTTCGCAAATTGTTTGTCTTTGATCTAACGATCAAAGAACCCTACACATTTGTTTGTCGAAAATTTTGTTCAGTTTTCAAAGGTCTACTTTTGTTAAATAATGTCGTCCAATGACTGATGTCATCGCTTTTGACAACTATTATAATATATCAGGTTTTGAATTTAAAATCAAGAAGAATTTCTAATTAATTTGAAACTCAAACTGAAATGTTTTGCGTTACTAATTAAGCAACAAAAATAAGTTTACCAAGTATCAGCGCGTCGGTCAAGACTATTTTGAAAAATTATTCAAATTTCTTTCTAGCTTCTTTCAACCACGATTCACGGTTAGCATCTAAAGGTGAAAATCCCGAGTTGATATGATAGTTCGTCCAATAGTGTTGTAACTGTCGATTTGGATGTAGATGTTGGTTTAGCACGCTTAGATCTACACTTTTAGTCCTTGTCGATAGACTTATTCTACCAGTATATTCATCTATATCTATGATAATAGCGTCGACCACATCGCCAACCGAAAAATAATCACTAATGTTAGCTACATACCCTTCTTTACATTCGGAGATGTGAATCAGGCCTCGATATTCACCCATAATGTCAACAAAAACACCATAACTTTGGATACCAGTAACTTTAACTTTTAACTTCATTCCGACTTTTGGTTTCATTAACAAACCTCCCAACTTAAAACATTCTACTTGCTTTAACTAACAGTGTCCAATCTCAAAAGTTTGCTTTTTTCTAAACACTATCGAATTTTGAATTAATTCATATATTTTTTGTTATCATAATAATTAAACATTAAAAGGACTGATTTTTTGAGTACAATCATCGATTTTATTCTCCATATTGATAATCACCTCGTAAACATAGTAGGAACCTTTGGAAATTGGACGTATTTAATTCTGTTTGCTGTGATCTTCATTGAAACTGGAGCGGTAATCTTACCCTTCCTACCTGGAGATTCATTGTTGTTTGCAGCTTCTGCTTTAGCTGCCAACCCTAGTTACGGACTTCATCCCTGGCTATTTGTAATACTATTTCTAGTTGCTTCGATAAGTGGAGATTCACTTAACTTCTATTTAGGTAGAAAATTTGGTGAATTGATTCCTAAGCATAGAGTCCTCGGAAGGTTCATAAAAGAAAAAGATCTTAACAGTGCCAAAAGCTTCTTCGATAAATACGGTGCATGGGCAATCTTTCTTGCAAGGTTCATGCCAATCATCAGAACACTAGTGCCATTCGTAGCTGCGACATCTGATTTTAGCTATCGACGTTTTGCTAAATACAATATCTCAGCCTGTATCACATGGGTAATTCTTTGCTGTGGCGGTGGCCATTTCTTCGGTAACATTCCATTTGTTAAAGAACACTTCTCCATGGTAGTGATCGGAATAATCCTAATTTCCTTACTTCCAGCAGTATTTGGCTTTGCAAAAAGTAAGCTATCCAAATCATAAAATTAACATATAACGATTTACAACCATATTACCAATTGATATAATTATGGTTGTTGTGGTGAGTTGGCAGAGTGGTAATGCACCGGACTCGAAATCCGGCGAACCCGTGTTGAGCGGGCGCGCAGGTTCAATTCCTGTACTCACCTTAAATTAAAAATGGACTAGTCACTGACTAGTCCATTTTTTTGTCTACTACTTTATTTACTATGATTTTTTTCATAATCTAAAATGGCCTGTGTACCCTTATCCGTTAGACCATTTATAAATCGATCGGCGTTGATGTAGCCTTCTGTAATCAGTGGCCGAGGATCACCACCGATTTCATTATCACAATAATCAACGAAGTGACTTGGACTAGTACCCGACTCCACTCGACCAGATTGAATTGCTTTTAAAATATTGTAATCCGTTTCCGTAAGCTCCACGATTTACGCCTCCCTAATATTTATAACCAAATAATACCACATCACTTAATTTTAAATAATAAAAAAGCACTCAAATGAGTGCTCGTGATTTTTAGTATTTAACTAAGCTTAAAATGTCGTAATCAGCGATTTTGTCGCGACCATTTAGCTCTTCTAATTCAATAATGAATGCCGTTCCAACAACGATTCCACCGAGTTCTTCCACCATTCTGATGGTAGCGTCTATAGTTCCTCCAGTGGCTAGTAAATCATCAGTAACCAACACCCGTTGGCCTTTTTTAATAGCATCTTTGCGTAAGCATAGACTTGCTTTGCCATATTCGAGATCATAACTTGCAGAAATAATCTCACCAGGAAGCTTATCCTGCTTACGAGCAGGTGAAAAGCCAACCCCTAGTTCATTAGCAACAGGACAACCTACAATAAATCCCCGTGCTTCTGGTCCAACAACCATGTCTACGTCACGTTCACGTGCAAACTTGACGATTTCATTAGTAGCAGCTTTATAAGCATCCCCATTTTCAAGTAATGGAGAAATATCTCTAAAGAGTACTCCAGGTTCAGGATAGTTTTCATAAGAAGCTATATACTGTGTAAAATCAATTGCCATTTAATTTCTTCCTTTCATCAGTCTCAAAATAATTCGATACGAAACTGACTAATTCACTTGTGTTTGCTAACAATAGGTGTTGTTCTGCATCAATCTGTTTTTCTCGAAGTTGATAACTAGGTGCCGTTTGCAACTGTTTGCTTTCAGGTGCCGGATTTAATCTGATGACATTTCCCGACCTTGAAACAAATCCGAGTTCTAAGAACACCTTAATCATAAAGGCCAATGAACGTTGATCGATTTTTAATCCATCAGCGGCTTGGCTCAATTGGTTTACGATATCAAAATCTTGATGATTTGAAACGAACTTAAATAGTTTAGCATAAGATTGTCTTTCTGGCATCCCTATTTTTGAAACCAATTGTTTTTTATACAAATAAAAAATTGTTTTATTAGGAGTGGTATTTTTTAGAACAGCCTTTAAGTCTTCAATATCATCAGGACAATCAACAATAAATACTGTATCCAAATGCACTTGTCTTTCAACTAAATCGGTAAATAAATAAGCATGTCCATCCTCTGGAATGACAGAAGCTAGTTGTTGCTTAATAGATTGGTGAAAAAATACATACGTTCCAGAATTATTAAACATCTTAGTATGCAATCTATTAGTGCGCATATCGATAACAGGCTGTTCCACCTGGCGCATATCTTCGACCATGATCTGCAGATTCGTTTGATTGCGCCACGTATTGGTGCCAATAACACCAATTATCTTTGTAGTGCTGCTTTTATCAACTAGGTCATCAGCACAATATCCCAGTTTGAATGCAATGACACCGATCTGGTTCTTACGTCCTTTGATTGAAAACTTAAGATGAGATGAATCTTGACCAATTCTTTTAACATCAGCTATCTCACTGAATTTAAACTCAAAAACTGGTTCCGGATTATCCTCACCAAATGGAGCTAATTTTCGTAGGTCTTCATAAAAATCATAGTTCACATCATCAATATTTATATCGCTGGTAATCATCTTGGTTGATTTAGTTGTTAAATCTAATCCTTGCTCTTGAGCAGATTTGGCCAATTGGGACTTTAATGTATCCAACTGGTCAGCAGGCATCGTTAATCCAACCGCAGAATGATGTCCACCAAAGCCGACCATCTTATCACGAATTGGATCGATTGCGTTAAATAAATCAAAACTGGGAATACTTCTACCAGACCCTTTTATTTCATCAGAGTCGGCTAGCGTTGTTAACACTATCGCTGGTCGTTGAAATTGATCCACCAAACGACTAGCAACAATCCCTAAAACTCCTTGATGCCATTCTTTACCGACCACCACTGTCACAGGGGCATCCTTTGACTTATCGTCTGCAGCAATGATTTTCAGTGATTCAGCAAAAAAATTATCAACATATTCTTTTCGCTCATCATTCTGCTTATCCGCAAACTTAGCGATTTCTTGGGCTTCTTCTTCATCAAAAGTATGCAAAAGATCTACACCAACTTTGGCATCCCCCATTCGACCAAGTGAATTAAGCCGAGGAGCCAACGCAAAACCAATATCTTGTTCATTAAACGTACCCAAGTTGACCTTGGCTTGCTTTAACAGTGCTAATAATCCAGGACGTTGGGTGTTTTGAATCGCCTGAATACCAAATGATACGATCACCCGGTTTTCACCAGTTAATGAAACTACGTCGGCAACCGTTCCGATTGAAGCAATATCTAACAAATCATAAGGAACCTCATCTAACAACGCAGTGGCTACCTTGAAAGCTACGCCGGCGCCAGAAAGCATTCCAAAAGGATATAAATTACCATCACTCGTCTTGACACGCGGATGCACGATCGCGTATGCATTTGGCAAGACATCTGGTAAATCATGGTGATCAGTAACAATAACGTCGCATCCAAGCTTATTGGCTTCTTCAATCGCCTTGTTACCAGCAACACCATTATCGACCGTAATAATTAAAGTGGTACCGTCATTAATGATATTTTTAAATGCTTTAACATTTGGACCATATCCATCAGAAAAACGGTTAGGAACATAAATATCGACATTACCGCCCAAATCTTCAATAGCTTCAAACATGATGGTTGTACTGGTAATTCCATCTGCGTCGTAATCACCATAAACAGTAATTTGTTCACCACTAGCAATTGCCGTTTGAATTCTTTCGACTGTTTTCTGCATATCTGGCAATAAAAATGGATCATTCAAATCAGTAATATCAGGGGTCAAAAAATGCTTAGCATCATCTAAATTATCGATACCTCTGTTTATTAAAATATTGGCAATAAACTCACTGATTCCAAGCTGGCTAGTAAACTGTTCAGCAAGTTCAGGGTTAGATGGTACATCCATCTTTTTCCAATCGTACTTAGACTTAATCATTAATTACCTACCCTAACTTATCATTACAAATTCTTGTTTAATTTTTCGATTTGTTTTTCAAGTTCAACAATCTGCTGATCCTTCTCACCAAGAACTTGTTTACCAGCAGAATTTTTCAATCGATTTTCCATCTTCGTCAAATTATCTTTTAAATCTTGGATCTGAGTCGATAATTCTAATTGTTTGGCATTACTTAATTTTTCAAATCGTTTCATTTCTCGATTTTTCTTGAGATTCTGCGTTGATGAGAACATAAAGATTATTAGCGCCCCTAACAATAGTGAAACCAAAATCAAGATTATTAATGGGGCTTGAATTCTGGTAAATCCAAAATTGATTTCGACGGCATTTAGATTCATCAATGAAAAGGATGCCACCAAAATAATCAAAATGATTCCAATAATTGTTCCAACTTGTTTTTTCATTTATATCCCCTCAATATAATTTAGTAATGTTATTTATTAAACGGCACATCAATCACATCGAAATCACGAACGACTTTTGTATCAGGAAATATTGATTGGGCTTGTTTTTCGAGCTCATGGGCCATCTTGCCGGTATAACGAGCAGAAATATGGTTCAATAATAGTTTTTTTGCACCGGCACTTTTAGCAACTTTAGCAGCCTGGATATTAGTAGAATGATAATAGTTTCTTGCTAATTTGTTTTCACCTTTACCAAAAGTACTTTCGTGAACTAACACATCAGCAGATTCGGCTAGTTTGACTGCGTTATCTGTCTGACGGGTATCTCCCAGTATGGCAACTACTCTTCCTGGTTGGGCTGGGCCAATCATCTTGCTACCATCAATAACTCGACCATCATTTAAAGTAACTGTCTCACCATTCTTGATTCGACCATAAACAGGGCCTGAAGGTATATCTAATTCCTTAAGCTTATCAACCATTAGCTCACCTGGGTGATCATGCTCTACGATTCTATAACCAAAACTTTCAATTCTATGATCTAGAGGAGCCACATATACTGAGAATTTGTCATCCTCAAATATTAGTCCTTCCGCCTTGCTTTCTAATTCATGATACTTCAATTTGTATGAAAGTCGGGTTCCAGACACTCGTAAACTCACATCAACGAACTGTTTGATTCCCTTTGGGCCATATATTTCAAGGTCGCTTTCGCCGCCCTGATTCGAACGACTGCTCAACAAGCCGGGCAATCCGAAGATATGGTCACCATGTAAATGAGTTAGAAATATCTTGTCAATTTTACGAGGCCTGATGGTTGATCTTAAGATTTGGTGCTGGGTGCCTTCACCCACATCAAATAACCACACTGAATTGATTTCATCCAACAATCTGAGTGCTAAACTTGAAACATTTCGAAACTTACCTGGAGAACCTGCTCCAGTCCCTAAAAATTCAATTTGCATAATTTATTTCCCTTGTTTAAGTCGATTTATTAATCTAATTTTAAAAAAACACTATATAATTGTATCATAATTTGAGGTTAAGTATTCACAAACGGAGGTGTGACTTTGAACCTAAATGAATTCATAAGAGCAAGCAACATGCTTAACACTAACTTAGTCTTACTAATGGTTAAAAACCAACATTTTGAACCAATTACTCAGGTTATCTGGGAAGATTCAACTATTTTTCTCCAAACTAAAACTGATAGTCAAAGCTCAAATTCAACCTTGAGTTTAAGCCAATTCATGACGATAGTTAAGAAAATACCAAATTCTTATGATATTCGGTTCTTTAATACTAAAAAATTGACATTTGGGTTTAGAATTATTGATAAGACATTAGTTTTTTATTAAGGGGAGAGAGATATGAAAAGAATCGGTTACTTATTAGGAATTTCCGGCCTAATTCTAGGTTTGGCTGCTTGTGGAAACAATGCTTCCGACAAAGACACTTCTAATAATCAAAATCGCGATGCGTCATCCGCTAAAATGCAGAATAGTTCATCTACTAAATCAACTTCTTCGTCATCAAAAGATCCACAAAAGAAGCCTCACAAAGATTTAACAAACTATCGCTATCGGGTGCCTGCAGCTGATAGGCACTCAAGTAACTACACTAAAAATGGAAACTTAACTAAGACAAGTCAATATACATTTGATAACTTTGGTACCAAACAACAACTATCAAAAATCAATGAGCAACCTACAACACTGACAGATGACAATGTTGTTTACAAAATCGTTAAAGCTAAAGTAATTAAGAACACACCTAAAACTGCCGAAGCCAAGCAAGCTGTCGCCCAAACTTTAAATTTACAAAGTGTGCCGAACCAGTACTATACTTTCGTCATCAACTACACCGTAACAAATAAACAAAACGCAACGATCGCACTCAATGGAATCAACAGCGTTCAAACTGATCAAGGAAACACACTTGCAGTTAACAACCAGTTAACAGATTCCTCTGCAGGTCATCACCTTACAGCTAATGAAACTGAAACATTCACCACCGTCGGCTATCTTCAAGATTACAGGACTAAGCCAACCAATAAAGTAACTATCAATTTCGGCGCGATTTATGATTTACAAGGCACTCAAATTAGTCCTGCTCCCGCTCAAGGATTAAATGTTAGTTTGCAATAATAAAAAAGTTTGATCTCGTGAGAGGTCAAACTTTTTTATTTTATCTTCAATACTTTACTCATGTCAGTAGCAACTAACTGAACGAATTTGGTATTTCCAGTTGGATTAGGATGAACATTGTCCTGCCAGAACCAATTAGAATTGCCTTGGCTATAACTGTGCCAATCAATCATATAAACGTTCGAATACTTCTTAGCTGCTAGTGCAATAGTTCTGTTAACTTCAGTCTCCCAATTCCTCGTAGGAACATGACAATTAATCCAAAAAACCTTTCTTTTAGGACCAATTTCCTTGATAACTGAATCGATTTGAGAGGCAGTCATTGGCGAATTGGTGCCGAGATTAATAACCACATTATTGGCCAGTTCACCCTTATTCTTCAATTGCTTAATAACGGATGAAGCCTGCCAAATTTGTCTACCCACGGCAGCTGAAACATATGCCTGTTGGAAGACAGTCTGCAAATCATGACTAGTATCAGCCATAATCGAATCTCCAATTGCAGTGACTGGTTGCTGGTGCACTGTTAAATACTGAAGCTTAGTCAATCCATAATTATTTGCGATACGCTTTTGTGACGGTGTAAGTTTTTTCTTTAAAAGCTCACGTTGTCGCTTCACACTTTTAGCAGCGGCCTCAGCCTGCTTTTGCTTGGCCAAAGCTAATTTATTCTTACGGGCTGATTTAGCTTGATTCTTTACAATATCCTTTTGCAAAGCAGTTTTAGCTTCTTTGCTAGGAGCAATCGCACTTCCATAAGCGCAAATTCCTACTAACAATACGACTGGAATTACCCACAATCTCTTTAGTCCAAACGTTGATTGTTGACTGAAAAAATTTTTTACTGCGCTAGGAAGTTCAGAATAATGATATCTTCTAAGTGGATTTTCAATATATCTATATGACAACTCACTGATAACACAAATAATAGCAATTTCAATCAATGCATTCCAAAGCGGATGTGCCGCGATGTTTGTAACGCGCATTTCATAAAAAATCATTACTGGGAATTGATAAAGATATATACCGTAGCTTCTTGTACCAACCCAAGCAAACACTGGGTTAGTTAACCAGCGATTAACATCTGATCCCGGATGGGCACACGCAGCAATCAGCGCAACAGATGCCAAGGACATCAAGAACATACCACCACGGTAAGCTAATACACTTTGACCAGAAAGGACAAAATACAACCATCCCATGATTACAAATGCGCCGATTCCCATCCAATTCAAAGTCCAACGACCCCGATTGGAAATCGAAGCTTTTAAATGAGTGGCCGGCCAAATTATTGCCAACGTAACTCCAAGAACAATTGAAAACATTCTGGTATCTGTTCCGTAGTAAACTCGATTCAAATTATCCGGTCCAGTGTACAAGAGACCCATCAAGACCGCAGAAAGAACTGCAAAAGCTAGCATGATCCAAGCAATAATCTGCTTTCGTTTAATCAAAATGATCATTGCTGTTAATAGCAGAGGCCAAATCAGATAATATTGACCTTCTATCGACAATGACCACAAATGAGTAAAGGGTGATTCGCCGTTGAAACGATCGAAATAACTTTGTCCATGCCCAACTTCCCACCAATTATATAAGTAGACTAAGTTGGTACCGATGATTGATCTCAAATTAGCTAATAAAGATCGTTGAAATAACGTTATGTATGCCCCAGTTCCGATAAGCATCGCAACTAAGGCAGGATATAGTCGTTTCAGTCTGCGAACATAAAAACCAATAAAATCAATTCGGCCGTTTTGTTCCCATTCCTGTAATAGCAGATCCGTGATCAAATAACCAGAAACAGCAAAGAATATGGGTACCCCCATGTAACCGCCTTGCAGATTGTACGGCAACAAATGATAAATAATCACTCCAGCCACTGCCAAGGCTCTAATTCCATCAAAGCCAGTAATATAACGACTTTTCTTTAATCGTTTACCCCTACTTTTATTACTTTTTTGTGCTTGTTGCATGCCGAATTCCTACCTTGTTTTACTTTTTAATTAATCAACATAAGTAAAGGAGAAATCAAGGATTGTCACGGTGTCCCCATCTTTAGCTCCAGCATCTCTAAGAGCTTTGTCAATCCCCATTCCCCTCATTTGACGAGCAAATCGTAACATGCTTTGTTCATGCATGGTGTCAGTCATTTTGAATAATCGTTCAATTTCAGCACCCTTAATGACCCATGAATCGATCTCATCGTCAAAGCTAATGTTAAGATCATCACTTGTCTTATGATACTCGTATTCAGCGGTTTCTTCTAGAGGCTTTGTAGGAATTATAGTTGTTTGTTCCAATAAGTCAGCAGTTTTTTGAACTAACTCTTGAAGTCCATCATGAGTAACTGAAGAAATTGGTAAAACTTCGAAATCTTTGCCACGATCATCTTCAGCAATTTGTTGCTTAAATTCAGCTAAATTATCATTAGATTCTGGAAGATCCATCTTGGTAGCCACAATAATTTGTGGTCGATCTAAAATAGATTCATCATAGGCTTCTAACTCTTTGTTGATAGCTAAATAATCTTCAAACGGGTTACGGCCTTCTTCACCTGACATATCAACTAAATGAAGGATTACTCGAGTTCTTTCGACGTGTCGTAAGAATTGAATACCTAAACCAACCCCTTCAGAGGCACCCTCAACAAGTCCAGGCAAATCGGCTACAGCAAAATCACGGCCATCATTTAATCTGACCATACCAAGGTTAGGTACCAACGTGGTGAAATGATAGCCTGCAATCTTAGGTTTGGCACTAGTAATAACAGATAGCAAAGTACTTTTACCAGCGGAAGGAAAACCAACTAGCCCGACATCAGCCAGAACCTTAAGCTCTAATTTTAGAGAAACTTCCTCACCTGGCTCACCGTTTTCAGCAATTTCTGGAGCAGGATTTTTCGCACTGGCAAAATGAATATTACCACGACCACCGCGACCACCTCTTGCCACTACTAATTCTTGGTCAGGTTCAGTTAAATCACCAACTACTTCACCCGTTAATTCATTAATAACAGTTGTTCCCTCTGGTACAGGAACAATTAAATTTTCAGCGCTGCGTCCAGTCATAGATTTGTTGGCACCATTTCCACCAGCGGGCGCTTTGAACTTACGATGATATCTAAAGTCCATCAACGTATTCATTCCGGAATCTACTTTAAAGATAATGTCGGCTCCGTGACCGCCATCACCACCAGCAGGACCGCCGTTAGGAACATACTTTTCGCGACGAAAAGCAACCATTCCGTTACCGCCATTTCCTGCCTTGACATCAATTTTTACTTGATCAACGAACATATATTTTCACCATTTTTACCTTAATCTATTAAGTTCAGTACAGATGTACCCAAGATGCAGTATACAGACAATGCAAATCAACGTCAAAGTAATTCTTATTATTACCAAAAACAAATGGACTATTCCTTAGCTTCATCTGGTTTAGTGATTTTACCCAGGGAAAATTTAATTGTTTTGGCAACAGTTTCGCTAATTCCCAAATCCCGTATATCTTGTTCTGATGCATCTGAAATTTTTTTCAATGATCCAAATTTTCTTAATAATTTATTTCTAGTTTTGGGGCCAACACCAGAAATTGCATCCAAACGTGAAGTCAGTGTATTTTTTGTATGCACCTTGCGATGGAAAGTTATCGCAAACCTATGAACTTCATCTTGAATTCGCTGAAGCAGATAAAATCCCTGACTCTTAGGGTCAAGATGTAGTGGAGTATCCGCATTACCAAACAACAAATCAGCAGTTTGGTGATGGTCATTCTTTACCATTCCGCCTACCGGAATATTCAATCCTAACTCGTTAACTAAAACATCTTTGGCCGCATTCATCTGAATCTCGCCACCATCCATCAAAATCAAATCAGGCATGTCACCATGCTCCTTCAATACTCTAGTATATCTTCGTCGGATTACTTCCCTTGTGCTGGCAGCTTCATCAGCATGATCAACCGTCTTAGACTTATATTTTCTGTATAAATTTTTGTTTGGCTGACCATCATCAAAGACAACCATTGCTGAAACAATATCTGCACCTTGAATGTGAGAATGATCGAATGCTTCGATACGATGGCCTGGGGCGATGCCCATTGCATCTGTAAGTTCATTCATGGCACCAGTGGTTTTTGATTCATCCAATTCCAACAAACGGAATTTTTCCTCCAAAACTAACTTGGCATTGGTTCCAGCCATATCTAACAAGTCACGTTTCTGACCTCTTTGAGGCGTGCGGACAGGAACATTTTCCACAACGTTACTGATCACATCAGTCGGCAAACTTGAAGGAACTAAGATTTCCTTAGGCAAAATCTGGTTCTTTTGTTGATAAAATTGGGCAATAAAACTAACCATTTCTTCATCAGGATCATTGATAATTGGAAATAGCCGTTTTTCACGCTTCATTAATCGTGATTGACGGATGAAGAATACTTGAATCGATAACCATCCCTTGTCCATGTAATAGTTGAAAATATCACGAGGGGTATTATCGTTACTAATAATTTTTTGCTTTTCTACAGTGATTTCGATGTACTTAATTTGGTCTCTAATTTCAGCTGCCCGTTCATATTCCATTTGTTCCGCAGCAGTTTGCATGCGTTGAGTTAACAATTTCTTTGCGCTATCAACATTTCCACTCAAGAATGACTTAATCTTTTTGATTTGCTTGTCATATTCTTCTTTAGGAACATCCCTAAAACACGGGCCTAGACACTGACCCATATGGTAATACAAACATGGTCGTCCTTGATATCCATTACAACGTCTTAATGGATAAACCTTTTGTAAAAAGTTCACTGTTTCATCAGCTGCGTAAACATTTGGATAAGGCCCATAATAATACGCACCATCTTTTGATAATGAATTTACTATTTTGATTTGTGGATCACGTTCATTAGTAATTTTAATGTACGGATAGCCACCGTTTCCCTGCTTTAATTTGATATTGAAGTATGGTCGGTGCTTTTGAATCAACGTAATTTCTAATAGGAAGGCTTCCTTATCGGTAGAAGTGACAATGGTTTCAAAGTCAACGATTTCCGACACCAGCTTAGCCGTCTTACCTTCATGGCTACTTTTGAAATAAGAACGAACTCGGTTCTTGAGGTTTTTAGCTTTTCCGACATAAATAATCTTACCGTTGATGTTTTTCATTAGGTAACATCCCGGCATGTCAGGTAATAAAGCTAATTTATGTTCTAAATATTCACTCGCCAAGTTGTTCACTTCCCTTTAAAAGTCTAGTCAAAATTATAACGCGAATACATGTTTGCTTCAATCAATCTGAATTATCTACTAATAAAAAGAGAGCCCGTGAGATTTGCTCAGCGAACTCTCTTTTTATTATTTAATGTGTGATTAATCACCAATGATTTTTGAAATAAAATCTTTGGTCCGTGCATTCTGTGGATTATTAAACAGCTTATTTGGTTGATTCTTTTCCAAAATATAACCGTCTGCCATGAACCATACTTCATCGGCAACTTCCTTAGCAAATCCCATCTCATGAGTCACTACAACCATCGTCATCCCGTCTTGGGCCAATTCTTTCATAACTGAAAGAACTTCACCGACCATCTCTGGGTCAAGCGCTGAGGTTGGTTCATCAAACAACATAACTTCTGGATTCATCGCTAATGCTCTAGCAATCGCTACCCGTTGCTTTTGACCACCGGACAAACTCTCAGGGTATGCATCAGCCTTTTCGGCAAGTCCGACACGATCAAGAAGCTTCATTGAAATATTGGTGGCTTCCTGATCACTGATGTTTTTCACTCGTTTAGGAGCTAATTTCAAGTTTTCAAGGACAGACATATTAGGGAATAGATTGAAATTTTGAAAAACCATTCCCATTTTTTCACGAACAGCTACCAAATCTCGTTCTGGTAAATCGATGAGATTCTGATTATCGAAAATCACCGTTCCTTCAGATGGTCGCTCAAGTAAATTTAAGCAACGAAGAAAAGTACTCTTACCTGCACCAGACGGTCCAATAATACAGATCACCTCACCAGATTTCACCGTTCCTTCAATATCTTTTAAGATTACATTATCGCTGAACTTCTTTTGTAACCCGTTCACTTCAATCATCGATTTATCCAGCATGTTTCATCTTCCCTTCGTAGTAATTCAATATTCTAGTTAATGCAAAAGTAATGACAAAGTAAATTATCATAGCTACAAATATCGGCATGACACCACGATATGTGTCCGCCCTAACGATATTTGCTTGATAAATCAGGTCAGTCACACCAATGATAGAAACAATCGAGCTTTCTTTGATCAAAGAAATAAATTCGTTTCCTAATGCTGGCCAAATGTTTTTAAATGCTTGGGGTAAGACCATGAATCTCATCAGGTCTGCTTTTGATAATCCTAAACTAGAAGCAGCTTCAGATTGTCCTTTGGCTACCGAATTAATTCCCCCACGAATAATTTCTGCCACATAGGCACCACTGTTTAACGAAACGGCGATAATTCCTGATAATAAAGCTGGAATGTTAACCACCATCCCGATACCAAAGTATACAAACATGACTTGTACCATCAAAGGTGTGCCACGAACAAACTCTGTGTAACTAATTGATAAGCCTCTAAGAAGTTTGATTTTGCTGAACCTCATCAAAGCTAATGAAACCCCAATAATTACCCCGAACAACGATGCAACTACTGAGATCAAAGCTGTGTACTCGACCCCTTTAATGAAGTATGGGAAGTAGTGAACCATTGATGTATTAACAGTATTAACTTTCATATACTTACCAGCATCTGCCAGATATTTATCAGTTAACTTTTGCTTCTTGATTTGATCAATGCTCTTATTGGCGGCATTCACTAAACTAGTTGATCCTTTTTTCATAGCAATAGCTGCGCCAACCTCATTTACATTTAAGTTATATCCAGAAGGTATCATGGCCAAAGACTTATCATTTTTAACATAGGCCTCGGCTGATGGTGTTTCGATCCCTAATGCATCGACCTTATGAGTTTTTAAGGCAAGAATCAAATCAGTTGTCTTATCCATCCCCTTAACGCTGACTCCAGGGATTTTTTGCTTTGCTAAATCATATTGTAGCGTTCCCGTCTGGGCACCAATATTAGTATGGCTTAGGTTCTTACGACTCCGATACTTACCGGCGTCCACTTTGTTAATTAAAAAGCTCTGGCCACCATTGTAATAAATTTTAGAAAAAGCCACGCTTTGACGTCTTTCTTGGGTAGGATTAATGCCCCCGATTGCCATATCCGCTTTACCAGTTTCAATCGCAACTAATAGTGAATCAAAGCTCATACTCTTAACCACTAACTTAACATGCAGATCCTTAGCTATTTTTTGAGCTACGTCCATATCCATTCCCTTGATCTGTTCCTTGCCATTTTGATTCACTTGAAATTCATAAGGAGGATAATCGGGGCTGGTAACAACAATTAATTCTTTTCGTTGTTCAACTCTCTTTAACGAATTGTCGGCTGCGTATGTATTGATGGTAAATAAAGCGATAATGCTAATTGCTGCCACTAGAAGTAAAATTCCAGTTTTTATGCATTTTTTGATAATATCATTCATAAATATGCCCTCTTTTAAATTTAATATTAACAAGGTTACACTATTATCTTTTTTTATGCAATATTATTTTGAAAACAATTGATTTTATTCATTAATTATCCATCCAGATGCATAATATTTAACTTTATCTGTACCTTCAGTGACAACTTATAAAATTTCTGCTATGATTCAAACTAAAGGAGTGATACTGACCTATGGGATTAAAAGTAAACCGTCAAGATAACTTAGATGCAATGTTTGGTAAGTTTGCTGAACTTGACCTTGATGATGAAAAACGAGACAAGTTTTTAAAGCATGATCGTAAAGACGATAAAAAGCATAAAAATGAAAAGCGTCCAGAAAACAAGCATCATGGCGAGGATTACGATAAAAAGTAAACACAACAAAAGGTCTGACAAAGATTAATTTATCTTTGTCAGGCCTTTTTAATTTGTTGATAATTCTGTCTTAGCAGTTTTAATTTGCAATCTAACTTGATCAAACCCCGTACCACCTAAAGAATGCCGCCTTTCAACCGCTACCTCGGACTGTAAGTCCTTATATACATCATCTTCAATTTTACTAGATGATGCTTTTAATTCTTCTATCGACATATCCTGCAGGTTTTTACCTTCTTCAATACCTTGCAGTACAAGTTTACCAACAATGGCGTGTGCTTCCCTAAAAGGCACTCCCTTAGCAGCTAAGTAATCAGCGAGTTCAGTTGCATTTGAAAAATCATTTTCAGTAGCTGATTTCATCCTATCCACATTAGGTGTTGCTGTTTTAATCATCCCATTAAACACTTTTAGACATGGCAAGATAGTTTTAACTGTGTCAAAGACACCTTCTTTATCTTCTTGGAGGTCTTTATTATATGCAAGTGGTAATGACTTCATAGTGGTTAGTAAACCCATCAAATGACCATAAACTCGGCCACTTTTACCCCGAATCAATTCAGCCATATCCGGATTCTTTTTTTGTGGCATGATTGAGCTTCCAGTCGTGTAGGCATCACTCAATTCTAAATAATTGAACTCATGTGAAACCCACAAACTGATTTCCTCGCAAAATCTGCTTAAATGCAGCATTAATATCGATGCATTACTTAAAAACTCTAAGGCAAAGTCTCGGTCAGAAACCGCATCTAGTGAATTTAAATAGATTTGAGAAAATCCTAATTCATTAGCAGTATATTCTCTGTCCGTGGGAAAAGTGGTTCCAGCAAGTGCTGCGGCACCAATTGGTGAAATATCCGTATGCACCTGGTTAAACTCGAAACGCTCTTTATCTCTTTTAAACATCTGATAATACGCCATCAAATAGTGACCATACGAAATAGGTTGGGCATGTTGCAAATGAGTATACCCCGGCATGATCGTTTCAACATTTTCTTCGGCTAATTCCACCAGTGTTTTTTGCAACGTAGTAATTGCATCAATAACTTGTGGCAAACGATTACGAACATACAAATGAAAATCCAAAGCAACCTGATCATTCCTCGAACGAGCAGTGTGCAATTTCCCTGCGACTGGGCCTATTTTCTCAGTTAAGAGTGCTTCGATGTTCATATGAATATCTTCATTTTCGGTGGTAAATTCCAATTTTCCAGCATGCAGTTCATTTCTGAGTGCTTCTAACCCTTCTATGATTTTGTCACAATCGCCTGCTGGCAAAATTTTAGTGTGTTTCAGCATTTTAATATGTGCTAGCGACCCCTCAATATCTTCGTCAGCCATTAGTTGATCAAATGAAATTGATGCGCCAAAGTCATCAACCCAAGACTCAGCTTGATCAGTAAACCGACCACCCCATAATTTATTTGTACTCATTAATGCAACGCTCCCTTGGAATTATTATCCACAGCGACTTTTTCTTTATTTTCAGCGTGAGTTACTGCATCCACAAATTGGGCTTGCTTATTCTTTAATTGAACTTGTGAGTATACCTGAGTTGGTAGGCCCCATAACTTAATGAAACCTTTAGCAGCTTCTTGATCAAATGAATCAGATGAGGTATAAGTTGCTAAATCTTTGTCATACAACGATGAATCAGATTTACGACCCAATATCATCACGTTACCTTTGAATAGTTGGAGCTTAATTACCCCATTTACGACTTCTTGTGTCTGATCAATAAAGGCCTGCATAGCATTCATTAGTGGTGAAAACCATAGGGCATTATAAATCATTTCGCTTAGTTGTTTTTCAATAACTGGTTTAAAGTGTGCCAGATCACGTTCAAATGTTAAGTCTTCCAGCTCTTTATGTGCCTTAAGTAAGACAGTTGCAGCGGGCGCTTCGTAAACTTCCCGAGATTTAATACCAACGAGTCGATTTTCAATATGGTCAATTCTGCCAACGCCGTGTTCGCCAGCGACTTCATTTAGTTGGGTAATAATTTCTGCAAAGCTCATTTTTTGATTATTTAATGCAACGGGAATCCCCTTTGAAAACGTAATTTCAATTTGGACTAGTTTGTCAGGAGTAGCTTCAATTGGATTTGTAATTGCGAAAGCATCTTCAGGAGCACTTTCCCAAGGATCTTCTAGAATGCCAGCCTCATTTGCACGCCCCCAAATATTGGCATCGATAGAATATGGTGAATCCAAATCAATTGGAATTGGAATGTTATGTTCCTTAGCATATTCGATTTCTTGTTCACGAGACCAGTGCCAGTCACGAACTGGACTTAACACGTTCAATTGTGGATCAAGTCCATGGATAGCCACTTCAAATCTAACTTGATCGTTTCCTTTACCTGTACAGCCATGTGCAACAGCTTCTGCATGTTCTTGGTGAGCAACTTCGACTAGTTTTTTTGAAATAAGAGGGCGAGATAATGCGGAAATCAAAGGGTAACTACCTTCGTAGAATGCGTTTGCCTTAAGTGCCACTGCAGCATAGTCATCTGCAAATTCGTCAAGTGAATCCAAGACATACGCTTTAACGGCGCCGACTTTAAGAGCTTTAGATTTCACGAAATCCAAATCCTTACCTTCACCAACATTGATACAGCAAGCAATCACGTCATATCCTTTATCTTTTAACCATGCGATGGCTACGGACGTATCGAGTCCTCCTGAATATGCTAAAACTACTTTTTTCTCTGACATAAACATCCCTCTTTCATGAATTTGTTATACAAGAGATTAACACTAATATTCATTCATGGCAACGAAAATCTGTATTTATTCATAAATTGCTTAAAAATGGTTAAAATTATACATTTACTCACAAAAAAGCACTCAACGATATACTCGTTGAGTGCTTTAATAAAACGGTTAATTTAGTTGTTTAATGCAGATGGATAGCGTTGTTTTAATCGATTGATGTTGTCACTAGCAACTTCATCGAATGGAATATCTGCCCATTCAGCAATTTGAGATAGATACCATAATACATCGCCCATTTCTTTAACGATTTCATCATGGTCCAACTTTTCACTATTAAATGTGTATTTCCGAATCAAATCGGCAACTTCGCCAGATTCTCCAGTCAAACCTAATGCACAATTGGTTAATACTTGTTCCTTGCCCATTAAAGTTCGATTAGCAGCTTTTTGATATTCATTAAAATCCATCTTACATTCTCTCCTCTATCCAGTTCCAGACTTCGTCTTTTCCTTTTTTACTGACCGCAGAAAACAGTACTAAATCATCTGACTGTGACATTGATAGGGTTTTTCTAATCAAGGATTCTTGCTTGTTCCATTTTCCTGGAACGATTTTATCCATTTTAGTGGCAACTGTCAAAACGTCAATATTATAATAATTCAACCATTCACGCATTGAAACATCGTCAACACTGGGTTCATGACGACCATCAACTAAAGTAATTACTCCCTTAAGTTGATCACGCTGACTCAAATAAGTTTCAATCATACGTCCCCATTTTTCCCTGCTAGACTTTGAAGCCTTAGCGTAGCCATATCCAGGCACATCCACGAAAAATAACTTATCTTCAACATTATAAAAATTCAATGTTTGAGTTTTTCCCGGTTGACCAGATGTATGCGCTAAACTTTTACGATTGATCAAAGTATTAGTTAATGATGACTTACCAACATTTGAGCGCCCAACCAGCGCAATTTCTGGATAATTCGTCTTGGGATATTGTTTTTCTTCTACAGCACTAATCGTCAATTCGACATTATGAACGTCCAAAAGTAACCCTCCAATTTTATGTAAAAAACTGATGTAAACCATTTGTAGTTTACACCAGTTTACTCAAAATTACGATGCTTGTTTTAATACTAATTCCGGATCCTTATGATCAGTAACGGTTTCTGGCGTAATAATTACTTTTTCAATATCAGTCCGACTAGGAATATCAAACATGATATCTCTCATTACACCTTCAATGATTGACCTTAATCCACGGGCACCGGTGTTCCGTGAAATGGCTAGTTGTGCCATACTTCTAAGTGCTTCAGGTTGGAATTCTAATTGAACACCATCCAATGAAATCAACTTAGTATATTGCTTAACTAAAGCATTTCTTGGCTCAGTCAAAATTCTAACTAAGTCAGCTTCAGTTAATTTATCAAGTGCAGTTAAAATTGGTAAACGACCAATAAATTCAGGAATCAATCCGAATTTAAGCAGATCTTCAGGAATAACTGATTGCATGATATTGTTATCATCCAAATCAGGAGCTGAGTCGGAATCAGTTCCAAAACCAATTGTCTTGTCACCTAAACGACTCTTGACAATTCCTTCGATTCCATCAAAAGCACCACCAACGATGAACAAAATGTTCGTCGTATCAACCTGAATAAACTCTTGTTGTGGATGCTTACGACCGCCCTGAGGCGGAACATTGGCAATGGTTCCTTCCAAAATCTTCAATAATGCTTGTTGTACACCTTCACCAGAAACATCACGAGTAATCGAAACATTTTCTGACTTCTTTGCAATCTTGTCGATTTCATCAATGTAAATAATTCCCTTTTGTGCTCTTTCAACGTCGTAATCAGCGCTTTGAAGCAATTTAAGAAGAATATTTTCCACATCTTCACCAACATATCCTGCTTCAGTTAATGTGGTTGCATCAGCAATAGCAAATGGTACATTAAGAGTTTTGGCAAGAGTTTGAGCAAGATAAGTTTTACCTGAACCAGTAGGTCCAATTATACAAATATTACTCTTTTGTAGTTCTAAGTCTTCATCAGGATGTTCGATCATGTCATTGACCCGCTTGTAATGGTTGTACACAGCAACGGATAATGTCCGTTTAGCATTATTTTGGCCAATAACAAAATCATTTAATTTATCAAGGATTTGTTGTGGAGTAAGCACCTTTAATAAATCATCTGGAGTACTTTCTGGAGCAAGTTCTTCATCAATAATTTGTTTACACAAATCAATACATTCATTACAGATATATACTCCAGGACCTGCAACAATCTTTTTTACTTGGTCTTGTGACTTGCCACAAAATGAACAGGTCACAGTACCACTAGTTTCAGTATCATCAAACAATATATTCACTCCTCCTACATATCGGAAGCTTTATTACTTATAAACAACAAGGGTAACTTTATCACATCACTACTAAAAATCAAACAATATTGACTAACTCCCTAATAAGGGAAAAAAAGACCCGTCATTGAATAACGGATCTTTTTTCGACACAACAGCTAAGTAGTTAATTAGTCGTTTTCTTTAGTATCTTTTGCTTTGGCATCTTGCTTAGATGAATCAACAATTAAGTCGATTGCTTTCTTAATAGCAATATCATGCTTCAACATGTCATCAGTCAATGCATTACGAACTGCATCTTCCTTCATGCCGTATTGGTCAGCCAAGTTTTTAACTTCAGCATCAACGTCTTTAGCATCTGGTTCGATGTTTTCAGCACTTACGATTGCTTCAAGAACTAAGTTAGTTTTAACTCGTTTTTCAGCACCGTCAGCAAATTGTTTCTTCAAATCATCTTCAGTAGTTCCAGTTAATTGGAAGTACATTTGGGCGTTAATACCTTGTTGTTGCATTCCTGCAAGGTATTGGTCCATTTGACGTTGAATGTCGTCATCCATCATTGCTTGAGGAATGTCTTTAACTTCAGCGTTATCAACAGCTTCGCTAATTGCAGCGTCTTCGATAGCGTCACGAGCTTCGCTCTTCTTTTGTTCCTTAAGTTCTTCTTTGATCTTATCCTTCAATTCGTCAAGGCTGTCAACATCTTCGTCAACATCCTTAGCAAAATCGTCATCAAGCGCAGGTAATTCCTTAGCCTTCACTTCATGGATAGTGGTCTTGAAGATTGCTTCTTTACCAGCAAGATCTTGTGCTTGGTAATCTTCTGGGAAAGTAACCTTAACATCAACATCGTCGCCAGCTTTGTGACCAACTAATTGGTCTTCAAAACCAGGGATGAATGAGTTTGATCCCAATTCAAGTGAGTAGTTGTCAGCTTTGCCACCGTCAAATGCTTCACCATCAACTGAACCGTCAAAGTCAATAACAACAGTGTCGCCGTTTTCAGCAGTCTTGCCTTCTTTAAGAACAAGTTCAGCTTGGCTTTCACGACGCTTTTCAAGTTCTGCATCGATATCCTTTTGGTATACACGAGTGTTTTGCTTAGGAACACTAAGTCCTTCATATTCACCAAGTTTAACCTCAGGCTTAACTGAAACAGTTGCCTTGATTACCCATGGTTTACCTTTTTCCATTGATTCAACACTGATTTGTGGTTGATCAACTGGTTCGATATCAGAATCTTTAACCGCATTTTCGTATGATTCAGGTAAGAGGATGTTCAAGGCATCTTCATAAAGTGCTTCTTCACCATACATTTGGTTAAATACTTGGCGTGGAACCTTTCCTTTACGGAAGCCAGGTACACTGATACTATTTTTGTTTTTTTTGAATGCTCGTTCCAAACCATCTTGGATTGAGTCAGTACTAATTTCAAAAGTTAATTCTCCATCATTAGTACCCTTTTTTTCCCATTTTGCAGACATCTTGTTTCCTCCGAGACAAAAGATTATTTGTACAATTTCTCATTGCATAACATTGTTATTTTAACGTATTAGCCGGTAAAAGTAAAATACATTTGAAATTTAAACAAAAAAAGCCATGGGAAAAATCCCATGACTTTTTGGTAATGCTAGATAAGAAAAGGAAATTAGTCCTTAACTTCACCAACAACACCGGCACCAACAGTATGTCCACCTTCACGAATAGTGAACTTAGTACCTTTTTCAATGGCAACTGGCTTAGTTAATTCAACGTTGAATGTAACGTTATCACCAGGCATAACCATTTCAACACCGTCATCTAATTCGATAACACCGGTAACATCGGTAGTATGGAAGTAGAATTGTGGACGATAGTTTGAGAAGAATGGAGTATGACGTCCACCTTCTTCTTTGCTCAAGATATAAACTTGACCAGAGAATTTTTCGTGGGTTTGAATTGAGCCAGGGGCTGCAAGTACTTGTCCACGAACAACTTGTTCACGATCAACACCACGAAGAAGTACACCAACGTTATCGCCGGCTTGACCTTCGTCAAGTGTCTTACGGAACATTTCAAGACCAGTAACAGTTGATTTCATTACATCTTCATGAAGACCAACGATTTCAACTTCGTCACCGACTTTAACGATACCACGATCGATACGACCTGATGCAACAGTACCACGACCTGTGATAGTGAAGACATCTTCAACTGGCATCAAGAATGGTTTGCTATCATCACGTTCTGGAGTTGGGATGTATTCATCAACAACGTCCATTAAGTGTAAGATAACTTCTTCTTGTTCCTTATCGCCTTCAAGGGCTTTAAGAGCTGAACCACGGATAACAGGAATGTCATCTCCAGGGTAATCGTATTCTGAAAGTAATTCACGGACTTCCATCTCAACCAAGTCAACTAATTCGTCATCATCAACTAAATCAGTCTTGTTTAAGAATACTACGATGTAGTCAACACCAACTTGGTGAGCAAGCAAGATATGTTCACGAGTTTGTGGCATAGGACCATCAGTAGCAGCAACAACCAAGATAGCACCGTCCATTTGGGCAGCACCAGTGATCATGTTCTTGATGTAATCAGCATGTCCTGGGGCGTCAATATGAGCATAGTGACGCTTTTCAGTTTCGTATTCAACGTGGGCAGTGTTGATCGTTATACCACGTTCACGTTCTTCTGGAGCTGCATCGATATCAGCGTAATCTTCAGCCTTTGCAAGACCTTTAGATGCCAATACCTTTGTGATTGCAGCAGTTAAAGTAGTTTTCCCATGGTCAATATGGCCGATAGTACCGATATTAACATGGGGCTTTGTTCTTTCATAATGTTCTTTAGCCATTAATGAAACCTCCTGTTGTTTTCAAGAATTACATTGATTTTTTCTCAATGCATTTCTGATAGATATTATACTACATCTTCTCTAAAAGACAAAGCCGTCAATTTTTCGAAGAATCCTTAAGTATTATATCCATTGTTAATTTGTTTGTAAACAGATTAATATTATTTTTTTACTTTTTATTTGTATTACATATATTTTATCCGTTGTTCTTGCTTCAAAATAACCTTTAACCAACTGATTATTTTATCATCTACATCACTGCTAGGCACCAATTGTTGTTCTAAAACATATCGACTTATTATTTTTACCCATGCAGTCGCATCTGCAATGACTTCATCCGTGTAAGGAAATAAATAATTTCCAAATTGAAAAACTTGTGCACTCAGTAACTGTGCAGTGATCGGGTCATCATTTCCATATTCAGTTGTAATTATTTTCTCAGACTCAACTAAGGGTCGCATAGTTTTGTTTAAATTAATTTGACTTGGAATCAATTTATGAATTTGATCATCCAGCCATAAGAAGTTTACTTCATCGTCAATTTGCAAATTAATTAATTCAAATAAAAATTGTGTTTTGATAACTTGCCAACCCGCTTTATCTACTAAAACTGCAGCTACGCCTTCTAAATATTCAGTCAGTGGTAAATGCGTAGCATCCCTGACAATTTTTGCTTGTACATCCGCACTATGGTTTCCGATATAAAACAACTTTCGTTGCAGTTTAACTAATTCATGTCTATGGTTTTTTCGGTAATTGTTTTCAGCCAGAACAATGCTATCAAATAATTTCTCACTATGAGGACCGCTTAGTTGCAAACTAACTTTTCGAGCAGAAATAAATTGGGTATCACTTAAATACATATTTATTATAAATGTAATATCGCCTGACTTAGTTTCACTATCATCTAGCTCGTTAATGATATTAATAGCCATTTCTTGATTGCCTAATTTTGAGTATGCTCTAGCCTGCAGAATCAATAACTCATAATTATCGCCAACAATCGGGCGTAAGTTATCCATTTTTCTGATAGTTTGTTGATAGTTACCATTTAAAAAATCTTCTTCCGCGCTTTTAATAATGACTCTATCATTATCAGTCAATGCCATTAAAGCCCCTCCCTTCTGAAAATTATTTTCTCTTACATATAAATAAGGTACAAATATATCTTTAAAGATAGATATTTGCACCTTATTTGGTTTATGCGTCTATGTTTTCTTTAGAATCAGCCTTGGCTGGTTTTTCAGATTTGTTTTTTGAGCGTTTTTTGTTTGTCCGCTTATGGTGTTGGTTAACTTCCATAATAACTGGCAAGATGACCGGATGACGCTTAGTTTGATGATATAAATAATCACTAAGGTCATCACGAACATCTTGTTTTAGATTACTCCAGTCGAACTCTTTGTTCTCCAAGTTGTTTTGAACGGTTTTTTTAATTATCTCTGCAGCTTCGTTCATTAAATCTTTATTAGCTTTAACGTATACGAATCCTCTAGAAGTTAACTTAGGTGATGAAATTACTCGTTTCTTCTTTCGATCAATTGTGATAACTGCAACAAATATTCCATCCTCTGATAATACCTTACGATCTCTAAGAACAATATTCCCGATATCACCAATGCCGCTACCATCAATCATAGTATCAGCAATATCTAAATCACCTGATACCCAAATTTCGTCTTCAGTGATTGAAATGATATCACCCTTGCTAGGAATAATGATTTTATCATCAGTATATCCAAGCTGTTTAGCTAAGCGTGCATGTGCTGATAATAAACGGTATTCTCCTTGAACCGGAATGAAAAATTTAGGCTTAAGGATATTCAAAATTAATTGTAGATCATTTTGACTAGCATCCCCGGCTGAATTCATTTCATCTGAAATCATTTTAACTTCAGCATCCGCACGGTAAATCATATCCCTAGTCTTCGCAACAGTAGTTTCCATTGCAGTTGAAGGGGTCGTGGTGATGAATACCAAGTCTCCTGGCTCAATATTGATATCTTTTTCTTCTTTATTGGCCATTCGTTGTAATGCCTTAATTGGTTCACCCATCTTACCAGTTTGAACAATAACTGTTTGAGCAGCATCGATTTTTTCTAAATCACTTACATTGTCAATTAACAAATCAGGAGCTGGTAGTTTTAACATTGAAAGCTTCAAAGCGGTTCTAACAATTTTATCTAAGTCCTTACCGCTTAAGAATACTTTTCTACCAGATTGAGCGGCTGCATCAAAAACTTGTTGCATTCTAATAATATTTGATGCAACACTAGCAACGATGATTCGGCCTTGATGGTCATTAAAGACTCCTTTGATATAATCGCTGATTTGGTTTTCAGATGCAGAAGGCGCAGGATTTTCAGCATTACTTGAATCACTCAACAGTGCTAACACACCTTGGTCTCCAAGTTTAGTCAGTTGTGAATAATCTGTACGATACAAATGTGTAGCAGTTTGATCGAACTTAAAGTCACCTGTATAAACGATGGCCCCTGCTTCAGTATGAACTGCAATTCCTAGGGAACCTGGAATTGAGTGAGTTGTTCTGAAGAATGTAATTCTAACATCTTCAAAATCAATTTCACTGCGATCACTGACAACGTGGAAATCGTCGAATTCTGAAGCTTCACTAGATTCATTAACACTAATTTTAGCTAATTCAATTGTCATCTTTGATCCAAATACTGGCACATTAAACTCACTTAGAAAGTATGGTAAGGCGCCAATTGCGTCTGCATGACCGTGGGTTAAGAAAACTCCAACGATACGTTCGCGATTTTCTTTTAAATATGAAAAATCAGGAATCACAACATCGATTCCGAGCAATTCATTTTCAGGGTACTTAAGCCCACAGTCTAAAATATATATTCCATCATTAATTTCAACGGCATACATATTTTTGCCGTTTTCACGTACCCCACCAAGTGGGATAACTTTAATCTTACTATCCATGTTTCACCTCAAAAATTTTTCTTTTTTTACGTCCATAATTCAGCTTCCTTTAGTTTACCATATTTAAGCGAGTTAAGAAATTTTGTACAAAAAAAGGAGTCGAATATTTCGACTCCCAAATTATTTTTAAATTTAATATTAACGACGAAGACCTAAGCTTTGGATAAGGTCACGGTAACGAGCAACATCGTTGTTACGTAAGTATGCAAGAAGATTACGACGGTGACCAATCTTCTTCATAAGACCACGTTGTGAATGGAAATCTTTACGGTGATCTCTCATGTGAGCATTGATTTCGTCAATGTCAGCAGTTAAAACAGCGATTTGTACTTCAGCTGAACCAGTGTCGCCTTCGTGACGAGCATATTTCTTGATAATTTCGTTCTTTGCAGTTTGTGTTAAAGCCATGATATATTTACCACCTTAGTATTTTAGTCCAACAACTGAGTACCCGGTAAGTGGCCCCGCAGCACTAAGTTGAAGGTTGTGTTTAAGACACAAAGAATATTATAAGTGATTTATCTTGATTAAACAAGTGTTTTCTGACTTTTCACTTTCAGCTACCCTTGCAAACACATTCTGGATTCTGTATAATGATGCTTGTTGAAAATTTACTTATAATAGTTATCGACTCGGAGGTGAAACCAATGCCAATTATTAAATCAGCCATCGAACGTGTGAAGACTAATGAAAAAGCACAAGAAAGAAATGCTTCACAACTCAGTAAAATGAGAACAGCAGTTAAGAAGTTTGAAAAAGCTCAAGCTGCTGGTTCAGATGATGCCAAAGATCTTTACATCAACGCCATCAGCGCCGTTGATCACGCAAAGTCAAAGGGATTAATCAAAGCAAACAAAGCTGCTCGTGACAAGTCACGTTTAACTAAGTTAGCTAAATAATTCAAAAAGCCCGGTCATGCATTTACATGACTGGGCTTTTTTTATGCTGTTTTTTTCATAAAATTAACTATAAACAGTTCAAAAAGTAGTTCAGCTGACCGTGAAGATGACTTCATCTCTCTCTCGATATCGACTAATCCTAAATATGCGAGCCGCAATTCATCATATGAAAACTTGCGAATAGATTGCAGTGCCAACTTGATTCGATATGGATGGACTTTTAATGATGATGCAATGTTTCCTTGTGAAAATCCGTGTTGTTTGAGAATCATCACCTGAATCAGCAACCTAAACTGTTGGATCAAAACCGCATTGATTTGGATTGGATTACCACTTTCCAAAACTAGCTGATGATAAATTTCTAAAGACTTGGTGGGTTGCTTATCAAGAACTGTATTAACTAGGTCAAACACATTTTGCTCCATTGACTTTGGCACCAAATCAACAACTGATTGTGATTCAATTCTTTTGGTATTGTAATTATATGTCGTTAACTTAGGAATTTCATTCATCATTTTGGTCAAATCCCCTGACGTTAACTCGACTAATTTATCAATCGCTGCATCGTCAATCATACAACCTGACTTAGCGACCTCATTTTTAATGATGGCCTTGGTTTCTCTTTCAGATGGCTGACCGATGCTCACAGTTGTAGCCAGCTTCTTTAATTGTTTAGTAATCTTTTTCCTAGAATCTAGCTTGTCATAGGCGGCAAATATCACCATGATTGTGGATTCTTGCGGATGTTGAAGGTATTCAATTAACTCATCGACGTCGTGATCAATTTTACTTTTCTTCTTAGAACCAGTTAAAAAGTACGGATGATTAATCATCACTAACCGTTTATCACCAAAAAAAGGCATTGAAACAGCATCTTCGATAGCGTTGCTTAAGGATGTCTCTTCCATGTCAAAAACCGACAAATTCATCGATCGTTCATCTTCTGGAATTAACTTTATAAAAGAATTCTTGACCTTATCTGAAAGGTAATCTTGAAAACCGTCAATCAGGTACACACCTGCTGGCGAATTATTTTTAATTTGGCGCATAAACTCTGAATAATTCATTGATTTCACAATTTCCCTTCATTTTTTTAGAACGCTATTGATTTATTACCAATTCAAACGACTATTTATTCTATCATTAAAATAAACATCACAAAAGTATATAAATTTTGGTGTAAAAAACACATTATTTCGAAGAAATACTATTTATCAAATTGACAGTGTGCATGAATTTACCAGAATTATGGCGGTATTGGTATCTCACCATCCCTAAATTTTGCGAATTAAGAATTAATACTCGTTCTGCTTTTAAAATTTGCATCGTCTCGTCATTTGGATGATGATAACGATTTTGACGACCAGCAGAAATCAAGGCCACTTTAGGCTGGATTGATCTAATGAATTCTGAATTAGATGACGTTTTGCTTCCATGATGTCCTACCTTCAAAATATCGGCTTTTAAGGATGGGTATCTATGAATAACATCTAATTCCCCTTGCTGATCTAAATCGCCCGTAAACAGCCAACGCTGGCCACCAAATGTACCGAGGATAACCATCGAATCATGATTTTCACCGTTTCCTGACACGAACGGATGTAATACATGCAAATCATCAAAGATCTCATTATCTTGATGATCAGAAACTGCTACTAATCTACTCAATGGATAATTTGCTTCAGCCAAACGTTTAATAAAACTAGGATTATTATTCATCCCTAACGGAACGATCACTCTGCCAACACCAAGTTGATTCAGGTACGCTGTTAAGTCCCCGCAATGATCGGCATCCTGATGACTAACGCATATTTCATCGATTTTATTAATGCCAATGCTTTTTAAATAATTTATTCCTAATCGATCAGCCTGATACTTTTTACAGCCTCGTTGCCAACTTTGCTGATTAAAATGAATTTTTCCACCAGTGTCAATTAAGGTAATATGCCGATTAAATGGCTGACGAATCAAAAAGCTGTCACCTTGACCGACATCAATCATCGTTACTTCACCGCTCACAGGGAAATGAATCAATCAAAAAATTCCTATATACATACTCGCAAGTAAAACCACATTTCTTTTTAAGTGAGGCAGCCCATTAATTGCAATGTAATATGTCAAAGTCAAAGCAAAAATAGTAAACCATAGCGGTGGCTTACCAACGTTAATCATACCAGGCATTTCACCCACATAATTTATCAAGTGATTAAATGAAGAAACAAACCATTCAAAAAGCGAAGTAATAATTTTCACATTACCAACAATACATATAATTACTACTAACGGAAAAATAACGCTAGTGAATACAGGCAAAAATACTAGTGAAGCTACAATAGATAACCAATGCCATTCATAAAAGTTATAAAGAATAATCGGCAATGATATTGCATTAAGTATGATGGTTTGAAACATTAAACCACGCTTAGCGGTAATGATAATGCCTAGTGATAAAGAATAACTAAGTTGAACGCTTAACAAGAATATTGCTTCAGGTAACATTAGTAATTGCATAATCAGAGTTAAGCTCCAACAGTCAATACCAGAAATTTCAATGTCGAGCAATTGACTCAGCAACCTAATGATCGCCATAACAATCGCTCTAAGTAATCCAGGACTGCCACCAGCAAATTGAAAATACACCAACAGGCAACAGACCTCTAACATCATCTTAAGTCTATTAGGTAATTTAATGATCGTTAATAGTTTGTCGATCAATGCTAAAAAATAGTAAACGTGCATCCCCGAAACTGAAAAGACATGCAAAAGCCCTAATTTTGAGCTACCTGACATCTGTTGATAAAAATCATTATCTCGAAAACCGATTACTAAGGCCTGACAATACCGCTTTAATTCCACAGGTAAGTTATCAGTATGTCGCAATAATCCCGTTCTGAGTATATGAGGGACGTCAGTAACTTTACTTGAACTATGGTCATGCATAATTTCCAGCTTAGAAATATTGATTAATTGCTTAATACCTTGATGGTGATAATATTTTTCTACATCAAATTCATTTATGTTAGTTGGTGGCTTAAATTTATCGGTTTTAGCAGTGATAGAAAGACTAAGAGCCTCAGATGATTTTAAAATCATCTCTTTTTGACTGCTATTGGCTAATCTGCCAAAGTATATGGACTTACGATTATTAACACTTGCTTCACTAACAAAGCTAATCAAATCGCCATCTACTTTGATCCCATCTGGATATATTCGAATCCGCTCAGTATATTCTTCATCCCTGCAATGATTCGGTACGGTTCGATTATTAAGTATTATCAATCCAAATAAGAATGCCGTGATAACCGCTACGATCATTAACTTCTTAGACCTACAAAACCAAACTCTAATTACCCACACGCAAAAAATAAACAAACCTATGAACGGATGTGTGCTCATTAACACAATAATCACTAATAATAGGGCAATGAAAAACCATAAATCTTTAATCGTTAATCTGACAGATAGGAATCAAAAGGAACCTTATCAAGATCATCATGAGTGAGTTGAATTTTATTTAATTCAATGTTTTTTAATCGGATTAGTTTTTGGGCATATTCATCATTATGGTAATTACGCAAATAGTTGATTTTGGTAATCCCTGCTTGAAGTAGCATCTTGGTGCATTGTAGACATGGAAAGTCAGTTACATAAACTTCGGCCCCATCGGTCCGTTCTCCAAACTTAGCACACTGTAAAATTGCATTCATTTCAGCATGAATCGTTCGAACACAATGACCATCAACGACATAACATCCTTCATCAATACAATGAGTATCGCCTGCAACGGAACCATTATATCCACCAGCAATTATGCGCTTGTCCCTTACCAAAACAGCGCCAACTGACAATCGCTCGCATGTGCTTCTTGATGCTAACAACACTGCCTGAGTCATGAAATATTGATCCCATTTAATCCGATTATCCATTATCCTAACCTCCAAGAAATTTATATCGCTTCAAATTATCTCACGTTATACACAGATTGACGACTTTAAATTAACAAATGTTTTATCGCCAAATCCAGGCACATTTTTTATTTCATCAATACTTTTGAATTTACCATGAGATTGGCGATATGCGAGGATTTGGTCAGCTTTTTTCTCACCAATACCGTTGAGATCTTGCAGTTTACTTTTATCAGCTGTATTGAGGTTAACCTGATTGCTGTCAGAATTATCGTTTTCAGCGACATCACTCTGTTCATCCTCATCTGAATTATCCGTTGTAACTGTTTTGCCATCACCAATTTTAAACTGATTACCCTTAATCTCACCACGAATGGGGATGTATACTACTTGTTGATCGACCAATCTTTTTGCTAAATTAACCTGTTTACGATCAGCAGAACTATTAAATCCACCCGCTAAGTCAACAGCGTCACACATCCTCATATTTGACTTGACCTGATACACTCCAGGATTTTTAACGGCTCCTTTGACATCCACATAAATCTGTTTATGATCTCCATGGTTAACATTGGTGGTCTGATCAGATTCTGAACTGGTTTCAACAATCTGATTTTGATCAGGCTCTGAAGGCGTTGAACTTGATTGACTATTAAGATCTGTAGTTAGTGAATTATGTTCTGCACTTTGATGATTATCCGAATGCAAAGCTAAGAAAAGTCCAATCATTAATCCAACACAAACGATTATCATACCGCCAATCACTTGATATAAGTATTCTTCAATCAATTCCTTGATCCTATCCATCATTCTCACCCCTTTCAATAATTAAATACGAAAAAAAGAGTTGGATTTCTCCAACTCTAATTATTTTTCAAATATGAAATGGCCTGTTTAAAAGTTGAAATTGGAACAACTTTCATATCAGGTGCATATTTTTTTGCGGTCTCTTTAGCAAGTTCGTAGTTTGTTTTATGGTCTGGCTCTAACTTCAGAATTTCTTTATTCGGTTTAATATAAGGAGCTAAGAAGATTTTAGCTCCTGCACGCTTAGCAGTAATCACTTTTTTATCAATACCACCAATTTCACCAACATAGCCGCCATTATTAATGGTTCCGGTACCAGCTACCTTTTGGCCATGCCGTAAGTCCTGATTAGTCAACTGTGAATAAATTTGCAACGAAAACATTAATCCACCTGATGGACCACCAACATCCCCAGGGTTAACTTTGATTGGAATTTGACTTTTAACGGTAATATCGTCCGTTAGCGTAATTCCAATCCCTGGATGGTTCTTAGCAATCTTGATCAATGGTTCCGTTACATTTTGCTGCTTACCATTTCGAATGTATGTGACCGTAACTTTTTGTCCAACTCGCTGATGTTTGACGTAATTAACAAATCCATTCGAAGTTTTAAACTGCCGATTATTAATCTTAGAAATAACATCACCAACTCTTAGAACATGGCGGAATTGGGATTTTTTGGAAATATTTAACACATAAATGCCTTTGTATTTCCTTGTGACTTGTTTATCGGCAGCTTTGTAAGCTGTATAGATGGCTTCATTAATCGAGCTCTGCATATAAAAATTCTGGACTTTATTGTATTCAGCCGTATTTTGGCCATCAGTGACATTCGTATCCGATTCAATCGAATAATGTGGATTCAATTTAGCATACAAATAAGTAAATGGTCTGGCTTGAGCTATGCCAACTGATGTTAGCAAAAACTCACCCGAGTGTTTATCCGGATGGTTTTTAATGGCCACTACTTTACCAAGATCAAACGCTGCCCCTGGTCCTTCTATGTACTGAGGTAGTGGTGCTAAAAAGCCTAAAACCACTACTACCATTACCAATAGACCAATTAAGAATCGCTTTGTAGATGGTTTTTTCATAAAAGAAGAAATCTCCCTAATTGAATTTAGTGCTTAAAGCTTTCGCAACGTTACTAGGCACCATTTTAGTGACATCACCATGAAACTTAGCAATCTCTTTAATCATGGATGATGACAGTGATCGATACTGTGAACTGGTTGGCAAAAATACAGTTTGTACACCTTCTGCCAATTGTTGATTCAAATCAGCAATTGCCATCTCACTTTCGATATCTCCGCTTCCCCGAACTCCCCGCACCAGAAAACTGGCGTCATGATTTTGAGCAAATCTAACCGTCAGCTCGTCAGACTGTAAAACTTCGACATTTGGAATAGTCTCCAAGGCTTCTTCAATCATGGCTCTACGGTCATCAGATGAAAACATCGCTTGCTTACTAGTATTAATGCCAACTACCACTAAAACCTTATCAAATAATTTAGCTGCTCTTTCAATTACATCCACATGTCCTAAAGTAATTGGGTCAAAACTGCCAGCATACACCGCTGTCTTCATGTTAGGATTCCTCCTCAAACTTATATATCACTAAATTTGTCAAACCATAATTTTTCTGTTTAATCGCTTCAAACGGTCCATACTCCCCGGGTAGTTCTACGGTATTATCCGTTTCAGAAATCACTGTTGCACCAGTATTTAGTAACTGTAAAGAATTCAGTTTATCCAAAACTGTCAAAATTTTCTGCTGCTTATATGGTGGGTCGATGAATACCATATCAAATTTATTATTATCTGCAGCCAATTCAGATAATATGGTAAATGAGTTACCCTTGATTACTTTAACAGAATCATCATGTAATTTAGCTAAATTTTCATTAATAGTATCAATAGCCTGACGGGAACGATCAATCAAAACCGCACTATCCATTCCCCTTGAAACTGCCTCTAAACCAACTGCTCCTGAGCCTGCAAATAAATCCAAAAAGGTACCACCATCAAAATATGGTCCAGTCATGCTGAAGATTGCTTCCTTTAATTTATCCGTAGTTGGCCGGGTCTTGTCGCCCTTAACTGGGTTTAGTCTGATTCCCCCATATTTACCAGCAATAATTCTCATTCTTCTGTATCATCCTTTACTTCGGTTTCGCCGGAAAGTGAACGCAATGCACTATCTCTTAATTTATATTGTCTAGATTCAATGACCTCTTTAACATAATGTTTAGCTTCCAGTTTAGCGATTATTTCATCCTTAGCCTCTGCATCAACATACATTAAGGCATATCTCAGGCGCTTTGAAAAATAGATAACTTTACCAAATGTGTTCAAACTTCTCACTTGGCGTGGTGAATGAAGATACACAATCAATTCGACTCTATTCGTTAGTGAAAAGTTCATAATAGTCCTCCTACTCACGACCAGCTTGTAGTCGTTCTTCTTTTTGTCGCCCACTGATGTTCAAAATTAAGCCTATACATAACGATAGGGTCAAAATACTAGAACCACCATAACTAATGAATGGGAAGGTAACCCCGGTGATTGGTAGTAAGCCAATCACACCACCAATATTAAACAACGTTTGGATGGTTAAATAGGTGGCAACACCATAGCAAATCAAACTATTAAAAGTATTGGTACTCCGAATACCGATAAGTACTGTTCTGGCAACGATTAGAGTTAATAACCCCATAATTATTAATGCAGTACTTACCCCAAGTTCCTCAGTTAAAACTGACATTATAAAGTCCGTATTTGGCTCCGGAAGATAACCTGTTTTTTGAATACTGTTTCCTAAACCTACCCCAAACAATCCGCCATTACTAATGGCATAATATGAATTAACCAGTTGTTGGCCTGTTCCCTGAGCATGCCCAAAAGGATCTGTGAAGGCAACGATTCGTTGAATTTGATATGAATGTGTCGCAAAACTTGTATGAGAAAGTGGAATTAAAACAAAATTAACGCCCACAAAAACTAAGGCGATAAATCCTCCCAATACTTCCGTGGCCCGCTTAAAGGAAATTCCACTTGTCAGCATCAAGACAAAGAAAATCATGAAGTTGATTGCGGCACCCCCAGAATCCGGCTGAGCTAATATCAAAAGGATACTGAGCATAACTCTGATGATTGTTCCACGCATTGCGACCCACCAATCACTGGCTGACAAAATTATTTGATCTTCAAGTGTGTCAACACTATTAGCAACACGTATAATCAGAAAGAACTTAAAAAATTCAGCAGGCTGAATATTGATAAATCCTAAATTGATCCACCCTGCAGCACCATTGACCTTGCTACCGAAGAACAGCAGGCAAACAAATACAACCCAAAAACCGATTTCAATAATTGACAAAGCTCTCTTATTTTTAAATTTGTTTAAGTTCATGGCCGTTACGACAGCAACAAGTACCAGACTGATCACTACGAACAAACTTTGCTTAATTAAATAACTCATTGGTGAACCACCATTTTGTGAGCCAATATTTGCACTGGCCGAATACACCATGATGACTCCAATTGTACACATGATTATGTAAGGTAAAAATATATAATAGTCTAAGTTCCTTAACCTTTTCATACCTGTTCCCACACTTTACTTATTTATTAAACCTCAATACCGCTAATTATATCACAACCATATAATCATAATTTCTAAACTTATATTAATCCGTGAAGATAGTTTATACAGAAAAAAGGCTTTGAGAATTATCATTCTCAAAGCCTTTTTAAACACCGAAAATCAGTGATTTTTGTTTAAATATTAGTTATGCTTACGACGCTTAGCATCCTTTTCACGTTCGCTAGTGTTCAATAAACGTTTACGAAGACGAACGAAGTTAGGAGTGATTTCACACAATTCATCCTCATTGATGAATTCCAATGATTCTTCAAGTGAGAAGTGAGTAGGTGTCTTGATACGAGCCATGTCATCAGAACCAGCGGCACGAACGTTAGTCAAGTTCTTACCCTTAGTGATGTTAACCGTAATATCATTTTCACGGTTGTTTTCACCAACGATCATTCCTTCGTATACTTCAGTACCTGGATCGATAACTAAAGTACCACGACTTTCAATTCCCATCATTGCGTAAGTAGTAGCCTTACCAGCATTCATAGAAACTAAGGTACCCTTTTGACGTCCAGGGTTCCAGTTCTTAATAACTGGCATGTACTTTTCGAATGTATGGTTCATGATACCGTAACCACGAGTCATTGAAAGGAATTCAGTTGAATAACCAATCAAACCTCTAGAAGGTGCAAGGAATGTCAAACGAGTTTGGCCATTACCAACACTTTCCATGTTTTGCATTTCAGCCTTACGTTTTGAAAGACTGTCAATGATTGATCCAGTATATTCATCAGGAGTATCGATTTGAACAGATTCGAATGGTTCGCTCAATACACCTTCAACATCCTTATAAATAACTTGTGGACGTGAAGCTTGTAATTCAAATCCTTCACGACGTAAGTTTTCAATTAAGATAGAAAGATGAAGTTCACCACGTCCTGAAACAGTCCATGCACCAGGATTATCAGTGTCATCAACACGAAGAGAAACATCGGTATGCAACTCACGTTTCAAACGATCTTCAAGTTGACGAGCAGTAACGAACTTACCGTCTTGTCCGGCAAATGGTGAAGTGTTAGTACCAAATGTCATTTGAAGAGTTGGTTCATCAATTCGTAACACCGGAAGTGCTTCTTGATGGGCTGCATCAACGACTGTTTCACCAACACTGATTTCATCCATACCAGAGATGGCAATCAAATCACCGGCTTTGGCTTCATCGATATCAAGTCTCTTAAGACCAAAGAATCCCATAAGTTTAGTAACACGGAAGTTTTGAGTTGAGCCATCAAGCTTCATAACAGTAACACTGTCACCAACTTTGATAGTTCCACGGAATACTCTACCAATACCAACACGACCAACGAAATCGTTGTAATCCAATAAGGCAACTTGGAATTGTAATGGTTCGTCTGAGTTGTCGATTGGAGCAGGAATGTCTTTAACGATGGTGTCAAAGATTGGCTTCATAGTATGTTCTTGAGTGCTTAGATCAGAATCAAAACTTGAAGTACCGTTCATAGCTGAAGCGTAAACAACTGGGAAGTCCAATTGTTCTTCGTCGGCACCAAGTTCGATAAATAGATCAAGAACTTCGTCAACAACTTCTTCAGGACGAGCACCGTCACGGTCGATCTTGTTGATAACAACGATTGGAGTTAAATGTTGATCGAGGGCTTTCTTAAGCACAAAACGAGTTTGTGGCATAGTTCCTTCGTAAGCATCCACAACAAGTAAAACACCATCAACCATTCGCATGATACGTTCTACTTCACCACCGAAATCGGCATGTCCTGGGGTATCCAAGATATTGATTTGCTTACCGTCATAACGAACAGCAGTGTTCTTTGAAAGAATCGTGATACCACGTTCCTTTTCAATATCATTAGTATCCATGGCACGGTCTTCGATTTGAACGTGTTCATCAAGTGTATCTGATTGTTTAAGTAATTCGTTAACTAAAGTGGTCTTACCGTGGTCAACGTGGGCAATAATGGCAATGTTACGAATGTCGTCTCTTGTTTTCAAATTCAGTTGCTCCCCTTCATCTTTTAAATCATAAAGTTAGTTTCTACAAATATTAGCATAAAAAAACTGTGACGCGTGTCACAGTATGACTACTTCTTCACTATAGTAAGAATGTCGTGATGTGCATTTTCTGTCGCTAATAATACCGGTTCTGATGATAACACACCTAATTGACGTCCGTCAATAGTAGTAATCTTTAATCCGATAGTTTCAGCAAGAATTCTGCCGGCGCCAAAATCCCAAGGCTTTAGATATGAAATATAGCCAACTAATTCGCCCTTTAGAACGGCGATCATATCGATACCGGCACTCCCATATACTCTCATACCTAAAGAGGTATTAGCAATTTCTTGCATGTTGAAATCATCATGGACGACCATCGGACCACTCAAGCCGATCAATCCGTCTTGCAGCTTTGAATCATTCACAGTAACCATCTGACGAGTATTTATAAATACGCCAAGGTCAGGACCACCGTACACTAATTCATTGTTCATGACATCCATTATAAATCCCAAAACGCCTTGACCATTAATGTATAAACTAAGCATCATGGCGAAATGGTTTCGTTGTTTAACAAAATTCATTGTTCCGTCGATTGGGTCAACAATCCAAATTCGTCCTTTTGTATCTGTAACTTTATCACCAAAACCTTCTTCGCCCAAAATTTTGGCGTCAGGATCAAATTCGCGAATCTTATTAACAATAAACTTCTCGTTTGATCGATCAATATTAGTCACTAAGTCACTTCGACTACTTTTAGTATCGACCTTTAATCTAGAATCGATCTGTCTTAGCACATCATCCCTAGCCTCTAAAAGCCAACCTTTAACAGCCTTGACAGTTTTACTCTGTTCATCATTATCCATTACCATCACCAACTTTAATAAGGCTTGCATCAGTCTGTTCAAGTTGCTTAATAGCTTGATATGAATCAAAACCAGATTCGTCAGCAAACCGTTTTTCTAATTGTTTTTGTTCCGATTTAGCCGGAATCACTGAGCGAAATTTATCGTATGCCATTTTGAATTGGCTACGGTCAATTCCCCGCGGATTTTCGTAAGCCTGCTCAACCGCATTGTAAAAACCGATTAAATCAGAGATTTCTGTCACACTTAAGCCTTCAACCAAAGGATACTCATAATTTTCTGCCATTAATATTCTCCATTACTTTATTAATTTAATTATAATCTAAGCGCATATCAGTGAAAAGGCATTTACCAAAGTTTTGAAAATATCAATATGAAATTTTAATCACAAAAAAAACTCGTACTACGAATACTAATACGAGTTTTTTTACTATTAAACTGTATAACAAGTCTAGATGTGGGTTGGGAAACCAAGTGCAATATCTGCAGCTTCTTGAACTGGTTCACTCAACGTTGGATGTGGATGAATGGTCAAAGCGATATCTTCGACGTTCATTCTGCCATTAACAGCTAAACTCAATTCAGCGATCAAATCGCTGGCCCCAGGTCCAACGACTTCTCCACCAAGAACTGTTCCTTCATCTTTTGTGAAGATCAAACGAACAAATCCGTCAGCTTCGTAAAGAGAAACAGCTCGTGCATTTCCAGCGAATGGGAATTTAGCAGTTTTGACATCAAGTCCTTGATCCTTAGCTTGAGCTTCAGTCAGACCAACAACGGCTAACTCAGGATCAGCGAAACATACGGCAGGGACACCGATGTAGTCGTTTGCAGTATTCTTACCTGAGATTGCACCAGCAGCTACTTTTCCTTGGAAGAATGCTTTATGGGCCAATGCAGGACCAGAAGCAATATCACCAATGGCAAAGATGTGTTCAGAAGCAGTACGACCCTGGGCATCAGTCTTTACCAAACCATGATCATCAAGTTCAACTTTAGTGTATTCCAAACCTAATTCATCAGTATTTGGTCTACGTCCAACTGTAACCATGCAGTAATCTGCAGTAACAGTTGATTCTTTACCGTCAACTTCGTATGTCACAGTGACACTCTTATCATCTTGAGTAGATGATTTAGCCTTAGCACCTGTGATAACATCAACGCCCTTAGCCTTAAGTTGTTTCAAGACAACTGCAACCATGTCTTTAGTGAAACCAGCCAAAATTGAATCAGTACCTTCAATAATAGTTACATGAGAACCTAAATTAGCATATGCTCCTGCTAGTTCAGTACCGACATAACCACCACCGATAACAACGAATTCTTTTGGAATCTCAGGTAAGTTAAGTCCACCGGTTGAATCGATTACTCGACCATCAAACTTAAATCCTGGAATTTCAATTGGGTGAGAACCGCTAGCAATAATCAAGTTATCAAAATCAAGTACTTGACCATTGTTGTTATCCATAAATTGACGTGGGCCAACAGGCATTACACGTAGTCTGGTATCACTGTCTAAGACAGCTTCGCCTTGGATAACTTCAACTTTATGCTTCTTTAAAAGCATTGAGACACCATTAGTCATTCGATCAACGACATCATGCTGTTTCCAGTCTTGAGTCTTTGAAAAATCAATTGTTGCGCCTTTACTAGTAACACCATATTCATCAGAGTTATTAGCCTCTTGTAAACGGTGACCAGCTGCAATTAGTGCCTTTGATGGCACACAGCCAACGTTTAAACAAACTCCACCAAGGGTATCTGATTTTTCAATCAAAGTAACCTTTTGGCCAAGTTCGGAAGCACGAATGGCAGCCACATAGCCACCAGGGCCTGCTCCGATAATTACTGTTTCTTTCTTTTCAGCATCAGCCATTATTCAATCATCCTTCCATCAAAAGCATATCTGGATCATGTAACAATTTGTTTAACATATTAAGCGCGTTTTGAGCTAAGGCACCATCAATCAAACGGTGATCATAACTTAATGATAACTTCAACATGTTACCAACTTTAATTTCACCATTTTCATCAACGTATGGTTCTTTGGCAATTTTACCTACCCCAAGAATGGCAACTTCAGGGTAATTGATAACTGGTGTGAACCAGCCACCACCGATAGAACCAACATTACTGATTGTGATTGAACCACCACTCATCTTGTCAGCAGATAATTTGTTATCGTATGCTGCCTGACTGTTTTCGGTGATTTCCTTAGCAATTTCAAACATACCTTTAGAATCAGCATTCTTAACATTTGGCACGTAAAGTCCGTGTTCAGTGTTAGTAGCAATTCCAATGTTGTAGTAATGCTTGTAAACAATTTCTTGAGTTGTGTCGTCAATTGATGCATTTAATTCAGGGTATGCCTTCATAACTGCAACTAATGCCTTCACAATGTATGGCAAGAATGTCAAATGAATATCGCGATCCTTGGCAAGTTCCTTGTAACGCTTACGGTTTTCCATCAAAGCGGTAACTTCAACGTCATCAAATGAGGTAACATGTGGAGCGATGTCTTTAGACAAACGCATTTGCTTAGCAATTGCTTTACGAGTTAATGACATCTTTTCACGTGTTTCCAACTCTGGTGTTGCTGATGTGTATGCTTGGATTGGAGTTGCAGCTGGCTTATCAGCGGTTGCTGTTGTAGCAGCTTCTGAAGAACTTGCAGCAGGAGCAGCTTGAGTAGCACTCCCACCATTGAATGCATCTACATCAGCCTTTGTAACTTGGCCATGATTTCCAGTTGCTGTAACAACTGAAATATCGATACCTTTGTCACGTGCATATTGACGAACAGATGGCATTGCTAATACCAATTTATTTGGATCAGCAGCTACCGGAATAGTACTGCTTTGTTCAGGAGCAGCTGGCTCAGCAGGAGCTGAACTAGTAGCTGGCTCTTCAGCAGGTTTTTCTTCGGCAGGAGCTGCTGGAGCATCATCGTCTGCAGAATCGGCTGAACCGTCATCGATGACAACTAACACGTCACCAATTTCAGCAGTCTCTCCTTCTTGTTTTTGAATTTCTTTGATAGTACCAGCAACAGGTGAAGGTAATTCAGAAACTGATTTATCATTTTGAATTTCAACTAATGGATCGTCTTCTTTGACTTCATCGCCAGGTTTGACTAGCCAAGTGGCAACTTCACCTTCGGCCATTCCTTCTCCTAGCTCTGGGAGTTTAAACTTGTAAGCCATAGGGTCAAACTTCCTTTCTTAATTAGAATTAGTAATTCAAGATTTCCCGTACTTTTTCTTCGATATCATCGGCGTTTGGAAGCCAGTCGTTTTCAGCCATTGCAAATGGGAAGATGCTATCAGGTGCAGCCACTCTACCGATTGGGGCATCTAATGACATGATCTTGTTTTCTGCAATTTCAGAAGCAACATGGGCACCAACTCCAGCCATCTTTTGGGCTTCTTGAACTAACACGACCTTATGAGTTTTTTCAACTGATGCAAAAATTGTGTCAGTATCGATTGGTGAAAGTGACCGAAGATCAATTACTTCAACCGAAATATTTTCTTTTTCTAATTTATCAGCAACTTTAAGAGCCTCATTAACTTCAGCACTGTAAGCCACGATAGTAATATCATTTCCTTCACGAACAACGTTGGCCTTATCCAAAGGAACTGTGTACTTGCCTTCAGGAATTTCATCCTTCATTGAACGGTAAAGTTTCAAGTTTTCCATGAATAATACTGGATCGTTGTTTTCTACAGCGGAAATAATCAAACCTTTAGCATCATATGGATTAGAAGGAGTAACCACTCTAAGTCCAGGTACGCCTGTGAAGATGTTTTCCATTGAATCACCGTGAAGTTCAGCGGTATGAGTACCACCACCAAATGGAGTTCTGATGGTAATTGGCATTGACATCTTACCGTTAAATCTGAAACGGTTACGAGACATTTGACCAACGATAGAATCGACTGCTTCAAAAGTGAATCCCATGAATTGAATTTCTGGAATTGGACGCCAGCCAGTTGCTGCTAATCCAATTGAAAGTCCTAAAATTCCTGATTCAGCAAGTGGTGTATCGAATACTCGATCTTCACCAAATTTTGCTTGTAGTCCATCGGTAGTTCTAAATACTCCACCATTCTTACCAACGTCTTCACCGAAAATAAGAGTCTTTGGGTCGTCTTGTAACACTTGATCTAATCCTTCGGTAATTGCTTTAATATAAGTTAGTTTAGCCATAATTACTTCGACTCCTTTGCTTCATATTTTTCAATGTCACGTTGAACATTAGGGGTTGGAGTTTCAAAAGTAGTTTTCAAGAAATCAGTAACCTTTTGTGCAGGTGCTGCTTCAGCTTTCTTCATAGCATCCTTGAATTCACCCTTGTATTGTTCAACTAATTCGTCTTCCTTAGCTTGATCCCAAAGTTTCTTATCAGTAAGAACTTTTCTCAAACGAATCAATGGGTCACGATCAAACCATGGTTGTTCTTCTTCTTTAGTACGATAACGACTTGGATCATCACCAGCAGAACTGTGGGCACCGAAACGGTAAGTCAAAGTTTCAACTAATACTGGGCCATTACCGGCAGCTGCAAATTCACGTGCTTCTTTAGCAACTAAGTAAGTTGCTAAGATATCCATTCCATCTACTTGAGTTGAAGGAACACCTGAAGCAACACCTTTTTGGGCTAAAGTTTCAGCTGCAGTTTGTTTGTAACGTGGAACTGAAATAGCATAACCATTGTTTTGTACAAAGAATACTGCGGGTGCTTGGAAGGCACTAGCAAAGTTAATTCCTTCGTAGAAGTCACCTTGAGAGGTACCACCATCACCTGTGAAGGCATATGAAACAGTATTTTCTTCCCCATTCTTCTTGATTCCAAGTGCTGCCCCTGCGGCTTGGACGTATTGAGCACCAATAATAATTTGCGGGAACATTGAACGAGTTCCTTCTGGATTATATTGGTTTGCTAAATAGTGTCCCTTGGACCATAAGTATCCTTGTTCAACTGTTGCACCATGTTGAATTAATTGTGGTAAGTCACGGTATGCTGGGAACAAGAAGTCTTGTTTTTGCATTGCGTGTGCAATTCCCATTTCCGAAGCTTCTTCCCCGTAGGTAGGAGCGTAAAAACCAAGGCGACCTTGACGTGAAAAGTTCATTGTTTGTTCGTGGAGTGTTCGTTCCCAAACCATCTTTTCCATCAAAGTAACTAATTCATCATCGCTGAATGTATCAAATAGTTCTTGATTAACTATTTTTCCATTCTCATCGATTACTTGAACCGGTTTTTTGTATGGATCGCTCATTGTTGATTTGATTTTTGCAAAGTCAACAATATGCTTGTTATTTGCTGCCATATATAACACTTTCCTTTCCTAAAAAGCTAGACTTGTGATACACAGTAATCTGTTTCAACCACAACTAAAATTTAGCATTGTTTCAGAAAATTTGCAAGCCCTTTCAATCGCATAATATCAACTTTTTCATAAATGATTTCTAAAATTGATGTATGGGTTTCACTAAATTTTCATCAATTATCATTTGTGAAAAAAATATCAATCCCATTACATAAAGGCTGATAGTATTTTTTATAAAATTAAGATAGAATAGTCTGTAGATAATTTTATATTTTGGAGGTTTTAATCTTGTTTCTTATGAAAGATATTGTCCGTGATGGTGATCCAGTATTACGGAAACAAGCTCAAAAAGTTAACTTTCCCCTTTCAGATGAAGATCGCCAATTAGCACATGATTTGATGGAGTATCTTGAAGTTAGTCAAGATCCAGAGCTATGTGAAAAATATGGGCTTCGTGCAGGAGTTGGCCTAGCCGCTCCCCAAGTAGGAGAATCAAAAATGATGGCCTCAGTAATGGTGCCTGCAGAAGATGAAAATGAAGAACCAGTTTTCAAAGATGTCATTATTAATCCAGTAATCGTTTCTAATTCTGTTCAACGTGGCGCTTTAACTGAAGGCGAGGGATGTTTATCAGTTGATGAAGACATCCCCGGTTATGTCCCTCGTTCCGCTAGAATCACTTTGGAATATACTGATGTTGAAGGAAACGATCATCATATTCGCTTAAAAAATTACCCAGCAATCGTATGTCAGCATGAAATCGATCATTTACACGGTGTGCTCTTCTATGATCACATCGATAAACAAAATCCTTATTCGAAATCTGATGACGAGATCTTTATTTATTAATTTAATTTACAAAAAAAAGCTGTCTTTCTGTTATTCCAGAAAGACAGCTTTTATATTATTTTCATTTATTTTAAGCGATTCAAATCTTCTACATATTCGATAGTAGTTTGGTTGATTAAAAATGCAACGTCAAAATGAAGATTGCCATCTAATTCCCAAATATCAGTAACCCTAAAGATTGATTGAATTTCGGGTGTACTACTCGCATCAAAATGATGATCCGCACTATATTCGTGAAGTTCTTTTATCAAAAGTTGTTTGAACTCAGATATAGATAACTGCATTATGTTTTGAGGGAGTTCATATTCAAAGGCCATAACGCCCCTCCCCCAAACATTAGCAATCGCTTGAGATTTAAGTTGCTCTGAAGATTCATCAGGCATTATTTTTTGCAAAGCATACTTGATTGCTTGATCTACGATTGCTTGACTTATCTTTAATCGTTTTTGAGTTGGCCTGGTAACAAAAAAATAATGGATCAGGTTGTAAAGGACCACAGCCAAAATTAAACCAATAATCACTTGAAACAAAAGTATCATTACTATTCCACCTCAATTCATACGTTTATTTTACCACGTTCGATTTAGAGCTCACTTGGATTAACGCTCGAAATCCAGATTTATATACTTATTTTTACAGTTATGGTAAACTACTTATTATTAGTTGTGCAAAAACAACCACCTGTGCGAAAAGGAATCACTGATTTCTTAAAAAAACAGAATAAATTTTAAAGGAGCTTTTTTAATGATTTTTAAAGTATTATACCAACCTCAGGAAAACGAAAACCCTAGTCGAGAAAACACTCAAAGTCTTTACCTTGAAGCTGATACTGAAGTAACAGCCCGTCAATTAGTTGAAGACAACACTAATTACAACATCGAATTCATCGAACCATTGACAGGTAAACACTTAGAATACGAACAAGAAAATCCCGAATTTAAATTAACGGAGTTCAATAAATAATGAAAAAACTAAACGTCAAAAATAACGAAGCAGCTATTTACGGCGTTGGTGGTTTAGGAGAAATTGGTAAAAACACATATGGAATTCAATTTCAAGATGAAATCATCTTGATTGATGCTGGGATCAAGTTTCCGGAAGATGAACTCTTAGGTGTCGATTATGTAATTCCTGACTACCAATATATCGTAGATAACAAAGATAAGATCAAGGCTTTGGTAATTACCCATGGTCACGAAGATCATATTGGTGGAGTACCTTATTTATTGAAGGCACTGAATGTTCCAATATATGCTGGTCCATTGGCTATGGCTCTTATCAAAAATAAACTAGATGAACATGGCTTATTAAGTAGCGCTGAACTTCACGAAATCACTGAAAGTACTGTTCTTAAATTTAGAAAAACTAGCGTATCATTTTTTAGAACAACCCACTCAATTCCTGACACTTTGGGAATCGCAGTTCATACTCCAGTTGGGGTAATCGTAGAAACTGGTGATTTTAAGTTTGACTTAACTCCAGTGACTAACCAAGCTCCAAATTTACAAGAAATGGCTAGACTTGGTGAAGAAGGCGTTTTGTGCTTGATGTCAGATAGTACAAATGCTGAACGCCCTGTCTGGACCAAGTCAGAAAAATGGGTGGCCAACTCGGTTGCACATATTTTTGATCAAATGGAAGATCGCATTATCTTTGCAACTTTCGCTTCTAACATCTCCCGAATTAAAACTGCCTGTGACAATGCACTTGCTCATGGCAGAAAAATAGCTGTTTTTGGTCGTAGTATGGAAGCTGCCATTGTCAACGGTCGTGAATTAGGATATTTGGATATTCCTGATGATGCTTTCGTTGATGCCAACGAACTACAATCTTTACCAGCCAATAAAACCATGATTCTTTGTACTGGATCACAGGGTGAACCCATGGCTGCTCTTTCAAGAATTGCTAACGGAACTCACCGCCAAATATCAATTCAACCTGGTGACACCGTAATCTTTTCAAGTAACCCAATTCCTGGTAACACAACTAGCGTTAACAGTGTAATTAACAAGCTTGAAGAAGCCGGCGCCAATGTAATTCATGGAAAAGTTAATAACATTCATACTTCTGGACATGGTGGTCAAGAAGAACAAAAGTTAATGCTTCGGCTAATGAAACCTAAGTTCTTCATGCCTATCCATGGTGAATACAGAATGCTTAAAATCCATACAGAATTAGCTGAGCAATGTGGTGTCCCACTAGATCATAGTTTTATCATGGAAAATGGTGATGTTTTAGCACTATCCAAAGATAACGCCAGATTAGCTGGTCACTTTCAGGCCGGTGATGTTTACATCGACGGTAGCGGAATTGGTGACATTGGTAATATTGTCTTGCGTGATCGCCAACTACTTTCTGAAGAAGGAATTGTGGTTGTCGTCTCAACAATTAATTTAAAGAATCAAGAAATTCAATCAGGTCCTGATATCTTGTCTCGTGGGTTCGTGTACATGAGAGAATCAGGTGAACTACTAGATGAAGGTCGCCGACTAGTTTTCAAAACCATTCGGAAGGCCATGCGTTCGAAGAAAGCTACTGAATCAACTATTAGAAACGCAGTGATTGATGAGCTTCAGGAATTTCTTTATGAAAAAACTGAACGTCGTCCAATGATTCTGCCAATGCTAATTACGAGCGATAAATAATAGGTAACATGTGGCTTGAATCTAACAAAGATTCAGGCTATTTTAATACATATAATTAATTATTAGGAGATAAGTAATGCCTAAACATTTCGTCTTCATCGTGAACGAAGCTGCTGGCGGAGGTAATGTCCGCAAACTCTGGCCAAAAATTGTTGAGCAATTGAACCAGTTAAACATTGAATATCGCTGTACCAAAACAAACTTTGTTGGGGATGCTATTCAAATCACGAAACGCATTTTAAGTGCAGCTAACGATAGATTAAATAATGAACTAGTAATTGTTGCTACTGGTGGCGATGGTACGTTACACGAAGTTTTAAACGGATGCAAAGAGTTTTATGAATCTCATCCATCCCCAACTCAAGTGCCCATTGCTTTTCTTCCCATTGGATCAGGGAATGATTTTGCTCGCGCATTAAAAATATCTGACAATTGGAAAACTGCTATTCAACAGATTCTTTCTGTAAAATCACCGAAGCCATTAGTCGTTGGAAAGTACAACAATCTAAACGAAGGCAGCACTGGCTATTTCATCAACAATTTCGGAATCGGTTTGGATGCAACTATAGTGCACAATGCTAACCACTCAATCATCAAACGCAACCCTATTTTAGGCAAATTTAGCTATATTTTTGCCGCACTTAATGTAATTCGAACTTTCAAACCAGTTAAAACAGAGGTATATTATGGCGAAAACAACCAATTTGTGAGAGAATTCACTAAAGGGTTCTTAATAACTGTAACTAATATCCCTTATTTTGGTGGCGGAGTTAATATTGTCCCCACCGCCTCTCCAAGCAAAAATTCGCTGGATCTGGTCTTAATTGAAAAGCCTTCTGTGCGTCAAATTATTATATTCATTATTAACTTATTAGCAAAGCGACACCTGAAACTAAAATTTGTTACCCATTTATCCAAAAAAAGCTTTACAATTATCACTGACGGGAACCGATTTGGTCAAATTGATGGTGAAGAATCATCCAGTCAGTCATTTAACATTAAGTTTGAGACCTCTACCTACTCATTTTGGGTTAACTAACCAAATTCCAATAACATCGAGGTATTCATATATGTACTCAACCAGTTACCTATTACTTCAGGCCACCATTGCCGTCGCAATCGGTGATGCTCTTGGCGTACCCGTACAATTTTCTGATCGACAAACATTATTAAAAAATCCCATAACCCAAATGACTGGGTATGGGGATTTTAATGTGCCAAAGGGAACTTGGTCCGATGACACTTCGTTAACCTTAGCCACGCTGGCCAGTTTATCAAACGGTTTTAACTTAAATGATATGATGATGCGATATCGTCAATGGTATGACTTTGGTGACTATACTCCATTTGGCGAATCTTTTGATATTGGCGAAACAACTAAGAATGCCATTGAACGATACAAACACGGAGTACCACCCGAAAAATGTGGTGGTGATCAAGAATACGATAATGGCAATGGCACACTAATGCGGGTCATGCCATTAGCATTTTATTTGTTGTCTCAATTTCCCACATACAAATTCAATCAACAAGTAGCGAAAATTTGCGAACAGTTTTCGTCACTCACTCATCGCCATCCCAGATCTATAATCGCAACCGCAGTCTTAGTTAACGTCACTACTACAGTTATCTTAAGTCCTAACAAATATGCGATGTTAAAGTCCATTCGTGAAGTCTTAGACTACTATGAAAATATTCCTGTATTTAATGAAGAAATTAAATACTTTGACCAGATGGATAATCCTACACACTACAGGAAACAAAGTGCCGAGGTGCAAAGCTCAGGTTACATAATAGACACACTTAATTCAGTCTTTTGGTGTTTGATGAATTCAGAAAAATATGTATCAGCCGTCAAAAAGGCCGTTAATCTCGGGAATGATGCCGATACTATCGCTTCAATAACTTCGATGTTAGGATCACTGTTATACGCCCCAGTTTCATTTCCTCCTGAGTGGATAGAACCATTAAGAGGAAGAATTCATATCAATTGGAATGTCGCAATGGCTTTACAAACTCCTTACTTTTAAACACTTAATTTATTACACACAAAAAGGTCTCAATCAGAATGATTGAGACCTTTTTGTTAACGATTCGTCTACTTTGTACCAGCAAACTAATCTTCAGAAGCATTCATTGCTTCGATAACCATGCTCAAATGTGCACACTTATCATTTAATACTTTCATTTCTTCGCCGAACTTTGGTTGAATCACGACAGTATCATCTGAAGGATTACTTGTAGTAGTCGTTTCACTGCTTTTTAATTGATTTAACTTTAATTCCGCTTGTTTAAACTCTTCAAGAATTTCTAACTTGTTACTCATAGCTAAAACCCCTTTAAGTGATTAAAATATCAACCCAAGTTGAATATAACACTTAAACCTTTTTTTGTTAATCTAATATTTACCAACGAAAGGTATCATAGCAAATCCGAATCAACAAATCAATCGTTTATTTGTATTCTGCATCGATTTCTTTACTTGTAGGAATTGAAGGCAATGCCCCAGCCCTTTGAACAGTGATGGAAGAAGCCTTTTGGGCATAAATCAAAGCTTGCTCAATATTTGATAGATCCTTATTGATTTGGGAACTAAATGCACCAATAAATGTGTCACCAGCAGCTGTAGTGTCCACTGCTTTGACTTTAAAGGCCTTAACGAAGCCACTATCGTCTTTAGTATGATAGTATGCCCCACGATCACCAACAGTGATAATTAAGTTATCAATTCCCATTTCAGCAAAGCGAGTAGCGTTCTTGTCCATAGAATCAACGTCGGTTACTGGAATGTCGGTCAAAGTAGCACTCTCTGTCTCATTAGGAACAATTAAGTCAGTCACTGCCAATAATCCATCAATTATCTTAGTGGCAGGTGCAGGATTTAAAATCGTGGTAACACCGTGCTCCTTGGCAATTTCAAAAGCATGCAGAGTTACATCTTGAGGAGTTTCAAATTGGGCAATCAAGATATCCGCACTAGCAATCAATTCTTCTGCTTTATCAATTTTGCTTGGCTTAATGGCTTGGTTAGCACCACCATAAACCATGATACAATTTTGACCATTCTTATCTAGAAGAATAACGGCAGAACCCGTCCCCTCTTCAGAAATTTTATCGATCTCTTTGGTATCAATTTTATTACCAGATAAAGCATCGACCATAAAACTACCTAGGTCATCATCACCAACTTGACCAATAAAACTGGTTTCAGCACCTGAACGGACAGCAGCAACCGCTTGATTAGCACCCTTACCGCCAGCTGAATTGGTCTTTGAACTAGCACTAATGGTTTCTCCAGGCTTTGGCATTTGAACAATATGTAAAGTCGTATCAACGTTTAAACTTCCCAGTACAACTACTTTGTTTGTCATTTTTGACAACTCCTCGATAATATTTTAATTAATGAAACTTCTTCATATTAAAAATATCTTACAGCTACAAAGTCCCATCAACTAATTAATGTTTCTAACGCTATCACGATCAATCAGTGAAATTGGTAAAGCAATTTTTTGGTTATCAATTCCCTCGTTCTCAATTCGATTAATGATCAATTGAGTAGCGGTAGTTCCCATTTCAAAAGCTGGTTGATGAACCGTAGTTAACTTAGGAGTGAAGTACTCACTTAAGTCAATATCATCGTAACCAACGATTGAAATATCATCCGGAATAGATAACCCAGACTCACCAAGTCCACGATATAATCCTAACGCTAACTCATCGTTAATTGCAAAGATTGCTGTTGGCTTTTTAGCTAGAACTGCTTCAGTAGTGTCATAACCACCTTTTTTAGTTAACTCAGTAGTAATTATCTGTTCAGGGTCAATTATTATTTGATGCTTCTGATACGTATCTAAGAAGCCTTGTAGACGTTCTTTCATGTTTCTAGTGGGATTATTAGCGGATACGATTACAATCCTCTGATGGCCGTTTTTAATCAAATGCTCGGCTAACATCTCACCACCATGATAATTATTCACATCGACCATATCACTTTCATGAACAGGGGCTTGATCAATCAACATGTAAGGAATTTGGTTTTGACTTAGAACTTTATCAATATAATTCAAATCAGAAACAGCAGAAGCGATGATGATTCCATCTGCAGCTCTTCTGATTGCTTCAAATAAATGACGTGATTCAAGTTGAGCATTGTTATCGGACCCAAAGATCAAAGGTACATAGTCCGCTTTAATTGCCTCTTCTTCGACACCCCTTAAGAAGCGACTAAAAAATGGATTACCAAGATTCGGCACTAAAACACCGATGGTTTTTCCTGATTTTCTAATTAGGCTCTGCGCATTAAAATCAGGCACATATCCTAATTGTTTTTGAAGCGAATTAACTTTATCGATTGTTTTCTTACTGAACCGTTCCTCTTTACCATTTAAAATTTGCGAGACCGTCGTTACAGATACTCCTGCAAGTTTGGCCAGATCAGTAATTGTCACCTTTTTTGCCATCGCTTATATCCATCCAATCATTCTTAATTACCTCGATTATAACAAATAAAAGCACTAAACGGAGAGAATCCATTTAATGCTTTTATTTAGCAATTAATTATTTAACTATTGAATCAATTTTATCTAACTCATCTTGAGTGAAATCAAGATTATCTAAAGCTTTTAAGTTGTCCAATAAATGTTCAACCTTAGAAGCTCCAGTCACAATGCTAGCAACAACTTGATCGTGAAGTAACCAAGCAACACTCATTTGTGCTAAAGTCTGATTTCTATTTTGAGCCAGTTCATTTAACTCATTAAGTTTTGCAACAACTTCATCTTTACCCTTATCAACTACGAAATTATTACTCCAATGAAGTTTAACATCGTCAGGAATACCCTTTAGATATTTGTCAGTCAATAATCCTTCAGCTAATGGTCCGTATGCAACCAACGCATTGTCATTATCCTTTAAAACATTTAATAGTCCATCATCTTCAACTGTCCGGTTCAACATATTATAAGATGCTTGGTTAACAACAAATGGTGTATGAAGTTCCTTGAAATACTTAATGATTTCTTCAGTCTGTTTGTGATCGTAATTGGAAATTCCAACATACAAAGCCTTACCCGATCTGACAATATCATTCAACGCATCAGCAGTTTCAGCAAGATTTGTATCAGGATCAAATCGATGACTGTAAAAAATATCAACGTAGTCCAATCCCATTCTTTGCAAACTACCGTCAATTGCGTTAATTAATGTTTTCCGTGAAGAAAAATTACCGTATGGTCCAGGCCACATATTGAAACCAGCCTTAGTAGTGATGACTAATTCATCACGGTATGGCTTCAAATTTGCCTTATAAACATCACCAAACATTCTTTCAGCGGCACCTGATCCAGGACCATAGTTGTAAGCTAAGTCATAACTAAAAATTCCCTTATCAAATGCTTCAAGCATAACTTTCTCACTATCACCAAAGTTGGCATCGTCACCAAAACTGTGCCACATACCAAATGACAATGCTGGCAGTTGTAAACCAGAATTACCAGCTCTTCTAACTACCATTTTATCGTATCTGTCTTCACTTGCTTTGTACATATACATTACATATCACCTTTCAAGTTAAGATTTATCTACCAAACAATTTGCCTACTGACTGTTGGTTATGAATTAATTTAATGGCTTCTCCAAACAATTGGTCAACAGAAACCACTTCAAGTTTATCAAACTTTCGGTCATCTTTAAGCTTAATTGAATCAGTAACGATCACTTTTTCGATTGGTGCTTCCTCTAATCTCTTAACAGCATCCCCAGAGAAAATAGCATGCGTAGCTAATGCATAAATTTCTTTGGCACCATTGTTCTTTAATGTTTCAGATGCAATTTGAGTTTTAATGGCAGTATCGATCATATCGTCAACAATAATTGCCCGCTTGCCTTCAACGTCCCCAATAACTGCTTCAGGAATTGTAGTAGCATCTTCTGGAGAACGATTATCGATAATAGCGATTGGTGCATTCAATAGCTCAGCAATGGTTCTTGCTCTAGACACACTGGCATGATCAGGAGAAATAATCACCAAGTCATTTTTACCATGATTTGCTTCAAAGAAGCTAGCTAAAAGTCTGGCGGCTCTTAAATGGTCAACCGGTATATCGAAGAATCCCTGAATTTGATCAGCATGTAGATCTAATGTAATGACCCGATCTACCCCATCCATTTCTAAAAATGATGACAATAATTTAGCAGTAATTGGTTCACGTGAACGCGCCTTACGGTCAGCACGTGAATAACCATAATATGGAATTACCACGTTGATTGATCCAGCTGAGGCTCTTCGAAGAGCGTCAACCATAATTAATAATTCCATCAAATTAGTATTTACTGGATCTGAAATAGATTGAATAACATACACTTCAGTTCCACGAATACTTTCATCGACACTAATTTTAATTTCATCATCACTAAATTTTTTAACTGTTGATTTGCTTAAAGGAACTCCAACTGCTTTACTGATTTTTTCAGCTAGCTCACGATTGGAGTTAAGAGAAAATAATTTGATTTTTGGTCGCGCGTTGTCTGCCGTCATAATTGCCTCCAGAGTTGTTGTTTATAAAAATCATAACATAAAAATTAATAAAATTTGAGTTTTTAATTACCTATCCGCTGGTAAAAAATCAGCTGGTTTTAAATTTTTCATACCGATCATAGGATCCACTGCATTTTCTTGAATCAGTTTCATAGTTAAAATACCATCATTTACTGGTTCAGTTGGTTGGTTGCTTTGGACGTCTTCGTGATCATTAACATCTGTTTGACTCACTGATTCGCCATCAGCTGTACTAGGACCGGATTGGCCGAGAATCACACTTCGCAATCGTTCAACTAAGCATGTCTTACGGTTTGCCGAGATTGTATTTACACACTGTTGATATGCTGATTGTTCGCCAACTAAAATCAGAAAGTCACTAGCTCTTGTAACAGCCGTGTACAACAGATTTCGTTGTAACATGCGACTAAATTGATGAACTAATGGCAAGATTACCATTTGAAATTCACTACCCTGAGCCTTATGAATTGAAGTACAGTAGGCCAACGTAAATTGCAGCCATTCGTTTCTTTGATACGTCACTTCAATATCATCGTAGTCGATGGTGATTTGGGAAGGCGAATCTTCGTCCTTAGCCTGCTTCATGGAAACAATCATTCCAATATCACCATTGAAAACATTTTTTTCAGGGTTGTTTTCTAGTTGTAACACTTTATCGCCAATTCGATAAGTATGCTGACGAATAGTTACCGATTTAGTTGAGCCATCATTTTGCCAAACCTCTTGAATCATGTCATTTAACTTGTCGATTCCTGCTCGGCCTCGATACATTGGTGCCAAAACTTGAACATCCATCTTACTAAATCCTTTGCCCTTAGCTCGTTGTGTTACTTGTTGCACAACTGAGGCAATTTGATTTTCATCACAAGGAATAAATGATCTGTCTCTTTGATTATCTGTAAAATCATCTGGTAATTGTCCCTGATGAATTTCATGAGCTAAAGAAATAATCGATGAGTTAGCATCCTGTCGGTAAATCGTATCTAGTTTCATGTATGGAACGGCCTTAGCCTCTAATAAATCATGAAAGACTTGGCCCGGTCCAACTGAAGGCAATTGATCTTGATCACCCACTAAAATAATTTTCATGTGATTAGGGACTGCACTAACTAGCATTTTGAATAGATAAGTATCAACCATCGACATTTCATCAATAATCAAAAGCTCACCATCAATATCTTTGGTGGCTGAGGCTTGCTCATTATCTGATCGGTTCAAGCCCAGTAGTCGATGAATCGTGCTGGCAGGTAATCCTGTACTATCGGTCATGTGCTTGGCCGCTCTTCCAGTAGGAGCCGCCAAAATAACGGGAAATGGTTTGTCTTTGTATTGATTAATGTCCATTGAATAATCATTTAATGCACAGAATGTATTAACAATTCCATTGATGATAGTTGTTTTACCAGTACCTGGCCCACCAGTAAGCACAAACACAGGCGATTTGATGGCATCAGTAATCGCATCCGTTTGGGATTGATCATAGTTAATATCGTATTTTCGCTCTACTTTTCGTAATTCTTTTTCGATTTGTGCATCAGTAAAAGCCACTTCATCATTATTTTCAATGACTCTTTGCAGATGTTCAGCAATTTGGAACTCAGCTTTATATAGATTAGCAGGGAAGATTCTATCTGCCTCACCGATTATCTGGTTACTCTTAGCTAGTTCCACCAAACCATTAGCAATTTTATCTGCTTCAATTTTTCCTTGGCCACTAGATTCTAACAATCTTGATGTTTCATTTAATAACGGTCCAGTTGTCGTGTACGTATCACCATTTTTAACACATAATTGATCGATTGCATACATTAAACCAGCAACAATTCTTTCCGCTGAATCAATCTTGAAGCCATTTTCTAAAGCAATCCCGTCTGCTCGTTTGAAACCAATTGAGGGAATGTCACTAACCAATCGATATGGGTTCTCAGCAATAATAGACAGAGCATCTCCACGATACTTTTCATAAATAGCTGAGCTCAACTGATTGGAAAATCCATAACTATTTAAGCCGATAATGATATTTTCAAGATTATCACTCAATTCGAGATTTTCTGAAATGACTTTTTTGAGTTTATTGCTCAGCCCGACCTCATCCAATATTGAAGGATCGCGATCAATCTTAGTTAAAGCATCGGAACCTAAAATATCCACGATTTTTTCGGCGGTCTTCTCACCAACTCCTGGAAATTTATCGCCAGACAAATACTTAACCACTCCAGTTCGAGTTGTTTTAGCAAGATTAGTATAGTTGGCAGCCTGAAACTGTTGACCATATTTGGGATGATTAACTACTCGACCAGTGAAATGATATGGATTGTCTTCAATTAAATCGCCAAAGTTACCAGTGACTACCACCTCGTCATCTGGTAGTGAAACATTCGTATTAGTCACGTGAACTAAGATAACTTTATAAAAACTATCATCACTAGCGAAAAAGACGGCCTTTAATTGCCCGTCAACGAATTTTTCTTCATTTGGATTGTCAAATAAGTCTAATGATTCAGCCACCGGAACTCTCCTATTTATTCTTGATCATTCTTTTTAGAATCAGAGTTTTTGTTCAACTGGATAAATTTCTCAATATCCTGTAATCTCTGTTGACCCTTTTCATAGTAATCAGGATCAAATTTTTTTGCTTTTTCAAAATATTCTTGATAATTTTCATCATTTACCAAAGCTACTATTCCACGATCAAAATTAATTTGGCCATTATTGGCATCAACTTTTAATGCCAAATCATAGAATTCGCCAGCTTGTTGAAAATTACCTAATGATAATAAATTATCACCGATTAATTTGTTCACTTCTGGATCATCCCTAGATTCACTTTGAGCAGTGAGGGCAAACACCATGGCTCGCTTATTGTCTCCCTTAGCCATATAGCTTTGTGCCAGCATGACATATGCCTTGACTTTTAGCTGTGGATCGACAATTGTTTGAAAAATTTCGATTGCTTTATCGTATTCTTCGGCAGCGTAATAAACGTTACCCAAACCGTATTTCAACAAATCAGTCACAGATTGATCAGACTCTGAAAACAGTCCAAGAGCTTTCATCAGTAACTCTTCAGCCTGCTGATAGTCCTTACCTTCAACTAAAACTGTGGCCAGTTCATAGTAGTTATGATAATCATCTGGATTTTTATCAATTTTGACGACTAATTCGTGAACTAGCTGCTTGGCCTTAGCCTCTTCTTGGTCTCTAGTCTTCATGTACTTACGTTGATTTTCTTGGTTCTTTTTTTGTAAGTCATTTATTTTTTTATCATCATTTTCCATCATTTTCACCTACACAATATCAGTCTTATCAATCTGTCGATTCAAATAACTTGTGTCATTCCAACTAATTAATTCAAATGACTGACCATCATTTACAGTTTCAATTATCGTAGTACTTGTATTCGCTAACCCGCCACGTTTTTTAAGATCAGGTAAGTTCGCTCCTAACAGATGGTTCATTTCAGCATTCAGGGCGGCACCGTGACTAACTATCATGACATTCTCCGTTGGATAGTCCTTCACAATTTGCATGATTGCGGGAGTCATCCGGTTAATTACATCTTGGTACGATTCACCACCGATTTTAGTAGGATCATATTTATCTGGATGATTTCTAAAATTTATGAATTCTTCTGGATATTGTGATTCAACATCCACGAATTTCATTCCTTCCATTTTACCCAGATTAAATTCTGCCAACCTTGATAATAAACTAATCTGTGGTTGCTTTTTTAAGTGCGCAGCAATCGTTTCAGCTGTGATCCGTGCTCTTTTGATTGGGCTAGCAAAGATATGTGCAAAATCAGTATCATAAAAATGATTTGCTAACTGCTTCATCTCTTCATAGCTTTGCGCTAAGAGTGGTGAATCGCCACCGGATCCTTGATATCTACTCTCTAGATTCCATTCAGTTTTTCCGTGGCGCACAAAATATAGTCTTGTCAAAACGTTGCCTCCAAATTTATCTCCTTACCATTATGACAGGACTTGATTATATTTTCAAAAGAATCCTCAAAGTTAATTTTTAGGTAAATAAAAAGTGAGCCTGACAAATCGTCATGGCTCACTAATTAGTTATTAAACGTATTGAAGTTCCTTTTGATCCTTGTATGCAGCATCAATGATAGCTGAGCCTAAACACTCTTGACCATCGTAGAAGACAACTGCTTGACCAGGAGTAATTGCACGAACTGGCTCGTCAAAGTCAACTCGAACCGTCTTACCATCATCACTGATGTGAACAGTAACTCCCTGATCCTTTTGGCGATAACGGAACTTAGCTGTACAGTGGAAATCTTGACCTCGATCAAGGGTATTAACCCAATGAATATCTGAGGCATCCAGGTAATCCGCATATAACAACTCGTTCTCGTATCCCTTACCAACATAAAGAATATTCTTCTTTAAGTCTTTACCAACGACGAACCAAGGTTGATTATCAATCCCATCGCCACCGATTCCTAGACCCTTACGTTGACCAATAGTGTAATACATCAGGCCAGCATGCTCGCCCTTCACTTCACCATCAACTGTAACCATCTTCCCTGGTGTAGCAGGTAGATAGTTGCCTAAGAACTCTCTAAAGTTCTTCTCACCGATAAAACAAATTCCAACGGAATCCTTTTTCTCAGCAGTTGCTAATCCAGCTTCCTTAGCAATCTTACGAACCTCAGGCTTAGTCATGTTACCAATTGGGAACATAACGCGATCAAGTTGATCAGCAGACAATTGACTTAGGAAGTAAGTTTGGTCCTTGTTCATATCAGTTGAACGAAGCAAATGATTATGACCATCCTCATCCCGAGTTAATTGAGCATAGTGTCCAGTTGCAATGTAATCGGCACCTAATTCAATGGCATAATCTAAGAATGCCTTGAACTTGATCTCCTTATTACAGATAACATCTGGATCTGGAGTTCTGCCTTTCTTGTATTCGTCGAGGAAGTATGTGAACACACGGTCCCAATACTCCTTTTCGAAGTTAACAGAATAGTATGGGATGCCGATTTCATTGGCAACTTTAGCTACATCTTTATAATCTTCAGTAGCCGTACAGAAACCATTTTCGTCAGTATCGTCCCAGTTCTTCATGAAAACGCCAATCACGTCGTATCCTTGTTGTTTTAACTGATGAGCGACGACTGAAGAGTCGACGCCACCACTCATTCCAACAACGACTCGAGTTTGACTGTTGTCTTGCATTAAAACCACCATCATTTCAATATAGATTCTGGAGAATCCACGAGTTGAAGGTCGTAATTTCCAGTAACGTTTATAATAACTCAAATTGAAAGTAAATTCCACACTTTTAGTAAGTAACTCTGAATAACCTCTCAAATTCGGAAAATATTGTATTGAAACTGTGCTGATTAAACCTCAACTTCTTGAATCCAACCTTCAGGAGCTTCAACATCCCCAAACTGAATGCCGGTCAATTCATCATATAATTTCTTAGTTAATGGTCCCACCTCTGTCTCACTGTAGAAGACATGTTTTTCACCATTGTGAGTTAAACTGCCAATTGGTGAAATAACGGCAGCCGTACCGCAGGCCCCTGCTTCTTTAAACTTATCTAAGTCGTCGACGTCAACGACTCCTTGTGATGCTTTCAGGCCAAGACGATGTTCTGCAAGCCAGAGAAGAGAAAATTTGGTAATACTTGGCAAAATCGATGGTGATTTTGGTGTAATAAATTCATCATCTTTAGTGATTCCAAAGAAGTTGGCTGAACCGACTTCTTCAATTGTTTGATGATTAATTGGATCGAGATAAATCACGTCAGAATAACCAGCTTTATGAGCCTCAGCCCCTGGAAGCAAGCTGGCAGCGTAATTGCCACCGACTTTTGATTGACCAGTACCGTGATGAGCAGCCCGATCATAATTTGAAGTAACGTACTTCGTTGGTACCATACCACCCTTGTAATAAGCACCCACTGGCATGGCAAAGATAGTAAAGAAATATTCATCGGCAGCATGTACGCCGATGTTACCACCAACTCCGATCATCAATGGTCGCAAATACAAAGTACCACCAGTACCGTATGGAGGAACGTAGTCAGCATTAGCTTTCACTACTTGTTTGGCTGCATCAACAAACTTATCTTCAGGAAACGCAGGCATTAACAGTCTTTCACAGCTATTTTGCATTCTCTTAGCATTTTGATCCGGACGAAATAGTTGGATTGAACCAGTTTTCGTTCGATATGCTTTCAAACCTTCAAAATCGGCTTGGCCATAGTGTAAGGCAGTTGAGCCTTCACTGATATGTAAGGTGCTATCTTCAGTTAACTTACCATCATCCCACTTGCCATCCTTAAAATGTGCAAGGTAACGATATGGTAAGTCCATATAATCAAATCCAAGATTGGTCCAGTCGATTTCTGACGCTGGTTGTGCCTTAGCCATAAAAATACCTCCAAATAAAGCTTCCTCTAATTATTTTTTAATATGATTCTAATGTGAAACGCTAATGCTGTCAATAGGACAGAAAAAAATACAGTTTTACGTATCAAAAAAACGGGTTGTTGCTTTTGGCAACAGCTCGTTTTTTCTTAGTTATTTAACTTTAAAAACGCCGCGATCAATCAAATTTTTCATAACAAATCTAAATTGTTCGACGCTATCTTTAGTATCATCGCTTTTAAAAATATTGACCTTTGCCAACCCATTACCTGTAGTAGTAGACATCTTGAAACCGGTAAGGTCTTTATCGATCATGATTTTTAACTTATACGATGCGTTATATGGAGATGTTGGATCTAGTGACCGTTCCAATGAATAATTACCATTTTTTGTTTCTACAAACCCCATATCTTTAAGGGTAAACTTTTTAATCGTTGATGCGATCTCATAAGTAGTAGAATCGCCCTGAACCGTAACTTCATTTACGAATGCCATTATTTCTTCACTCCTCTTGCTTCTAGTCGACTGATTACACTTGCGATCGTATCGACTAATTTTGTTAAATCTTCTTTGGTTGTATAGCGGCCAAAACTAATTCTGATTGATTCACCAATTCTAGGACTGTCTTCACCAAACATTGCTACTAGAACATGCGAAGGCTCAATACTACCAGCAGTACATGCAGATCCACCTGAGACAGCAATCCCTGCAAGGTCGAGGTTAGTCTGCATAACGTAAGTTGAGACTCCCTCAAGCCAGATGTTCAACACATGGTTTAAATTATCTGGTTTAACTTCACCATTAACCTTAAATTGAACACCCTTGTCCTTAAGCTGATCAAGAATGTACTGCTTGAATCCGTAGTACTTTTCTTGACGATGTTGCTTTTCAGCTGCGGTAATCGTCTCAACGGCCTTTGCAAAACCAGCGATGGCAGGAACATTTTCAGTTCCAGCTCTACGTTTATCTTCTTGTTGGCCACCCTTTACAAAACTTGGGAAGTTAACACCTGAATTTTTGTAGAGGAATCCAATCATCTTAGGACCATTAATTTTGTGAGCAGATGTAGATAACAAATCAATATGATCTCGTTTGACATCAATATCTAAAAGTCCATAAGCTTGAACCGCATCAGTGTGGAACCATGCTTGATGATCCTTCAATATTTCACCGATTTCATGAATCGGCATCACAGAACCAACTTCATTATTACCCATCATGATTGAAACTAAAATCGTATCATCAGTCAAAGCAGCCTTAAAATCATCCAATGAAATATTGCCGTTCTCATCAACTGGCAAATAAGTTACTTCGAAACCTTGTTCCTCCAAAGCGTGCATAGGTTGCAACACGGCTTCATGCTCGATAGCAGTGGTAATGATGTGATTACCGTCTTTTTTTCGTGCGAGAGCTGTTTGTGTAATTGCAGTATTATCACTTTCAGAACCACCACTAGTAAAGATGATTTCATCAGGTGCTGCATTAATACTATTAGCAATTGTTTCCCGAGATGTTTCCATAACTGACTTAGCCTCACGACCTAATCCGTAAAGTGTGGAGGCATTGCCATAGACGTTCTTATACTTGTCCATCATCTCAGCATAGACTTCATCTGACAACTTAGTAGTTGCAGCATTATCTAAATATATTTCTTCCATCTTTTTTCACTTCCTCGATGCTTGATCCTCAAATAAATTAATCAACATTTGGCCTGAACGTTTTCCGGCGTCGATGATAAATTCATCAAACGATTGGTCCGCGTTTTCATCACCAACGTCAGACATTGCACGAATAACTGCGTAAGGAATGTTATTTTCATAAGCCACTTGTCCAATCGCAGCACCTTCCATTTCGCAACAAAGCGCGTCAGGAAAGTTCTTTTTAATGGTAGCAATTTTTTGTGAATCGGCGATGAATTGATCTCCAGACACAATCAAACCACGTTGAGACTTCATGCCGCTTTCTTTGGCAGCAGCCATGATTTCATCAACTAGTTCTTCATCAGCGTCGAAACGTGCAGGTAGTCCTGGTAATTGACCAACTTCATAGTTTGAAGCAGTCACGTCAACATCATGGTATGCCGTTTGAGAAGAAACAACTACTTCTCCAACTGATAATCCCTCGCCAATGCCACCGGCAGAGCCAGAATTAATCAATGCATCGACATTAAAATCGTTGATTAAGATAGACGCGGTAATTGCGGCTTGAACTTTTCCAATTCCTGATTGAACGATCACAACAGGTTGGTCAGCGATAGTTCCTTCGAAGAATTCAGTGTGGCCAACCTTTTTGCTTGCTTCATTTTCAAGTTTGCCTTGTAGTATGGCCAGTTCTTCACCCATTGCACAAATAATTCCGTATGTCATGATAATCTCCTAGTTTATAAAAATTAAAATTAAATAGACGATAATAATCAAAGCCACTAAAACAGCCATTGAAATATTCAATCGACGGTTGATTCGATGCCAACGCGGAGTTTTGTAATCTGCGTCAGCAGACTTTTCATTACTATCTTTTTTTAATCGTCCAGTCTTTGGTTCATCAATTACCTGATTGTCCTCAGTGCCTGAATCATCTTGACTTGGACGCTTGCCGTCTTTTAATTTCCGATATTGTTCTCTGGTTAATTTTTCTGGTTCATCTGGTTCATTGTTCACGTTGATCACCTACTTTTGTTTAAGCATCTGCCAATAAAGAATAGCCGTGATGGTTTTGGCATCTTCAATTTCGCCAGTTTTGATCATCGCTAATGCAGTTTCTAAAGACACGGTGGATAATTCTAAGAATTCTCCCTTGTCTCGTGGTAATTCGTCATCAACTGGTTTTAACCCAGATGCAAGATATAATTCCATGAATTCATCACTAAAGCCAACTGATGAATAAAATCCACATAACTTTTCTACGTGATCTGGAACTAAGCGAATTTCTTCGTTCAATTCTCGATAAACAGCGTGTTTTAAGTCAGCTTCGTCACGTTCATCAACCTTACCAGCTGGAATTTCAAGAACTGTTTTAGCTACCGGTGCCCGCCACTGCTTTTCAAGAATCATTTCATCTTGATCATTAATGGCTAGAATCCCTACTGCTTTAGCATGCCGTACAATTTCTCGATGGCTAGTTTGACCATCAGGCAATTCAACAGTTTGACGTTCCACGTTTATGATGGCTCCATCATATATTTCTTCAGTTGAAAGTACTTTTTCTTCAAAATTCACAAAAATCACCTATTTTCATCGTTAAAACCATTCTACATAGAATGAACGTTTAATGCAATTCCAGACTAAGCTTCGTCTTCAACGATGCTAATTTTAGCACCTTGAGGGCCTTTTTTACCTGGAGCAGTCACAAACTCTACTCGTTTTCCTGGAGCGATTTCATTAATTTGTTCTGGTCGAACCGCGTCCTTGAAAAAGAATAAATCGGCGTCATCGTCATCCTGATCAATAAATCCAAATGCATTTTTTTCACTATAACTTTTAATAGTTCCTTTTAACATTATGATTCCTCCTTAAATAAATAACTCCCACAGACTTAATCTACGGGAGTTATCAAGTAAAAGCAATTATTTCTCTTCGAATCCTTCGGTAGCAGTTTCTGGGAATTCGCTACGAACGATTTCAGCACATGAGGCACATAAAGTAGGATAATCATTATCACTACCAATATCATTCTTAGTCAAACGACAACGTTCACACACTTCACCTTCAGCATGTTCAACAACTAATGCCAAACCATCTGAATCAAATTTCTGTGCATCAGCGCTAGCGTCAGCAAAATCAGCCACTGATAATTCTGAAACCATTAAAACGGTTTGCAAATCAGTATTTAATTTTGCAAATAAGTCTTTAACTTCACTAGTAGCATAAATGGTTAAGTGTGCTTCAGATGACTTACCGATCAATTTATTGTCACGGGCTTCTTCAAGCACCTTCAAAACATCGCCACGAACGTCCATGAATTTATGCCAGTTAGTTAGTAATTCTTCAGAGCCAGAATATTCAACAACTTCAGGCATCTCTGCAAGTTGAACATATTCTTCTGGTTCTTTAAGGAATTCCCAAACTTCTTCAGCAGTATGTGGCAATACAGGAGTCATCAACTTAGTTAATGCGACTGCAGCGGCATACATAACTGTTTGCATTGAGCGACGTTTGTGACCATCTTCACGGTCAATGTACACAACATCTTTAGCAAAGTCCAAGTAGAATGCGGACAAGTCATTAATTACGAAGTTAGATAATTTCTTGTTTAAATCAAGGAAGTCATAACTGTCATAATCAGCTTTGATGTTCTTAACAAACTCGTTTAATGTAACCATCATATACTTGTCAGCTGGTTCCAAATCATCGAAATCGACCCCGTTTTCTTTTGGATCAAAGTCTGAAGTGTTAGCTAATAAGTAACGAACAGTATTTCTGATTTTTTTGTATGAATCAGAGATTTTAACAAAATTATCAATCGATACTCGCACATCAGCAGAAGTATCAACTGAAGTTACCCACAAACGAATGATTTCAGCACCCATTTTTTTAATAACTTCATCAGGTGAGATGGTATTTCCAAGTGACTTACTCATCTTGTGACCTTCGTTATCCAAGGTGAAACCTTGTGACATGACTTGCTTGTATGGAGCGTGTCCAGATACGGCTACGCTAGTAATCAAACTTGAATTAAACCAACCACGATATTGGTCAGAGCCTTCAAGATACAAATCAGCAGGGTAAGTTAAATCATCACGTTCAGCTAAAACGCCTTGATGAGATGAACCGGAATCAAACCAAACATCCATGATGTCGTTTTCCTTGGTAAACTTACCATTTGGTGAATGCTCACTTGTAAATCCATCAGGTAATAGATCTTTAGCTTCTCTTTCGAACCAAACATCAGAACCGTATTCAGCGAACAAATCAGCCACATGGTTAACTGTTTCTTCAGTGATAATGGCTTCACCATCTTCAGCATAAAAGATTGGTAGTGGAACTCCCCATACACGTTGACGAGAAATTACCCAGTCACCACGATTTTTAATCATGTTGGCTAAACGAACTTTACCCCATTCAGGGAAGAAGTCAACATCATCAATGGCAGCCAAAATTTCGTCCTTAATCTTATCAACTGATGCAAACCATTGTGGTGTTGCACGGAAGATAATTGGCTTCTTAGTTCTCCAGTCAAATGGATAACTATGAACGATTGGCATGTAATGAAGCAGTAGATTTTGCTCTTTTAATTTGTTTAAGGCAATTTCGTTAGCATCATCGTAGAATACGCCTGCAAAATCTTCACCGGCCTCTTCGGTTAAGTAACCTTTGGCATCGACTGGTGCAAAAATATCAAGATCGTATTGGCGACCAATGTTAAAGTCATCATCCCCATAACCTGGAGCAGTATGCACAAGACCAGTACCTGCATCAAGTGTAACGAAGTTACCTAACATGGTAACTAACTTTTTGTTGTGGTCAAAAGGATGTTCAGCTAAAACATATTCTAGTTCACTACCCTTAACGACCTTTAATTCTTTAACATTTTTCCAGCCAAATAATTCAGCATCTTTATTTAGTAGTTCACTGGCGATCACAAACTTGCGATCATCGCCTTCTGGTTGAACAACTGAGTAATCAAAATTAGCATCGATCGTAATTCCTTCAGATGCGGGAATTGTCCATGGAGTAGTGGTCCAAACGATCATGTAAGTATTGTCATCATCCAAGACACCTTTACCATCAATAACCTTCTCAGCGAAGAATGCTGATGGTGAAGTAATATCATGGTATTCAACTTCAGCTTCTGCCAATGCAGATTCTGATGACCATGACCAGTAAACTGGTTTCTTACCTCTGTAAATCAATCCACGCTTAGCAAATGCTGCAAATACACGAATTTCTTGAGCTTCAAATTCTGGCTTCAAAGTCAGATATGGGTTATCCCAATCACCAGCAACACCTAAACGCTTGAAACCAGCTTTTTGACGAGCCACTTGTTCTAACGCGTATTCACGACAAAGTTTACGGAATTCATTAGTGCTCATTTTCTTTCGATCATGACCAGCTTTGGTAAGTTGTTGCTCGATTGGCAATCCATGAGTATCCCATCCGGGAACATATGGTGCTCTATATCCGTTCATTGATTTGTATCGAACAATAATATCCTTAGAAATCTTGTTCAACGCATGGCCCATGTGAATATCACCATTAGCATATGGAGGACCATCATGAAGTACAAATGATGGTTTACCCTCATTTAATTTTTGTCTGAGTTGATAAACTTTGTTTTCATCCCAGGCTTGTTCGCGTTCTGCTTCCTTAACTGGAAGATTACCACGCATCTTAAACTTGGTTTTACCAAGGTTCAAAGTATCTTTAATACGCATATAGCCGACATCCTTTCTTTTTGTAATTTAGGTAATAAAAAAAGACTTCATCGCAAGGGACGAAATCTTCGTGGTACCACCCAAATTTAGAATTATATATTCTCTCATTAAACTTCGACATATGTAGAGGTGATCTGTGATTAACGTTGAATACTAACTCCCACCTACGTTAGCTCTCTGAAATTATCGTTAATTACTTTCTATTCTCTTATCGAAAACTATTCAGTTTGGCCGTCTGGAAAAATAACAACGGTTTCTCCAGCATCGTCAGTTGCAGGACTGTCTTCCACTAATTCAGCCGAATTTTCCTGCTGTGGGTTTGATTTTACGCTCTTACGTGAATTACTGTCAAGCTCTGAAACAACCTTTTCAATGTCCTCGTAAGTAGTAGAACCCGAATCATCGAGCAATTGATCCCAATCACGACTTTTAATTACTTCAAGTTGACTCTCTAACATAACTTGTAATCGTTGACGGAATACCCGCGTATCTTTTTTCAAATCATCGGTTTCAATTGCCAACTTCTTAGCGCGTTTAGAAGCTTCTTCCAAAATCCGGTTAGCTTTGTCAGTAGCTTCGTTAACTGTATCGTCAGCTTGCTTCTGTGCTTCACGGTTAATAATTTCGGATTCTTTCTTAGCGTTTGTCTTAACCTTGTCGGCAGCCTCCTGTGCAACAATTATCGATTGATTCAAAGAATCTTTCAAATCATTAAAATAGGTTAACTTATCCTGGTTTTCATCTAATTGAGATTTTAAATCCTTATTTTCTTGTAAAACAGTTTGATAATCTTTGATAATTTGGTCTAAAAAATCATTAACTTCGTCAACATTATAACCCCGTAATTTTGACGAAAATTCTTTATTATGAATATCTTGTGGACTTAATACCATGTTAACACCCCTCCTATTTATTACGTCTTAATAAATTAATAACGATTCTAATTTTACCTTTTTTGGTAACACCAGAAATCTCTTTTATTTTAATTCTGCCAAAATGGCGAACTGAAATAACATCTAGAACTGAAATTTCAGCATCTGGTCGTTCAACGGTTTCCCAATTCAGGCGTACTGCCTTACCCTCAACTAATTCCTTAGCATGATGGCGAGAAACATTAAATCCTTCAGCGATAACTGTATCTAATCGCAATGACGAAACAGTCGCACCAGTCTCTTCAGATTCATCGATTGGAAAGATTATTTGGTCAACTGCAATTGGCTTTAATTTGACTTTGATTTTACCGATCTTCTCGATTTGAGATTGCAAAAAGTCACTCATTTCGCTCTCACAAATAAATTGCCAAGTGTCCCCATCAGTAATGATATCACCAATGACATTGCGATTAATGCCGCTTCCCATTATGGTTCCAAGAATCTGACCATGTGACAAAGTTGCAAATTTTTTGGGATAATCAATCAAGAAAGCCGCGATACCAAAGTCGCTTACTGAAGGTTCAAAATAATCTGGATATACCAGTGCGCGTTTCATTTCAGCATTATCATATCCTCCAAAGAAACGATAAGAAATGGCATCAAATCGATTAGCAATCGTCTCAAAGATATACATTTCCCGAGGATTCAAAAAATCGGTTTGAATTGGCCGATACTCATTTTCAACTCGAGAACAAACATCCGCCACTGACTCTACAAACGCTTGCTCATCAGGACGAAAATGTTGTGTCACATTTACATCAACCATTGTTTACTCCCCCAAGTATCATTAAATGCCAATCAATAATTGGCCAAGATAAACGACTCCCATTTGAATGAAATACAGAACTAAAATCGCAACAACTGGTGCGAAACTAATCATTCCAAACGACGCAAAATTAAACAAACTCTGGTATGGCTCAATGATTCTACCAAGCCAACGGCCAAGTGTTGAATCATAGGCACCTGGAAGCCAGCTTAGCAAAGCATATACCATGATTAGAATCATGTATAAATTAATTAGTTTTGACAGAATCGTGACCGCATAAGCTATGAATGTTACCAATTAATTTCTCCTTAAAAATCCTCATTACTTGGAAACTTTAAAATTGGCTGGTGTACAGATAAAAATATCTTGTTCCAGCCGAGTAATTGAACCATTAATGGCAAAGACGATTCCATTTAAGAAATCAACCATCCTTGCCGCAGATTTAGCATCTAGTTTATTAAACTTAACAATTACCGCGACGCCATTCATTAACTTCTCAGCAATTTCGTCAGTTTCGGAATAATTCACTGGCGTACTTACGACCAGTTCACTTTTCATTGGTTCTTTAGGTGCCATAGGCACTACGTTATTTCTGCTTTGCTGAATTTTTTGAGGCTCATCATCAACTCCAAAAAAGTTAGCAAAATTGAATTTCTGTGGCATAGCGGCTCCTTTCAAACACAACTTCCTAGTGAGACATTAATTAATGATTACGACGATGCTTCAAGAATGGTGGAACATCATCATCACTATCACCATTGTCGCTAGTTGAATCATCAGATTGAATGTCAGCTTGGAATGGATCAAAATCTTGCTTTTCAACATTACTAAATTGGTTATTATCTTGAACATCTGAACGTGAACTGGATGGTTGGTTACGAATGTCCCAATTGCCTAAAGGATCATCATTTGTTTGACGATCACTGTTGGCATTAACATCTCGATCACTGTTGGCGTTTGGTTGATTGCTAGACTGTTGTGGACTAGTAAATCTGCTAGTCGTCCGAGGACGGCCACCGCGTTGTTGTTGATCACGACGACGATCAATTCCAGTAGCAATAACTGTTACTCGAACTTCATCACCTAAGTTTTCGTCAATTGAAGTACCAAAGATGATATTAACATCACTAGTTGCAGCTTGTGAGACGATATCTGAAGCATCTTGAGCTTCAAACAATGATAAGTCAGGACCACCGGTGATATTCAATAAGACTTGTTCAGCACCATCGATTGAAACCTCGAGTAATGGTGAAGAAATAGCTTTCTTAGTGGCTTCTGCAGTACGGTTTTCGCCGTTGGCAGTACCAACACCCATCAAAGCTGAACCTTGATTAGACATGGTTGTTTTAACATCAGCAAAATCCAAGTTAACGTATCCTGGGCTAGTAATTAAATCAGAGATACCTTGAACACCTTGACGTAACACATTATCAGCTTCTTTAAAAGCTTCCATCATTGGTGTCTTCTTATCCACCATTTCTAACAAACGGTTGTTAGAAATAACAATCAATGTATCAACATTTTCTTTTAATTGAGCTACACCATCGTCAGCATATTTAGAACGCTTTGGACCTTCAAAGCTAAATGGTCTAGTAACAACACCAACAGTTAATGCGCCAGAATCTTTAGCAATCTTAGCAACAACTGGAGCGGCACCATTACCAGTACCACCACCCATTCCGGCAGTAACGAAGACCATATCAGCTCCTTCAAGAGCCTCGGTGATTGCTTCTTCACTTTCTTCTGCTGCCTTTTGTCCAATTTCAGGATTTGATCCTGCACCAAGACCTCTGGTTAATTTAGGTCCTAATTGAATCCGTGTTTCTGCCTTAGATGTTTCCAAAGCTTGAACGTCAGTGTTGGCAACGATAAATTCAACACCCTTAACATCTTGACTGATCATCTGGTTAACGGCATTGCTACCACCGCCACCGACTCCAAATACTTTAATTTTCGCACCATGGCTTTGTGCGGAATCAAGTGAATATTCCATACTTTTATTACCTCCGTTTGTTGATATTCCTAATCGAAGAATTCGCTGAAGAAGTTTCGAATGCCTTCTCCACGTTTCTTTTTACTGGCTTTTTGACGTTTTGAATCGTTTTGAGTAGCAGTCTTACTTACTGTTTGATTATTATTGTTACTGTGTTCAACAACCTTTGGTGCAGCGGTCATTGTGGCACTCACAGCAGATCTAACAGTCAATTGAATATCTGATAAGTCTGAATAATATGAAACTAGTGATAATACTGATGAGAAAGATGGATGTCTAAGACCCATCTGATCAGGAATATAAACCCGAACATTCGTATTAAACTGATCAGCAGCTAAATCGGCAATACCTGGTAAGGCTGCTACACCACCAGTTAGAACAATTCCACCTGGTAACTCTAATGCAGAAACCTGTTCTAATTGATCCTTAATGCGATCAAAGACTTGGCTTAATCGAGCTTCAATAATTTCAGCTAAATATTTTTCATCAACATATGTTGGTTCAGATTGACCAACCACTTCAACTGGAAATTCGTTATCAGCAGATGCTTGGAACGAATCAGCATAACCATAATCTCGTTTTAGCTTTTCAGCATTACTCATAGATGAATTCAATACAATTGAAATATCTTTGGTAATATATTCGCCACCCTCAGGATCAGTTGTAGCGAACTTTAATTGATGATCATGGAATACGGTTGCTGTAGTTTGGCCCCCGCCTAAATCAATGATAATGGTACCAAAATCTTGCTCACCATCATTTAGAATCTGATGGCTTTCAGCCAATGGAGTTAAAATCATTGATTGAATATTTAATCCGGCTTTCTCAACAGCCTTTTGCAAGTTATGCATAATGCCCTTAGAACCGGTGATTAATTTGCCACGCATTTCGAGACGCACACCAACCATTCCACGAGGATCCTTGATGCCATCAAAACCATCAACGATAAACTCTTCTGGTTGAATATCAACTACTTCTCTTTCTTGTGGTAAGCTCGTTCCCAAAGCTGAAGAAGCAACGTTTCTAACATCTTCTGCCGTAATCTCTCTAGAACGATCATCAATAGTTATCAAGCCATTACATGGTTCAATTTTTAACATATTTGCTGGTACGCTAACAATCACATCTTTTATTTCAATACTTGCTTTTTCCTGAGCTTGATTTACTGCGCCCCTAATTGCTTCTGCCGCCTGGTCGATATCGACAATAACACCACGGCTTAAACCATTAGATGGTTCATTCCCCACACCAATAACGTTCAATTGTCCCTTTACTTTTTCTGCAACAATCACTTTTATTGAGGTGGTTCCTATATCAAGTCCCACATATAAACCTGAATTATCCATAATTATGTAAGGAACCTCCACACGATTAATAAATTTTAATACATTCCAATTCTACCACATACCGTTTCAATTAGAACAGGTAATTAGCCTGCAAAATCCTTATCTATCAGTACCGGAACGGGTGTTCTTCTTTTTAGTTTGGCTCTGAGACACATTTTTGTTGGAAGCGGTGCCATCGGTGGAACTCTTTTTCTTTGCTATCGGGTATGAATAAGCCCCTACCTGCATGTCAATAACACTTTTGGCAGTAAGGCTTTGCGCCATACTTGGATAATAATTCATTTTATTTCCAAAAGTCTTAATTGTACCTAACACCATGTTCTTATCATGCATTTTCAAGACGACTCGATCGTTATTCAATTTAGTTGGCGAATAATTCACGGTAATAATGTTTGCACGAACATTGGGTTGTATCTTCTTATATTGAGCAATGCATCGTTTGAGAATTTTTGGATTCTTGAAATTTTTAACGATTGGATAATCAGCAGTAGGATTTAAAACTTTATTATTCAAAATCACACCACTTTTTAAAATCGGTTGATAACCATGATTGACGTACAAATATCCAATTGTTGGGTATTCCTTAACCCGAATATTGACATCATTAAAGTTGCTCGTCGAAACCTTAACAGATGCCAAACGCTGACTTTTGTCCTTAATTTCACGAGCCAATGATTGTTTATGGCCCCAAACTTTGAGTAAGGAGTTATTAGGTTGAATCGTGGTGTACTTTTTAATATTTGTCGCCGAAATCATTTCATTCCCTGTAATTGTAACTCTGCTGACGCGACTGTAAGGTGTGATGAAAAATACACACACTAGGAGCACTACCACTAGCAGTCCAATCAAAGGTGAGAAACGTTTTAAATTACGTATCTGAAATTTCTTAAGTTGGACTTTAGGAATTTTGATATTTCGCCCACTAATTTTTTTCTTATCACGCTTGTTTTTAGCCTGAGCTTCGTTATTTAAACGCTCCCAAGGCGTTAATTCTTCTTCATCTTTTTTCTTCTTTGCCATTGTATTTTCCCCTTAAATGGCTATTTATTAATTGACCTCGCTAAGTTAAGTACCCGATCAGCGGAATCAACTACCCCCATTTTTTTTGATTGTGCAGCCATTTGATTTCTTTGGTCATCATCTAGCATCAATTGATCAATATGTTTTAATAAACTTTCTCCGTTTAAATCCGACTCTTTGATCATTAAAGCGGCCTTATTATCAACCAAACTAAGAGTATTTTTAGTCTGGTGATCTGCAGTTACGTACGGACTGGGAATTAAAATAGATGGAATTCCTAACGCAGTAATCTCTGCAATACTGGTTGCTCCAGAACGACCAACGATTAAATCAACCTTTGGCAAAACGGATGGCATATTGTCAATATATGGTAAGATTTTAACATTTTCAGCAACCTGAACATTTTCAAGTTGTTGCATAATGCCATCATACCTTTTTTGTCCGGTCACGAAGACAACTTGATAATCTCTTTGACTAAATTTAGTAATTGCACTAACAACTGCTGAATTGATTTTTGGAGCTCCTTGACTACCACCAAAAATCAGCACTGTTTTTTTGTCATCTGCTAAGCCAATATCAGACCATTTAAAAGTAGAGTGCATATTAGCAACTTGTTGCGCCCGTGGATTACCCACAAACTCAACTTTTTTGGCAGAAAATTGGCTTTTAGCAGCTTCAAAACCAACACCAATTTTGTCGACGAACCTACTCAAGAATTTATTTGTCAGTCCAACCACACTATTTTGTTCGTGAATCAGGGTTGGTACCTTCATTCTGGCGGCGGCATACACAACTGCCCCGGAAACGTATCCACCAGTTCCAATGACTACGTCTGGTTTAAAGTCTTTAATAATCTTTTTTGATTTTCTGACACTTTTTAAAAACAAAGATACTGTTTTAAAGTTTTCTAGAGACAACGATCTTTTAAAGCCTTGAATTTCAAGCGGGACAAATTTAATTCCTTGTTTCTTAACAATGCCACCTTCTAGGCCTCGCTCAGAGCCAACGTACAATACTTCTGAATCCGGCTCTTGCTTCATTAGGTCTTCAATAACCGCCAATGCAGGATAAATGTGACCACCGGTACCACCACCGGAAATAATTAATCTCATTATTCTTCCTCCTGTTTGTGAGTCAGTTGCTCAACTTCTTTAACGAATTGATCTCCACGTTCTTCAAACGTTTTAAACTGATCCCAACTTGCGTTCGCTGGTGAAAGTAAAATAATGTCACCATCATCACTATATGAGTATGCCTTTGGCACTGCCTCTGATAAATTATCAACCACAGTTACATTTTCAATACCTGCTTGTTGAACGGCATCTAGTAGCAATTCTTTGGTTTCACCATACAAAACTGCTGCCTTAACGTGTTCCCGTAATTGAGGCACTAACTTATCAAACTTATATCCTCTATCTAACCCACCAGCAATCAAAACGATTGGTCGATCAAAACCTTCAAGTGCGATTTGAGTTGCTTCAATGTCGGTGGCTTTTGAATCATTGTAGAAACGGCGACCGTCAGATTCCAAAACAAATTGTAGTCGGTGACGGACCCCTCTAAATGTTTCTAAGACCGTGGTAATAGCAAAGTTAGATTTGCCCAACGCCTTAGCTGTTGCAATAGCTGCAAGAGCGTTTTCGATGTTTTGCTTACCAGGTACCTTTATATCATCTGCATCCATGATGAATTCATCATTATAATAAAGCTTACCATCACGTTCATAAGCACCTTTGTCAGTCATTGATTCTCTTGCAAATGGTACAACGGTAGCTTTTGAGCGTTCACTTAGTTGTTTCCATTCTTCATTATCGAAGTTGACCACAAAAAAGTCATCAGAAGTTTGGTTCATTGTGATTCGCATTTTGGCATTGACATAGTTTTCTCTGGTCTTGTGATAATCTAAATGATTTGAAAAAATGTTCGTCAAAACAGCTACGTGTGGATGAAGTGTCTTGATTCCCAATAACATGAAGCTAGAAAGTTCCATGACGATGGTATCGTCTTTGGTGGCTTTTTGAGCAATCTCAGTGGCTGGAATACCAATATTTCCCGCGGCGTAAGCAGTCCCTTTCTTACGATCCTGGTTAAGAATATCTGTGATCATAGTGACCGTAGTAGTTTTACCATTGCTTCCCGTAACACCGATAATTTCTGCATCGGTTATTTGAGCGGCAAGTTCAACTTCTGCAATGATAGGAATATTTCTTTCCTGTGCAGCTACTACGACTGGATTATCATAGTTGATGCCTGGATTTTTAACTAATACATCAAATTCTCTAGCAATCAGATCAGCTGGATGTCCACCAGTCACAGTTTCTATGCCCAACTCTTCGATTTCATCTAGTTCAGGCAATTCTTCTCTTGGTTTTGAGTCATTAATAGTGACGATTGCACCTAACTCTTTTAAAACCTTTGCGGCGTTGGTTCCGCTTTTGCCAGCCCCTAGTACTAATATGTGTTTTCGTTTATAATCTTCAATCATTTTCATGGCTTTATCCCTTCACAATAACCTTAATTTATATATAACAAAAAACTGGATAAAATCCAGTTTAGTTAGACAATCGTAATAATTGCGAGAACAGCCATAATGAGACCAATTCCCCAAAAAGTTAAATCAACTCTCCATTCAGACCAACCTAACATTTCAAAATGATGATGGATTGGCGTCATTTTGAATACTCGTTTTCCAGTCAATCTAAAGGAAGTCACTTGGATGATAACGCTAAGGGTTTCAAGAACGAATACCAACCCAATAGCTAGTAGTGAAAATTCATGGTGTAAGAGAATTGAAACGGCAGCAATTGCACCACCTAAAGCTAATGATCCCATATCACCCATGAAAATTTTGGCAGGCTTGTGATTGAAAATAAAGAATCCAATCAACGATCCAACTACCGTAATACAAAATACCATCACATCTGTCTGATGCTGAACATTCGCAATAATCGCATATGTGCTAAATGCGATTATGCCGAGTCCAGAAACTAATCCATCTAATCCATCAGTCAAGTTAACGGCGTTAGAAAAACCAACTAACCAAAAAATAACGAACAAAATGTAGAAGTAGCCAATATTCCAGTCTCCTGCGAACGGAATTTTAATTGCCATTGGAAAACCTTCAGCAATGTAAACCCACGCAAAGATCACTGAAATAATGATTTGACCCAGCATTTTTTGCCAAGCCTTTAGTCCTTCGTTTTGACGCTTAAATATCTTGATACTATCGTCAAACATGCCTAGTAAGCCAAAGCCAACTAACACAAATAATAAGATCAATAAAGATGGACTAAGTAAATGACTAACACCACCGTAAATCAGATCAACCAATGTAATCGCAATAATAAACATAATGCCACCCATGGTTGGTGTTCCAGATTTTTTTTCGTGCCAAGTTGGGCCCTCTTCACGAATCATTTGACCCTCTTTTTTGCTTCTAAAATACTTAATTAAACTTGGCATCCCTAATGCTGTAATTAAAAATCCAAGAATTGGTGGTATTAACCAATTATTCATTATTTATTCCATCCTTTTAATTATTCAAAATTTACTTTTAATACTTGATTTTGCTTAATTGAACCGTTCGTCTTAATACTTTGACTATCAGCATAACCTGAGCCGGTAGCTTCTAACTTCAAACCGGTTAATTTACATAGTTGTTCAACATCATCTTTTTGCCAACCAATAATTCTTGGCATCTTTAAGTCACCATTAGTGATCAAAATCACTCTTTGGTCACCTTTAATCTTAGTACCAGCTACAATAGATTGCTTAGAAATTAGATTTCCATTACCAATGACCGAAACCTCAAAGCCTTTATTAGTTAACATCTTTTTAGCCTCTGAAACTGATTTGAATTCAGTCTCAGGCACAGTTCTGACAAACACATTATTTCCGCCATCAGAACTTTGAAGAGCACGTTTTAAGACTGGTTTAAATATTTCTGCCATTAACTGAGTAGCAGTTTTAGTTCCAGTAAGCTTAGGCTGTTTCATAGTGATATACATGACATATTTAGGGTTATTGGCAGGCACCATTCCAGCAACGGAATATAGATAACTATCATCTCCAGATGCATAACCACTGGCACCATTACTTACTTGTGCCGTACCAGTCTTCGCAGCCACCCGATAACCTTTCATCTTATAATCGCCACCAATTCCGTAGCTCTTATAGACAACATCTTCCATGTGACCACGAACTTTCTTAGCAGTGCTTGCTGAGATTGGATGACCAACGACCTTAGGACCATAGCTCTTAATTACACGCTTGTTGTTAGCACTTGTCACTTTTGACACAAAGTATGGCTTCATCATTTTACCATTGTTAGCAACTCCTGATAAGGCCCTCATCATTTGCATAGCGGTTACTTCGATCCCTTGTCCAAACGCAGTATCAGCTTGTTCAATAGGATACTTAAATTGAACTCTCCCCTTGGTTTCTCCGTCTAAACCGCTATCCGTGTTTTCTACAAATTCAAATCGTTTAATGTAGTTTCGCCAAGTATTGGCACCCATTTGTTGTTCCAAATGAGCCATGGCAACGTTACTAGATAATGCGAATCCCTTATTATAGGTAATGTAGCCCCATCCAGCAGGATCCCAGTCAGGAACAATTTTACCATCAATAGCATATCGTCCGGATTCGTACAAGGCGTTACCATCATAATTTCCTGAGTCAATAGAAGCTGACATGGTAAAGATCTTCATTGTAGAACCAGGTTCAAATGAATCTTGAACTAGATTATTGGTCCAAGCAGTATTTAATCCCTTTAACGTCTCGGAATTAAATGATGGTCTTTGTGACACTGCCACAATTTTTCCTGTCTTAGCTTCCATCAAAATGGCATTCATTGAAACGGGATGAGCTTCAGCCTGAACAGCACTCATCTCAGTTTCCATCAAATTTTGTAGATGGTCATCGATCGTAGTATAAACATTGTCACCGTTTTGAGCTGGTATTTCTTTTTGCTTTCTTCCAGGCAATCGATAGCCATAGATGTCATATTGTCCATCCCGGTAACCATCTTTACCAGAAAGCTCACTATTAAATGCCTTTTCAATTCCCATCTGACCAGTCAGACTGTTCGTCCCATTGCCTTTAGCGGTCGCCAAACCAATTAGGTTCGATGCAAACATACCGTTAGGATACGAGCGAGCCTGTTGCTGGATAAAATTAATTCCAGGTAATTTTAAAGCTTCGATTTTTTCTTTAGTCAATACAGAAATATTAGTTCCGGCACTACCAAATTCAACTTGGAAAACGTCCTTGTCTTTCGGATTCAGTGCCTTGTAAATCTGCTTTTGAGACATTGGTATGTACTTCGACAATTTCTTAGCCGTTTTTTGTTTATTTACAACATACATAGGCTTGTTATCAGTACCGACCTGGTTTTTACTCAGAACCGCATACATTGAGTATGTGCTGGTATCTTCTGCGATCGGTTGACCATTCGCATCATAAATTGTTCCACGCTTAGCTTTTAAAGTACGCGTTTGCGTGTATAACTGTTCAGAACGTTTTGATAAATTAACATTTTTAACATTTTTACTGACAGCGATAACTAGCATTCTCGAGCCAAGGGTAAAAAAAACCAAAATAAAACAGAAAAATAGGGTCATTCCCACCTTTTTCCGGTTTTGTTTGGCTTTTAACTCTGCTTCGGTTTCATTAGATGAATCATTCATTTTGTGACATTCCTTATATTCGCGTTAGAAAGTGACATTCCGCTATCATGAGCAATTTTTTCTAAACGATTGCTACTTTGAAGCGCCCCAATTTGTTGTTTGTAATTTGTATTTTGACTTTGAACCTTTGATATCCGGTTGTCAACCTGTTGTAAATTGTGTTGGGCATTGGTCAAAGCAATTTTTGAGGACACTAGAACAATCATCAGTGCTACGCAAATTAACGAACCAGTAAGTCCCAACGCCTTTTCAAAAGTTGAAAAGCCTACTCTAGCCTTTGCTTTAACCTTTGGCTCAGCCGGTTTAACTGGTGCGACTGGTTGAGCTGGAGTATATGTTGGTTCCGCTTGTTGAAAAATTTCCTTTGCTAAATTACTTTGTGCCATTATATGTATCCTCCCCTAATAATATTAATCCTTAATTTTTTCAATAACTCTTAACTTTGCACTGTGTGAGCGATGATTATTTTCTTGTTCATCATCTGTCGGCAAAATTGGTTTTCTAGTAATTAATTTAAATTTCGGTTTAATCCCCTCTGGAATCATTGGTAAGTTAGCGGGCAAATCGTCCGGTAAAGAACTTTTTTCTTTAAACATCGTCTTCACTAATTTATCTTCTAGCGACTGAAATGTAATCACGCCGATTCGTCCACCAATGTCTAACAATCCAAATGCAGCTTCCAATGAATCCTCTAACGCAGATAGTTCATCGTTAACAGCAATTCTGATCGCTTGAAATACTTTTTTAGCCGGGTGTCCCCCATGCCTCCGAGCAGCTGCCGGAATTGCATCTTTTATAATCTCGACTAACTGGCCTGTGGTATCGATTGGTTGCTGTTCTCTTTGTTCTTCAATCTTTCGAGCAATTTGTTTTGAGAATTTTTCTTCACCGTATCTAAAAAAGATTCTTACTAATTGTTCATATGGCCATTCATTGACCACTTTCCATGCGTCCAAATCCTGTTCTTGATTCATCCGCATATCCAGGCGTGCATCATAACGATAGCTAAATCCTCGACTTGCATCGTCGAATTGTGGAGATGAAACTCCCAGATCATATAGAATTCCATCAACCTTAGAAATTTCCAATTGATTCATCTCTGAAGTTAAGTTCCTAAAATTACTGTGAATCAGCGTCAATTGATTCTTTTTTATGTAATCATCAAGCTTGTCATTATTGTATTGAATCGCGGTTTCATCTTGGTCAAACGAATAAAGATGACCGGTGGTTAAATGTTTAAGTATATTGCTGGTATGACCGCCACCGCCTAAGGTAGCGTCAATATAATTGCCATCAGGTTTAATATCCAATTCATTCACCGCTTCATTCAATAACACGGTGACATGAGAAAAATCTGACATTCTATAATCCTCCCTTCTCATTCATAATCAACTATCTAAAAATCAATCATATTTTCAGCAATTTCATTAAAGTTTTCTTCGGCTTCCTGACTAGCATTTGTCCAAAGTTCATCACTCCAGATTTCAAATCTATTAGAAACACCAACGACAACACATTTTTTTATAATACTGGCGTATTCCCGAAGGTTGCTGGGAAGATTAATTCTTCCCTGTTTATCAAATTCACATTCAACTGCTGCAGAAAAGAAAAATCTAGTAAATGATCTAGCATCCTTTTTGCTAACTGGTAATTCATTAATTTTATTTTGGAAGCTTTCCCACTCTTCCATGGTATAACCAAATAAACAGCCGTCCATTCCCCGAGTCACAACAAATTTGTTTCCCAGTTCTTGCCGAAATTTGGCTGGGATGATGATCCTGCCCTTGGCATCAATATTGTGTTTATATTCACCCATGAACAATCGCATCACCCCCTAAAATGTTTCACAATCACATTCTACCACAATTACCCACAATCAACCACACAGGTCAAAAAAAATCAACTTTTTTTCCAAAACACCCACCACTTCCAAACATTCCGACCTCTAAATTAATCCTTAAGATTTATAAACGAACAAAAAACAGAGCAAAAATTTACCGATTAGATAAACTTTGCTCTGCTGGATCGTCCTTTAAAAATTGCTGTGAATTTTATCACTTGTGCAAAATTTTCATAGACTGATTGTTTAGATTTATTTGAAAATTATGATGAGGATCCATGCTAGTGGAAACCAAAGATCAGCAATTCGCCACAACATAAGTAATGACTTTTTGTATGTGAACTGCTGATCAGTGAAGATTCGCCGCCCTAAAACCACCAACGCGACGATGATCCATCCACATATAACGTACGGAAGTATAGCAACCTTTTCATAATGAACAGTTAATTGATAAATCGTCAGAATAAAAAAAGGAGGCCATAAATCTAAGGGGATTAATTTAACATGTTTTCTTACCGGCTTGATTCGACTAATAATTCTAGTCAAAATTGTTAAAATAACGAGAGCTATTACTTGATAAATAATCAGGCCCCCATCATTCACGATAGTTGCTGCAATCAAAAATTCATCTCCCTATCAAAATTCTCATATTGCAATGATTAACAAACAACGTTACACTACAAGAAGGTAAATTATTGAGAAAGTGGTGCACATATTGGCTCGCAAAAAAAGAACTAGATTCCAAAAAATAACCCTTGTTTTCGTTTGGTTAATGATTATTGCAACTGTCGCTTCATTAGTTTTATCAGCTGTAATTACTTTAATGAATCAAGCATAACCGATAACAACTAATTATCATTAACAGCAGAGAGAGTGGCGGATTTATTCCGTCACTCTCTTTTTTGTGTTTATTTAGCATTTGTCATTGTGACTTCTGCTTATAAACTTGCCGAGGTCTACTTCCATCTTGTGGACCGATATAGCCTCTTTGTTCCAAATCGTCAATTAATCTAGCGGCGCGATTATAACCAATTCTAAAGTGGCGTTGAAGCAGTGACGTACTTGCCTTTTGCTGATCCACAACGAATTCTAATGCTTCATCAAACAATTCGTCGTCCGAATCAGCCTGCTCTTCTTCCTTCACCTCATCATCACTGACCATCATTGATTCGTCATACTCAGCAGAAGCTTGGTTGGTAATGAAATCAACCACTTTAGAAACGTCTTTATCTGGTATGAACGCTCCTTGAATACGAATTGGAGTATTGGAGTCAATTGGTAAGAATAACATATCACCCCGACCAAGTAATTTTTCGGCTCCATTTGTATCAATGATTGTTCTCGAATCAATTCCCGAAGAAACGGCGAATGCCATTCTAGAAGGAACATTTGCCTTGATCAATCCGGTAATGACATCTACTGAAGGACGCTGAGTTGCCAAAATCATGTGAATACCGGCGGCACGACCCATTTGAGCCAATCTGATGATGGCCGCCTCAACATCATTGGATACCGTCATCATCAAATCCGCCAATTCATCAACGATTACCACAATGTACGGCATTGGTTGAAGCTTAACATCATTTTCCTGATTGTTCTTAGCGACGAACTCATTATACGTGCTAATTTTTCTTTGGCCGAATTTAGCAAACAATTCGTACCGGTTTTCCATTTCAGTAACAACCTTCTGTAAAGCACGGGCTGCTTTTTTCGGTTCTGAAACCACTGGACTAAGTAAATGTGGGATCCCATTATAGACACCCAATTCAACTTTTTTAGGATCGATTAACATGAGTTTAACTTGGCTTGGTTTAGCATTTAACAAAATGCTAGTGATAATACCGTTAATAGCAACTGATTTACCACTTCCAGTTGAACCAGCGATCAATAAATGTGGCATCTTAGTTAAATCAGCCGTAATTACCTTACCATTAACATCTTTCCCAAGTGGTACTTGTAACAAGTGCCCTTTATTATCTGGTGAAGACTCAATAACATCCCTGAAGGAAACCGTCGCGATTTGGCGATTTGGCACCTCAATACCTATTAGTGACTTCCCAGGAATTGGAGCTTCAATTCGGATGTCCCGAGCAGCTAATGCTAATGCGATATCATCTGATAAATTAACGATACGGCTTACTTTCACCCCAGTGTCTGGATGCAATTCATACTTAGTAACTGAAGGCCCTAAACTGACGTGCTTAATTTGGGCCTTAACGCCAAAACTGTTAAGAGTTTCTTGCAAGATCTTAGCATTTTTATCAATCGACTTAAGTTCCGCTGACTGATCATCCTGCTTAAACTCAGTTAATAAATTCGATGTTGGCAGTTGATAATCATTATCTTCTTGAACATTAACCAGCTGAACCTCATCATGTTTTGGCTCGTCGATTTCAGGACTGTTAGTAGACTTCTTCTTAGAAGATCTCACTGGTTCATCAAGTTGCTTTTCTCGGTCCACTGGCATACCAGAAACTGTGATATCAGCAGGTGAAAACGGTTCATCTAAGACGGTGTCATTAACTTTCTCATTTGGACTATTAACATCGTTTGAATCAGGTGATGCTTCAGCTACTACTGGTTGTTTATCCGTTTTTACTGCCCTATTCTTAGCTTTTTCACGAATATCTGTTAACTTCGATACTGTCGTTTTAATCGCCGATGAACAGACGGTCATTGCGCTCTTGACGCCTACAAACACCTTTGATACCGAAATGTTAAACAAGCTCATCACACCTGCAACTAAAAATCCAGCCGCTACGATACCAGCCCCCACAACACCAATCAAAAATTTAATTCCAGAGAATAACGCAGCTGCAATGATTCCCCCACCAATATTTGAGTTGGTATTAGACGATTGGATATCATCTACTAACTTACCTAAATTGGTAGAAACAAAATCAATTGGTTGTGGTGCAGCCACGTATTGAATCAAGGTCAGCCATAATACCAATCCGATTATTATTAACAATGTCCCAGACCAATATCGGACAGGTATTTTAGGTACTCTGGCGAAGCCTGCTAGCGTAACACCAACTATTAGTAACGCTACTAAACCAACAACATAGATGCTCCCAACAAAAAAACGAATACAGTTAACAACGAATGCACCAATGACACCTGCGGAGAATAATCCCGCGATTGCCAATAACGCAATCACGACACCAGTGATGTTAATCCAATAACGGGACAAAAAACTAGTCTGTTGCTTGCGACTTTTTTTCTTACTAGTTGATTTTCGCCGTGATTTCTTTTTAGCCATCACTTATCCTCCTCCATTTTTTATTTTAATTTATCGTTTTCATACATATGAGTTTTCTCTAATTGGTTGAAGTTTTGTTGTCTTAAAACTTCATAAATAACGATGGCACAACTATTTGATAGATTAAGTGCTCTAATATGACTATCGTCTTGGGGAATTCGAATTGCCTTTTCAGGGTTTTTGCGCATGAATGGCTCAGGTAATCCGGTAGTTTCCTTACCAAACAATAAATAATAGTCCTGATCGCTATCAGAATAATCTGGCTCTGTATAATCTTGCTCAGCAAACTTGGATACTAAAAACAACTTAGTTGGATCTTTAACTGTTTCCAAAAATGCCTGCAGATTTTTGTGGTAGTGAATGTCCACCTTATCCCAGTAGTCTAAACCAGCACGCTTTAAGTGCTTGTCATCCACACTAAATCCGAGAGGTTCGATTAAATCAAGCACGGTGTCAGTACCGGCACATGTTCTAGCAATGTTACCAGTATTAGCTGGCATTAAAGGTTCAAATAATACGATATGATTTGCCATTGTTATTCTCCATTTACTTATAATCTTGAATGTTAAACGAATTCAATTATATCACAGTCCTAGCGCTCTTTTAAAACCAATCAAAATAAAAAACCATCCACAAACGTGAACAGTCCTAAAATTCTCGTGATGCCAAATAATTTGCCATATCCTCAGCAAGATTGGCGTATGCCGTAATCTGTTGCTGGCTAAACGGATCAAAAAAACTAATCTTTTGGCAGTGGAGTGCTTGCCGCGACATTCGATGATCATTTTCGTTGTATAACCAGTCACCGATCAATGGGTGGCCTAATGCGGATAAATGAACTCTAATTTGATGAGTTCTACCGGTATGCAGTACCACTCTGATCAAAGTACTATCATCCATCATCTTTAACGGATAAACGCTGGTGTACGCCTGTTTACCATCACTTCGAATCGTGCGTTTCACGAATGAATCCTCTGCCCTACCAATTGGTAAATGAATCTCAATCTGATCTGATATCAAAGGCGCATCAACAATTGCTTGATATTCCTTATAGATTGTGTGAGTTTTTAAAGCTTTATCCAACACCGAATGGGCAAAATGGTGTTTCGCAAAAATTACCAATCCAGACGTGTCTCTATCTAAGCGGGTAACAATATGGATTCTCTGGTCTGCTTTACCATTAGCGGTAAAGTATCCTTTAACCCGATTGACCAAGGAATCCTTCGCATATATATGCGAAGGCACAGAAGCAACTCCCGCAGTTTTATTCACGATCAAATAATTGTCATCCTCATAAACAACATCAATTGGTTCATAAGAAGGAATCACATGATCATTACCTTCTTCTGGAGGTAAAACAACTGTGACATCATCACCATCATAAATCATAGTATTCGTAAATACCGATTTCCCATTAACCAGGGTATCGCCACCATGAAATTTGATTTTCTTAAGTAATGTCCGTGTTACTCCGTGACCCATAACGAAGGTCCGCAGTTTCATTGGTGCAGTTCCAGAATACCGATAATTAAATTTAATCACCTGTGCCAACCTCACCAATAAATGAATTTGTGACTCGCTTCCAAAATTGAGTATGACGATACTGAGCAAAAGCCACTTTACGTTTAGAAATCCGGTATTCGATCGAAGAAACCACCTTGGTTGAAATCACTTGCTGATCACAAGTCAAAATCGTTCTGGCAGTAGTATTAGGGATAATCTTGATCCATTCATCAGGAGAAATAATCAATGGCGAACCAAGGGTTCTAAACACACGGTTATTGATTGAAGAAATTTCAGCCATTTGGATAGCACTAAGTGTTGGATTAATAATAGCCCCACCAACAGACTTATTATAGGCGGTCGAACCACTAGGCGTTGAGATACAGAGCCCGTCACCTCTAAAACTTTCAAATAACTGTTCTTTAATGAACACATCAGCAACCATTGAGCCGCTGATTTGCTTTAGAGTTGATTCATTCAATGCCATACCATAATCACTAGGCGACTGATCAGCATAATTAACCTTAATATCCAACAATGGATAAGTAACACTTTGGCCATCGTCGTTTTCCAAACTATCAATTAATTCTTGTACTTCATAATCTCGCCAATCAGTGTAAAAGCCTAGGTGGCCGGTGTGGATACCAACTAATCTAATTTTTTCGATCATATCTTGATAATGATGGAATGCAGAAAGTAATGTTCCATCCCCACCCACGGATATAACGATTTCTGGATTCAATCCATCTATGACCAGTGTGTCAGACTTTTCAATTTTTTCTTTTAATAATGATGCCACTCGATTTGAAGCAGGATTTAAATTACTATAAATTGCTATTCTCATTTGAAGAATCTCCCACATTATGTGCGTTTTCGACTTGATCAGTTTCCTTCAACTCGCCACGAATTTCAGACATTTCTTCATCTAATCTAAAAGCCGCTTCCGAAGCACTTTGCAATCTTGATTTGAGTTGTGTTGGAAACTCACCTTGATATTTGTAATTTAATGAGTGTTCAACTGTTGCCCAGAAATTCATAGCTAATGTTCTAACTTGAATCTCTGCCAAAATTTTCTTTTCGCCAGTTAGGGTTTGTACGGGGTACTCGAAAACAATGTGATAAGAACGGTAGCCACTTGGCTTCTTGTTATGCACATAATCTCTTTCCTCAAGAATCGTAATGTCAGTTCGTTTTCTTAACAAATCAACTACTTGATAAATATCTTCTACAAATTGACACATAATTCTTAATCCGGCAATATCTTCCATATCTTCTTCTAAACGATCTTCATTGATATGACGCCGAACCATTTTTTCCTTAATACTATCAATTGGCTTAACTCTCCCAGTAACAAATTCAATTGGTGAGCGGCCATCAACTCGGAGATACTCTCCCCGAATTCCCCGAAGCTTAACCTTTAATTCATCGACAGCTTGCTTGTACGGCACCAAAAAATTTCCCCAATCTTCAACCAAGCTAACACTTCCCATCTAAAATTAGTTTTTATATTCGATTATTTAAGCATCATCAATTTTAACACATTAACCAATGCTGCTACACGTTATCCATTATCTTCGAACAAATATATTGAGTTTTGTTCAGAATTTGTTATTCTGTTACTAGCGCACAAAAAGAAAACACACTTAATAAAAATTAATCAATGGAGGAGTACTATGCTTTTAGAAATTTACTTGTTTGTCGATCCACTTGATAAACAATGTTATGAAGCCGAAAAAGCAGTTGAAAAAGTTGCTCGCACTCTAAAAAGCCAGCTTGTGATTCACTTCATCCCGCTTCTAAGCATTAATGTACTGAACGATTTCAAGAATCCGTTAAAGAAACGATTCCACAGATCAGTTCCTTACGATATGGTGATTAACTACAAAGCTGCCTCCTTTCAAGGACAACGTTGTGGTCGCAACTTCCTTATGAGTTTGCAAGAACAACTATTTGATGAAGAAGAAGCTTATTGTCATGAAATAATTATGCAAACGGCTGCAAAGCAACAATTAGATTTGGAAATGTTCGATGAAGATCGACAATCAAAATTAGTAGCTGAAACTTATCATTCTGATCAAGTTGCTGCAATCAACATGAATATCACTGAACCGGCTAGTGCAGTACTATTTAATACTCGCTTGGAAGATAGTGGCATTATTATTCGCGATTTTAATTATGAATCTTTACTTAAATACTGCCAAGATAGTATTAAAGAGTCTAGTTATCTGGAAGAAGTTGATTCAGAAAATGCTAACGATCCGGTTGAACACAAAATTATCAAGTATGCAGATTTAAAAAGTTTATAGTTAAGAAAAAACGGTTAATAGTTATGTTAAGCATATCTATTAACCGTTTTTTTGTTTACTTAGTAACTAATTTTTCAAACTCATTCAATCTTTCTTCAAAGATTGCAAATGCCTTTTCCAAATACTCTGGCTTAGTCATGTCTACCCCTGCCTTCTTCATTACGTTAGTGGGAATATCAGAGCTTCCAGACTTTAAAAATCCAAGGTACGCATCAACATCTCTCTGATCACCGTTAACCACCTTATCAGCAAGTGTTGAGGCAGCTGCAAATCCAGTAGCATATTGGTAAACATAAAAATTGTAGTAAAAATGTGGAATCCGTGACCATTCTAATCCAATTTCATCATCAGAGATTACCGCATCCCCATAATACTTTTGGTTCAACTTCAAATAATTTTCATTCAAGAAGCTAGCGGTCAATGGTTGACCAGCAGCATCCTGTTCATGAATAAACTGTTCAAATTCAGCAAACTGTGTCTGACGGAAAACTGTTCCTTTAAATCCATCAAGATAATAATTTAAAATGTGTTTCTTTAGATTACTATCAATGTTTGGGTCAGCAAGTAATTGGTCTGTCAGCAAGTTTTCATTTGTAGTTGAAGCAATTTCTGCAACAAAAATCGAGTAATCACCATATTGGAATGGTTGATTATTTTTAGCATAGTAGCTGTGCATACTATGACCGGTTTCGTGAATCAGTGTATACAAGTTATCCAAATTATCTTGCCAATTCAACAAAATAAACGGGTTAGTATCATATGTGCCTGAGGAATATCCCCCACTTCGTTTATAGCGATTTTCCACCACATCGATCCATCGTTGGTTGAATTCTTCATCAACGTGACTAACATAGTCGTCGCCTAAAACTTGAAGTGCATCACGTGCAATTCGTTTGGATTCATCAAATGTGTACCGAGGAGACTGTTCTCCAACCAAGGATGTATACATATCATACATATGCAACTCATCTACACCTAAAATCTGCTTACGCAACTGAACGTATCGATGGAGTAATGGCAAATGCTCATTTACCACATCAATCAAGTTCTGGTAAACATTAGTTGGAATTTCATTCACAGTTAACGCTGCCTGAAGGGCATTATCGTAATGTTTCAAGTTGGCCTTTAAATTATGTTGTTTAACATTAGTAGTTAAAGTTGCACTTAATGTATGTTGAAATTGGCTATAAACTTCATATAATTTTTTAAATGCCTGTCGGCGAACTGAAGGATCAGCCGATTCTAGCAAAACACCATATACACCATCAGACAGTTTGACCTTGTTTCCTTCCTCATCAGTTACAGTTGGAAATGAAAGGTCGGTATTATTTAAAATCCCAAATGTCTTTTCTCCTGAATCAAACACATCACTAGACAATGCAAGTGCATGTTCAACATCATCACTTAGAATATGGTCTCTAAGGCTAAATGTCTGGTTGAAAAAGCGACGATAATCTTTTAGCTTTGGTTCAGCTTCGTAGTATTGATCCATCTTTTGACTGTCTAAACGAAGTAATTCAGGGTCAAACCAAGCAGTGGCCGCAGAAAATTGTGATGCTAAGTCAGATACCTGGGCAAGCATCGACTGATACTTGTCTACGCTTGTATCCTGATCATTTTTTAATTGAGCATATACATAAACTTTGTCTAACAATCTAGCACCAGCCAAAATTGCTGTTGTTGCTTTCAAAAGGCTTTGAGCATCATTTGCTAATGTGCCAGTTAATTTAGAATAACTATCAATTTGTTTTTTAACGTTTTCAAAATCCGTTTGGAATTCAGAATCATCATGATAGATCGTAGTTAAATCCCATGTTAATTCTGGATCGACATCTTTTCTCAGTGGTAACTCTGTTACTTCTGCCATAGTACTCCTCCTAAATTGTCGTTATGAATAAAGATTACCATAAATCATTCAATTTGCTCAATGGCAAGCCTTTTGTGCTCATAATCTGAATACCAATCAGGTGAAGCAATCAATTTAATCCCATTATTACTGTATTTGATGACACTTGCTTCTCTAAGATCACGAATGAATCTTCTAAATTCAATCAGGTAAAATTGGGAAACTCCACGGACTTGAACAAAATTTATTTGGTATTGTCTAAGTATTTCTTGGTACAACTGCCACAATTCTTCATTATTTAGAAACTCGCCACGATAGTCAGTAATTGTAAATAACATTCGCAGCCTAAAATCAAATCCACCTTTCAGAAAGAGTGGATAAAATCTACCGTTAAGTGAATGACAAACATTCGGCGCGCCTGCTAGTAGCTTTCCACGCTGATAACACAGTTCTGCCAATTCAGCACACGAACTATTCTTCTTCAGAATGCCGATTTGAATTCGTTTGCTCTCTTTTAAAATTTCCAACTTTCTCTGATGTCTAGTTGGTACTTTATAAGTAATTTGATTCCGACTTAACCAACATTCATGCAAACTATAGAAGCCGATAGATTGATATGTATATTGGCCATTAGCTTCTTGAATATGGCTCCAAATTACATACTTTCTTTGGATCACCGAATAAAAGATTAAGTAAAATCCACATTCGACCTTAAACCTAGCAAATTTTTGGATAGTCGCAATGGTTAGTCTCCTCTTCAAGTAATTGTCACCTAAGATCCACCACACATCTATTTCTGAATCTTTGTATTCACTGGTTCGTTTGGCAACATTGCTCACAGATATTGAACTACATTGATATTCCAAAACTATTTTAGCATCGGGGACGTACACATCCGCACGTTGTTCATGATTGCTCATCACTACCTCTGTCTGAGCGTTTAATCTTTGTTTCAACATATCTTCTAATAACTGCTGTTTGCCATCCTTATGTTGGGCGCTCTCAGCCTCAATTGAACCTAACTTTTGTAAATGAGCAAAATATGGCTGTCGATTCATCCCAATTTTTAACTTAACAGAACTACCACATTTGGGACAAAAATAATGATGCTTCTTATTAGCATCTCTGGCCAAAACCAGTTGTTCATTTCTCAAAGCCATCAACATACAATCACCTTCCAATCAGTAAATACGCTTTTATTGTGATTTTTGTTTATAATTGATTTAACTAATGGACTGGAGGATGGAAATATGTTGCAAAATATCCTAGAAAATATTCAAAAGTTAGGACTTGTCGACGAACTTAAAAAGAGTTCAATTGGCGTTGAAATTGAGGAACATCGGGCAATGAAAAATGGTCGTTTAAGTAACCATCCATATCCGAGCGAATTAGGTTCCCGTGAATTTCACCCTTACTTACAATCAGATTTCGCCGAAAGTCAATCAGAAATAATTACTGATCCACATACAAACATTCAAGATACTATCAATCAGCTCGACACCTTACAAACTGTTCTTCATGATCATCTTCGCGATGACGAATTGATCTGGCCACTCAGTATGCCACCAGTTTTAACTAGTAAGGAAATCGAGTTCGTAAAAAATAATTTTGACAGACCAGCATATGCTGAATATCACGATTACCTAACTGAAAAATATGGTGTTCAACCTAAAATTGTGACTGGAATCCACATTAATTTCAGTTTGCCTAATACCTTATTAAAAAAATTGTATTCGCAATATGAGTCGGAGTATAAATCATTTATTCAGTTTAAAAATGATGTTTACTTTGGACTTGCACAACAGTTTGTTTTGCATCGCTTCTTTTTAACATACTTTCTAGGCGCCAGTCCGGTAGCTGAAAAAGGATTCTTCGAGAAGACCCCAACCGAGTTACAACAACCTGTCAGAAGTATTCGCAATAGTCATTTTGGTTATGTCAATCGACCACAAGACGAGGTTAGTGTGACTGTCTACTCAAGTTTGAAGCACTATGTCAAAATGATTTCTAATGGAATTGCGAAAAAGCATCTTTATTCACCATCTGAATTTTATGGTCCTGTTAGGCTTCGTGGTCAAGAATCATATCTAGACTACCCTAGCCAAGGAATCGATTATCTAGAATTTCGTGTTTTTGATAATAATCCGTTCGAGGAAAACGGGATTAGTGCTGAGACATTAACTTTTTTAAAGACATACTTTTTATCCCTCTTCGTTGACTCAGAAGAACCCGAAAATATGCGTGAGGCATTAAAAACCTCATTCGATGATAATGATCGAGTAGCATTAGAGGCACCAGATAAAAAATCATGTATGGAAGAAGAAATGCGCCAATTAATTACGAAACTTAACAAGACTGCGACAACTCTTGAAGCAAATGAACAGGTATTTGAAGTTCTTCAGCGTGTCGCTCGAATGATTGATCATCCTGAATTAACACCTAGTGGTCGGCTATCACAATTAACCAGCAATGGCAGTCTGCAAAAATTTGGTAGTCAGCAGGGATTAAAGTTCAAGCAGGCCCGGACAGATCGAACAGAAGTCTTGCCTGCTTTGGATAAATTCTCTTCAGCAGTACAAATGCTGGTGAAATTACTGATTGAATTAGGCGTCAAATATAAATTCATTTCGAGTGACCGTCTACAAGTTAGTTTCGAAGATCATAAATATGAAATTGAATTAGCTTCTGTAACAGAAGACAATTTTGAAAATCAAACTAGAACATTGTTCCCACAACTATTTTAAAAGAAAAAGCTACATTGCAGATTAACTGCAATGTAGCTTTTTAATATTTTGATGATTTATTTAAAATAGTAACGACTTAATTCTAATGCACTATTCTCCATTACCAAATCACCATATTCAGTTAATACATCATTGGTAACACGAGTTTTATTTCCATACTCATAAGCAATCGCAATTTCATCAGCAACTACGATATCTACAGGATCATTGCTGAACAATTGTAATCTCAGGTAATAGTTACCCTTATAGAGATACAAGTCAGATGTTCCATTTTCTAAACGCAGAGCTTTTGCTAACTCGATGAAATTTTCAAAATCATTAAATTCAACAATTACCGTTCTCTTTTGATGGCCAAATTCATCAGCTTCACTAGTGTCAGACTTTTTCAACTCAGCAGCTTCTCGCTGTTCATCAATGAATTTTGAGACACTGTCTTTATGTTCATCATCAGGTCCAAGGATTAAATCATCCTTGTCAAGATCAACATCTTTGCTAATAAATAGTTCCAAACCGTTCTGATTTGGTAAGACCTGGAACGTAACGGCATCATTATTTTGAAATTGGTGATCTTTATCGACCTCTTCTAAGATGCTGTAGAAGAAGCTTTCAATCTGTTTATGATTACCAAGTAAATCAAGCACAGTAATCCCGCGCTTGTCTAAATCTTCGGTTCCAATAAGTACTCGAATCGTGTTCTCATTAATCCGTTCCATTTCCATGCTTGTCCACCCCATTCCATAACCAAGGGTCATTTAGTATTCATTTATTGTAACACTAATACCATTCATGTAAATGATACGGCTTAAATTGATGAAAAACAAGTAATATCACGCAATTACTGCGCCTTTGCAATCATTCTAGCAAGATCTTTTTTACGGATATGTCTAGGCAAAAATCTTCTAATTTCGTCATCGTTAAAGCCAATTTGTAATCGATTTTCATCCATAATAATTGGTCTTCTGATCATTTCTGGATGAGCAGCCAATAAGTTTAATAATTCATTTAAGTTCATTGAATCGAGTCTATGCCGATATTCCTGAACCGCAAATGATCTAGTTGAAATCAAAGCTTCTGTACCTTCTTCAGAAAGCATAAGAATTTTCTTTAATTCTGCTTTACTCAATGGATTTGCGAAAATATTTCTTTCTTTATAAGCGACTTCATTCGCTTGTAACCAAGCCTTAGCTTTTCTACAAGAAGTACAACTTGGAGTTGATAAAAATTCGATTGTCATAGTTAAACATCCCCTTAACTTTAATTTATAATCAAAGTATATAAGAGATGACTACTAGAATCCAGAAGTTCACAGTTATTTCTATTTTATATGCTTTTGTTCACAGAAGCTTCATATTTCGACTGACACCCTAGTACTGGCAGTTTCAACCTGAATTGAGTCGGATAAAGCATCTGTAGTCTCGGTTACTAGTCTTTCAACATCATCTGACTCAGGTAGATGACTTAATAACAAACGTTTAACGTTAGCTTGGCTAGCAAGTCTCCCAGTTTCTTCAGTAGTCATATGCCATTTTTTCCCTTGCTTATCAGCATAGAAGTTAGTGTCAGTAAGTAATAAGTCAGCATCTTGGCAAAATGATATCAAACCACCGAAATATGCGCTATCTGCAGTAAATACTAATACCTTTCCAGTTTGGCTTTCTTCAATTCTTAGTGCATAAGCAACAACTGGATGATGAGTTTTCATGAATGTTATCTTGTATGGTCCTATGTTTAACTCTTTTTCTGGATCATAAGCTCTTTTTTCTGTTGAACCTGGCCAATCCAAACTTTCAAAATGCTGTTTATCTGCTGTATGACCATAAATTGGCAAGACTTTTGCATTTGGTCGATCATTATGTAACTGCCAATAATATTGCATAACACCAACGTCAGCAATATGGTCATTGTGATAATGAGTTAAAATCATTGCATCAATAGTCAAAGGATCTGCCACCTTCTCTAAACTAAGCAATGCCCCACTACCAAAATCAATCAATAACTTATAATCATTTGATTCTAATAAGTACGCACTTGTACCATCTCCGTGACTTGGGTAGCCACCTAGGTATCCTAATACTGTTAATTTCACGGCAATTTCCTCCCTTTGACTAAGTATAGAAAGATATTTTGGGATTGTAAATGTTTGGTTACCGTTTACAAAAAAAGTATAATTAAGTTGAAATAGGAGGCGGGATCATGATTAGAAATATTTCAATGACATTTGGTAGTGAGCCAATCTTAAGCAAGATTAAAAAAGACAATCCTGATCGAGATCTAATATTATATGATGCGTTAAATAATCGTAATGAATTAATGCTATTAGACGTTTCCGGTAAAGATTCTATCTTTAAATCTCTCGTTCAGTATGATGTCCTCAGTCATGGTGGCACAGATGACTGGCACGGGTTCATTAGCTTTATCGCTACTAAATTAGATATTGATCAGCAAAAAGTTTTCGATGCCAGGATTAACCAGTTAATGAGCAATCCACTCCCTTCAGGAATGCATTCAATATACTCATTACACAGTTATAAGAACATCAATGAGCGAGTTCTGTTAACCACGTGGAACTCACCAACACAATTCGAAATGTGGAAGAAAGCTAATCCATTATTGATGCCAGAGACATACAATAATGATCCTAGTTTTTATAGCCATGAATCAAATTTCAAGTTTGTCCATTAAAAAAGATCTGAGATGTGTTCATCTCAGATCTTTTTATTTATGCAAATTCAATTGTCATAGGAATAGAACCTACTAATGAAGCATGAACTGTACATTTCCTGACCACTTCATTCATGAAAAACTGATGGTCTTCTGCTGAAAGATTTGTTTCCGCGGTTAACTTAATCTTCATATCAGTTACCTTGGAGCTTCCATCAGGATACTGTGTTGTTTCGCCATAAACGTCAACTTTAAACTTCTTAATTGTTAGATTGTCTTCTTCATTCTCAATATTTCTTGCTGTCACACTCATGCAGCTACCAACAGCTCCCAGCAAATACTGAACTGGATTTGGTCCTGCATCCGTTCCTTGGGCAACTGCAGGCTCATCAGATAAATATGAATGTCCACCCGTTTGATTCATTACCTGCGTTCCTAAAGGTCTTAAAGTTGAATGTACTATATATTGTCCCATAGCTAATCTCCCATCATAAAATTAAGTAATTGTATTTTATAATGTTTATTCGGGAATTACCATAATTTAAATCTAAGCAAGAAGTTTCGGTCCAAAGAATGACCAATACAGGCTTGCCGATTATGAATTTATTACGATTAAATTGTATACCGGAGGTGGGCTTCAAATCTACACGCCCTACTGGACACTAGATTTTTAATCTATCACGCTGCTAGAAAAGACCCAAGGGTATTAAAAAAGGAGAAAGCAGATATCTGCTTTCTCCTTTACGACCGGTCCGTACGAGACTCGAACTCGTGATCTCCTGCGTGACAGGCAGGCGTCCTAAACCAACTAGACCAACGGACCAAAATTGCGGGAGCTGGATTTGAACCAACGACCTTCGGGTTATGAGCCCGACGAGCTACCAGACTGCTCCATCCCGCGATAATTATATTATGATGTTTATTGAATGACCCGTACGGGATTCGAACCCATGTTACCGCCGTGAAAGGGCGGTGTCTTAACCACTTGACCAACGGGTCATATATTATCTAATAAAAAACCAAAACGGAGAAGGAGAGATTCGAACTCTCGCGCCGCTTACGCGACCTACACCCTTAGCAGGGGCGCCTCTTCAGCCACTTGAGTACTTCTCCAATATGGGCCTAAATGGACTCGAACCATCGACCTCACGCTTATCAGGCGTGCGCTCTAACCAGCTGAGCTATAGGCCCATTGAATATAAAAAAGCGGGTGACGAGAATCGAACTCGCGACAACAGCTTGGAAGGCTGTGGTTTTACCACTAAACTACACCCGCATGATAAATATTTAATTAAAGTGGCGCGGGACAGAATCGAACTGCCGACACATGGAGCTTCAATCCATTGCTCTACCGACTGAGCTACCGAGCCATAACCGGTCCGTACGAGACTCGAACTCGTGATCTCCTGCGTGACAGGCAGGCGTCCTAAACCAACTAGACCAACGGACCAAAATTGCGGGAGCTGGATTTGAACCAACGACCTTCGGGTTATGAGCCCGACGAGCTACCAGACTGCTCCATCCCGCGATAATTAAAAGGAGGATGAGAGATTCGAACTCTCGCGTGGTTTGACCCACCTGACGGTTTTCAAGACCGTTCCCTTCAGCCAGACTTGGGTAATCCTCCATAATAAAACACAAACAATATTATACTACATAATACAAACACTAACAATAGTGAGTCAATGGACCTTGTAGGACTCGAACCTACGACCGGACGGTTATGAGCCGTCTGCTCTAACCAACTGAGCTAAAGGTCCAAGACCTATATCGCGGCAGAGGGGATCGAACCCCCGACCTCCCGGGTATGAACCGGACGCTCTAGCCAGCTGAGCTACACCGCGATCGATGATAGTCATACTATTAAAATAATTCCTACCAATCGGGAAGACAGGATTCGAACCTGCGACCCCCTGGTCCCAAACCAGGTGCTCTACCAAGCTGAGCTACTTCCCGAAAAACTATGCACCCAGTAGGAGTCGAACCTACAACCTTCTGATTCGTAGTCAGACACTCTATCCAGTTGCGCTATGGGTGCATTATATGCCGAGGACCGGGATCGAACCGGTACGGTCATCACTGACCGCAGGATTTTAAGTCCTGTGCGTCTGCCAATTCCGCCACCCCGGCATAACAAGCGGAAGACGGGATTCGAACCCGCGACCCCCACCATGGCAAGGTGATGTTCTACCACTGAACTACTTCCGCAAAAATGCCGACTAGAAGATTCGAACTTCCGACCCCCTGTTTACAAGACAGGTGCTCTGCCAGCTGAGCTAAGTCGGCAATTTTTACATTAAATATTGCTATGCGCTAAGATATATTCAATTGTAATGAGCCGTGGCAGTCTCGAACTGCCGACCCTCTGATTAAAAGTCAGATGCTCTACCAACTGAGCTAACGGCTCAATATGGAGGATACAGGGATCGAACCTGTGACCTCCTGCTTGTAAGGCAGATGCTCTCCCAGCTGAGCTAATCCTCCATAAATCGCGTGGCAACGTCCTACCCTTGCAGGGGGCGATCCCCCAACTACTCTCGGCGTGCTGAAGCTTAACTTCTGTGTTCGGCATGGGAACAGGTGTATCCTTCAGGCTATCGCCACCACACTATGTTACTTAGAGAACTTTGTTCTCTCAAAACTAGCTAATATTAATTTTCTGTACCGGTACTTACCACCATTTTTTGGTTAAGTCCTCGACCGATTAGTATTGGTCCGCTCCGTACATCACTGCACTTCCACTTCCAACCTATCTACCTCATCATCTCTGAGGGGTCTTACTTCCATATAGGAATGGGAAATCTCATCTTGAGGCGAGTTTCACACTTAGATGCTTTCAGCGTTTATCTCATCCATACATAGCTACCCAGCGATGCGCCTGGCGGCACAACTGGTACACCAGCGGTATGTCCATCCCGGTCCTCTCGTACTAAGGACAGCTCCTCTCAAATTTCCTACGCCCGCGACGGATAGGGACCGAACTGTCTCACGACGTTCTGAACCCAGCTCGCGTACCGCTTTAATGGGCGAACAGCCCAACCCTTGGGACCGACTACAGCCCCAGGATGCGATGAGCCGACATCGAGGTGCCAAACCTCCCCGTCGATGTGGACTCTTGGGGGAGATAAGCCTGTTATCCCCAGGGTAGCTTTTATCCGTTGAGCGATGGCCCTTCCATACGGTACCACCGGATCACTAAGCCCGACTTTCGTCCCTGCTCGACCTGTCTGTCTCGCAGTCAAGCTCCCTTCTGCCTTTACACTCTATGAATGATTTCCAACCATTCTGAGGGAACCTTTGGGCGCCTCCGTTACTGTTTGGGAGGCGACCGCCCCAGTCAAACTGCCCACCTGACACTGTCTCCCGCCACGCTAAGTGGCGCGGGTTAGAGTGTTCACACAGCGAGGGTAGTATCCCACCAACGCCTCTGTCGAAACTAGCGTTCCGACTTCATCGGCTCCTACCTATCCTGTACAAGCTGTGTCAACACCCAATATCAAGCTACAGTAAAGCTCCATGGGGTCTTTCCGTCCTGTCGCGGGTAACCTGCTTCTTCACAGGTATCTTAATTTCACCGAGTCTCTCGTTGAGACAGTGCCCAGATCGTTACGCCTTTCGTGCGGGTCGGAACTTACCCGACAAGGAATTTCGCTACCTTAGGACCGTTATAGTTACGGCCGCCGTTTACTGGGGCTTCATTTCTGGGCTTCGCCGAAGCTAACTCATCCACTTAACCTTCCAGCACCGGGCAGGCGTCAGCCCCTATACGTCATCTTACGATTTTGCAGAAACCTGTGTTTTTGATAAACAGTCGCCTGGGCCTTTTCACTGCGGCTGACCTTGCGGTCAGCACCCCTTCTCCCGAAGTTACGGGGTCATTTTGCCGAGTTCCTTAACGAGAGTTCACTCGCTCACCTTAGGATTCTCTCCTCGACTACCTGTGTCGGTTTGCGGTACGGGTAGTTGATTACTCACTAGAAGCTTTTCTCGGCAGTGTGACGTCAGTTGCTTCCCTACTTAAATTTCGGTCCTCATCACTACTTGTCAACCCGCTGAGAAGCATTTGACTCCTCAACTGACTCATAGCTTGAACGCACATTTCCAATCGTGCGCACAACTTAGCCTCCTGCGTCCCTCCATCGCTCAAACATAATCAACTAGTACAGGAATCTCAACCTGTTATCCATCGCCTACGCCTCTCGGCCTCGGCTTAGGTCCCGACTAACCCTGGGAGGACGAGCCTTCCCCAGGAAACCTTAGTCATTCGGTGGATCAGATTCTCACTGATCTTTCGCTACTCATACCGGCATTCTCACTTCTAAGCGCTCCACCAGTCCTTACGGTCTGACTTCATTGCCCTTAGAACGCTCTCCTATCACATGACCGAATGGTCATGTCCACAGTCTCGGTAGTATGCTTAGCCCCGGTAAATTTTCGGCGCGGAATCACTCGACTAGTGAGCTATTACGCACTCTTTAAATGAGTGGCTGCTTCTAAGCCAACATCCTAGTTGTCTATGCAACTCCACATCCTTTTCCACTTAGCATACATTTAGGGACCTTAACTGGTGGTCTGGGCTGTTCCCCTTTCGACGATGGATCTTATCACTCACCGTCTGACTCCCGGATATAAATCAATGGTATTCGGAGTTTATCTGAACTCAGTAACCCATGACGGGCCCCTCGTCCAAACAGTGCTCTACCTCCATGATTCTAAGTCCGAGGCTAGCCCTAAAGCTATTTCGGAGAGAACCAGCTATCTCCAAGTTCGTTTGGAATTTCACCGCTACCCACACCTCATCCCAGCACTTTTCAACGTACACGGGTTCGGCCCTCCAGTAAGTTTTACCTCACCTTCAGCCTGGACATGGGTAGATCACCTGGTTTCGGGTCTACAGCAACATACTTAAACGCCCATTTCAGACTCGCTTTCGCTGCGGCTCCGGCTTTTCACCTTAACCTTGCATGTTACCGTAACTCGCCGGTTCATTCTACAAAAGGCACGCTATCACCCATTAACGGGCTCTAACTGCTTGTAGGCACATGGTTTCAGGAACTATTTCACTCCCCTTCCGGGGTGCTTTTCACCTTTCCCTCACGGTACTGGTTCACTATCGGTCACTAGGGAGTATTTAGCCTTGGGAGATGGTCCTCCCGGATTCCGACGACGTTTCACGTGTGTCGCCGTACTCAGGATCCTGAACTGAGGGTCATTGATTTCATCTACGGGGCTATCACCCTGTTTCGCCAATCTTCCCAGATTGTTCGATTATCAACAACTTTGGTAACTCAAATGTTCAGTCCTACAACCCCAAAGAGCAAGCTCTTTGGTTTGGGCTGTTCCCCGTTCGCTCGCCGCTACTTAGGGAATCGATTTTTCTTTCTCTTCCTGTGGGTAATTAGATGTTTCAGTTCCCCACGTCTACCTCTGATCAGCTATGTATTCACTGACCAGTAACAGTCGATTAAAACTGCTGGGTTTCCCCATTCGGAAATCTCCGGATCAAAGCTTACGTACAGCTCCCCGAAGCATATCGGTGTTAGTCCCGTCCTTCATCGGCTCCTAGTGCCAAGGCATTCACCATGCGCCCTTAATAACTTAACCTAGTATCACTTCGTGATACTGATTAATTGAGTTTATGCGATTAAACTTATTCGTTAATTTTATTGACTCAATACGCGGTGTTCTCGGTTGAAATTATATTCTAAATATAATTCACTACAGAAAATTAATATTATCTAGTTTTCAAAGAACAAAATTCCAGACACTCTCGTGTCAATGGAGAATAGCGGGATCGAACCGCTGACCCCCTGCTTGCAAAGCAGGTGCTCTCCCATCTGAGCTAATTCCCCATACTTCTCCGGTCATAAGGCCGGTGGATGGGCCTAAATGGACTCGAACCATCGACCTCACGCTTATCAGGCGTGCGCTCTAACCAGCTGAGCTATAGGCCCAAAAAAGCGTTAACCAAATATGAGAGTAGACCTCTCAAAACTAAACAAAACTTTCGACGATGTGTAGGTTTCCGTATTATTCCTTAGAAAGGAGGTGATCCAGCCGCAGGTTCTCCTACGGCTACCTTGTTACGACTTCACCCTAATCATCTGTCCCACCTTAGGCGGCTGGCTCCAAAAGGTTACCTCACCGACTTTGGGTGTTACAAACTCTCATGGTGTGACGGGCGGTGTGTACAAGGCCCGGGAACGTATTCACCGTGGCATGCTGATCCACGATTACTAGCGATTCCAACTTCATGCAGGCGAGTTGCAGCCTGCAATCCGAACTGAGAACGGCTTTAAGAGATTAGCTTGACCTCGCGGTTTCGCGACTCGTTGTACCGTCCATTGTAGCACGTGTGTAGCCCAGGTCATAAGGGGCATGATGATTTGACGTCGTCCCCACCTTCCTCCGGTTTGTCACCGGCAGTCTTGCTAGAGTGCCCAACTAAATGCTGGCAACTAACAATAAGGGTTGCGCTCGTTGCGGGACTTAACCCAACATCTCACGACACGAGCTGACGACAACCATGCACCACCTGTCATTCCGTCCCCGAAGGGAACGCCCAATCTCTTGGGTTAGCAGAAGATGTCAAGACCTGGTAAGGTTCTTCGCGTAGCATCGAATTAAACCACATGCTCCACCGCTTGTGCGGGCCCCCGTCAATTCCTTTGAGTTTCAACCTTGCGGTCGTACTCCCCAGGCGGAGTGCTTAATGCGTTAGCTGCAGCACTGAAGGGCGGAAACCCTCCAACACTTAGCACTCATCGTTTACGGCATGGACTACCAGGGTATCTAATCCTGTTCGCTACCCATGCTTTCGAGCCTCAGCGTCAGTTACAGACCAGACAGCCGCCTTCGCCACTGGTGTTCTTCCATATATCTACGCATTTCACCGCTACACATGGAGTTCCACTGTCCTCTTCTGCACTCAAGTCTCCCAGTTTCCGATGCACTTCTCCGGTTAAGCCGAAGGCTTTCACATCAGACTTAAAAGACCGCCTGCGCTCGCTTTACGCCCAATAAATCCGGACAACGCTTGCCACCTACGTATTACCGCGGCTGCTGGCACGTAGTTAGCCGTGGCTTTCTGGTTAAATACCGTCACGGTGTAAACAGTTACTCTTACACCTGTTCTTCTTTAACAACAGAGTTTTACGAGCCGAAACCCTTCTTCACTCACGCGGCGTTGCTCCATCAGACTTTCGTCCATTGTGGAAGATTCCCTACTGCTGCCTCCCGTAGGAGTTTGGGCCGTGTCTCAGTCCCAATGTGGCCGATTACCCTCTCAGGTCGGCTACGTATCATTGCCTTGGTGAGCCATTACCTCACCAACTAGCTAATACGCCGCGGGTCCATCCTCAAGTGATAGCCGAAACCATCTTTCAAACAAAAACCATGCGGTTTTTGTTGTTATACGGTATTAGCACCTGTTTCCAAGTGTTATCCCCTGCTTGAGGGCAGGTTACCCACGTGTTACTCACCAGTTCGCCACTCGTCTAATGTTAAATCCATCGCCGTGCAAGCACATTGATTTCATTAACGTAGACGCGTTCGACTTGCATGTATTAGGCACGCCGCCAGCGTTCGTCCTGAGCCAGGATCAAACTCTCATTTTAAAATGATAAGCTTGTAAGCTCATGATTATTTTTTTGTTACTAGCGAATTGACTTCGCAAATTGTTTGTCTTTGATCTAACGATCAAAGAACCCTACACATTTGTTTGTCGAAAATTTTGTTCAGTTTTCAAAGGTCTACCTAACTGATTGTAACTTCATGTTGAGATCCAAATCTCATCAACAAGCTTCAAAACTCAGTCGTATGTTGCAATTAAGCAACGAAGATAAGTATATAATAATCAGAAAATAATGTCAACAACTAATTTATTTTCAAATTGGTATATGTCGTTCGCTCTCAATCAGCAACATGTAATATCTTATCAAGAATTAACTTTCCGGTCAATACTTTTTTTAAAATATTATCTAGCGACTAAGAAACAAATATCTCAAAGCCGCAAGTAATAATATACTCACTTTTGTAATAATTGTCAATAAAAAAAGCAAATCAAATCGATTTGCTTGACAATCTATTTTACTTTAGCAAGGAAGTAACGTTTCTTACCACGTCTAACGATCACAAACTTACCATCGAACTTAGATGAAGGATCAATCTCACTATCAACATCAGTGATCTTGTCTCCATTAATTCTGATTGCACCGTTAGTAATATCTTCACGTGCTTGACGACGAGAAGGTTCAATAGCTGTTACGTCTACCAGCCACTCAACAATGTTGCGCTTTTCTGATGACACTTCAACTGTAGGCATGTTTTTAAATCCTTGCTCAATTTCTGATGACGTCAATTTAGCGACATCCCCAGAGAACAATGCAGCTGAAATATGTTCTGCTTCAACAACAGCTTGCTTACCATGAACAAACTCTGTGACTTCTTCTGCCAAACGTCTCTGTGCTTCACGCTTCTCTGGTTGTGTCTTAACCTTCTCAGATAATGTCTCAATTTCTTCTTGGCTTAAGAAAGTAAAGTACTTCAAATATTTAACAACGTCACGATCATCTTGATTAATCCAGAATTGGTAAAATTCATAAGGGGTGGTCTTTTCTGGATCCAACCAAACTGCTCCACCAGCCGTCTTACCGAATTTAGTGCCGTCAGCTTTAAGCATCAATGGAATAGTTAAACCGTATACCCGAGTATCTGATCCTTCTACCTTATGTATCAAATCAATACCTGATGTAATGTTACCCCATTGATCTGCTCCACCTAATTGAAGTTGCACATCATTATTCTTATATAGATGAAGGAAATCTACAGATTGCAAAATTTGGTAAGTAAATTCAGTGAATGAAATACCGACTTCTAGACGACTAGCCACGATTTCTTTATTCAACATTGTATTAACATTGAATAGCTTCCCATAGTCACGTAGGAAATCTAGTAGACTAATTTTTGATAGCCAATCGTAATTATTAACAATTTCGAACTGTCCGTCATCACCAAAAAGGTTTTGCATCTGAGCTGTTAAAGCTTGTTCATTGTGATGCACTTGATCCATTGACTGAAGAACTCGTTCTGACTTCTTACCACTTGGATCACCAATTGAACCTGTACCGCCACCGATAACAGCAACCGGTTTATGGCCAGCTAATTGGAACCTTTTTAAAATCATGAATGGAATCAAGTGACCAATATGCATACTGTCTCCAGTTGGGTCAACTCCAACGTAAATACCAATCTTTTTATCGTTAACTAAGTCATATAGACCATCATGATCTGTTTCTTGGTTAACTGCACCACGCCATTGTAATTCATCAATAATGTTCATAAGTTTTCCTCCTAAAAATAAAAAATCCCTAGCAAATTAATGCTAGGGACGAATTTTTCCGCGTTACCACCCAAGTTTATCAATAATTTATTGATCTCTCTTGCTCATTGGTAACGTAATGACCCGTCTATTAATATAGATAACTCCACAAGTGTAATTTCGTATGCGTACCCGTTTGACTCGCATTACCGTCAAATTTCTGATTACTCAAGTACCATATTACTATTCTTGTTTCACTGTATTATGCGTTTAATGATAAATTACCCAATACTCATTGTCAATATAACTTAAAGTTAACTGACATACTTCTGAAAGTATAGGTTAGGTAAAGCCCTGTAAATTAGAAGTTGTTTCTCACTGAGCGAGTTAGTCTTGTTCAACGACCATTTTGCTAAATCAGCATCGAATCTTTTAATAGTTGTTGAGTAATTACCACCCATAATTGCTCCGCGCTCAAACTGCTTTCTCAAGCCTGCATTAGGATAAAGATACAAATCTTTAGTGCCTAGCGTATGACCAAGTTCGTGAATTAGAACTGCTTATGGCTTGAGTAATGTTGCATAACTGACCGATTACGCCACTATTGACTTCAGCAACCCCCGCTAAACCAGGAGTGATATTAGAATTGGTAATAACCAGCCTAAAATCATTAGCGGACTTAGAAGCCGCAAACACCCGCTTACCTAGCGCCTTGTTCCATTTATTAGTTGCCGTCTTAACGGTCCCATTATATTTCTTTGCAGGAGAAGCAAAATTATATTTAATAACGCCATGAGATGTCAGGTTCTTTGAAGTGATCATATTATTATCAAATTTGACCGTGGTGGCCTGCTCACTATCAGTCGTCAAACTTTCAACTGTGAATAACCCCATCAATAAAGTAACCATAAATAAGCCTCAACGCTTCATTGAATATCCCCCATATGCATCATGCATTATCGACTCTCTTCATTTGTATCTTTTCTTTTATTAATCGTTTAATTTAACATGAATTTGAATTCGGCAACACTAAATTGCACGCAATTAGAAAATAAGCTAACTAAATTTAAACGACCTTGTTAATTGCATTACGCATTCATTATTCCTACAATAATAACAGAAAGGACAGTGTTTAAAATGCTAGAAATTACTTATAAAAACGGGAACTCATCAAGTAAAATTTCCTATAACAGTGTCGAAGACTTCGTAGCTAATCAAAGACTAGAAACCCCGGATTTGGAAGACTATTACGAAATCGAATCAGTAACTGTTGACGGTAAATCTCTCGAATTATCGGATAAAACCATCTTAGGATTATATAAACAATTAACCAAATAGTCGGCAATAAAAAAGCAAGGTAGATATTAGTCTGCCTTGCTTTTATTACATTATACCTCATCAATAATTTCAAAAGAGGTCTTGCCATGATCAATAACTCCAAGCACCCGTTGCTTATGGCTGTCATCTAAAAATCCAAAGTCAATGGTTGCTCGATCGTCTGACTCAATGTTGACACCATTCATCCGTGACAAAACAAAGTCTCTGATTAATGGAGCTTCTCGTCCCACCTTAATAGCCTTTTCCACAGCCACTGACAATGTAAACCCTTGGCTTAAGAAGCGCTGAATATTAGCGATTTTTAGCAATGTATGCATATCATACTGACGAGAAGTTCCCTTTTTTTGTTGGATCGGTGAAATATAATTTTGTTGTTCCCAATATCTTAATTGACGTGAAGAAACGCCAGTTATTTGAGTCACTTGTCGAATACCAAATATTAACTTTTCAGTATTAAACAAACCACCCTTTGAAGTTTCTACCAATACTATTCACCTACTAATAATTAATCCTATCAATACAACATTGGAAATTATAGTTGTTATTTTTTCGTCCGTCAATATTAAAGAATCGATTATTGTTGTCAGATTTGTTGACAATCGTTCTCGCCGGTAGTATTCTAACTTTTGTCATTATTTATGAAACAAGAAAAGAAAGAAGGAATTTCGCCTTGTCCGAAAAAGCTTTAGACATTCACGGCAAACCTTATAGCCGTGTATTAATGGTCGCAACTATTGTTTTTGGAACATTCATCACCATCCTAAGTAGTACTATGTTAGCTACTGCTTATCCTGCCCTTATGAAGGCATTTGATGCTAGTACGTCAACTGTCCAGTGGTTAACCACTGGTTTCATGATGGTAAATGGGGTTATGATTCCAATTACTGCTTGGTTGTTGAATCGATTTAGTTCAAGAACCTTGTATATGACTGCTATGTCACTATTTTTGGTTGGTACGATACTCGCATTCGTTGCCTCCGACTTTAGTACTATATTTATTGGTCGCTTGATTCAAGGTATTGCCGTTGGTATTACTATGCCACTTGCTCAAACAGTCAACCTTTCAATCTTCCCTCCTGAAAAACGTGGAACCATCATGGGTATCCTTGGATTAGCTATTGGAATGGCTCCAGCTATTGGACCAACTCTTTCAGGATTTATCATTGATAGTTACTCATGGAGAATGTTATTTGGAATGTTGATTCCATTCATCATTGTCGTTATTATCATTTCGTTCTTCACAGTTAAAACTGTTATCCCAACTTCTAAATCATCATTGGACTGGTGGTCAGCTGCATTATCAACAGCCGGTTTTGGTTCAATGTTGTATGGATTCTCAGAAGTTGGTGACAAAGGCTGGACTGACCCACTTGTTATCTCAACGATTATCATAGGTATCATCATCGTTGCATTCTTTGTAATTCGTCAATTGAAGTCAGCACATCCATTCCTCAATCTAACTGTTTTCAAGACTAGAACATTTAGTTTAACCACTACTCTATCAGCCATCGTCAACATCGCCATGGTTGGTGTTGAAATGGTATTACCAATCTACTTGCAAACAATCAGAGGCGACTCAGCTTTGCAATCAGGATTAACACTACTTCCTGGCGCTTTGATGATTGGTGTAATGAGCCCAATTACTGGTCGGATCTTCGATAAAATTGGTGCCAAGCGTTTAGCTATCACTGGTTTAACACTTCTTACACTAGGAACAATTCCTTTCTTATTCTTAACTAAGGAAACACCATTACTATTCTTAATCATTACGTACGCTATTCGAATGGTCGGAGTTGCCATGGCCTTGATGCCTATCACCACTTCTGGTATGAACTCCCTTCCACTTAACTTGGTCAGTCACGCCACTGCTGTTAACAACACTGTTCGCCAGGTTGCTAGTTCAATGGGTACTGCCATCTTAGTCAGTGTTTTATCTAATGTTACTAAGAACTCAATGCCCGGTAAGTCTTTATTAGCTTCAATGCCATTACTATATAAAGAACATGCTACTAACGCCGTATTAACTGGTTATGCTGCAGCCTTCTCAATCGCTGTTGTATTCTCAGTTGCTGGTCTAATCATTGCGTTCTTCTTGAATGACAAAAACACCGTAAATCCATTAGCCGGAGGTGAAAAATAATGGGAATCGCGTTAATTATAATCTTCGTGATAATATTTGCTTCATCATTCATTGGCATGAAGCAAGGCTGGCTTCGAAACATTACATGGATCATTTCAATTGTTGGCTTAATGGCTTCCTTAGCTACTATTACCTTAGGTGATTCACAACATTTAGGAATGAAAAAAGAAACAGTCACTTCTATCAAACAAATCGATCCAGCATTTGCAATTAAAAACATGGATATGAACGTAGCTATTAAGAGTCCTGTAGGTACTAAGGATGAAAGTGTTGTTGTTTACAAAAACAAAGAAGCTAAGAAAACTACTCATACTCAAGCAGATGCTAATACTGTTAATAAATTCTCACGTAATCGTGAACAATCAGCTCAATTATTAACAACTACTAAACGTTACACTTACAAGAATAATTTCTTTAAAATATTCTATGCAGGTTTAGGTACTAATCATCAGTACATTTCTCGAGTTAACAAATTCGAAATTACTAACGATTGGATCGTTTTAACTCCTAAACAAGTTAAAACCCTTCAGGCACAAATGAAATCTCAACAAGCTAACTCTAAAAAGATGCTTGCTGCAGTTATCAAGAAACAAGTTATGGCTGCTAGAATGCAAGACCCAGCTATGACACCTGCCCAACAAGCTGCACTTGTTAAGAAGATTCAAGCCGCTGCTGTTGCGAAAGCAAACAGTGAAGCTAAGGCTAAATTAAAGGCAATGTCCATCGAGTAACTTTGGTATAATGATTTTGAAAGGAATGATTTGATTGGTATTCTCGCCTACACAAATTTTTGCAGATATTTGTTTGATCATTTCAATCGTGATCGGACTAATAATTCAAATGAATAATTTACCAAACAACCTCAAAATTGGACTAGTTGTATTAGCCCTAATCTTCTTCTTTGTCTCAATTGGTGTTAGCCTAACCCTGGCTATCCAGAGTCGAAGAAAACGAAAATAATTTATAACAAAAAAGGAATCAACCACAATTATTAGTGGTTGGTTCCTTTTTTGTCATTCTGAGATTCATATAATTTTATTAATCCTTGAGTTCCTAAATCAGCCCATTCAGGATTTTGCACCATCTTATCATAAAGTTGTTCAGCAACGGTGGTTCCAGGAAGCTCAAGATTTAAATCATTAGCCACAGTCAAAACGATTCTTAAATCTTTCAAGAAGTGTTTAGCCATAAACCCTGGTTGATAATCGCCCTTTAGCACCCGTGGACCATAATTATCCATACTCCAGTTTTGCGCTGCTCCCCCACTTGTCATATCGATCACGCTCGCTTTATCAAGACCAACTTTATCTGCATATACTAGCGATTCGATCATGCCTGTCATTGTGCCAGCAATCATAATTTGATTGGCCATCTTAGCATGTTGTCCCATTCCTGCTTCGCCAAATCGATTGATTGAACTGCCCATAGCATTAAATACCGGCTGCATTTTCTGGTAGATGTCTTTGTCCCCACCTACCATGATCGTTAAGGTCCCTTGTTGAGCGCCAACATCGCCTCCAGAGACAGGTGCATCCAAAGATGTTACTCCTACCGTTTCCGCTTCTAAGGCGATTCTATTAGCCAAAATTGGTGAACTTGTGGTCATGTCGATCACAGTTTGACCAGCATGTGAATTTGTAAGAATTCCTTCATCACTAAAATAAACTTCTTCAACATCTTTAGGGAAGCCAACAATACTAATTATCACGTCACTGTTTTTAGTTAACTCTGCTACTGATTCCTGCCATATAGCTCCTTGCTTAATTACTGAATCAGCATGTTTTTTAGTTCGATTAAACACGTTGACTGTGTAATCCGCCGCTAGTAAATTATGGATCATCCCACTACCCATAATTCCAGTGCCGATAAATCCAATTTTCATTATTGCTTACCTCCACTTAATTTAATTAACCCAATTATAAAACAAGACGCGAATTAAATTCGCGTCTTGTTAGTTTTACTATTGAATTATTAATTATTCAGCGTCATATGCTTCTTGGAATAATTTGATGATGTCTTCTTTAGTACCTTTACGTGGGTTAGAGAATGCATTACCATCCTTAAGAGCATTTTCTGCCATTAGCTCAAAGTCTTCTGGCTTTGCACCAATTGACTTGATACTTCTTGGAATATTAACATCGTCACACATTTGTCTCATTGCCTTAATTGACAATTCAGCAGCATCACGAGTTGAAAGTCCAGTAGTGTCTTCACCCATGATCTTTGCTAATTCAGCAAATCTTTCAGGTGCTGCGATAATATTGTACTTTTCTACGATTGGCAAAAGCATTGCACAACATACACCATGAGGAGCGTCATATTGACCACCAAGTTGGTGAGCCATGGCATGAACATATCCAAGGTCAGCATTATTAAATGCCATTCCGCCAAGCATTTCTGCTTCAACCATCTTAGTTCTAGCTTCAATATCGTGACCATTAGCTACGGCTTCACGAAGGCTTTCTTCAACTAACTTGATAGCTTCAACACATTGGCCGTCAGTAATGTCGTTGCGATTGGTTGAAACATATGGTTCAATAGCTTGTACGAATGTGTCCATTCCTGTTGCGGCAGTCAAGCCAGCAGGAACATCCAACATCAACATTGGATCATTGAATGAAACTAGAGGAACGTTTCTCCATGAAACAACTACGAACTTCAATTTAGTCTCTTCATTAGTGATAACACAGTGACGAGTTAATTCAGAAGCAGTTCCGGCAGTTGTGTTAACAGCCATCAAAGGAGGAAGTGGATTTTCAAGAGTTTCGATTCCGGCTAACTTAGTAATGTCATCACCATTAGTCAAGATGATTCCAGTTCCTTTACCAGCATCATGTGAAGAACCACCACCAACAGTGATAATACTGTCACAATTATTGTCTAAGTAAACTTGCTTAGCTGCTTGAATATTTCTTACTTTAGGGTTTGGTTCAACACCATCATAAATTGCGTAGTCTACTCCGGCAGCATCTAATGATGCCAATGTTTGAGCAACTGGACCGTTATCCATAGAACGCAAGAATTTATCAGTTACGATCAATGGCTTAGTCATGTTTAACATTTTGGCACGATCACCAATCTTCTTGATGACACCCTTACCAAAAAAGTTAACACTAGGCATTAAGAAATCGAAATTTTCTTTCATTATTAATAGTCCCCTTTAAAAATTAATTTGTTACCGGTTTCAAGCATAGCACTGGATTTTTTATATGTAAATGGATTCACAAAGATTTATTACAAAAAACCGAGAAGGTTCTTTCCCACTTATGACAAGCTATGTAAGCGTTATGTCATCAACCGTTCACGCTTAACTTTGTGGTACTGATTACATGACAATTGTGATTAATTTAATTAACAACATGAACCTTATTGTTGAGAAAACTATATGAAAACACAAAAAAGCCGGCGATTTAATTTCGCCGGCCTTCTCTTATTGCATCAACTATTTAGTCGAAACCTCAACAGCTGATGCCTTAAGATTATTTCCAATGGTCAAAAGACATCACCTCCTTTTTTGAATATAGACAGAATACAACCTGCCAATCTAAAAAGCAAGCAATTAAACTCCAAGACATTTTTGCTGTCTAACATTTCAATCAAACATTCATATATATAGAAATAAACATAGCGAGTGTTCCTCCCATAACGAAGAAATGCCAAATCAAATGTAATCCGGGGATCCTTTTAAAACTGTAAATAATGGCACCAGTGGTAAATATCACTCCACCAGTTACCAACAGCCAAAATCCTTGCGGTGCCAAGGCAACATATAATTCTTTTCCAAGTATCAAGCATAACCATCCCATAATCACGTAAACTGTTGTCTCAATTTTTTGATATTTACCATGGCCAAGAATATGAAAACCAATTCCAGCCAAGCTCAATCCCCAAATAACCGCTAACAGCCAGTACGCTGCCTGACTATGTAAAAAAACAATACAATATGGCGTGTAAGTTCCAGCGATTAAAATAAAAATATTACTATGATCCAAGATTTGAAAGAAACGTCTGGCCCTAGTGAAAACCAAACAATGAAACAAGGTTGATGCCAGGTAAAGCCCACAGACTGTAACACTGTAAATTATTAAACTGACGATTGCAGTATTCGATAATCCGTCTCTAACAGATTTGCTGACTAACATCGCGCTTAAGATAATGGATATAATAAAAGCAATTCCATGAGTTACTGCGTTTGCTGCCTCGTAAATAATTTGTTTGGTTCGTTCGCTCAACATGATTAACCACCCTTGAAACATTTTAAATTTGCGTACCTAGTTATGTAGTTAATATAACATAGACTAGATGTCTATGTTAAGTAGAATGTTGTATTTATTTATGGCATAATATAAGCATCCAAAATTAAGGAGAATTCGAATGGCAGAACCCACCGTTAAATTACCTGAATATGCTGAACTTCCAGTAATAGATCTGTATATGGATCAACTATTGGGAATGGTCAACCAATACACTAACGAATTAGTTGATCAGCCCATCACCAAGTCAATGATTAACAGCTATGTAAAAAAGCAGATAATTGAAAAGCCAACCAATAAAAAATACAGCACAGATCAATTGGCAGAATTAATATTGATTTCTATATATAAATCAATATTACCTTTACCATCAATTGCTAAAGTCTTAACGATTGTAAGAAATAATCTTGCCATCGCCAAGGTGTTTGATAATGTGGTCTACAGCTTTAATAATCAACTCGAAAGCACCAAGAAAATGGAATTCTCAGATGGAGAATTAATTAAAAAATCAGCCGAGTTTTTGGCTATAAATCAAAAAATTAAACAACAAATTAATCACCTTTAGATAATCGTAACAATCTTTACTTAATGTTACGATTGTATGTCATTGACATCTTTTCGTAACATTGTATACTTTAGTCAATTCAAAAAAAGGGGAGGAAATTTTTATGAAAAAAATTCCTTTGATTGTTACTACTATTGCTCTTGCTTTACCCTTGGTGGTCTCTGCACCATTAGCTGCTAATGCTGCTACTTCAAATGTCACTGCTGCTAAGAAAGCTACTGGTACAAAGAAGGCATCTTCTGCTAAGACTTATACCTATACAGTTTCAGCTAACCCTACATTTTACAAGCCAGCAAAGGCATATCACACTAAGGACGCTACACCATACGTCTTTAAAGGTAACTTCATGGCTGATCAGCCAATTGTTACTATGCAAGCTAAAACTAAATTAAAGTCTGGCACTACTTATTACGTAACCCAATCAGTTAAAGTTCAAAACAAAGCCAAGAAAAACGGTACTTTCCTTTATGTTAAAGGACAAGGCTGGATTGCTTCATCAAAATTAACTCCAGGTAAGTTTGTTCACGCCGATTAATTTTAAATATTAAAAAATAAAACTTCCTTTCCACGGCATGTGGATCAAGGAAGTTTTTTATTCTCTAAAATATCTAATAAAAAAAGTCGAACCATTCGTAACATTTCTCCGACTTTAATTACATAAAATGACATCAAGTGCACAGTTCGATTACAGTTTCGCAAATCCATTGATATCAATCGGTCAATAATGGTAAATTAATTTCAGTAATTTTATTAAGGAGTATCGCTATGAAGTTAACTAAGTTATTCAAGACAGTCATTATTACGGCTGTCGCATCAGTATCATTTACCACCCTTTCTGGTATCGCCATGAACCAGGAAGTTACCACCCATGCTGCAACAGGTTCTACTGGAGTACAGTATGCCAAATCTGCTGCCGCAATTGACGTTACCAAAAGTAAAGTTGCTTGGTCAAAAAATGGTAACACTTTAAGACCAATTGCATCGATTTCTAAGTTAATGACGCTTTATTTAGTTCGACAAAAACTAGATAACTCATCTGCAACTTGGAATTCTAAAGTCAATACTAGCTCAGCTGGTTTAAAGTCAATGGGACGATCTTCTGTATATGGCGGATTTAAATTCAACAAAAATTCTTATACTGTTCGTGACCTCTATCTTGCAGCATTGATTGAATCTTCAAATAACGCTGCAATCGCATTAGGCCAATGGGTCGCTGGTGGTTCAAATGCAGCCGCAAACAAAAAATTCATTGGTATGATGAATACTCAAGCTCAAAAGTGGAACTTTACTAGAGCAAAATTCGTGTCTGCTAACGGTATGGAAAACAGTGAATTAGCGCCTTATGGTTATAAAGTTTCTGGAGTTTACGCTAACCTAATGTCTGCCAACTACGTGGCTCACATGGCTCGCCACTTCATCAACGATTACCCCGATGTTGTTAAAGACTCAAGCATCCCTAGCATGACTGTCGATGGCCAAACTCTTTACAACTACAACAACTTGCTTCCAGGCAGAAGATACTATCAAGCTTCTCTGAACGTTGATGGTTTAAAAACTGGTTATACCGGCCCTGCTGGTTACTGTTTCGTAGGAACTGCTAAAAAAGCTGGTCATGATCGTATCGTTACCGTTGTTCTTCATGATGAAAACGAATTTACTGAAACTCGTTCATTGATGAACTACATGTATAACAATAATCTGGCTTAATTTAAAAACTTAGCTAACAAAAAGCTTCAATAGTTACGTCGCAATCGACATTACTATTGAAGCTTTTTTAATTTAATCAATGTGATTTACTGGCCACTGTGGTTGTTCATTGTTCAATACACGCACAACCTCACTAGCCGCATCAACTGCCATTCTAGTCATACTCTCAACAGTATTAGCAGCAATATGAGGAGTTAATAAAACATTGTCCAAATTATACAATTCTGAATCTCGTGGAAGTGGCTCAGGTTCAGTGACATCAAGCGCTGCCTGAGCAATTTCACCATTCTTCAATGCTTCAATCAATTCATCTTGGTTAATTAAAGCTCCGCGACCAAGATTAATCAATGATGCAGTTTTTTTCATTTTCTTAAACTCGTTCATCCCAATGCTGTGACGAGTTTCTTCTGTCACTGGCATGTGTAACGATAAAATATCAGCTTCCCGTAAAATCGTTTCACGATCCACAAATTTTCCTAATTTAGTATCTTTAGGCGTGCGACTATTTATTAAGACGTTCATACCTAATCCGCTAACTTTTTCGGCAACCAACTGGCCAATTCGGCCAAATCCCATGATACCTAAAGTTTTGCCAGCTAAATCAAATCCTAATGGTCGGGCAGATTCGCCTTGCTTCATTATTCCTGCATATTTTGTGATATTTTTTGATAAGTCAAACATATCCGCTAATGTGGTTTCGGCCACCGTGGATGCATTAGCATTGGGTGTAATAGTTACCCAAATTCCTTTAGATGCAGCGTAATCATAATCAACTGCATCATAACCAACCCCATGTCTGGCAATTACTTTTAAATTAGGCATTTGATCAATAGTTTTAGCGGTGAATGGCTCGGTAAATAAAATCGCTCCAACAGCATCTTTGGCTTGCTTCAAAATCGCTTCCGCATCATTATCAACCACAATCGGATTAAATCCATGATCTATTAAATACTTATTTCCCGCTTCAAGCATACCTTTTGGCACGACGACATTGTTATTTTCCATTTTTGCAACTCCTATCATAATTAATTTTAAAGATGTTTTCCCAAAATCACTAAATCATACTTCTGGTCATCCATTTCAGCAATTTTAGGCATTAGTCCCCATTTGTCGTATCCATGTGATTTAAATAATCCAATACTTGGTAGATTATGACCAAACACCAACGATACAACAGTATCTATGCCATAATCACGAGCGTTTTCATCTACATATTCAAGTATTTGAGAACCCACGTGTTGATGGCGATAATCCGAATGAACATAAATACTTATTTCAGCTAATTTATTGTACGCATCCCGATCGTAGAAGTCATTTAGGCTAAACCAACCGGCTAACTGATCATTCATCTTAACAACAAACAACGGTCTGGTCTGCGAGTTATGACTGTGAAACCAGTTTCTTCTATCGGCCACCGTGACAGGATTAACATCCCCCGTTGCCATTCGGCTTGGGATTGTCGCATTATAGACGTCTACAATAAACGGCAAATCGCTTTCTTTAGCCATTACAAATTCAATCAACCTGTCATCCCTTTTCTTATTTGCTAACAACCTTATTTAAACATATCTATTCCCTCCGTGCATTAATCTGCAAAGAGGACTTATCTTTTAATAAGGAAGCATTGTTATCTCAAAAATAACATGGTAATCTTATTAAGTGTAATCGTTTACATACAAGACACAGGGGGAGGTAATTTCATGTATCATCGTTACAACTTGGTTCCACGTCATGGACCAACAATCATTGTTTTAACATTTTTCATCACTTTAATTATCCTAGGGATTCCGATTATGGCCTCACAGTCAAACACTCAGGTTCCCATCCAAATCTTGGGAGTCAATGATATTCATGGTGGCTTGCAAACTACAGGAAAATTAGTAATGGATCAAAAATCAGTTACTAATGCTGGTGGTCTTGCCAGATTAGGTGGGTATCTTGATCAAACGGAATCAGATTTTAAGATTCTTAATCCTAAATCTGTCACAATGCGCGTCCAAGCTGGTGATATGGTGGGTGCAAGCCCTGCAAATTCAGCTTTGCTTGATGATGGCCCAACTCTAGCCTCATTAAAAGCTATGCATATTCAAGTGGGAATTCTTGGGAATCATGAATTCGATCATGGGATTGATCAATATTTAAAGGAAGTTAACGGTAATGCCCCTTCTACGCAAGGAATTAAAAATCAACAACAGGTTTCTGCAATCAAACAATATCCTTTCGCAAATACTGGAATGAAGCTGTTAGCAGCGAATGTAATTGATAAACAAACCCATGAAATCCCCAACGGATATTCTGCTTATACCATTAAAACTATCAAGAATCCTAATAATCACCAAACTGGAAAAATTGGATTTATTGGAATTCTGAATACTAACTTACCTGGAATTGCCAAAAAATATGATTTATTAAATGAGGCGTCCACAATCGCCAAATATGACAAAATTCTACGAGCCAAAGGTGTTCACGCAATCATTGTATTAGGACATACCGGTGCAGTTACCCAAAATGGTGAAACCACGGGAGATGCTGTTAACGATATTTACCAGTTACAAAAAATTGATCCTGATAATAGTGTCGATGCCTTTTTTGCCGCTCACAGTCACCAATACGCAAATGGTTCAATTGACGGTATTCCAATAATGCAGGCTGGCTTTCAAGGAAGAGCATATTCAGACCTTGTCGGAAAATTTGATTTTCTAACAGACGATTTTGTTCCAGACAGTCTGAATCCATCAGTTAAACCAGTTTATTCAACAATGGATGACCCAACTTCAACTTTTAATCACGATAAATCCTTTGCTTCAATCACAAATATTATTAAGGATGCTAACAGGCGTGTTGCACCAATCATCAACACTAAAGTCGGCAGCATTTCAGACGGTCAATCAATCAGTAATGATTTATCGACTACTAATGAATCCCAAGCAGCTTACGTTGTAGTAGATGCTCAACGAGCAGTCGCTAATGAACAAGGTCACAAAACCGATATTGCAATAACTAGTAATGACTCAATTCGTAGTGGTATGGATGCATCTGCTAATGGTGACGTAACCTTGGGAACTTTGTATAACATGCAACCTTATGGAAATAGCCAACCAATAGTTGAGTTAACTGGTGACCAGATCATCCAATTACTTAATGAACAATATACAAAGTCACAATTATACTTCTTACAATTATCCGGACTGACCTATCACTATAAATCTGTAAATGATGGTAATCAGATTGCAACAGTTTCAGATGTAAAGGTAAATGATCAACCAATTAATCCAACCACCAAATACCGAGTTCTCACTAACGATTACTTATCAACTGGAGGAGACGGTTATACCGCATTTACAAAAGGAACAATTGTTGATAACGCGGGACAAGATATTGACTTACTAACAGATTATATGCAAACAAAAAGTCCCATCCCAACACCACAATTAAATCGTAAAATTAATTCTTAAGGAGAATAAATCATGAAACTATCAACTAAATTATTAACAATCGCAAGTATTACAGGAATGGCTGGCATAATAACCGTGTCAATGCCCTCAGCTTCAATAAATGTGAATGCCGCCAAAAAGACCACAAAAAAAGTTGTTAAAAAAACTAAGTCAACCACTATTTATCTCACCCGCCACGGAGAAACAACCGGAAACGTTATGGGACGGGTTCAAGGTTGGAGTGATTTCCCCCTAACTAGCAACGGAATTAAGGTCGCTAATCAACTAGGTTATGGGCTAAAAGGTATTAAATTCTCTAGCGCTTATGCTGGTAACCTAATTCGACAAGAAGTTACTGCCAAGCAAGCTTTGAAATATTCTGGCAACTCTAAAGTTAAAGTAAATATCTCTAAATTCTTGCGTGAAGGTGGTTACGGTAGTTTCGAAGGTGACAGTATTGCAACTGATAACAATGAAATTGCTGGTGTTTACGGATATAAAGATGGCACTGAATTTCAACAAGCAACCGGTAAGAACTATTGGAATTTACTTCAAGATGCCTATTATCGTTTAGATCAAAAAAATGCTCACAATACCAAGTTAGCAAATGATGATCGGGCAGAAAGCTCTGCTATGGTTCAACAAAGAATGACTAGTGAACTAAAGAAAATTGCCAAAACAACCCAAAAACGTGGCGGTGGCAATGTACTAGTAGTTAGCTCCGGAATGTCGATCAATGAATATCTCTCAACCATGGCTCCAAATTACACAGGTGCAGCCATTCCCAATGCAGCCGTTACAAAATTGACTTACAAAAATGGCAAGTTAAGCGTAAGTGGACCAATCGCATCACTAAGCTATGTAAATAAAGGTGCCAAATTAATGAAGTAATTTTATAAATTATATATTCTAACATGATAAATAAAACGTCCTAGATATTGGAAGAAACTCCAATATCTAGGACGTTTTTAGTTCTATCATTTAAAATCTAATAATCGTTCTTCCAGTATGGTTACCTGCCTGAATCTTAGCAACCTCATCCGGAATATCGTCAATTCCGATTTCAGTAACTTGTAGTTGATCGGTAATGTCCCAATCAGTTGCCAAGATGTTCCAAACAGCTTGTCGTTTGTCATTTTTAACTGCAACTGAATCAATCCCGACTAATGATACTGCTCGCAAAATAAATGGCAATACAGTGGTTAACAACTGATTACCGCCTGCGTTACCAGTAACAGCAATTGAACCACCATAAGAAATAGTTGGTAGTATTTGACTAGTTACTTCGCCACCAACAGCATCAATAGCAAAGTCATACTTTTCGGTAGTTAATGGAGCTTGATCTTTATCTAACCGACTCGATGTAATAACGTGATCTGCACCAAAATCACGGGCAATTTTTTCCCGTTCTCCCGAATGAACTAAGCCTGTCACAGATTGAAATCCTAACTGCTTAAGCAAAGCGATTGCCACGCTTCCAACGCCACCAGTTGCTCCCGCAACCAATATTCTTGATTTGGGATCATTCATCCCAAGTTGCTGCAGCTTTTCCACTGCCATCGCAGCCGTAAAACCAGCAGTTCCCCAAATCATGGCTTCTCTCATACTCATAGTTTCCGGAATATGAACTAACCATTTTCCTGGGACTCGAGCATACTCCGCAAACCCACCTGTATGAGTAACTCCAACATCATACCCAGTCAGTAAAACTTCGTCGCCAGGAACAAAATTAGGATCGTCTGATTGGACGACTTCACCACTAAAATCAACTCCTGGAATCATCGGGTAACTACGGATTACGCCTCCGTTTGGTTGAAAGGCCAACATATCTTTATAGTTTAGTGACGAGTAGTTAACTCGAACAATTACATTACCTTCGGAAAGCATTGAGAGATCGATCATCTCTCTTTGGAAACTTAATTGGTCATTATTTTCACGAATTACAATTGCATTAAACTTGTCCATTATTTATCACCACCTAATTGCAGGATACCTTATTTTGATGTCATTTTGTAGAATTATGATTTACTTATTTTACTTATCGAAAAACAAAAAAGGTCGTTCAACATTAAATTGTTGAACGACCTTTTGATATGGAATTATAAAATTTGGCAGAATTCCAATTTTTCATTATTGGGTCCCAAAACGTTGAAGAAGCGAATCCCATTATCCCAAAACGATGGGATTGACTGAATCTCACTGTCAATAACGTTTAGTCCTAATTTGTGGGCCTCATCAAAGGCTTTTTCAACATCAGTCGTATTGATTGAAATATGACTGATTGATCCTTCATCCCGAACTTCAGTAATTTCACCGTTATAAGTTTCAATAGTTAAATTTCCTAATCTCATAAAGGCACAGCGATTATCTCCGTTCGGAAAATCACCAGCTTTTTCGAATCCTAGCTTTTCATAAAAAGCGATTGTTTCATCCAAATCTTTAGCTGGAATTCCAATATGTTGAACTCCAGTAATGTAATCATTTAGGCTCATTGTTAGGTCTCCTATTCCGTTACTTTTTTACCAACATCTAACTTTTGGTGCTTCAATCCTCTAAAGATTCGTTTATCTGCCCAGCCAGTTACGGCTCCTTGGCAAAGAAATGCGAAGATGGTTCCCAAACCAAAGTTAGTAAATTGACGAGTAATGATAATTGCCAAGATTGCCATAATTGTTGGTGGAATATATGAAACCCACATCGCAATTGCAGCATTACCATTAAAATATTTGAATCGCAAAATCTGCATTAAATCATCAGCGGGATGTAAAACAAAATTAACTCGTTGATAAATTGAAATTGCAGTTCCAATCAACGCTACTCCAAAGAAATTTAGAAAGACATAGAAGCCAATCATTAATGGCGTATTAGCATCTGGTAACCCACTAAACACAGGGTATTTGCCAAGAAAGAAATCTTCGAAAATTTGGATCATTGCTGAAAATGGCACCATAAAAATCAAGTTTCCAAGAATCCTCTTCAAGTTAAATTTACCAACCAGAACGGCGTTTAACAAAGAAATCAACATTCCTAAAATCAAGAACGCCCAGAACAAATTCCAATGAAGTGCGGTTCCTAAGTTTGCCTCAGCAGCAGTCCAATATGCCGATCCCAAAAATGATGGGTGAATCTTAGCACTAGTTACTAAGGTTAAAACATTCCCCGCAGAATTAATTATTAGCGATATGATAAAGTAAAATGTTGCCATCGAAGGCGATAAAGTCTTCGGATTTTCAATGCTCGAATGAACTTCATTCATTTTTATCACCTGTCTTAATCTTGATTACCGACTTTAACAACGGCCTTACTTACATTACTGATCTTGCCTTGTACAAAGTCCTCAACTTCTTCAAGCTTCAGAACATGGCTGATCAAGTCTTCAACGTTCAATTTTCCACTTGAAAGTAATGCAAGTGAGTCTTTGAATGAGTAAGGATTAATGAATGAACCTTGGATAGTCAATTGTTTTTGGAAAATTTCATATGTGTTCATAGTGAATTTTTGTGTAGGCTTACCAACACCAAACATCAATACTTGAGCACCCTTCTTAGTAGCGGCGATTGCTTGTTCTTGAGTTGATGGTAAACCAACGGCCTCAATAACTACATCGTAGTCAGCTGGAATTTGATCTTTTTCGGTATTAAAAGTGTTAGTAACGCCAAAATGTTCTTTATTGTTTGCAAGTTTAGCATCGCTTCTACCAGCCAAGTCGACTTGGTGAATACCGTATGCTTGTAAAACTTGGGCAAAAATCTGACCCATGAATCCATCACCAATGACTAGTGCCTTTTGATATGGAGTTACTTTAAGCAATTTAACACCATGAATGGCACATGAGATGGGTTCAACAGTGGCAGCTGCTTTTAGCGAAACATTATCAGGAACTGGATAAACTACTGAAGCTGGTGCAGTAAACTGTTGTTCCAAACCACCGTTTCTTGTAACTCCAATAGCGGAAAGATTGTTACATAATTCTGGACGATCGGTTAAACAAAATTCGCACTGGCCGCAGTAAATGTTAGGGTCAACTGATACACGGTCGCCAACTTTTAAGTCAGTGATTTCTGAACCAACTTCAGCAACTACCCCTGAATTTTCATGACCTAACACAATAGGTGGCACAGCATCCGCTGAACCTGGTAATCCAGCATACAATGCGTGATCAGTACCACAAATACCTGCATATGCAGTATTGATCAGTACTTCGTTTGGTTTTAGTTCTTGGGGCTTAATGTCTTCAATTTCAAGTTTTTCTACGCCTTCTAATACAAGTGCTTTCATAATTATAAATCCTCCGATGTTTAGACAGTATGAGAAATAGTGAGCAAGTGATAGCGAACTATCTCGTTCAATTCAACGTCAACATCGTAACACCAACTTCAAATTTGTGCAAACGGTTGTCTTACTAATTTAAATGCTTTATTGATTACCAAAATGATTTAAAACATCTATATTATGTCCCGTTTTCGAGTATTTTAGCTCTAGAATAATAATTAAGATTGTGATTTTTTTATAAATTCAAAAAAAGCCCGTTATCATAACGATAACGAGCTTTTAAAAAATTAATTTAAAAATTTTCTGGAGTCATTGAATCACGATAGATATTTTTAACATCTTCTGGTGTCAATTTGATATAACCATTTTTACTAAGATCGCCTGTGGTTACAGCACTTTCAGCCATTGCATCAAAGTTGGTTTCGTCTTTAATACCTACTTCAGGCAATGTCATTTCAAATCCTAGAGAACTTATCCAGTTATAGGTTTCTTTAATTGCTTCACTACCTGCTTCATCTTCGTCTGAGTTATTAATTCCCCAAACGTTTTTAGCAAATCTAGCAAGTAATTCATGAGTTGAAGGATCCTTTTGAACTGCCTTTAACCAACGAGGTGTCAAAATTCCTAAACCAACACCATGAGTAATATCATAGTATGCTGATAGTTCATGTTCCATTGGATGGACAGTCCAGTTATTAACGTCACCCAAACCAACAATTCCATTTAAAGCCATAGTAGCATTCCACATCAAGTTAGCACGAGCATCATAGTTATCAGGCTCTTTAATTGCAACGGGAGCCCACTTAATTACTGAACGCATCAAACCTTCAATCAAACCTTTAGAAACATCATTATTAATTGAACGATCAAAATATTGCTCAATCAAATGACTCATAATATCCATTGATCCAGCAGCAGTTTGTCTGGTTGGCACAGTGAATGTCAAACTAGGATCAAGGAATGAAACTGCTGGAGTATTAGGACCACCAGTGCCAAACTTTTGATGAGTTTCTGGATTTGAAATTACTGAGCCACGATTCATTTCGGAACCAGTGGCTGATAATGTCAAAATGTCAACAAGTGGTAATTGATTTAAGGTCATACGTTTAGCAGAATCAAGAACTAGATCCCAAGGATCGCCTTCGTAATATCTAGCAGAACCAATAACCTTACTTGCATCAATTACTGAACCACCACCAACAGCTAAAATAACATCAATGTTGTTATCCTTAACTAATTGTTGTCCCTTGCGAACTGAATCAATCTTTGGATTAGGTTCAATCCCAGGTAACTCAATGATATTTAGTCCATCTAATGCCTTAATTACTCGGTCATATAGTCCTGACCGTTTCACTGATTGTCCACCATATACTAGTAAGACATTCTTACCAAAACTTATGATCACATCACGTAGTTCACTATCAATTCGATCCTTACCGAATCTGATATCAGTTGGATTTTTAAAGCTAAAATTTTCCATCGAATAAACCCTCCATTTCAAGATTCCATTTTATACCGAAATGAAGTGAAAAACGACCATTTAATGCTTTATTTATTCAGATAACTAAGTGGTTTCTTAACTTCTACTTTCGTGCCGTCGTACTTTGCCTTGATGTATTTTTGGATTGCTGGTTCATGATATAAATTAATCAACTTTTTGTATTTGTCATTATTCGCATTTTTCTTAGCAGTTGCCAAGACGTTGATATTGTCCTTAGTACTGTCGTTGACTTGTTCATGAAAAATTGAATCCTTTAGCACATTCAAATTACCTTCTAAGGCCACTTTGTTTGAGATCAAGACCACCGGAACGCTTTTCAATACTCGAGGACCAGTAGTGTCATCAATTTCATCAAACTTTAAATGACGCGGATTAGAAGCAATATCTCTAGTGTCTCCTAATGCATTAAATCCAGGCTTTAATTTCAACAAACCCGCACTTTGAAGAAGTAGTAAATCCCTAGATGTGTTAGCGGGATTATTGACAATGGCTACGGTAGTTCCATTAGGAATATCTTTCACGTTTTTATATTTATTTGAATAAATTCCTAATGGTTCTAAGTATGTAGTTCCTAATGCCTTTAATTGACCCGCTTTGTTTTCCTTGTTGTAGGCTTGCAAATACGACCATGACTGAAAAGCATTAACATCAACTGTGCCATCAGTAGTTGCCTTGTTTAGTTGGACCCCATCATTGATTTGCTTAACACTAATATGGAGTCCCAATTTTTTCGCTTGCGGACTTTTGGCGATATGTTGCCAAATGTCATAATCAGACCCTTGTGATCCAACGACGATGTCGCTATCTTTACTAGCTGAATTTGCTGTAAACGAGTGGATACCAAATCCTACTAAGGTGACTGCCAACAATGCAACTATGATATATCCAATACTCTTTTTTGATTTCATTTAATTACTCCCTTTCCGAATTAACGATATTCCATGCCGCCATCAACCAAAATTGACTGACCAGTGATATAACTACCTTCTGGTGATGCAAAGAAACTAACCACATTGGCGACATCCTCTGGAGTTGCCTCTCGACCTAACGAGATCTCAGATAAAACATTCCGTTGTTGATCGGAAATTGACTTAGATTTAATTGCTGCCGTTCTCTTGTCAATCGCATCTCGCATCGGTGTCCTAACCACACCTGGATTATAAGCATTCACTGTAATTTGATACTTTGCTAATTCCTTTGAAGCGGACTGAGTCAGTCCACGAACTCCAAATTTAGAAGCAGAATAAGCACTTTGTAATGCAGAGGCTTCAACGCCGGCCAATGAGGCTGCATTGATGATTCGACCACCATTTCCCTGAGCAATAAAACGCTTGGCGGCAATTCTAATTCCCCAAAATGTTCCCAACAAATTAACATCTATCAATCTTTTAATTTTGGCTGGCTCTGAATCAATAATTGAATCAATAAACGCCTCACCAGCATTATTAACGAAAACAGCTAACTCGCCCAAATCAGTGATTGCCTGATCAACTGCTTCAGAAAATTTCTCTTCATCTGCCACATCTACCGGATAAGCTTTGGCCTCATAACCTTTCTCAATTAATTCACTTGCTGTTTGTTTTGCCGTCTCAGCATTAATATCTAAAACGCCGATCGCATAACCTTGTTGACTTAACTTATTGGCCACTGCCTTGCCAATTCCCTGTCCAGAACCTGTTACAATTGCTAACTTTGTCAATTTTGTTCACCCCACTAATTCCGAATAGCAATAAAAAAGCCGTTCCTGTATTTAATACAGAAACGACTTTATCGTGTTACCATTCTGAGTTTAATTATTTAGTCACCTAAACAAATCTCGCCAACCATCTTAGACTATCCCTAGTAAAAATGGTGTGTCCATTAACGAGGACCAGCCCGTCTAGCACTATTATTGAATAATCGCGCTAGCCAATCATCGGCCATTTTCACCGTTTACCAAAGATTAGCTTTCATCAATATGCTAACTCTCTACACAATGGTTCCTGGTTACTTTCCGAATCGATTTGTTTAAATGTTATTAGATAATCTATCATTTAATTTTAATTAAGTCAACATTGTTTTTTAATCTTCCGAATTAACTTTATCAATTGATTTAAATAGTCATTGCTCGCGGTCCCTTTTCAAGGAGGAGTTTTCTAAGATTTTTTAGCAAAATATAAATCAACGAATTTTTTCCAATAGGCCCTGCTAAACTTGTACCAAACTCTAGTATTAGTTTGGTTTTTCCAAACCTTTGCCCCTCCTTTTTTGGCTAACTTTAACATCGCTTGAATTTGTTGATTATCGGTTCTTAAAAGTCTGCCGATCATTCGTTGATTAGCACTGCTGTATTGGGTCAACTGCTCTTTAGGAATATAGTATTGCCACCCATTGAGCTTGACTTGTTTTAAAGCTTGAGACAATACTTTCATTCTTTGTTCTAATTTCTGATCATTGTATTGAATTGCAACAGATTTAGTGACGTAAAATGGCGTCACAATTTTGTAGTTTCGTTGGAAACTGTACTGAGCTCGCATTTTTTTGAACTGAGCTGGGCTTTTATAAGTTGCTAAGCTGACAAATTTTTTAACTGGATGTTCCTTATAAACCCATTTCTTAGCGTTGATTTTAACTTGAGCTTTATGTAGCACAGCGTTAGATTGACCTAACAATTTCTTGGCAGTGGCAAGATCACTGGCTGATAAATTAGTCTTTGCATTTTTGTCTAACTTAAATTGCAAGTCATGCAATGATACATATTGCCGAGCCAATTTAGTGATTCTCAGTGCCTCAGATGATGGGCCTGGAACCAAAACAAGTAGTTGTTTACCATCAGAATACGTCACTAATGGACTGACCAACGTGAGTAATAATGTTAATAAAACTGATGACAAAACTAGTTTCAGTTTATTCATAGACTTCATTCCTACATATTGTAGTTATAATGCTATAACAAATATGTTTTGATGACTAGTGTTCTCCATAATTCAATTAACAATTCAACTTACTATTTTGATCTGCGCAAAATCTCATCATTAACAGCTTTCATCACCACATCAACTGGCATATCTGTGCCCGTCCATAATTTAAAAGCCGCCGCTGCTTGAAAAACTAGCATGCCAGTTCCGTTCATCGCCACGCATCCCTGTTGCTTTGCAATTCTTAATAATGGAGTAGTCAGCGGGAAATAAATTGCATCAAACACTACTTGGCCGGAATGCAACTCAGCCAACTCTGATTTTTGCAATGGTAGTTCATCATTGCCAGCCATTCCAACATTCGTTCCATTCACCAAGATATCTGCTGTCTGCATTAAATTAATTAAAACATCATGTTCAGCAAATGAAATTACTTTGACTCTCTTACTCCAACTTTCTAATTCATGTTTTGTGGCCTGAAAGGTGGCATTATCGCGTTTAATAACTATTACTTCTCTAGCTCCGGATTTTACTGATGCGAGAATAATGGCTCTGGCCGCACCGCCTGCACCTAAGACAATCACTTGTTTATCCGTCATAGAAATGCCTTGGTTAGTCAACGCACCTAGAAATCCCTGACCGTCAGTATTATATCCTCTTAACCGGCCATCATCGTTAACGATTGTATTGACAGCCTCCAGTTTTTTCGCCGATTCTGATAATGAATCTAAATATGGGACCACCGTGCCTTTAAATGGCATCGACAAATTAACACCACCAATTTCCATGAGTTTCATAGATTCCAAGATTGGCTGAACTTTAGGTTGATCAACATCAAACGCTAGATAGGTTGCATTAATCTTTAACTGAGCAAATGCCGTGTTGTGAATCAAAGGTGACATACTGTGATGTGCTGGATGAGCCAGTAATCCATATAATTTTGTGTTAGCATCATTCATCTACTCCACCACCTTGATTTGATTCACAATTTTGTGAACGACTTCCATCGGTGCTAAGTTGTCAGTCACTATTTGAACGTCACTTACCAATCCGTAATCAGCTTGGCGTTGTTCTAGTAAATGTTTTAAACCGTCAGAACCAAATTTTTTCACTAATGGCCTATCGTCATTGCCAGCTATTCTGGACAAAGTAGTTTCAATCGAGGCTTGTAATAGGACAACAGGGGCACCCATTTGAATTAGGATTTGTTGATTGCCTTCAAAGGTTGGTGTTCCACCACCTGTACCTAAAACACCGGAAAGTTGCTCGGCATCTTTTAAACATTGCTGCTCAATTTTTCTGAATTCTTCTTCACCAAGAATTTTGAATATTTCTGGAATCGACATTCCTGCCCGCTCAACTATCATTTCATCTAGGTCAAAGTAATCTTTTCCCAATCGGTTAGCCAATAATCTACCAATCGTTGTTTTACCACTGCCCATAAAGCCAACTAATATCAAATCCATCCCATTACCTCCTATCAATTGTCTTTCTGATTTTTTGCGCATCACTGAAAAAGTCATGAATCTGTGCTTTATTTTTTTGCTCGATAGCCGTTTTTAACTTCTTTAATTCATCATTAAATTGATTCAACTGCTCCAAAATAATCTCTCGATTACTATCCATAATTGCTGTCCACATGTCAGGATCCGCAGCGGCAATTCTGGTGGTATCGCAAAAACCACCAGCCACCAATTTGGCATCTACAGTTGTGTTATCAATAGTTTTCAATGCACTCAATGCCAATGTGGATGCAATGATGTGGGGTAAATGACTGCCCGCGCCGACAAATGAATCGTGTTCCTTAGCTGTGACTAGTTGCCAATTGACATTAGCGTTCGATAATAGTCGTTGAATTCTAACTACTCCGGCGTTATCGGCAGAAGTGGGAATCAAAAAGTAAGCGGCACCAACGAATAAATCACTACGCCCGGAACGCGCGCCAGTTAAATGTGATCCAGCCATTGGATGACCACCAACAAACGTGATCTGTTTATCTCTCAATTGATGGGCAACTGACATAATTTCTTGTTTAGTACTGCCAACATCAGTAACGACCACGTCTTTTTTAAGGTTCAAAGTTGCTAGTTCGGTGATTTGTTGTTTGATAACATCTACCGGTCCGCAGAGAAAAATGACATCTGCTGATTCTGCTCCCGAAGCAAATGAAGTTAATTGATCGACATCGTGTTCTGAAATCAAAAATTCACCATTCACTAATTCCGGATCATAACCCAAAATTTTTACTTGTTGATTCCCCTGCTTAATATTTCTTGCTAATGAACTGCCAATCATTCCTAGTCCGCTAATAAACACAGATTCCATAAAAACCACTCCCTAAAGTAATGATGCTAAATCGTCAAAGAAATTCGGATATGATATCGACACTGATTCTTCACCGGATAACGTTAACGATTGATTAGTTAGCAATCCTGCGACTGCAAGTGTCATTCCAATTCTATGATCCCCGTGACTATCCAAATGCGTTTCTACTGGTTGCCAATTATTACTTCCAGTAATTGTGAAACCATCTGGCCGTTCAACGATTTGAATGCCTAACTTTTGAAATTCTTGAACAATCGCAGCGATTCGATCAGTTTCTTTCACCCGTAATTCCTGAGCCCCTGAAATCGTGCTGATGCCCTTAGCCCTAGCACATACCAATGCAATAATTGGCAATTCATCAACTAAGCTGGGAATTTCATCTCTTTGAATGTCAGTTGCCGATAATTCAGACGTTTTGATTACCATGTCCGCGAAAGGTTCGCCTTCATAATTTTGATGATCTAGTGCAATCTGTGCGCCCATTCTTTGTAGTACCTTCAAAATCCCTGAGCGGGTGTCGTTTATTCCCACTTTCTGTAATCGAACTTCAGAATTTGGAACCAACAACGCTGCTGCAATAAAGAAAGCTGCAGATGATATGTCCCCAGGAACCGTCAGTGTAATTCCTGATAACTTAGGTTTAGGAGTTACTTGAATTGTTAACTGGTCGTCGCTAGTTTTAATTTGACCACCAAAGGCATTGAGCATCGTTTCTGTATGATTTCTTGTGGGTAATAATTCCTTAATCTCTGATGGGCCATCTGCTTGTGAAGCCGCCAAAATAATTGCACTCTTTACTTGAGCTGAAGCAACAGTCATCTGGTACTTAATTGCGTGCAAGTCTTGTCCCATTATTGAGACTGGTAAATGACCTGAAGTGGTCTGAATGTTAGCACCCATCAACGATAGTGGCTCACTGACCCGCTTCATCGGCCTACGTGAAAGAGAATCATCACCTATCAACTGAGTAGTGAAGTCCTGCCCACTGAGTAGACCCATTATTAATCTGGTGGTGGTACCAGAATTTCCCATTTGTAAATAGTTTTGAGGCTTCTTTAATCCTTTAAACCCAACACCGTGAACTACAACTTGATCTTCTGTTAAATCAATTTCCACTCCTAGATTTTGAAAGGCTTTGACTGTTGATAAACAATCTTCAGAAAATAAGAAATGATTGATCACTGTTGTGCCGGTACTGATTGATCCTAGCATTACTGCACGGTGAGAAATACTTTTATCTCCTGGAACTGTCACAGTTCCATGTAAACCTGTTTGAGGTGCCGGCATTAATTTTTTCATGTTCACAGCTCCTTACTAAAAGTTTTTAAATTCATTACGGTATTCTTGAATTTGAGACCGTAATCGCAGCAAGTTACTGCCGTCAAATGTATCAGTGATCGCTTTAACTAATTCAATCGCCACAACGCTTTCAACAACTATTGACGCTGGAACGATCGCGGTGGTATCGGATCTTTCCACATTTGCCTTCATCGTTTCTTTAGTCTCGATATCAACGCTTTGTAATGCTTTGTAGAGGGTTGGGATTGGCTTCATAGCAGCTTTAATGACCACTGGCATTCCATTAGTCATTCCACCCTCGAAACCACCTAGATGATCACTTAATCTGTCAAATCCTTCTGACTTTTGCCAAGCAATTTCATCCATAACGTTACTGCCTAGACTAGCTGCTGCATCGAAACCGTCACCAATCTCAACTCCTTTAATTGCATTGACTCCCATGACTGCTGCGGCCATTTTGGCATCTAATTTAGTATCCCAGCCGATGTAACTACCTAATCCTGCTGGTACATTAGTAGCCACCACTCGAACGACTCCACCTAATGTATTGCCGTCACGCTTAGTTTGATCGATCAATTCATGAATCGGTTGAATTTGGCTTTGGTCAATAATTCTCAAATCGTTTTCACTAATTGCTTGTTCAATTTCTGAAACATTCAAGCTACTGTTTTCATTCGCAGCAATTGGGCCAACTTGTTCCACATGGCCAACAATCTGAATATCTAATTGATTCAACAACTGTTTGCAAATTGCCCCGATTGCCACTCTCATGGCAGTTTCTCTTGCCGATGATCTTTCCAACACATTCCTTAAATCGTGATGTCCATATTTCATACCACCAACTAAGTCAGCATGTCCTGGACGTGGCCGATTTACTTGTCTCAAAGTATTCTCAGGAGTCTCTGGACTGATTGGATCCATAATCTCGCTCCAGTGAGCATGATCACGATTTTTTACGACTAATGCGATCGGTGAACCTAAAGTTTTACTATGGCGAACTCCACCAACGATTTCGACAACATCATGTTCAATTTTTTGACGATTACCCCGGCCATATCCGCCTTGCCTAGCAGCCAGCATTTCGTTAACTTCGTCTACGTCAATGTGCATACCTGCTGGAATACCTTCAAGAATTCCAGTTAATTGTGGTCCGTGAGATTCTCCTGCTGTTAAGTAGTTCATTTTCTGACCTCCCCTAATTGCAATAAGTTTTTTTGTTGTTGTTTTGATTCATCCATGATGACTTGGAAAATAGTCGCAATTGAATCTGCCAATTCTGGATTATTTATTGAGCTGGTTACTTTTTGAATGACTTTAGTTTCACGACTAAAGTCCAACAGCGGCTGGCCAGTCTCTTCCTTAATCGCTGCAATCAGTTCGGTAAGTGAAAAACGTTGGTTTAATAAATCAGTTAATTCGTGATCAACAAGATCAATTTGGCTTCTTAGTTGTTCTAATTCTGTCATTTTAAAAAACTCCTATCTTTTTTATTTGAATTTGTATTTAATATCACTTGTGAAACCGTGTTTGAAGTTCGTACCCGTTGTAAACAAAGAATTGTTACTAATGCTAAAACAGAACCTACAATACCGATAAAAACATCAAAATTAAGTACTGATTGAATGTTTTCAGTTGCCAATCTACCAGTAACGATTGGGACCGTGAATGTGGCGATGCTACCAAAAGTCATGTACAACCCGGTAATAATTCCTTTGTGGACTGGTAGCATTTTCAATAGTAAGTTCAATGCCACTTGTAATACTCCACCAGCGGCGGTGAACCCAAATACTGCAGAAGCTATCATTACCAATAATTGATTCCTCAATGTGCTAATCAGGAACAACGACAGCAACGAAATTAATGTGGAGCCTAATAAAACTTTTTCTTCCGCAACTCCCAATTTCAAAATTATGAATGTGACCACAACCCCTACGATTGAACTGATACTGTAAAGTGAAAGCAATCCGTGTGCCATTAGCACTGAAAATCCTAATTTTTGTTGAGCAAAAACGGTAATCCACTGGGTAAATAAAATCATAATGGCCATTGAAGTGTAACCATACATAGATAATGCAACTGATGCGATCAACTTCTTGATTCCTCTGGGACCATTACTCTCTTCTTCAAGTTCAACCTCTTCGACCTTGGCATGAGGAAATGTAGTTTTACGAATAAGGAAAAAGTTAATCATTAATAACCCACATGGAAGGATGAATGACCAACCAAACCATAATTTATTTGACTCAAGACTAGCCACTACCAAAGGTAAAATGAATTCACCAATTGACATAAACGCTTTGATGAAGACGTTAGATGCGCCAGCATTACCTCCCATCTCAATGAATGTTGGGTATGTTCCTGCATCAAAGGCTGAATTGGCAACTCCAGCCAAAATTGCTAACCCATATGCCATAACTAAGTTGGTTGTGAATGGCATGCCAATGAAGAAAATCAAGTAACTTGCCATTCCGACAATTACCATCTGCTTCCTACCAAAACGATCAGAGAGGTAACCGAAGATAAAGTAAGCAATTAACTTACCAATTCCAATTCCAGAAATAACGTATGACACAGTAGCGATGGGAACATTCCAGAAATTTCCTAACGATTGCATATTCTGCGTTAAAATAATCAACCCAATTCCGTGAACGATGTAGTTAATGTATAAAACCAGTGATAACTTTCTTCTTGATATAGTATTCATTTAATTCACTCCTTAGATAATAAAAAAGGACCAGCTAGATTATCTAGCCGGCCCTTGTCTTTATGAAACCTAAAGACTAAAACACTTGTCCAGCTAGATCTATCCGTCTAGCTGATCAACCATCATGGTTATTACCCGCTTAGACGTGAACACACACGCGTCCACGCAAAAGCAGACGCTACCTTAATAAACAAGATAGCTATAATAAAACTTATTTGCCTGATGATTAATTAATGTCATAGCGATTAGCTTCCTTTCGTTTTTTATGTTAAATACATTAAAACAATTAAATTATGAGCTGTCAACACTCATTTTAATTTAATTTAATTTTAATATAAATAGATGCCACCGAATAACGGTAGCATCTATTTATTGCTAGATTATTTAATTTCATCCAATCCTTGGCGTTTGCGGCCTTTGTTAAACCATGGACTAACAGTAAATGCCAAGATATCATTAACAACATATACTGCTGAATTCACAGCCATGGCCAAGGTTGCATCACCCTGACTAAACGTAATTCCCCACAGAATCAATTGGAAGATTCCTGAGAATAACCACCAGAAATACTGATTGCTATAACGCATGAAGCACATAATTCCAGCAGTTAAACTAACTGAAAAGCTCAATGCATCCACGTAAGGTCGGGGATCATTAGTCAAATGACCAATTAACCAACCAGAAATAAGGTAAACCACAATGGTTCCGGCGATAGAAATTACCCATTGTTTAGCACCAAATTTTCGCAAATTATTCACTGTATCATCGTTCCATGCCTTAACTGCAAGCAATACTGGCAAGTCAAGAGTTGCGATGTAAGCAAGTTGCTCAAAGATAGATAAATAATTTTTGGCAGTCCAACCAGCATAAATAAAACAGATTGATGATAAGATTCCTAACCAACCGTTAACTGCTTTAGCCGCGTTGATCGATAAAATACATAAGACCCCTAAAGTTGTCCCAATGAAGGTAATAAATGCCAACGGAGTGATGGGATTAGAGACTAGGGTCATGATTTGTAGACCCATTGAGAACCAGAATAAATAATAATTTTGTTGAGGCCAACCTTTAACTTGTTGCACTAACCATTTAAAATAAGTAATTAAATTATGTTTCTCTTTTGTTGCTACTGTATTATCCAAATTTTCCACTCCCAATAATTAGTTGGGCTGCAGCCTTCATACTATATATAGTGTCGTGTTACTAAAAACAACACTATATATAGTATATCCGAATCATTTCAAAGTCAATCAACGGTTGTGGACAATTTATTTTCAATTACAAAAAACGACCTATTAATGTTACCAGCAAACCTAGTAAATAAGCCAGCTAAATTTTTTTAGCAGGCTTATTAATTAACTTTTAAAATATTTATTTTCTTTCAGGACTAACCCAGGTACCACTCCCACGACCTAAAATTGTTTTAACTGCTCCCGGAAATGTCCATACCAAGGTCAACGGATTAATAATCCAGTAGATCAACGTATAAATTGGTGCGAAAATCCAGTACTTCATCTTGGCACCATTAAAATCAAGGATTAACGCTGTAAGTAACTGAAGACCACCAGCGATCGATTCACTGACAATCATAACGCACGAAAACATCAAATACATCAATATATGTTGATAACTTCCTATAATCAGTAACTTACCAATGATCGCGATAAAAACTAAAGTTGAAATAACAAAAAAGAATGACCACAAAATCGATAGCGTGGAGTCTAAAAACATCGTGAATTGATATTTATTTTTGATTGGGTGTCTAATAAATGCCATGATATTTGTTAGCCAAACCTCAGTTCCACCTTTTGCCCAACGACTTCGTTGGCGAAATAGCTCACCAATTTTTTCTGGGACCGTCATATTAAACATGATTTCTGGAGCAAACTTTGGAACCGTTCCTTTTAAATGTTGATCCCAAGCAATACTGATATCTTCCGTTGCCCGATCCTGCCTAAATCCTCCCACTTCAAACAAAGCAGCTTTTTTATACATCGTGTTGGCACCACTATACGCATACATTGAATTATTGATTGCACTTTGGCTTCTTTTAATAATTCCCACAATACTTGAAAACTCAACCGTTTGTGATTTACCCAAAATCGTCGTTCGGTTTTGGACATCCATGTTTGCGGTCACCGCAGCCGTATTAATATCTGAATCATGAGTAAAGTATCCCATATACTTTTTCAACGCATCTGGTTCAGGCAAAGTATCGGCATCATTACTTAAGATGTACTCACCCTTTGCAAAAAACATGCCCACGTTAAAAGCATGGGCTTTGCCTTTATTATCATCTATTCTAATTACTCTTAGATTATCATAACGAGTTTGTATTTCTGCAAGAGTCTTTGGCGTATCATCTGTTGAACCATCATCCATTACTAGTATCTCGTAGTTAGAATAATTCAAGTCATTAAGTAAATAATTCAAGTCATTAAGTAAATAATTCAGCGTGTGTTCTATCATAATTTCTTCATTATGTGCCGGTATCATAATCGTAATCAACGGCTCATAGTCTTCATCAATAGATTTAACTGATTGATCATCACGATTTAAGATGCGATACATTATCGCACCCCAAAACCAAAAAAAGGCTCCTAAAATTGGGTAAAGCGACAATATCAGCACTCCCCACTGTATTAACCCCATATGTCCCATAATTATTCTTCCTTGCCTTCTTCATCTATCGCTTTAACCAGATTTATCAATGTACCATTTTCTATATTTTGCTCCTTGGGAATAACTAAAGACCGAACACTTTGTCTATATTGCTGATCACCATATTTTTCAGTAGCAAAATCTTCCATTTTGTTAATGACCACTTCTCGTTTAATTGGGTCAAAATTCGGCCAATTATTTAGATAATGTTTACTTCTCTCATGCTGAATAATCGCCATCGACAACGAAAATCCACCTATGATAACGAAAGCGAATGCCAAAATAATTAGTAAAAATATTTCAAATGAAACAAGACTGTTTAATCGCAATCCGATACCGAAAATCCTTAAATAACGGTGAGTACTAGCAATCACTACCACTGTAATTGGTAACAAAACTCCTAACCACCCAAAATCAGCCATGAACGTTTGTTTAATTTTAAGTCCCAAATTCCCTGACTCGAAAAATTCGTCGATATAATTACTTTGATTCTTATTCTCATTCATCAGCCAAAACCCCATCTTCGATTTCCATTGGCTTACCTGTGTAATAGCCTTGAACATAATTAATTCCCAGCTGTTTCGCCAATCCATAGTCTGCACCAGTTTCTACTTTGGCTAAAACTAAAACAATCCCATGTTGCTTGGCAAATGCCACCCAAGAACCTAAATTAACGTCCAGCCACTGATCTGGAGTGCTTTTTCGATACTCATCCATAGAACATTTAATATAATCGATCGAACCAACGAAGGCGTTTAATTGATTATATTCTTTCATCGTCGTACCAACAGAATCAACACTTAACTTGGCACCAAGTGAACGAGCCGAACGAATTCGTTGTAATAACGCTTGCTCGCGCCTACTAGCCAGGTTGGATAAATCAGTTTCGATCACGACCTGATGATCTGGATTAATACTGATAACTGACTTGATAAAAGGCTCAAAGCTTGGATTTAGTAACTGTTCTTTAGATAAATTAACAGCAACGTCCTGTCCCTTAGGGATTGATCTAACAGCTTCCCTCATTAAGTCTAGGAATTGCTTTAAAGTTAACAAATTAGGTCGCCACGGAACCTGCCATTGACCTGATTCATTCATTTCTCGTAACAACAATTCATAACCCAAAAGTTTTCCTTGGTTATCAAACTGTGGTTGTCCGAAAAATTTCAGTTTTCCATGCGGGCCAGACTTGCGTTGGCGATCGTAATTTTTCGAATAAATAATATACATTATTGTGACTGCTGCAAAAAACATCAAAATAATTATTGTTGCAGTAATCAAATCATCAGTCAGTTTTATGAACACATCTATAACCTACCTAATATAAATTCCAAGATCTATCAATCAACTATTTCCCTCGGCTATTCAAAAGCCAAAATAATACCGCCACAAAGTAAAATTAGTTATAATTTGTGTAGATTTATTAAAGGGGGATTTTATTATGTCACAACAGTTAGGGGAACACGATTTAGGAACTTACGAATACGTGTCCGATGCATATAACAACAACATGCGAATTCAAGAATACAAGTTGCCGACAACATTGGCCGATGGTGAACAAACCGTTTTTAACACCGACGTCATTAAAATGACAATCATCATCAAAGACCAGCGAGTCACTAAAGTTACCATTGTTACGCCCGAGCCAGCGTCATCGACTTATATGCAAGTCTTTGAAGGCTTCGAATTTGGGTTAGATGCATTAGGAACTTGGATCAATACCTATCATCGTTCCACGTCAACCCATGGTAAAGCTTCAGATGTCGTCAACGGAATCTTAGCAAGTTATGATACAACGCCAGATAACGTATTAACAGTTAGCTTAACTAGAGCCGATTAGTATTACTAATAAGTTATATAATTGCGTTCTAATAGGTTGTACACAGCCTATTACTCTAAACCAATAAATAGATTTTGCAAGCTAATTTTTTATAATTTAATAATTTGTAAATTAGTTGTCATTTATATTAGTAGCAGTTGCTGGTATACTTTTATATTGTCATGATAACTTCAGATTGAATCTTAGAAATTAACATTAAATCATTTGATAGATGTCAGTGGCCCAGGCTATGCCTTCGCACTGACTTTTTTATTTCTAACGCACTTTATGTATTGAATTTGCAATTTAAATATTTTTGAGACTATCAAGTGCTTCATTAACTAATGGTTCTTCTGAAAAAACAATTAGAAAAGAGTGAAGACAATGACATACAGCCTACTCATCCGAGTAATTGCTGAATTTATTGGTACTGCCTTGCTGGTAATTTTAGGTAACGGCTCCGTAGCCAATGTAGATTTAAAAGGTACTAAAGGAAATAACGGCGGTTGGATTTTAATCGGTCTTGGATATGGTGCCGGAGTTATGATTCCTGCAATGATGTTTGCCACAGTATCTGGAGCGCAAATCAACCCGGCCTTGACCATTGCAATGGCCCTAAATGGTCTATTTCCTTGGAGTGACGTCCTTCCATACATTATCGCTCAAGTTCTAGGCGCAATGTTTGGTCAATTGGTCGTAGTTTGGAGTTACAAACCCTACTATGATCAAACCGAAAATCCCCGTGCTATTTTAGGAACCTTTGCAACAATCGATAATGCTGATTCAAACCGAGATGGATTCATCAACGAGTTTGTCGGCACATTTATCCTAATTTTTGGCGCGTTAGCTATTACCCACGATATTGCATTTAAAGCAAACATTGGATTAGCCAACTTTACCCTTGGATTCTTAGTAATGACCTTGGTCGTTTCACTTGGTGGAGCAACTGGCCCTGCTTTAAATCCTGCTAGAGATTTAGGACCTCGGATTGTCCATGCCCTTTATCCACTTAAAAATAAGGGTGAATCAATGTGGCATTACTCTTGGGTCCCAGTTGTTGCCCCAATTATTGCAGGTATCGCAGCTGTTTTCGCATTCAAAGGTATCTTTATGTAATATGTTTCTAATTAAAAACGTGGTGCTCTTGTGAGCACCACGTTTTTTCTTTAACTTTTATAATTGATTGGCATTGTAACATCGAATTGACTCCCTCGAATAACGAAGGAATCAGAATCACTTGTCTCAGAAAAATAAAGACGAACATAACTTGGTCTAAAGGTATCAGATTTTCTATCTAACAAAACATGTAAATAATAACTGCGCTTTGCATCAGGGGCTAATTCCTCACCTTGACCGCTATCAATAACCGTTCTGTCACTGCTGTTAATTTGCTTTTGATCAGGCAACACAATTTGTTTTAGTCCACCAACGATAATTGAACGGTCAGAATTATTGGTTACCGTATATTGAGCCTTTAAATAGGTGTAGGGGCCATTAATTTCGTTAGTATCGAAATCGTTGCCTGAATTAAATTTTTGATCGGCATTTAATGGTTTATTAGTTGCTATTTTTACGTAGTTAATCGTTGTGCTGACTTGGGCAACACTGGGTGAATGCTTCACATTGTTCGACAAACCCAATAAGGAAATTTTCCCATAATGGTCACTGTAAAAATATTGGCCAACTTTTCTCAGCGGAGCGTGACCGACATTATTAGGATCACTAATGTTAGCAGATGACATTGCCTCATCTTCAGTCGCGATAGAAGAATCACTAGTTTTACTCATCAATGCACCGTGCAGTGAACTATTAATCATGGTAAAACCAATGACCATTGCCACGATTAAAAAGCAAAGATTGGCAATCAAAATCAACCACCATGACTTGTTGGTAGTAACCCAGTTATTGTTTTGATATTTTATTAGACGGCTGCTTTCATCCTCGGGTTTAGTTGATTCAATTTCTTGAATATAGCTATCCTCATCATTAGGGAGTGGCTCCGTGTACAAATCACCAGCGAGAATTCCAAGGCTGGCAATCACAACTATAATTCCCCATATTTTTAAATCGGGGAAGTTTTTATTTTTATCAAACATTGTTGCAATCAGTGCTAAAATCGTAATAACTGTTGGCAACCATTTGATTATTCGTCTTTTGGTATTTCTAAAAATAATTTCAATCAAGCCGGCTAACGCGATTAGTACCCCAAAGTATAGTCCAAAAAGGTCTCGTTGACTGCCTGTAGAATTAGCAAATGATAATGTGGCATTAACTAGGGACGATTGATATGAGATTACCAATGCACATAGCACAAAAACGATTCCAACAACTAGTTTAACTTTTTTCACAGTCTTAACCCCCTACGTGACAAAAACAATGATATCACAAGAGTCCGGTAAGTTTGACTTTCAAAATAGAACTTAATATTTTCTGAAAATATTTACTCTTTTGACGTCTCAAAATGTTCTTTAATTAATAATGATTGACATTTAGTGCCATGACCCTTATATTTAAACAGTAATAATTACTATTTAACGGAGGGAATCTCATGGAAAAATTAGATCAAGCATCTTCATATCGTAAATTAAAGAGTCCTAACATCAAAACACGTAAGCGTGCTTTAAAGGCCTTACACGACGTTAAGCGCCAAAAAGGTACCAAGTAATTAAATTATAAAAGCCGTTCGATCATCAGCCTAGTAGCTGGATGGTTGAACGGCTTTTTTCTTTAATCTAATTTGGTCAACGCCTTTGATGGCACGTCACTCTTAGATACCTTTTCCCAAGAAATAACTTGGCTTCGTTTTTGGTTATAACTAACTTTCAGATAAGCACCCATTTTTAAAGGTCTCATAACTGGGCCACTGGTGAACTTCAAGCGAAGCTGATGGCCGTCTTTATCGTACCCAAATTGGTCATACTTATATTGCTTATATGAGGCACTGATTCTTTCTCCCTTGGTAGTAATCTGTGTGTAGTATGGAATCCCACCATAATTTTTTAAGTACCAAGCATATCCAGCAGTGAATAATCCTAAAAATACTACGATGACCACCACTAAACTTATAATGACGTTTCTTCTCTTCATGTGCTTCTCCTTATCGAATGAAAAATAGCGCGGATATTAACGCCCAAAAGATGCCGATTCCAAAAGTCGTTTTACGATAAATTGAAAGAATGGCAATGTATTCACGCAACATGGCGCTAGGCAGAAAATAAAATGAAGTTGGCGCTCCTACCCCTTGTGCATTCAATCCTGCGCGTTTAGCATAAATTGCTCCTCGCAGAACATGATAGTTATTGGTAGAGAAAACAATTTTGGGAGTTCCACTTTGTCCTTGTTCTTGCCAATCTGCCTCAATCTTATGCTTTGAAAATAACATATTTTCATAAGTCGATGTAGATTTATCTTCTAATATAATTCTTTCTTCAGGAATAGAGTTATTTTTTAAATATTTAGCCATAACATATGCCTCTGAGTAAGGTTCATCAGGGCCCTGTCCTCCACTAGGAATCATATGGGAATTATTAGTGGAAAAGTTTTTAAAATATTGAATGGCTCGATCGAGGCGACTCTTTAATAATGGAGAAACTTCATCTGATCTGACCCCCGCCCCTAATGTAATCACATAATCAGCAGGATATTTAACTGGGAACATCTGATACATAAATGAATAAAATAAATATCCCATAAAAATGAAGGTCAGCGAGATATCGACCATCAAAGTCCAGAACATGACTGCCACAATCGCTGTGGGCCACGCACTTGCATACTTCAGGACCAAGTATCCAAGTAAAACAATGACAATTAAGTTCAAACCAAAAATCAGCGACAATTTAGCAGTTAAACTCTTGCCTTCTTTAACCTCCATCACTCGACTATTAATAATCAGCGCAGCACCAGCCAAAATTGGAAAACCAATCATCCCAATCAAAATGAATAAAACAACCGCTTCGGTACTTTCTGGTGCCATTCCCACTATGGCATTCAATATACTGATAACACTGGACAAAAGTATCAGTAACAATCCGCCAAACAGAATTAAACCAGCAAAAAAATTTCTCCTATCTTTTCGCAGTAAAAGACCCGCGATAATTGAAAGCAGTAACCCGGAAATTATAAGTGCCATATGCTAACCATCCTTAATTGAAATATTTAACTTAATTCTACATTGCGACATTTAAAAAAGAAAATATTATTCATTAAGAGATTACGACAACACGGGTATGTGTTTGCCTCACCAAAGTTCTGAAGGAAACGTTTATTGCAAACTGATAACATTTTGGACAGAACCATTGATACTCAACCAATTCTGGTTTAATTTAGGAAGTGACGCAATTTGAATCATCAATTTCACAAACATTTTAATGGAGGATAAACATGCATACGAAAAGAACCTTTACCGCGTGGCTAGCATTTTTAGGTGCGCTAATTTTCACTTTGTCGATCACTGCTCAAATTAGTTCTAAAGCTGATACGACGATTATTCCTGACATTTCAGAATGGCAAGGAAAATTAACCAGTACTAAAGTTGCCAATCTAAAAAATCAGGTATCATTTATTATTAACAGGCGTCAATATGGAGCCAACTATCAGGATAAATATGCCACTAATAACACTAATCTTTATGTAAAATACGGCATTCCATTTGGTGAATATGATTACTCCACATTTACTAGTGCTGCAAGCGCCAAAACTGAGGCTAAGACCTTTTACGCCAATTCAAACAAAAATGCCAAGTTTTATGTATTAGATTTCGAAGAAAATGATGTGCATTCCGGTACCACCAACAATGCCGTCAAAGCTTGGTACAATCAAATGCGTTCTTTAACTGATAAGAAACTAATTTTTTATTCATATCAGTCATTTGCCACCACATATGCCAATTCAGCTCGTCAAAAATTTGATGCTCAATGGATTGCAAACTACTCTGCTCGACCAACGATCACCACTGATTTATGGCAATACTCTAACAAGAAATACGTGCCTGCTTTAAAAGAATCTATCGACGCAAGCACCATTCTTAATTCAGATAAGCCAATTTCTTGGTGGGTAGGTGACACTGAACTACATACTGCACTGAACGACTCGGCTTATTACCAAACTAGTATTCCTAAGGTCACTGCTACCAAAACAATTTACCTTTACAACTCGACCACTTTCAACACGAACAACCGGGAGAAAAAGGTGCCTGCTGGAACCCAAATAACCATTAGTGGCATTCATCAACGTTCAACCGGCTCATATTACTTTAGTACTTCAGATGGTCACTACATCACAGCTAACAAAGCATACATTACTGAATAATGGAGGATTACAATGAAACTATCTAAAATCGTTGCTGCCGCCACTTTAGCATTAGTATTAACGGGATGCTCAACGAACCAAAGCAAACAAACTAAAAACTATCAAAGCGACTCAAAGACCCAACTAAACTCAAAGGCTCCTAGCAGTTCATCCAAGAGCGACAATCATTTTATGTCATTAACTCAACAATTAAGTAAGAAGTTCAACAACACATTGCTTCCTCAAACTAGTGGTTTAACCAATGATCACACCGTCAACGCAAAAGAAACTGGTAATTCAAACAACCTAAAAATTGTTTATACGCTTGATAATCACGCGCTACCACTTAATTCGAACAAAATTTCTAACAACACTTATGCCACTTTAACTAAGAAAACTTACACTAATTCTTCAGCAGCCAAGGAAAGTATCAATTTCCAACCTGCAAGTTCAACAGAAGGTCTACCAAAAATTAACTTGGGTCACTCAATCACTGGTAGAACGCAATCCGGAGCTGGCCAAGAATATATCTCGTGGAACGAAGGTCGTTGGTCAATTTCAGTTCACGGCAGCCGTGTGAATCACACGAACCCTAAATTTACTGCTGTTTCCGCGGTTAACATGTTTGAAAAGTATTCCTTACCTGCACCAGAGACCCTGGGCACGGTTGCTTTGTTCGCTGGTGATACAACTGGTTTAAACCAGACTATCACCTTCCAAAAAGGCTCTGTGGTTTATACGCTAAAGGCCAACTCTGCTAGTGCCGGTATCAAAATGGCTGCCAGCATGAAATAATAATTCACAAAATACTCTTGAAATGTTAGCGATTTCCATGAAATAATAGATTTCTTGAGGTGTGAAAAATGATATATTTAAGTGCAATAATTTTGCTAGCGGTGCTCTATATTGTGCTGATTGGGTTGGTTACCTACGTTCAACTCAAACATCATAGGCTCCGCAATGAAAATAGTAAAAAACAGCCCTTTGTCTTTTCGGATAACCATCGAGTGGATTTAGAATCAACATCTACTTTTAGGGCTGTGTTTTGGGAAAACTACAAAACCCGTTTAAGATCGCCACTATCTCTATTTAGATAGTCATAAGGATGCTTCATTTACCTGAATCATATTTAGGCAAATGAAGCATCCTTTTTTTCTTTCTTAATGGCATTGTCCAAGCTCTGTAACCTGTTAGTAATTAACTTCCATTACAATTAGCACTTGTAATTACTTAAAGCAGGGGAAATTTAAAAACAATATGAATTTTAAAAAAGGCATCATTCTATTAACCATCATCTTTGGGATTAACGTTGGCACGATTATTACACCAATGGTTACTAATTCTGTTACAACAGTCCAAGCTAAAAAGAAAAACCCCCGTGGAAAAGCTTACGTCACTAAACACCAATTCAGATTCCGTGGCGTAGTTAAATACCATGGCAAGAAATGGACCTACTATTCAGGAAGTCGTTTCGCTGATGGTACCAGAAATCATGGTGGTTATGACAAACACGGATACGTGATTGTTTCAGCACCCCGTTCATACAAATTCGGAACCAAAGTTAAAACGCCACTTGGTTGGGGAGTTGTTCACGACCGTGGCACTGCAATGACTAACTATCACTTTGATGTGGTAATTTAATATCTAACCGAAATACAAAAGCGCCACTGAGAATTTACTCAGTAGCGCTTTTTTAAGTTAACCGATTTGTTTAATTTTTTCACCGGGCTCAGTAGTAACTATCTCTAATTCGGATCCTTCGATTTCATAATCACCAAAATTAGACGGAATAATAAAATGATCCCCCTTATTCAGCGTCGACTTATGACCATCTTTAATAATCTCACCTGAGCCATCCACCACTGATGCTAATGTGAATGAATCTTTCGGCTGAGTTTTTGAAATAGTTTTGTCTGCTTTAATTCTTAGTCGGTTAACGATAAAGTCTGGCGAATCAATTAACTGGGTTTGTTGGAAATTCTTTTCTTCAATTGTTTCCTGTTCAACAACCGGTTCTGTGAATGGTACCGTTGTGACATCCATTGCCTTATCCCAATCCAACGACCGTTTCTTACCCGTAGTCTGATCAATTCGATCAAAGTCATACAATCGGTAAGTTGTGTCAGAACTCCGTTGAGGTTCCAATACGACCACTCCAGCTCCTAGTGCGTGAATTGTTCCTGAGGGTACATAAATAAAATCTCCTGCTTTGACAACCTTACGTTTAAGCAGCTTTTGCCAATTTCCAGTTTGCACCATCTCACGTAATTCAGACTTAGTGGTTGCTGTGTGACCATAATAAATGCTTGCTCCAAGTGTGGCTGATAATACATACCAGCATTCAGTCTTGCCAAGTTCCCTTGGTCCCTCATGTTTCTTAGCATAAGCATCGTTTGGATGAACTTGAATTGATAGATCAGCATGTGCGTCCAAAATTTTCACCATTAACGGAAATGGCTTCGTAGTATCCATATCTGCAAATAGCTCTGGATGTTTTCGCCACACATCAACGAGCTTAACTCCAGCATATTCCCCGTTGGCTATCGTCGTTAATCCATTTTTGTGTGCACTAATACCCCAGGCCTCACCTGTTTTGGGTGACGGGATATCATATCCAAATTGCTTTTTTAGCTGATCACCGCCCCAAATTTTTTCATGCAATACTGGTACCATAAACAGTGGTTCATTCATCATTCAACGTCCCCTAATTAAAGTCTTTGATTTAACTCCTTGCCAAGTTCCTCAAAACCAGGCTTTCCAAGCAAAGCAAACATATTGGTCTTGTATGCCTCAACTCCTGGTTGATTAAACGGATTAATTCCATTCAAGTAACCAGAAATCGATACTGAAATTTCAAAGAAATAGATTAGGTATCCCAGCGTATATGCTGACTGATCAGGAATATGAACGCTCATATTTGGTACGTTACCGTCAGTGTGAGCTAAAGTTACCCCTTCAAAGGCCTTGGTATTGGCAAAGTCCATTGTCTTACCTTCCAAATACTGCAAGCCGTCAAGATTTTCAGTCTCTTGAGGAATATCCATATCATGATTTGGTCGATCAACCTTAACAACGGTCTCCATCAAATTCCGTAATCCATCTTGGATATATTGACCTAGTGAGTGTAAATCAGTTGAAAAGTTAGCCGATGATGGATAAATGCCCTTTTGATCCTTCCCTTCTGATTCACCCATTAATTGTTTCCACCATTCAGATAGATACATCATGTTAGGCTCATAATTTTCAAGCAGCTCAGTTGTATAGCCCTTGCGATACAAAATATTCCGATATGCTGCGTACTGATAAGCTTCATTTTTAGTTAAATCAGAATTGGTATATTCAGTTGCCGCATCAGCTGCTCCCTTCATTAAGTCATCAATATTGGCTCCAGAGACCGCGATTGGTAATAAACCGACTGGGGTCAATACTGAGTAACGGCCACCAACTCCATCCGGAATTACAAATGATTCATATCCATGAGCATCTGCTTCTTGTCTTAAAGCCCCCCGTTGCTTATCAGTCGTGGCGTAGATTCGTTCACTAGCTCCATCTTCGCCATACTTGGCAATCAACTTTTCTTTAAAGATTCTAAAAGCAATCGATGGCTCAGTGGTCGTTCCTGATTTAGAAATCACATTAACTGAAAAATCTCGATTACCGATCAAGTTAATTAGATCATACACATAAGACGAACTAAGTGAGTTACCAACAAAGAAAACTTGTGGAAATACACGCTGATCGTCCGGCACATAATTAAAGAAAGCATCATGCAAAAAATCAATTGCCATTTTAGCCCCCAAATACGAACCGCCAATTCCGATGACTACTAATACCTTAGAGTCTGACTGGATTTTCTTAGCTGCTGCCTTAATACGGTTAAACTCATCCTTATCAAAATCCTTAGGTAAGGTTAACCAATCCCGAAAATCGCTACCAGCACCAGTACCTTGGCGCAATTCTGTATCTGCTGCTGTTACCATTGCTTGCATTTCACCTAATTCATTGTCATGAACGAATTTAGATAATTTTGAACTGTCAAATTTAATATGAGCCACTGTTTATCTCTCCCCGTTTATTTTTTATTTACCAACATTGAGCGCTTGATGTTTTAACTTTGGAAATACATGCTTATCAGCAATTCCCGTAATACCTCCTTGGAACAAAAAAGCAAAGATGGTTCCTAAACCGAAATTAGTAAATTGCTTAGTGATAGCAAATGCCATAATTGCCATGATTGTTGGTGGAATATATGAAGCCCACATGGCTAAGTTAGCATTACCCTTAAAATACTTAAATCGCAGAATCTGCATCAAATCATCTGCGGGATGCAAGACAACGTTTGCCCGTTGATAAACCGAAATGGCAATTCCAATCAACGCCACCCCAAAAAAGTTAAGTAGAATGTAAAAAATTATCATCCCAGTTGAGTTAGCATCCGGAAGACCGCCAAAAATTGGGTATTTACCAATGAAAAAGTTTTCAAATATTTGAATCAATGCTGAGAATGGCACCATAAAGATTAAATTTCCTAAAGCTCTTCCCCATTCTAGTTTACCCACTAAAGCAGCATTTAATAAAGTCGTTAGCACCCCTAAAATCAAGAACGTCCAAAATAAATTCCAGCCAAATGCCACGCTTAAATTGGCTTCAGCAGCTGTCCAATATGCGGATCCTAAATACGATGGATTAATTTTCGCACTTGTTGCTAACGTTAAGACATTTCCCGCTGCATTTAGTAATAACGAAATCGCAAAAAAGGCAATTGATTGAGTTGCTGAGATTGTTCGACCACTGCTAATAGTTCTTTTTTCTAACATTACTTCACCCCCGTTACTTTAACTAATTACTTGTTCAATTCCTTTAATGCCATCGCAAAGTCCCCAACAGTTGCTGAACCATTATTCTTAACCAATGGCATGACGATGTATTCATCAAGGTCGCCTACGTCAACGTAATTATTCATTAACTTAGCGAATTCTGACCGGACCTTAATTAGGAATTCTGGACTAACTACCCCGCCGCCAAAAACGATTTTGCCTGGTCTTAAGGTCAAAGTAACTTGCAAGGCTGCTTGGGCTACATAATAGGCCATGATATCCCAAACATGATCAGTTAATGGCACATCCTTACCTGGTTTTCCCAAACGGGCATCAAAGGTTGGCCCCGCTACTAGACCCTCAAGACAATCACCATGAAATGGGCAAATCCCATCAAAGTCAAGGTCGTCCGGATGACGCTTTAGGCGAACATGACCGACTTCAGGATGACCAAGTTCCCCAACAAAGTTGCCACCAATAACTGTTCCTGCACCAACTCCAGTACCAATGGTATAATATGTAAGTGAATCAACATGTTGGTTAAACAACGTTGCCATGACATATTCACCATAGGCTGAACCATTCACATCCGTGGTAAAGTAAATTGGCACATCAATATCTTGTTTGATACGGCCGACAAAATCGGTATGAGCCCAACCAGGTTTAGGAGTATTAGTAATGTATCCATAATATGGAGCATTCTTTCTTAATTCAATGGGTCCAAATGACGAAATTGCAATGGCAGCGATATCGTCAAATTGCTTAAAGTAGTCCACCGTTCTCTGAAGAGTCTCCTCTGGAGTTGTGGTTGGAAATTGAGCTTGATCAATAATCCGATAATCTTCATTACCAACTGCCACGACGAATTTGGTTCCTCCTGCTTCGACACTTCCAAGTAACATAATAATTCCTCCTTAGATAGTTTGTGCAAACGTTTGCATTGCTGTTACTATCTACTATAAACAGTTTTTTTTAAAATGCAACCCCTTTATAGAAAACGGTTACATTTTTCTTTTACAAAATTATTTATTAAAGGAACTCACTATGAAATTTATTATTTCTCCTGCTAAGAAGATGGTCACTAATCTTGATGATTTTGAAGTTACTGATCTTCCACAATACTTACAAGAAACTCAGCAAATCTTGGACTCATTACAAACATTATCTATATCTGATGCCAAATCATTATGGAAAACCAGTAACAAGCTGACCAAAGAGAATTTTAATAAACTTAATCAAATTAATTTACATAATCGATTAACGCCTGCAGTAATTGCCTATTCAGGTATTCAATACCAGTATATGGCTCCAGGATTATTAACCCGTCCCGCATTATACTATCTGCAAGTCCACTTAAGAATTCTATCTGGATTCTATGGCATCTTATCGCCATTTGATGGGATTGTTCCCTATCGCTTAGAGATGCAGGCTAAGTTAACGGTTGGCACACATGCAAATCTCTATTCATTCTGGGGTGATAAGCTATACCGGGCTTTAGTATCTGATGGGCATGAACCAATCATAAATCTCGCATCTCAAGAATACTCAAAATCAATCACCCCCTATCTGACAGATGCTGATACTTTCATCGATATTGTGTTTGGTCGCCTCATAGATGGTAAATTAAAAACTCAAGCAACTTTTGCCAAAATGGCTCGTGGTGAAATGGTTCGATTCGCTGCTGAAAACCAATTGACGGAAGTTAACGAATTGAAGAAATTCAATCATCTTGATTATGTGTATGATTCGATGAGCTCAACAGATACGAAGTACGTCTTCATAAAAAATGAAAATCAATGACATGACTAAATCATTATTAAAATACATTACCACCCATTTAAAATGATCCACCACTTGTCGAACCAAACGACAAGTTTTTTTATATTCCAAATTCCCAGTGCTACAATTAGTTCATGCTAAAGCAATATTAAAGTGGGGATTGAATATTATGGAACAACAACCGGATCAAAATCACTGGAAAGCCAACTTGAGCTACTTGATCGCAGCCCAAAACTTTTTCCTGTTTGGCTCTTCCGCTGTCTTTTTCGCAATTCTTTGGTACATTGCTCTCAAGTCATCTTCCGGCACTTGGATGATGTTAACCACCTTAGCAACTACTTTGCCACAAATTCTGATTTCACTGTGGGCCGGAACTTGGTCTGATAGATTTAAACGTCGAGATTTGCTAGTAATCGCCAGTGTCTTCACCTCGGTGTTCACGATCGTGATTGCAATTATTTATTATTTTTTGGATCGTAATCTCTGGTTACTACTTGCGATTGCCGCCATTCGATCATTAGGTAATGGAATCTCCACTCCCGTTGCAAACTCGTTACTTCCTGAATTAACGCCGAAAAATCGATTAACTCAGGCGAACGGAATCAATCAAACTGCTAATTCTATTTTGCTACTGATTTCACCACTTGTTAGTGGATATATTTTAGGAAACTTAGGAATTATCTATGTTTTCGTAATCGATTTAATTACTTCACTTGGTGGAATTGGTGTTTTGTTAATGATCAAAGAACCGGAAGTTAAGAAGTTTAGTCAAAATGAGGTTAAAGGTTCACTATCACAAATTACTAAAGGGCTCAGATATACTTTTGATAATCGTAGTCTAAGTTTACTAATGCTGTTTACCGTCGTCGGATTCATACTGATTGCCCCATCATCTCAACTATCAACTTTATTCGTTAAGAGAACCTTTGGCACGAACGTTTGGTTACTAACTTTTAACGAATTATTCTGGACGATTGGTGCTGCTCTAGGTGGTATCTTCATCTCCTTGCATTCAAAAATCGATAATAAAATCAAATGGATTACTTTAGGATTTATTGGCTCAGGATTCTGTTTCGCTGCTATGGGTGTTGTCAAACCATTCTGGGTATACCTAGTCTTTATGTTTGGTTCCGGTATTTGCATGCCAATCATTCAAGGTACTACTAACATCCTCATCCAAGAAACTGTCCCCAATGAATGGATGGGTCGAGTATTTTCAATTCTTCAAATCGTTTCAACTGGTATCTATCCAATTGCAATGCTATTCTTCGGACCATTAGCTGATGTGGTAGCTATTAAATGGATTTTAGTGGTCACTGGCTTATTGCTAGTCGTCTCTGCTATCGGTTTCTATGGCCGATTCAAAACCAAAAAGTTTTATATTAACTAAATAAACGTGAGCAACCAACATTTATTGTTGGTTACTCACGTTTTTTACTTAGTCAAAATTTGGGTGATACCTTCTTCAAAGGAAGTGATCTGAAAATCCGGAAATGCTTCCTGAAATTTATCAGATAGAAAAACGTTATCCACCTGATATCGCGGTAATAATTCTAAGGATTCTTTTAACGCAGGATTGAACCAACTGCCTAACTTAAACGTCCACATTATAACTACAGAATACTTAATCCTTTTCCCCAGTACTCGTTCTGAGATGTTGATCATTTCTTGATAAGTAATTCCCTTAGGTGTTGGCAAATGCCAAGTTTGACCATATGCAGAATCAGTATTACCAATTAATGCCATGGCCCGACTTGCATCTGGAGTCCAGATCAATGTCCGGACCACCTGATCATTGATAGGTACAAATGCTCGCTTCCCAGCTTTGATTCGATTGAAAATCATTGAGTTAGTAATACTTTTGGTATTATCTGGACCATAGAATTCCGGTGCACGACAGATTACCACTGGCAGTTCGCCAAGTTCAATTTCTGCAACTAGTCTTTCAGCCATTCTAGCTCGGACAGTTGATTTACGGCCTTCATGAATAATTGGACTAGTTTCTGTTTGAGGTGTCGCCGTCTTAGGATACATATACGTGTTATCAAAAAACACTAACTTACTGTGAGCTTGTTTGCTAGCCTTAATCACATTATCCAGCATCCCTAAAAATTGCTGCTCCATTATGTCAGAGTTCATAGGTAACCCAGCCGTAAAGTAGACAATTTCACTACCTTCAATAGCGGTTAATGTTTCATTATAATCTAGCAAGTTAGCAGCCACAGTCTGATCACTGGGATGAATTTGTTTGGGATGTCGACTAACCAATCGGAGTTCCTTCGTATAGTTTTGATATAATTCTTCAGCTAATTCGTGACCGATTTGGCCATTACTACCTAAAATTGTTTGCATTTAATTTACTCCTTGAAAATTCGTTTAATAGTTTAATCGTTTGAACCATTTAATCAAAAAAATATTACTTAATGTTTTTAATCAATAACTTAGCAACGGAACGCGCAGAAAACGGATTTTGACCAGTAATGACATGTCCATCTTGAATGGCGAAGTCCTTATATGCCCGTTTTTGTTGAAAAGTTGCTCCGCGTTTTTCAGCTTCGTCCTTGTTAAAAAATGGGACGACCGACCGTTTACCTGCTAACAGCTCTTCACTCTTGGTAAATCCTGTAATTGTTTTACCTGAGATCAAATAATCATTATTGTTATCTTTGATATTCAATAGGCCGGCAACTCCATGGCAAACTGATGTCACATAACCATTTTGATGATATATGGCCATCGCAATTGATTGTAATTCTTGATTATCTGGGAAATCCCACATCACACCGTGCCCACCCGCATAATAAATTGCGAAGTAGTCATCTGGATTAATCTCACTGGGTCTCATGGTCTGACTAAGAGCACGATTCTTAAAGTCGGAAGTTTCATAAAACTCCATAATTGATTCATCAACGTACTTCATACTTCGGGGATCAAGCGGCACAAAACCACCCTTTGGACTAACATAATCCACCTCAATGCCTTCCTTTTGTAACTCTTCAGCAAATTCAGTGGCCTCTCCCAGCCAAAGTCCAGTAGCGTCATGTGTGCCAGCGTATCTAGTTACATTTGTTTCCACGATTAATACTTTTTTCATTCTCGGCCACTCTCCTTGATGATTGTCTTTACGTTACTGATCAGGTCCTGTAATTGATTGATTTGGGTAAGATCATGCGACAGATAATAGTAATTCTTAGTACCTTCACTGCGTCTTTCAATTAATTTGGCTTGCATCAAAATCTTAATATGATGGGAAATTGCCGGCCGTGAAAGATTAGTCGCCTCAGTTAGGTCAGTGACTCTTAAACCCTCAATACCATTTTCTGCGGCCATCAATTCGATCAAAATTGCTTGGCGTTTCTCATCGCCTAATGCAACCAAAAAGTCACTTAAATTAGTTAGTTTAGATTGAATTACACTTAAGTCTTGCATAATCATTTTTCCTTTGGTTTAATATTTTAAACCATTAAACCATCTATTGTGGATGGTGTCAAACAATTTGATGTCAGATTAATCCAGCAAGCCAATCATTAACAGTTTTTTCAATCTCGACCTATAATTATTGTATAAATTGTTTGGGAGGTTTTATTATGGCAGTTTTAACTGATGATATGAAAAAATTAATCGCTGATTCATTTGCGTTCATTGCAACGGTTGACGAGAATGGTAACCCCCAGGTTGGTCCTAAGGGAACCATGCGTATCTTTGATGATGAACACTTGATCTACAACGAACAGACTGGTCATCAAGCATGGCACAATTTACAAGAAAATCACAAAATCGCAGTTGCTTTTCACCCACATCCAGGAATGAAGGGGATCCGTGTTGAAGGTCGAGCAGTTATTCATCAAGGAGACCAAATTCACACTGATGCTCAAGCTTATGCAACTGAGAACAAATTACCAGATGTTATTGCCGCAATCGTTATCTCAATTGACCGTATCGTCAGCTTAGATGCTGGTCCTAATGCCGGAATTGAAATTATTAATGATCCAGTTAAATAAAACTTAAACGCAATAAAAGCACTTATCAAGTTAAGCATTCATAACTTGATAAGTGCTTTTATTATTTATAGAACGCAGCCGTCTTTAACAATGAGAATAATCATTTTATTGTTGACTTTTTCCAATTAAATCACCGAATCTAAATCAATGATTTTTAATTTACGCCGAGATTTCCGCTCAATAAATGATTGCTTTTCCCATTTTGCAAAAATTCGACTAATTGTTTCAGGTGTAGTACCTAATAATGAAGCTAAATCTGCCTGCGTAATTGGCAACGTAAATGGATTCTCACCAATGCTTGCGGCAGTATCCTCTAGATAGCTTGCTAACCGGACATCAACATGCTCGGTATTAGTCGAAGTTGTATTTTCTTCTAAGTTACTTAATCGAGTACCCAATACATCCAACACATTGACACTTAGTTGCGGCATCGTCAGTAATATTTTTTGAAATTCATCCCGATTGATTGAACAAACAGTCGTTGGCATCAAAACTTTGGCAGCAGAAGTGTGAGTTAACTTACTAATTAAAGCTGCCTCACCATTAATGTCGCCAGCCTGTAACAGGTATAACAATTGCTCTTTACCATCGGACGTTGTTTGAATGACCTTTGCTTGGCCACTTGCAATAATTGACAGCTCGTTTATTGGCTTACCCTGCTGATACAGAAATTCACCAGCTTCATAACGACGGTGATTAACAATTGCTTCAATTGATTGCGCTTGATTTTCATCTAAATTTTTAAAAATTGGCACTAACGAAACGCAGTGATGCTTAGAAATTTCATCCATTACGTACCTCATCCTAACTAAAATTAATTTTCTGGCATTATTTTATCCCAAACTTGATCTGGGTCAATTTCATTTATTCCATGATAACAGATAATAAGGTCATCAAAGAAAATAACTAATTTTAAAGGAGATAATCATCATGTCAAAAAAAGTAATTATGCAACTCGATACCTTAACTTGCCCTAGCTGTATGACTAAAATTGATCAATCGCTTCGAAAACAGTCTGGTGTGGAAGATGTCAAAGTATTGTTCAATGCAAGCAAAATCAAGGCGACCATCAATGATGAAACTAATGGCGATAATCTGGTTAAGGCCGTTACTAGTCTTGGCTATAACGTTAAAACTATGAAAGAAAAAGGTGAATAATAATGACTACTATCACTGAAAAATGGCAAGCAGAACAGGCTCAATCAGAAATTGACCATCATACTCCTACTGCAGGAGCAATGACTGGCCACATTCTAGCAAATCTCCGAAAATTATCGACTAAACTAATTCAATTCAATTTGTACATCAAGGGTTCTAACTATCAAAGTGATCAACAATTAATTAGTGAGTTTCGGACGGCAATCGACAATGAATTTATCTCAATTGGGAATCGCTTAATTGAGTGGAACGAGAAACCGGCCTCAACCACCGCTGAATTCGAAGAGTATTCTATGATCACCGAAGCTGGAGAAAATAAATATCTTAGTGCAGATGAAATGCTATCAATGATTGTTGCTGATATTCAAACTAGTCAAATGTTTATTGGCCGTGCGATTAAGTTATCGAATAATGAAGAAAAATTCAGTCTTGCCAGCAATATCACTAACCTCCAATCAATAATGAATTCTTATAACAGAAAATTCCAAGCTCGCTTAGGTAATGAACCACTTGAAGGCTATTTAGATGAAGATGAAGACGACAAGGAGGATTAGCGCATGGCTAAACTACTTAATCAATTTAATAAGTATTGGACGCAATTAACCTTATGGTCTGCAATACTGTTGCTCCTTGGATTTGGATTTCGGGTTGCGGGACTAACCTTGATTACGAATACTTTATTTGCCATCGTCACCATCATTGCTGGATTACCCACAATTCTCCGCGCCATCTCGGCCCTTAATGCTAGAGTAATCAGTATTGAGCTCTTGGTTTCAATTGCTGTAATTGGCGCAGTAATTATTCAAGAATTTGAAGAGTCTGCAGTTGTCACCTTCTTATTCATCTTGGGGAATTTCCTCGAACAACGAACTTTAAACCGGACTCACAAATCAATTAAGGAATTAACTGAAAGTGCTCCTAAAACCGCCCTATTGTTAAATGATAATACTGAACCTAAATCAATCGACGTTGACGAGATTGAAGTTGATGATAAGATCCTAGTGCGAGTTGGCGATCAAGTCCCTGTCGACGGTAATATTTTAACCGGGTCAACTTTATTGGATGAAGCCACCGTCACTGGTGAATCGATTAGTACGCAAAAACAGCCTGGCGATGCGGTCTACATGGGAACTACTAATCAGGAGGCCACAATTACCGTTAAGGCTACTAGAGTCGGCGAAGACACAACCTTCGGTAAAATCATTGAACTAGTGGAAGATGCTCAAGATAATCAAGCTCCCGCCGCTAAGTTCATTGATAAGTTTGCGAAATACTACACTCCTGCTGTTTTGATTATCGCTGCGATGATCTTTTTATTCTTTAAAGATTTTCGACTAGCCATTACGTTTTTAGTTCTCGGCTGTCCGGGAGCATTAGTAATTGGCGCGCCAGTCTCTAACGTTGCTGGGATTGGTCGTGGCGCCCAAAGTAAGATATTAGTTAAGGGTGGTAGCGTGATGGATGAGCTAAATAATATCGACACGCTGTTGTTTGACAAGACCGGTACGATTACGACTGGCCATCCCAGCGTTAGTCAACTTTATCAATATGATGATCATGAAAACTGGTTGCTAATTGCCAGCCAAATGGAACAAACTTCCACCCATCCATTAGGAACAGCAATTGTTAAATACGCCCAACAATCAACTGATAATATTAACCAATCGTTAGATACTAAAACCATCAATGGTGTTGGAATTACTGCTGAATATAATCAGCAAACCATCTGGTTAGGCAGTCCAACCGTCTTAGAAACTAGCCACGTGATCTTAACCGACGAGCAAACTAAACAACTAAGAGGTCTACAAGAATCTGGCAATTCAATTGTCCTAATGATGGCTGACCAAACATTAGTAATAATGTTTGGGATTATTGATCAGCTCCGCCCTGGAGTTAAGGATGTTTTAAATGCTTTACGCAGATACGGAATCAAAAAATTTGCAATGCTAACTGGTGATAACAAAAAAAACGCCAAGCAGATTGGTAAATTGATTCAGGTCGACGATGTTCGGGCAGAGCTAATGCCCACTGATAAAGTAGGCATACTAGAGTCAGAGCAAGCCAATGGCCGCGAGGTTCTGTTTATTGGTGATGGAATTAACGATGCCCCTGCCATTGCCAAAGCCAACGTCGGAATTGCTATGGGTAGTGGAACTGATACCGCAATTGAAACCTCTGATGTGGTATTAATCGATTCGGACTTTGATAACATTTTTAAAGCAAAAAAATTAGCTCGAATAACTATTAACAACATGCGACAAAATATCGTCATTGCAATCGCCACTGTGTTAGTCTTACTTGTCGGATTACTCACCAATTATGTTGATATGGCAACAGGTATGTTCGTCCATGAGGCTAGTATTTTAGTAGTTATCTTAAATGCAACGCGTATTTTAAAAATAAAATTATAGTTAAAGCCACTCATTAAACATTATAATGAATGGTTTTTGAATACACTTAAATTGAATGACATAAATCAGTTGACAAAAGATAGGGTTATCTTTTATAATTAATCCACATTAAAGATAACTCTATCTTTAAACTAAAAACAAATTAAAGAGGAATTTAAACATGAAAATTTTTGTTACCGGAGCAACCGGATTTATTGGCTCAGCTGTAGTTGATGAACTACTTCGTCGTAATCACACAGTTATCGGACTAGCTCGTTCTGATAAATCAGCTCAAAAATTAGCTGATAAGGACATTGAAATTGTTCGGGGAAGTCTAACAGATACTGACATCTTAACAGAAGGTGCTAAAAACAGTGATGGTGTTATTCATCTTGGTTTTAATAACAACTTTGATGACATGGCTGGAGCTGTTGAACAAGACGTTAATGCTGTTAACGCTCTTGGTAATGGACTTATTGGAACCAATAAACCGTTCGTTAATACTTCAGGTACTTTGATGGTGGCTTACCAAGGCCGTCCCGCAACTGAAGACGACGCCGGTAACGACAAAGAGCTAAGAAGCCGCTCAGAAAAGACCGCATTAGGATTTGCTACTAAAGGAGTGCGCGCAACAGCCGTTCGTTTAGCACCCACTGTTCACGATGCGACCCGGCAAGGATTAGCAACGGTCGCTTCTCAAATTGCTATAAAAAACGGTGCCGCGGCATACTTTAACGGCGGAACTAATGAATGGCCCGCAGTTCACAGATTGGACGCTGCAGTTCTTTTTGTCGACGCCCTCGAAAAAGGCCAGGCCGGTTCAGCTTACAATGCTGTTGCCGAAACAGGTATTCCATTCAAAGATATTGCAACTACGATAAGTACAACACTCGGATTGCCTTTAAAATCGTTAACCAGTGATGATGCCATTGAATACGCTGGACCATTTCTTAGCAATACATTGCAGAGCAATAACCCCACTAGCAGTGATAAAACGCAACGAGAACTTAACTGGCACCCAACTCAACCAGGATTGCTTGCGGATTTGCAGTCTTTCTTATCAGATTCGAAGAACGTTGAATATTTGAAAAATAACTAATTTATTTTGATCAGCCATAACTTCTTTTAGAAGCTATGGCTTTTTTGTACTCAAATAAAAAAAGCTCAATTCATAAATGAATTGAGCAGATAAAAATATTAATCGATGATTTTTAACATTTGATCAGTTGCTACCCGATCACTCCGATAGGCATTTAAATTCTTGTCACTTTTTTCATATCCTAAAGCCACGCCCATTGCAACCACCTTATTTGCAGGCATCCCCAACTCATCACGAATCACGTCCGGGTATTTAACTAATTCATAAGATGCCAATGATTGCACACCTCGACCAGTTGCGGCTAACATTAAGGTTTCCGAAAATGCTCCCAAGTCATAAATTGACCAATTATTAGGATCAGCATCCAATACCAAATAAGCAATTGCTGGTGCGCGTACAAAGTGCTCCTACTATCCCAATAAGTGTCAGGATCAGATTCAATCACAGGCCTAAAGGTCCCGACCCGATGACCCATATTCTGACTAGCAAAAGATGAAAAGTCACCCATGTGAACTTTAGATAAATCCGCATTTTCGGCAAGCCCATCTTCCGAACCAGTAGCAAAAAGGTCTTTGATGTTGGCTAAACTTTTACCCGTTGCAATGTACACATTCCAAGGCTGAGAGTTACCCCATGATGGTGTGTGTTGAGCATCAGCAACAATTTTAGTTAATGTATCTTTATCAACTGGACGATCTTCAAAAGCTCTCGTTGAGTGTCTAGTCTGAATTGCTTGTAAAACGTCCATTTTAAATTCCTCCGTGCTAATTAATCCGCATTGCATCCCAAATAAATTGATAAATGGTTTCAAATTTATATTCTGATTTAGAATATTTATTTTCAATGATGTTATTAGTATGTCGATGAATCGTTGAAAATACGATTCCCATATGAAAATTAATTGGTAACTTCTTGATTACTTGATTATCCATAGCTTCCTGTAATAACTCATGAACGATATCGTTCGGTGAATCACTAATGACTAATCCATCATCTTCACCCATCAAAAACTTTATTTGTTCAATCAAATTCATGCTGTCAGGATTGGTTAGTGAATAATCATAAACTTGTTCAATGTAATATCTAATTCTATTTTCAATATCGATATCGTGGTTTCTTAATTCAGCAATATCTGTAGTATTGATAATGCGATCCCTTTCTCTGTTATACACACTGTCCAATAATGCCTGCTTATCTTTAAAATATAAATAAACGTTGGATTGAGCAATGTGAGCCAACTTGGCTACTTTAGTCGTCGAAACGCTAACGGCTCCTTCAGTTAAAATGATTTTAGCAACTGCATCTTGAATAATAGTTTGCTTGTTCATATCTTTTTTCTTCATGCAGATATTATAAAAGATAACTCTATCTTTTACAAGTGGAAATTGATAGAAAACCAATCCTAAATAATTAATTAATACTCTTGCTTTTAATCAGAAAGCTAGTAGAATGCTTAATCAAATAAATAAATTATCGGAGGAATCCTAATTGACACTTAATCTTTTTAATCGTAACCCGTTAAGGCTTTTCTTTCCAACAATCTTGTTGTTAGTTGGTATTGCTTTAACTTGGCGATTACTTGTGTTCATTCCAGTAATCCTAGCTGTCATAGGATTATTCATATTTGCTAGACATCAATTTAAAAAATTTACTGCTAACCGTGTTAAAAATAATGCTAAAACTAAAACCGCAGACTTCGAGATCATAGATGATGACTCACCTCATCCAGAGCGAAAAATATTAACCGATGTTGAAGAATATTAAAAAACAGCCACATGAATAATGTGGCTGTTTTTTTGTGTTTAATCACGAATTATCAAGTATTGATATTTTAGAAAAAATCGTGTAACCTGAATGAATTATCTTCGAAAAGGAGCTGAATACAATGGCTGAATACGCAGTCTTTATTTCAATTGCCACTGTAAGTGGCTTAGGACGTTCTTCCGTATATTAAATATTAAGGAGAATTAACGTGAATAACGTCCGTAAACAAACGCCAGCGATTATGTTAATTATTGCATTAGTTGGCTTTCCACAAATCAGTGAATCCATATTCACTCCTGCATTACCTAATATTAGTAAGCTTATGCTGGTCAGTGCCAAAACCAGTCAATTAACGATGAGTAGCTATTTCATCGGATTTGCCTTTGGGGTTCTTTTTTGGGGCAGATTATCAGATTACCTTGGGCGCCGTCCTGCCATGATTCTAGGAATTGCTACGTATCTAATTGGCAATATCGGTCTATTAATGTCTGGTAATTTTAATTTATTTATGACATTCCGAATAGTTCAAGCTTTTGGAGCAGCATCAGGATCAGTCATTACTCAAACTATCATGCGCGAATCATTCAGCGGCATTGAAAGCGAAAAAATCTTTGCTAAAGTTAGTGCTGCCATGGCACTCTCGCCAGCACTAGGGCCTCTACTCGGCGGTGGTATACTAACATACTCTAAAAGTTATCACAGTATCTTCAATTTATTAATCGGTATGGCACTCATCCTGATCATCATGGTGTCTATAAAGCTACCAGAAACTCGGGTTATTAGAACTAATGTCAAAGTAGTTTCATGGCAATCTACTGCGTGGCAAATGGTAAAAAGCCCCAAAGTCTGGTTCTTTTGTCTGTTGATAAGTGGCATCAATGGGATTTTATTTAGCTATTATGCTGAAGTCCCATTTATTTTTGAAAAACACTTTGGATTAACCGCCTTTCAATATGGTTGGCTGGGATTAATAATCGGCGCCGCTAGTATTGTTGGCGCAATACTTACTAATCATTTTGCCAGCCATACATCACCAGAGAAAATTGTCGACCTGGGTTTAACTATTTCATTAGCTGGGACACTCATCATTTTTGTTACCACTAATAACCTAATCTTATTTTTAGTATCCGTATTTATAACTTTCATTGGTATTAACATTGTTCTGCCAATTGCATTAAGTCGCGCTTTAATCGGATTTGAAGATGTTATTGGTACTGCCAGTGGCTTACTGAGCTTCATCTATTATCTAGTCATTAGTGCCTTTACGTACTTAATGAGTTATATGCATGACGGAACTGCATTTTCACTCCCTAGATATTTATTGATAATAATTACGTTGATGATTTCTGGACGAATAATTGTCATTGTTATCAATCGCAGGAAGTAAAATCACAAATTGAGCTACTGACTATGCCAACGTTAGTGGCTCTCTTTTTGTTAACTATATTCCGATGCATGAGACTAACTACGTTATCCATCATCAACTTAGTTGTATAATACAGTTAAATCAACGTTTTCTGGGGGATTAATTTTGAGTATGGATCGTTTTCAGGCATTTAGTGATGGGATTTTTGCCATTCTGATCACTATTTTAGTATTGGAATTCAGTATTCCAGACTATCAGTCAGGTCATCTAGTTGAAGCACTGATCAATCAATGGCCACTTTTACTTTCATATAGTTTTTCTTACTTTTATGTCGGCACTTTGTGGTTATTTCACCACGACTACTTCGGCATGCTAGATCACATTGATCGAAATGTTAATCTATTGAATTTATTGATGCTTTTCAGCATTACACTATTGGACTACCCTATGTCCTTAGTTGCTCATACGTTAAGCACTAATAATCAACCTGATTTACAAACCGCACTGATTGTCTATGATATCGTTGCGTTGCTTATCTCGGCTACTTTTTGGATTATGTACGTGTATATTCACCATCATCAAGAACTTAAAAATCACCGTCTAAGCAACACATTTTATGAAAAAATAAAAGCCGACCCAATGCGTAGTATCATCATTTACTTTATCGCAATTGGTGCGACTTTCTTCTCTAGTCTTGCTGGTGCGATTTTACTAGGAACTGGAATCATTTTTCATTTCTTCGCCTACCTAAGAATGAGTAGTTTAATGAAAAACGAATTCTAAAAAACAGGTTTTCAGCTAATTTAGTTGAAAGCCTGTTTTTAAATAATTGATGTTTAACATTTTACGTTATTACTAATAAAATTCTCGTTCGAACTCAGCTAGATCACTGATCAGCTTAGTAGCATTTTTTAATTCACTGTCACTATATTTTGAAATGATCTTTTGCGTCATACGTTTGTTTAACGTTCGGTGCATCTCATCATGAACACTGGCAATTTTTGCTCCATCCTCGGTCAACGAATAATATATTTTTTTCTTGTCGTCTGGCTTCCTACTAATTTTAATTAGACCCGCTTCAGCTAATTTTTTTGCGGCTCTGGTTATCCCACCTCTTGTAACATTCAACTGCTCAGCTAGTTCAATTCCAGTTAACTCATGTTCCTGCAAACCTGATAGGATATGAAGTGAAACGATTGATAGTTGAGTCACTGCCGACCGCAACTTAGGTTTTTCCAAATGGCTCTGTAGCCACTTTTGCTCTTGAGCTCCTCGGCCATTAACGCTTTCCGAGCGAATTATACTAATTGCCTTTTGCAGTTCTGCAAGTGAATTCTCTTCCATTAAACATCACACTTCCCTATTCAAAATTAACTTAATTATACATTAAAATGTTTCGGCCATCACAACAGCTTGAGAGAGTGCAGCCTTTAAGATGTTTTGTCTTTGTTCTGGTTTGGCATCTGCGCCTTCAATAAATAATTTATCAACGCCATTAATACCATAGAATTTCATTGTCTGAGTTAAATAAACATCTCCCAAATCCATCAATGCCATTTGACTATTGACATCCATATTATGATAAAAATTACCGGCTGCTTGAATGTGAATCGCTTTTTTATCATTTAATAATCCTACTGGGCCCTTAGCTGTGTACATAAATGTCTTATGAGCTACAGCTGTGATATCCAAATATTGTTTCATTTCAGCTGGCAAGAAGTGATTGTACATCGGGTTAATGAATACGTACTTGTCTGCGCTGATGAACTCATCAAGCCAGTCTGCGTGTTGCTGCAATAAGGCGGTCTCTTCTTCGCTTAATGATTCACCAAACTTTTGTTTTCGCCAAGCTTCCATAGTTTGATCGTTCAATGGTGGAACAGGACCGTCAAATAAATCGCGAACAATTACTTCATCATGAGGATGACTTTCTCTGTACGATTCGACGAATTTGTCACCAACCGCAAGAGAAAGACTGTTGTCGATGTGTGGATGTGCTTGAATAACTAATAATTTTGTCATTTGTAAAACCTTCTTGAATTAAATTTCATTTTGTTGCTTGTCAACAAAGAGAACTATATTCTTTATATTGTTGCTTGTCAACAAAATTTGAAGGTTTAATTTCATTTTTTTTAAATAAAAAAAGCCCAATCCTCAGATAAACATAAGGACTGGACTAATCTTATTGTTTTAATTCAATGGGCGATTTTCAATGAAATCAGCATGAAGTTCTCGATTGGTAAACAACCAAGTACCATCGGCTTGCTTGCCAAACTTGTCATTGTAGCGCAAGTAAGCAACCATTAATGATTTGGTACCATCTTCATTTGCGGTTACATGATGGGCAATTGTGTAGACATAAGCTTCAGCGGTATCTCCGTCAACTGTAACAGAAGACTGACCGATCATATGAAATGTGTGCTCATATTGTTTTAATGCTTCAAAAGTTGCCATCAATTTTTCCGGCGTGTCAACTAAGTCCGGCTTGTCTGGATCATTCCATGGATAATAGACTGTCATCGAACCATCAGATGCGAATAATTCAAATTGTTTCTGTGTTTGTCTTGTGTCAGCGTAAGTAGCGTAGTCGTTAATAACTTGTTGAACTTTTTCTTTATCTGTCATGTTGTTATCGTTCCTCGATCAATTTAATTTTTTAATTCGAAGTGATTGTAACACCTATCGTCGGAGTCTCATAACAGAGAGTCTTTTCAAATTAATAATAACTATGGAATATTTACAATTTACCATTCAAAAACTGTGCTTCGCCATTACCAAAGCTCCAGTCGTCATCGTTATTAGGTACTAAACTAAATACAACATCTTCAGTTCGCAATCCCAGTTCTTTATGCAAACGATCAGTTAACTGTCGATAGAAAGCTTCTTTGGCCTTAGTAGCTCTTGGTCTGGTAACCAAGTTAAAAAATACTACATCCTTGGTTCGTTCAATTCCTAAACCAGTATCTAAAATCTGCATTTCAAATGGTTCATGCTGAGTCAAAATTTGGTACCTGTCACCTTCAGGCGTATTGAACGTTTCAAGTTGCACCTCATAAGCTATTTGTAGCAATTTCTTTAAATATTCTTCATCGTGACCTTTAATAACGTCGATTCTCATTAATGGCATAAATTTAAATTCCTTACATAAATATTTTGATAGCTATAACTTCTAATAATCCTGGCTCTACTTAATAAATTTCCTGTATAACTTCACACCAATATACACAACGAAACTTAAAATAAGTATAAGAACAGCAAAACTAAATATAACAAAGACAAAGTCTCCAAAGTAAAATTGAGTCAAAACATTGAGTAATTTCATTTAATTCTCCCCCTTAAACGACACACCAATGATTCTTCATCTAAATTATAGCCCTTTATTAACTAACAACAAAAAAAGTTTCTTTCTAATCACAACGACTAGAAAGAAACTTTATTTAATCAATACTATACTTCACTAATCGCAATGGAATCATTTTTGTATTGATCATCATTTAGAATCAATTTGCTAATAAAATCAGCGACAGTCATTCTAGAAATTGGCAATGCACTTGGACGAATTCGATCATTTCGACCATCCACTACAACATCCCCAACTCTTTGATCATTAGTCAAAGCATTAGGCCTGATAATAGTGGTCTCTATTTCAGGAGTTTCATCCAGAATATCTGCACCAACCCTTTCATCACCAAAGTATGAGCTAGGGTCTTTGTAGTCACCATAAACTTCAGTACCTCTCTTCAAACCTTCATCTGTGGATTCTTCACCATAGATTCCGGCAGTAGCGACCCAAATTAATCTTTTAACTCCAGAATTGATCATAGCTTGACGAACAACATTTGCCATCTCTGCCATTCTATTAGGTCCCAAGTTTGAGTAGACAATGTCTTGGCCCTTCATGGCATCAGTAAGTTGATCAACGTCCAAAGCATCTCCTTGAACGACTTTAGCTGGTTGTGTATCACCAACTAATTTCTTAGGATCACGAACAAACAAAGTTAAGTTAGCTTGTTCCTTAATGTTATCTGTAACCATCTGAGCAATGTTTCCACTTGCTCCCAATATCAATACATTTTTCATAATTGGCTCTCCTATTTATAAAATAATCATTTACCCAATTAAAACACAAATCATTCAAACCAATGCATTTGAAGACTGATTACATTTGTGATGAATGTTCATCAAGGTTCTTTAAGCTTCTCTCCAGCAAATTTGTAAATTGCCTAATTTCTTCCTCAGTCATTCCATTAACTAATCGACTATTCATATCAGTTAACTGATCAACAAAATAATCATTATGATTAACCATTAATCTTCTAAATTCTGGGTTAAACACAAGTTGATTAGACCTTTTATCATTAGCGATAGGGATAGCATCAATAAACTTATGCTTACGCAATCGCTGTACTATTCCGCTAACTGTTGACTTGCTAAGGTTAAACTCATCTTGTAATGTCCGTTGTGTAATAACTTCATCAATATGTCTATCCATGTATTGTAAAACCGACATTTGCGTACTAGTGACCTTAGGTAGCTCGTTACCGGAAAGAACTTGATTAGTAAATTGCTTGTCATACATTATGCTGATTGATTTGATCATCTCTGCGATTGTGGCAGCCATGTGAATCCTTCTTTCTAACATGAGCTAATTACTTACTTTATATATTACTTGTCATAAATCTCCCTGTCATTATGTTTGCCTCTTTTAAAACAAAGAACTATACTAACAAAGTAGTTCGCTAGCGAACATGTTTGGTAAATATACCATAATTTTCAAAAAGTAAAAAGTTAAGGAGGAATCATCATGATTCTCAACACAATTAAATCATTTTTCAGTCCTATCCCATTATCAGTAGAAGAAGTTCAGCATCCCGCAGCCGATTATTTCACTATTAAATTAACGTTCGCCTCAGACAAGCCTTTTGATTGGCATCCAGGAACAGCCGGAATGTTTACCTTGCCTCACCAGAAGCATAGCGGCAGTGGCTTTCGTTTCTTTTCTATAGCAGCTGCGCCAAGCGAACATTCAATTATCATTGGCACTAGGACTGGTAAAGAACCTAGTGCATACAAATCAGTTTTGATTAATCTCAAACCTGGTGATCAAGTTAATCTCCGTGGACCAATCGGATCATTTGGCATCAAAGATCCACATTCTCCCGCTGTGATGATTGCCAGCGGAGTTGGAATAACTCCGTTCAGATCAATGGCCCTGTCATTGCTGGATAAGCCAACCCAAACGAGCAAACTAATTCACTCATCCCATGGCTTTCACTTGTTTGCAGATGACTTTACGAACGTCGCCACACAGAATCATAATTTTGATTATTTACCCGTAGAATCTCGTAAAGAAGCTCAAGAAAAGATCTTAAGCAGCATTCATGAATTCGGTAATGAAGCTTATTATTATCTTTCAGGATCATCTAAAATCGTTAAGGCTAACCAGCAGTTTCTCAAACAAAATGGCATTTCTGTTAATAGAATTATCACGGATATTCAAATTGGTTACTAAAATGTTTTAGAACCACAAAAAAAGAGATGAAGATTATAAAATCTTCATCTCTTTTAAATTCATTAGTCCGATTTGAAAACAATCAAATCATCATAAATTATTTTTTAAGTGCAGTCCATTTCCAATCAGTGAACTCTTCGATATCATGACCTTCGTCACGAGTGATCTTAAAGTGCTTAGCTAAGATGTCATCCATCTTCTTTTCAAAGTCATTGCCGGCAGCATTGTCAACAACACCCTTGTCCATAAGAACTTGAACAGCGTCTTTAGCTTGGTTGAAACGGTCTAACTTAGAATATACACGCATGTCGTATGCAGTGGTGATATCACCATCTTCACGGTAACCATGAACATGTAGGCCTAAGTGTTGACGTTCGTAGAACATTGATTCGATCAAGTCTTCGTAACCATGGAAACCAAATACAACTGGTGTACCTGATTGGCCAAAGAACTTGATGAATTCGTCGTCAGTCAATGCACGTTCTGAGTTAAGAGGTCCATTCTTCTTTTGAAGACGGCCTAATTCAACAACGTTCACATAACGCATTTTAACTTCTGGGAAGGCAGCGTTGATCAAGTCAACAGCAGCCAAAGTTTCGATAGTTGGTTCTACACCAGCTGATGCAAAGACGATATCAGCATCTTCACCTTCAGCAACAGTAGAAGCCCAATCGATTGTCTTCAAACCAGTAGTTGCTAATTCTTCAGCTTCATCAACTGAGAACCATTGTTGACGTGGTTGTTTAGAAGCAACAATATGGTTAACCTTTTGACGGTCGTTGAAGGCACGGTTAAATACGGCTAACAATGAGTTACCATCAGCAGGTAGGTATTGGCGAATGAAGTCAGACTTCTTTTCAGCCAAGTGAGTAAGCATACCTGGATCTTGGTGAGTGTAACCATTGTGGTCTTGTTGGAATACAGTTGAAGTTGAGATCAAGTTCAATGATGGGTAATCATTACGCCATGGTTGATCTGCAGCTTGACGGATCCACTTGAAGTGTTGAGTAGTCATTGAGTCAACTACACGTAAGAATGATTCGTATGATGCGAATACACCAGTACGACCAGTCAATGTGTAACCTTCTAACCAACCTTCAGCTTGGTGTTCTGATAATTGAGCATCCAAGATACGGCCTTCTGGAGCTTCGTATTGGTCGTATGGTTCGTTAACTTTACTCATCCATTGACGGTTAGTAATGTTAAACATGTCCCATAGACGGTTTGACATAGTTTCGTCAGGTCCGAAGATACGGAATGAGTTAGGGTTCTTCTTAGCAACGCCAGCAAAGAAAGTAGAAAGAACGTTCATATCCATGTTACGGTTACCTTCAGGTAATTCAGTACCACGGTTACTATCGTTGATGTCGTTAGCTAATGATTTCCAGTCTGGTAGGTCAAGCATTTCTGCCTTAGCGCCTTTAGCACGACCACCATTAGCAACTGGGTTAGCTGCCATACGTTTGTCACCCTTAGGTGCAAAGTCAGCAACTTCGTCCTTCAATGATCCATCAGCATTGAATAATTCGGTTGGCTTGTATGAGTTCATCCAATCTTCGAATTCTTGCAATTGGCTTAAGTCGCCTTGCTTCAAGTCAAGAGGAACTTGGTGAGCACGGAATGAGCCTTCGATTGGTTCACCCTTTTGGTTATGGCTTGGACCACCCCAACCCTTAGGTAAACGAGCGATGATTACTGGCCATGCAGCAATTTCGCCATCTTCGTACTTGCCGTTTTCACGAGCATCTTTTTGAATTTGTTTGATATCTGCAATAGCTTGGTCAAAGACTTTAGCAGCCTTTTCGTGGTAAGCCATGTAGTCATGAATGTCATCGTTTTCGATGAAACGTGGTGACCAGCCAAGTCCTTCAAAGAACTTAGTCAATTGTTCGTCACTCATTCGTGAAGTAATAGTAGGGTTAGAAATCTTGAATCCGTTAACGTCAAGAATTGGCAATACAGCACCATCATTCTTAGGGTTCAAGAACTTGATTGAGTTCCATGCAGTCATTGCAGGACCAGTTTCGTTTTCACCATCACCAACAACAGTGAATGCAATTTCATCTGGGTTGTCTAATACAGCACCAGTAGCATGTGATAGTGAGTATCCAAGTTCTCCACCTTCGTGAAGTGAACCTGGAGTTTGAGCGGTCATATGTGATCCAATTCCACCAGGGAATGAGAAACGCTTGTAAAGACGTGACATACCTTCGATATCTTGAGTAATTTCAGGATAATCTTCAGTATAAGTACCGTCCAAGTATGAGTTAGTAACCATAACTTGGCCACCATGACCAGGACCACCAATGTAGAACATGTTTAAGTTGTACTTGTTGATCAAACGGTTAGCGTGGGCATACAAGAATGTTTGTCCTGAAATTGTACCCCAGTGACCAATTGGCTTAACTTTAACATCGTCAGCTTTAATTGGTGTATTTGTAACAGAGAATAGTGGGTTGCTCTTTAAAAAGATCATACCACCTGAAAGGTAAGTGGTTGCGCGCCACCATGCGTCTACTTTTTCCAAATATGCTTTGGAATCGTAATCTACTGTCATGTATTTAACACTCCTTCAATGAATTGATAACAAATTAATTATCTCGACTGCATTCGTAAATTAGATTTGATGGTAATGGTTATATCTATTTACAAACCATATCATACCTTATTTTTTAAAAAAGTCAACATCTTTGAAATTGATACGTCCCAATTTTTTAAATGAAATAATGAAACTATTTCAAGTGGCCGACAATTCAATAAAACTAGGTAAATAAGGCCCGTTTAAAATCAAATCTACATGCACTGCACATCATATATTATTTACCAAAATAACGCATGCAATAACATTTTAAATGTGGATTCTTTTCTCGAAATTTTGGAACGTTCTAATTATAAATTGTATACGTACCAAAAAAACTGTTATAATTTACAAAAATGATTCCAGACATTGGTTAATTCACAGGAGACAGCAATAACATGGCAGATTTAATATATCGCAAAATAATTAACGATATTAAAAACCGAATATTTGATAACGAATTTCAAAATAATAAATTACCGGACGAGCGTAGTCTTAGCGAATCGTACCAAGTAAGTCGTAGTACGATCAAGCGGGCGCTAAACATTCTGGCTCAACAAGGAGTCGTGTTTAAAAAACGTGGATCCGGAACATTCGTTAATCCCCTCTATCTGAAGAACCAATCTCTATTTCAATATGAAGGAAATAATCTTGGCGTGACTGACAATATCAGTACAGCCGGACAAGAATCTACTATTAAATTACTGGATTATCAGGTAACCCCTGCCAGTGCTGAAATCCAACAAAATTTATTCTTGAATGAAAATGAGTTTGTTTATCAAATCAAACGTCTCCGATTAATCGATGGTAAACCAATCATCATTGAGACTGGTTATATCCCAATCAAATTGGCACCAGAGCTATCTCCTGATACTGTTAGAGAATCAATCTTTAATTATATTGATGATAAAGAACACAAACGAGTTAGTAAGTCTTTTATGTCTATAATGACTGAACCTTCTACTAAAGAAGATCAAGAATTACTTAACCTAAGTACTAATGAACCCGTGGGCATCATGTCAGGAACTTTCTTCTTGGATGATGGTACCCCATTTGAATTCTCGACTATGCGCGTGCACTATCAATATTTAAATTACAATACCTTTATTAACTTAAATGCAGATTAAATTAAAAATATTTTCCCTGTTAAAGTCAGCCGTCACGCGACTTTAGCAGGGATTTTTTATTTTAATAATCAAAACTAGTTGCATTAAATTTTACAGGGTATATACTATTCATCATTCTTGATTGATTGTTCAATTAAGAATGAAAATCATATCATGCAAACAGAAGAAAATATCAATTACCACGATTTGTTGAGGAATTTATATGCGATCACAAGATGATGAAAAACGAAAAAGAATTTTAGATAGTACTAGCAACATAATAATGACCCAAGGAATCGCCGCTGTGTCTTTAAGCAAGATTGCAAAGGATGCAGGAGTTGCTTCCGGAACACTTTACACTTATTTCGAAGATAAGAATGACATGCTTCGTTCATTGTATTTAAATCGCAAGCAGCGAATTGCTGAAGCAGTTACTAAATTCGATATCCACGGCGACCCTCGGCAAGAATTCAATCACTTCATGGACCTAATCTATGAATATGGGCAAGAACATTTAGATGAATTCATTCTGATTCGGGAATTTGGCCAAAGCCCTATTCTCAAAAGTTTGAATATTCCCCAGGAACAAGCTTTTGCTGGTTTCGAAGGATTAGAAGAATTTGTTCAAATAGGTATCAAAAAACAGGCCTTTTTCGACATTGATTATCAGATTATTCTCGATTACGCCTACACACCAGTGGTTGAATATTTGATTGCCCTTAACAACGGCACGTTGGACCAAAACGAAGTCTCATTCGATCAGATTAAATTGTTATCAACTAGAGCTATCTTAATGGAGAAATAAAATGAAAAAAGTAATCTTAATCGGTGCTAATGGCGCCACAATGAAAGTTCTTGAAGATCAATTAAAGGATAATTCTGATGTGCATTTAACACTATTTTTAAGAAATGCTAGTCGGATAAATACTGACAACTTTACCGTTCCTGTTTCAGTTTTCGAAGGCGATGCTACCAATCAAAATGATTTAAACAAAGCCATTGCTGGCCAAGACATAGTGGCCGTTGGACTAAGTGGTGTCTTATCCCCATTCGTTGAACCAATTAAACAAGCAATGAACATGAATAACGTTCACAGATTAATTTTCATCTTAGGATTAGAATTTACGACGAAGTTCCTGGAAAATTTGGTGAATGGAATGCAGCTATGGATGGCATGCCCGACTTCAAACATGCAGCCCAACTAATTGAAAATTCTGGTTTGAATTACACTATTTTAAGAGCGTCATGGATGTCTGATCGTCCCGATATCAATTACGAAACAACTGTCAAAGGTGAACCATTCCGTGGCACAGTAATCACTCGTGCCAGTATTGCAGATTACATTATTAAATTAATCAATGATCCTAACTTAGCAAATCAGGGATCGATTGGTTTATCGGAACCTGGAACAGACGGAGACTCACCTTTCCCATTCATTTAAGAAGGCATTTACAATGAAAAACATCAACCCACAAATTGAACAACTTAACCAACTGATTGATTCACATCACCATATTGTTGCACTGACAGGTGCCGGTATTTCAACATCTGCTGGCATCAACGATTTAATGCACATGCCAATGGGTTCAGGATCATTACTATCCTCGGAAAGTAGCCTTGAAGCAGACCCAGTTAGTTTTTATAAAGAGCTTCACAAAACATTTTTGGATCAGATTTTCCAAAATGGTCCCACGATAGCCCATAAAGCATTAGCCAATCTTGAAAAGTCCGGTCATCTAGACGCAGTGGTGACTACAAATGTTGATTACTTACACGAAATTGCCGGTAACACTAAGGTCGCAGACATTTGGTACAGTTTTAACCACAACTACTGCCTCAAATGTGGTCACGAATTTTCAATCGATATTCTCAACCAATCTGGGGTTCCTTACTGCCCTATCTGTGGTGGATTAATCTCACCAGGACCCACTCATCATCACATCGGTACTTCTAGAACTGATATTGAGAATGCCGTTACCTGGATGAATGAAGCCGATATGGTCATCGTTATCGGTTCAAACGGCTACTATGATCGAGTAAAAGAAAATGTGCCGCTAGTCCAAATTAATCCCCTAAAAACAGAGTTTGATCAAGAAGCAACACTCAACATTCGAGAAAATGCAGATGACGTGTTGAGTGGATTCGTTTAGCAAAATGAACTACATTTAGTTAGATCTATCAATATAGAAATGAATATGCAAAAGGAAATTATATTATGACAACAGTTTTAGTTCTCGGCGCCACTTCACCTACTGCACAAGCTTTTGTTAGATTAATGCAAACAGATTACCCCGACGTAAACCTCAAACTATTCGTGAGAAATCCAAATCGTTTACCTCAGGATTTAAGGGAAAACTACACCGTAATAGTCGGCGACGGTGACAACTATGATGCCTACGTAACTGCTCTTGACAGTGTAGATTATATCTATAATTCAATTGGTGGATTGGGAACCGGTGCCTACACCAAAATACTGATCAAAGCTATTCGTGACACCAACACCCCAATTAAAAAAGTCGTGGATATTTCAGCCGGTGGTATTTATGGTGAATATATGTCAGGTACCGCACCTTACTTGTCAGCGGTTCGAGTAATTCATCCTAAATACACCAAAGATCAATTGAGTAAATTAGACTGGTACAATGAATCTGGATTGAATTTCACTATCTTTAGACCCGGTTTAATTCAGAATGGTCCTGAAACCCAAATTATTACCCATACGCCAGATTATCGAAAAATTGACAAAAACGAATTCGATATTAATCGAACAACATTTGCAAGAGCGGCTGCTAATGCAATGTTTAACGGTGATTACAATAATCAAAGTGTTTCGGTTTCAAATGGAGCTCCACTATAAGAATTTTTGATGATATAGATATCTTTTTTGAAAAACTAACTAGTATTAAAAAGGTAATTCATGATAATAAATATCATGGATTACCTTTTTGAGTTAACCTCTATTTAAATTTTCCTCTTGATTTATTACCTGATATAATGCAACATATATATTGCAATGACATATATATGTTGCGAAAGGGAGATTTGAAATGAACGCTATAAATAAATGGTTCTGGGGATTGGAAGCAAATTTGGATGAAGTACAAAAGCAAGAACTTGCCGCAATGAATAATAAATTGTTTGCATTAGCCATAACTCTGAATATCCTAATTATGACTATTTCATTAATTTGGGACATTTATCAAAGACAATTGAGTATGCATACTATATTAATAGCTATTATGCTGCTTATTATCTCTGGATATGCAATGTTTTTAAGTCGCACCACAATCGGTCGATATGTTATAACCAAGGAAATTACTTCTGAGAAAAAATATCGCTCGATAATAAAACATCTTCGAATACGAACTATTTTACAAACAATCTATTATTTTGTTGTTTATACCTTACTATCCGTCTTTGGTAGTTCCTACATTTTGAATGAAAAACCAACTACTTGGGATTTTGGTATTGCACTAATCACTTCCATTTTTGTGGGACTTTTTATGTACATCTGGAATAAATCAAAAATTAAGCGAAATTTTTAGGATAAACATAATGGATAACAGAATTCGTGAATATCGTAAGCAACTAGGAATGTCACAAAACGAGCTTGCCGACAAGGTTGGACTTGCCAGACAAACAATTGGCTTACTTGAAAATAAAAGTTATAACCCATCACTAAAAGTATGCCTACGTCTTGCAAACGCATTAGACACTACGCTAGATAGTCTATTTAATCCGGAATTTTTCTCATAATTTTTAGTTACAACAAATTTAATCAGGAGTAATAACATGCGAAAAGAACGATTTGAAGCGTTTACCGATGCAGTATTAGCAATTATTTTAACTATCTTAGTTCTGGATATTAAACTTCCAAGCAATTCAGCCTCATTAAGCTCTTTAACGGAAGTGGCTCCAAAGTTTATTGCTTACGTAGTCACCTTTATTTTCATCGCTACCATTTGGGTTAATCATCATTTCTTATTTTCTCAAGTTTCTACAATCAACAACAAAATCTTGTGGGTCAATATTTTGGCTCTTTTCTGGACGTCACTACTACCTGCTACTACCGCCTGGCTCGGTGATCACATAATGTCATCCACGCCAGCTGTGTTATATAGTCTGAACGTCCTTTTATTCAACATCACAATGCTGATTTTACGAAGTCTGGTAGTAAACGAGAATCAAATAACAAATCACATTGGCTTAAACGTTAATGAATTAATTTCATTAGGCATTAACACCATGACTCTAATTGTGGCATTTTGGTATCCACCGTTTTCATTTATTGGTCTGTCTATTGATCTCATCATTTGGATTAGCCTGCAATTTATTCACGATACTTCACGCAAAAATAATCGTTAAAAAAAGACGCCCTAACCTCATCAACTGAGATTAAGACGTCTTTTTATCTATAAACTATCGTAATAATCATCTTCTACTGGTTCCAACCACTCTGGCGTTCCCGCTGTAATCGCGATGTGCTCGAACCATGAATCCTTTTTCGCTCCATGCCAATGTTTGATACCATCTTTGGTAACAATAGTGTCACCCTTCTTTAGGGACTGGGCTGGTTTACCTTCCTCTTGATACCATCCTTCGCCACCGGTAACCAACAACATTTGGTAACCATCATGATGAATGTGCCAATTGTTTCTTGCTCCTGGTTCAAATGTCACCACACCAACGCCAAACTGACCATCAGGTGAATCAGGCAATGCTGATAAATAAGTTTGACCAACAAAATACTGACTGTATGGATTAGGAATTCCTGCTTTAAAAATACTGCCATCTTTTAGTTCACTGTACTTAGCCATGATTAATCCTCCTTATAAACATCCTGAGCAACTGAAAATGCTGACCATGCTTTTGGCCAACCAACATAAAATGCCAGTTGAGTGATTGCCTCAACAACTTCATTTTTACTTAAACCATTTTCTTTGGCCTTATTCATGTGATACTTTAATTGTTCAAAAGCTCCTGTTGAAATCAAAGCTGTGATGGTGACCAGACTCCGATCTCTAGCTGAAAATTCTTTTTCTCGTGACCAAACTTGGCCAAATAAAACATCATCATTTAATTTGGCGAATTGTGATGCAAAATCACCTAAAGCATCTCGACCGGCGGTTTGTTTTTCTGTCATATCTACTCCTCCTAAAACCCACTTCTTGTTTACGTCCCAAATAATACATGTTAAAGTCGACTTTAAGTCAAGTTGAAACCATAAAGTGATAAAAAGGAAGTCTCAATCAATGACTCATAAGGAACAAAATACACTAACCATAAAAGAATTTTCCAACATATTTAATTTGAATGAATCAACAATTAGATATTACGAGAGTCAGTCACTATTGATATCTAAGCGCGATAAAAATAATCGTCGATACTTTGATGAAACTGATGTTTCTTGGTTGAAATTCTTGTTGCATCTAAAAGGCACAGGCATGTCGCTAAATGATATGAAAAAATACGTGATTTGGCGTGCTCAAGGTGATGATACGATGGCAGAGCGCGTTGAATTACTAGAAAAGACCAGAGATGAATTCTTAAAAGATTTTGCTCAAGTTCAGCACCACTTACAAGTTTTAAACGACAAAATCGATTGGTATAACGATAAGCTGAACGGTGAGATTAATGATGAAGAGCAGTTCATCGAATATCTGTCGAAGATTGGCCATGAAGATTAAATTTTATGATGAATGAAGAAAGACCCTTAACTGTTAGACAAATGCCTAATAACTATGGGTCTCTTTTAATCCAAAATCTTTAATATTGCTTGTTGAAAACTGTCTTCCGCTGGTAACTGAGGGTTATCAAATCAACCGGTACCCTCACTCATAATTTCGCCGATAATTTGTGCTCGAATGGTTTGACTCACCACAATCAATTGATCCGAATCATCGATGAACGTCCTTAGTAGGCTGAACCAAATTTGATTCAGCCCATCGATTTCGGCTCTGATTTCCTCACTTTTACGCTCACTTGTTGGTATTGAAATCACAAAATAAAACAGCAAAAAATTATTTAATGCTAACTGTCGCGAAGTTCGTGATAAGTATAAAACAGCCTCTTTACATGTCTTCCCCACTAGCAATGGTGTCAAAGTCGCTCGCATTTTTCTCAAACAATCCAAAAAAATTGCGCTGGCTAATTCGGTCGTGGTGAATCTGTTGATCCACTAGTAAAAAAGTATCAAACTATGATCAAGAATAGCAATGAACTGATCTTTATTTTTCCGATTTGGTGGTACAACGTCCCAGCCATCGTCAAAGGGTTCCTGGACAAGGTAATGCTCAAAGGATTTGCCTACGATGAGGATGAACAAGCTAACACATTTGGCAAATTAAGTTATATTAAAAGAGCGACTGTAATCACTACCTCAACCGTGACTAAAGACTATTTGATCAATGAATCTGGTGACCCAATTCAAGGCATGCTGATTCATCGAGTATTTGATGACCTTAATTTTGACGCTAATACTAAATGGATCCATTTCGGCCAAGTCAACACGACAACCGATGAAAACCGTGAGCTATTCTTGAAGCAATTACCTGATATTTATAATGGCAATGATTCTAAAGAATCATAGACTAAATCAAGCATAGACTAAACAAAAAGATTTCTATCCCACTAATACCGGGTAGAAATCTTTTTTATTATGAACGATAAATTTGATCTTGATTAAGCATGTCCAGAATCTCTTTAATTACCTGATCAGATGACGGTTTTAAACCATGGCTCAACCAATCGATTATCACTTGTACTATCCCACCAATAATAAAATACTGCTGAACATGCGTGAACTGATTAAATTCTGGGAAACTGGCTACCAAAGCCGCTAGGTATTGGCGAAATGATTGTTCAAGCATTGGTAACAAATCGTTTTTTATCATGACCTGTAATGTTTCTTCTCCATCTTGCCAATAAGCAAAGCTAGTTTTTAGAATTGCTTCTAACGTCATCGCACTCTGCGATTGCTGCAGCTCGTTTAGATATTGCTTAAATAACTGATTTGATTGGTATTGAATCACATCTTCCTTACTATCAAAATTTCGATAGAAAGTTAACCGCGCCACGCCCGCCTTTTTGGTAATCTCAGTGACAGTGATTTTGTCTAATGGCTTGTCTCTTAGCAAGATCAATAATGCTTGGGCGATCCATTCCTTGCTTGAACTTTCAGTATCCATTTTCCCACTTCCCCTCATGTAACACTTTTGGTTGGTTTGTATCTACTCCTACTCAATTATCCATGTGATAATCAACATAGAATTTAAAAACTAATGGAGCAATCATTCTATGACTTTATTATTAACTTTAATTAGTGGTATCGCCTGGACCGTTGTCTATATTGGTTTAATTTACAACGGTTTTAAATATAAAACTTACGGTATTCCACTATTCGCCCTTGCCTTAAACATCGCTTGGGGAAGGAATTTATACCGCCAATGATATTTTCGTTCATCCCGCCCTAAACAGTGTTCAAACTTACGTCAACCTAATCTGGTTTGCCTTGGACATAGTTATTGTAATTACCTACTTTGAATATGGTCGCCAATTTTTCCCAGAAAAAGCTAAACGATACTTCATTTCATTTAGTATTTTGACATTCTTGAGTTGTCTAGCAATCCAATTGGCGTTCTACTTCTCATTTGCCCCAATCGCAGCTGCCAAATATAGTGCGTACTTACAAAATGCCGCCATGTCAATTCTCTTTGTTAACATGTTATTCATGCGTCCCAACACTCGTGGTCAATCAATCACTGTGGCTGTCGCCAAATGGTTGGGCACATTACCGCCAACATTATTGATGGGAGTTGTTCAATCAACAAATTATTACATCATCATTTGTGATGTTATCTGTTCCATCTTTGATTTAATCTACATTTACTTTATCGCACAATTCAAACGTGAATCGAATAGGACTGGTACCTAATATGAAAAATATCTGTATTATTTTTGATCATCCATACACCGCTACTGCGTATGACAACGAACCACACCATCGAAGTTTCTCAGCAGCCTTGTTACAAAAAATCAAAGACGGTGTTGCCGACAACGACAATGTCAGTCTAGATGTTATTGACCTACACGCTGACAACTTTGATCCCGTTATGCATGAGGCAGATTTGAGTACTTGGCGCAGACGACAGCCAATCAATGAACAAGTCGCTAATTATCAAGAACGTCTACTAGCCGCCGATGAAATCTTCTTTGTTTTTCCAATCTGGTGGGAATCAATGCCAGCAATGACCAAAGGATTCATCGACAAGGTTATTGCCCCGGGAATGATCTAACAACAATCCAAAGGCAAGAAAAGATTCATCAATCAATTCACTAATCTAAAAAAGGTTTCCTTAGTGACTACCATGTCCACACCCAATATGATTTACCGTTGGTTGTTTGGCAACCCCGTTACAAAAATTTTATTCCGCGGAACTTTTCTCAAAATGGGTTTCAGTAAATTCAAATGGTACAATTTCAGTTCTGTTGATAAAAAATCATTAACTAAGCGCCAAGAAATCCTCAATGAATTTGAAAATAAAATGCGTAATCTTTAATCAACTTCCGCCTGACAATTTGGTCAGGCCTTTTTTATGCTGTTTTTTTTGTTGACGTGTATATCAGTCTGATATAATATGTATCAGGTTGATATATAGAAAAGGTGGTATCAAAAATGCATGTATGAATTATTTATTCTAAGTGAACTAATCGAAAAACCACTGAATGGTTATAATCTCAAGAGAATTCTTCAAAACATCTTGGGTGATGAGCGCAATGTTAGTTTTGGAATGATATATCCGCAGTTAGACCGGCTTGAAAAGAATGGCTATATCACGACTAGCTTGGATCAAACAGATTCGAAGAAAACTAGCAAAATTAATAAGATCACTGCTGCTGGAAAGCAACATTTTCAAGAATTGATGGTCACACCTGTCACTCCCAATCAAAACGCTCAATTAACTTACGAGATCAAAATTGGTAGTTTTCATATGGTATCAATTCAGACGCAAATAACCATCATGCAAAGTTATATTGAATATTTATCTCAGAAGATTGCCACAAATCATGCTAGCAAGAAAGTCATCAAAGATGATAAACCTGGGATGTCTCATCTGGATAAAGAGGATACGCTTGAAACCCTTGAGCTTCGATTAACTCAAAATCAAGCTGCCCTCAACTGGGCCAAAAATAAATTAAATAAAATCGAGGAATCTTATAATGGAACAATCTGAAAAAACATCTGCCAAAAGTTGGTGGGTCCTAGTCGCCGTTTGTTTAGGCGTCTTCATGTCATTACTTGATGTCACTGTAGTTAACGTGGCATTACCATCAATTCAAAAGAATTTTAATACTAGTTTTTCAAACTTACAGTGGATCATCAATGCTTACACATTGGTTTACGCAGTTATGCTATTATTGGTCTCAAAGTTAGGCGATTTGTTCGGCCGTAAGTTAATGTTTAACATCACGCTAACCATTTTCACCTTAGGGTCATTAGCATGTAGTATGGCCACCAGCAATCTGATGTTAGTAATCTTCCGTGGTGTTCAAGCCCTTGGTGGTGCAGGTTTAATGAGCCTATCCATGAGTATTGTTGCCGCAACCTTTTCTGGTAAAGCTCGTGGCTTAGCATTGGGTGTTTGGGGAAGTGTCGCTGATTTATCTACTGCCCTTGGACCACTGGTTGGTGGTATCTTAGTGCAAGCATTCAACTGGCGAGCTATCTTCTTAGTTAACGTGCCAGTCGGTGTCCTTGCTCTCATCATGTCAATTGCCTTCATTCGTGAAAGCGAAAAAATTCATAATGAATCAATCGATTTCTTAGGAATGTTAATTTCAACTGTCATGGTCTTCTTATTGATCTTAGGTTTGATCCAAAAGGAAAACCATTATGATTATTCTTGGACTAACTGGCATGTATCTTCACTGATTATTGGAGGAATCGTTCTCATAATTGTCTTCATCGTGCTAGAAAGTAAACTTAAAAACCCAATGATTGATTTGAGTATCTTTAAGAACCGTGGTTTTGTAGGTTCTTGTATTGCAGCCTTTGCCTTAGGTGGCGGACTCTACGCTTTCTTCACTTATCTAACTATTCTTTTACAAAATTACATGGGTTACTCAGCTTTGCAAACTGGAATTAGACAATTGCTGATCAGTGGCTTCTCACTTGTTTTAGTACCAGTTGCAGGAATGTTAAGTGACCGCATCAAACCGAAATACATGATCAGTGGTAGTTTAATTGTTGCTGGTTGCGGAATGTTAATTGCTCACACAACTTTAGGCTTTAGTGCCACTTGGACCGTCCTTATCCCTGCATTTATTTTATTCGGTATTTCTAACGCGTTAGTCAACCCTTCTATTTCTAACGCCGCCGTTAGCTCGGTGCTACCTCAACAAATAGGTATGTCATCCGGCGTTGTGAATGTCTTCCGTCAGTTCGGAACAAGTTTTGGTGTTGTAATCTTAGGTCTGACATTAACTGATGCTTATCACAGCCATATCACCAGTGGTTTAAATAAAATCACGCAATTACCCGCTCATGCAAAGGATGGCTTAACTAAAGGATTATTTGCTGCTGGTCCTTTCTCAGGCAAGGCAGTTCTTAACAGCCCTCGTGCTCAAGAGTTACACCAATTACCATTCTTCGATAAAATCTCAGATGTTGTCACTCACGCTTACTATTATGGAATGCACAACGTCTTACTAACTTGCGCCACGTTATTCATCGCGGCTGGAGTTATTTGTTTCTTCTTGTTTGAATCAAAGAAACGTGTTGATTAATTTAAAGTAAAAAAGACCATAATCCCAAATAATTGAGGTTATGGTCTTTTTTAATCTTTTTTATTTAATACGTTATCCGTCGCATCTACAAATTGTTTAATTATTGGCGAATTATTCGAATCAGACCGTGTTAATAAATGCATATGGATATGATTGGTAACATCGTTCTCAATAGTCTTAACAGTACCCTTTTTAATTGCATCTTTGGCAACAAACTCTGGAACATAACTGAATCCAACACCACACGAAACCATTTTAACTATCGTATCCAAACTGGCCAATTCCTGTGTTGTAAACTTATGTTGGTGTTGCAGCCACGTCGCAGTTTCAAATTGGTTACGATAACTACATTGAGCTTCATTGGTTAAGAATACCACATCTGGATCAGACAGTATTTCTTCTTGCGATTTATATTTACCATCAGTGATTAAAGACATTGCCTGTTTACCAATGTCATGATCCACCAAAACATTATTCACTTTCATGGGCCAAAGCATAAATGCTACATCGACTTCTCCCCTTAATAGACGTTCTTCATTATAAAGGCAGGTCGCATTGACAACCTCAACTCTGACATTTGGAACAACTTCACGAAATTGTCGAATGATATCTGGTAAATAGACACAACTAATTGATTCTGGAGCAGCAATTTTTATTACACTCGGAATGGCACTCTTATCATTTAATTCATTAATTTGAGAATAATTATCTAACAGTCTTTCCGCTATTGGGACCAACCGCTTGCCCATGTCAGTTAATTTAAACTGATGCCGGGTGTAAGTATATAATTTACCACCCAATTCAGTTTCCAAAGACTTCATCTGCATTGATACAGTTGATTGAGTGTATCCCAGTATTGAAGCGGACTGAGAAAAATTACCCGTGTTAACTAAACTAATAAAAGTCATTAATTGCCGAATTTCCATTTTAGGCTCCTTTTAGGTATCAAAAAAATTGATAGTTATCATGATATCTATCAATTTTACTTTCACTCAATTGCTTTGTAAAGTTAACCTATAACCATCAAGGAGGAACCAACATGATAAAAATTAAGCCATACACGTATAGTCCATCGCATTTAGCAGAAATTATTGATTTAATCAACTATTGCCAAAATATTGAAGCCCATCTCAATATCAAAATGAGTGAGCAACCAGATTTATTTGAGATTGAAAACTACTACCAACACAATCATGGTAATTTTTGGACTGCCTTAGATGGCGATCAAGTAATAGGAACAATTGCATTATTACCCATATCTTCAGCCACCGCTGTTTTAAAAAAATTCTTTACATACCCTAAATATCGTGGTCAACCACATCATCTAGGTCAGCAATTATTCAATCAATTAGAGCAGCATGCTATTGAAAATAAATTTAAAGAAATCATTTTAGACACTCCAGAAAACGAACACCGTTCACACACTTTTTATGAACATCATGGTTTTATCCAAATTAAACCAGAGCAAATGACTGTGTCCTATCCATTTCCCGATCGCAATTCCCGCATTTATCTGAAACAATTATAATCAATTTTTTTCTGATGAACTTTTATCTCACAAATGATCAATCGTGATTCCGCAATCCATTCATCAAAAACTTGGTCGCTTCCAAACTCTTTTGCTCAACATCAAAAGGTATATCAACATTGCTAATGATTCTCGGGATCATATAACTAAGCACAATACTAGCCGTATACTGCATGACTTGATCGATAGAAATGTCGCCAATTTGACCTTTTTCTTTAAATCGATTAATCACTTGGCCAATTCTTCCAGCAATTAATTCATCCCACTTAACGGCGATCAATTTAAAAATTTCTGGATTGCGAATAATCTCTTGAATGAAAACTTTTAGTTGTTTATTACTATCCAGGGCGAACTGCATTCGGTCTTTAACAATATAGTGTAAAAAAGATTCGAAGTCAGAATACTCATTAGTCGCAACTTCAGATTCAAATTCATTCATCGCTCTGGGAATCACATTCTCAATGAATGGTCGCAATAACGCCTCTAATATCCCCTGCTTAGTTTTAAACTTCTTAAATACCGTTCCTTCAGATACTCCGGCCAATTCAGCAATCTGGCTACTAGTAGTACTTTCAAATCCCTGCTGGGCAAATAAAGTTAAACTCGCTTTTAAAACTTCCTGTTGCTTAACCGATAATTCTGATTCGGAGATCGATGAATCAAACAGGGTTTCAACGTTATTAATTTTCATTTGTTCACTTCCTAGACTAAACTTTACGATATCTCTTCAAGCCAACGATATTTAGAACTGTTAATACAATCAAAAACAAGAACAATATGCCTAAATCAACTCCTAAACTAGTAAGTGGAACGCCACGCATAATCACTGCCGTGGTTGCGTCTCCTGAGTACTTCAAAGGAATAATATATGAGACTGCTTTAATCCATGAAGCCATTGAATCCAATGGAATCAAACCTGAGAAGAAGATTTGTGGTACCACGACGAGTGGAATGAACTGCATCATTTGGAATTCTGAATTGGCAAACGTTGATAACAAGATACCAAACGATAGTGCTACTAGTGCTAATAGCAAATTGATCAGCACTACCGAAATCACACTACCAACCACTTCAATTCCCAGCAACCAAATGGTGATGACCACGATCACAATCGTTTGTAAAACAGCTAGAATTCCGTAACTCAACATGTAACCAAAGACGATTGATGAACGTTTAACGGGTGTGGCCAATAATCGATCCAAAGTTCCAGTAGTTCTCTCTTTTAATAACGCCATTCCTGAAATCAAGAAGACAAAGAAGAAAACAAAAAATCCCATCAAAATTGGTAACATCTTAGCAAAGTAACCAGTGTTTTTATCACCATATACGTAGGTATTGGTGATTTTTGGCTGTGCAGCCATCTTTTTGTTTGGCATAGCAGTTTGATTAGGCATTGTTTTCCCAGTAGGCCGGCCTTGTTGCTGACTTTGAATGATCTTTAATTGGGTCGCTAATTTAACAGTTTCTTTAGTACTTAATTTCAGAGCACCCTTAAGCTGATTAATACTAGTTTTGGTCAGTGCGTTGCTAAAGGCCATCTTAACCGCTGTCGTTTTTGATGCATCTGTATTGGCGTAAGTTAAATGATAATTATTGCCATTTCTTTTAACAACAGCGTCTATTTTAGCATCTTTGAGAGCTTTATTCGCATCAGTTTTAGTTGCGTATTCCTTTACAGAAACATGTTTGATTTGATCAATTTCTTTATTCACTGTTTTTGTAACACCAACGGTACCAATATTGACGTTGGTAGTTGAATTAGTATTAAAAATCACGCTCATTAACAACATCACTAGAATTGGCGCCAGAAACATCAACGCCAGGGTTCTTTTATCACGGAAAAGTTCTTTTAAAACCCGGTTCATAATCGAAATTGTTCGCATTATTCTGCCCCCTCAGCCTTTAAAAAGACATCTTCAATCGTACCAACATGGTACTGTTCTTTCAGAACACTAGGCTTATCAAATGCCATTACTTTACCATCCAATAGTAGTGCCACACGGTCAACCAATTCTGCTTCATCCATCACATGAGTAGTAATTAAAATACTTCGGCCAGCATCACGAACTCTGGCTAGTTCCGCCCAGATTTGTCGTCTTAAGGCAGGATCAATTCCCACAGTTGGTTCATCTAAAATCAATAGATCAGGTTCGCCCAATAAGGCGATTGCCAATGACAATCTGCGCATCATCCCACCAGAATATCCGGCAACTCTTCTGTCTAAAGCATCAGTTAAATCGACCACTTTAGACGCATGAAGGATTTCATCTTGCAACTTTTGCTTATCGATACCCTTCATCTGACCATAGAATTTCAAGTTTTCTCTCCCAGATAAACTGGTATACAGAGCATCGGTTTGGGCCATATAACCTATCTTGCTTAACAGCTGACGATCAGGCAATTGAGTATTAAATACTTTAGCAGAACCGCCATTGGCAACTTCCATGCCCAAAGTAACTTTAATTACAGTTGATTTACCGGCACCCGAAGGGCCAATAAGTCCAACGATTTCACCAGCATTAACTGTTAAATTGACATCTTTTAAAACTGTTTGTGAGCCGAACTGTTTGGCAATATGCTGTAAGTCAATAATTGCTGTGTTCATTGTCATCTCTCCTTGGATTCATCTTTATCACTAAGTGAGTGACCGCTCACTTATTAAATTCAGTATATCTAATTAATTTTAATTGTCAATCAATAACAAAAAAGCCGTAAGATCAGCACGCTGATTTTACGACTTTGGTTATCTAAGTATTATTATTTCGAATTTGTTTGGGTTACTTATCGTACATCTTGGTTGGATGTGGTTCACCCTTAATTTCATGCTTCACGTGGTTTAACATATCGTCAACCATTTCAATAATATGAGGATCATCCAGTCGGTACAAAATTCGGGTACCTACTCTTTTTTTAGTAACTAATTGATACCGATACAGAACTCCCAGATGTTTGGAAACCACTGATTGGGCTAATTGTGTCGCAGAAATAATCGATGTGACATCAACATAATCATTTTGTTCCCGCAAAAAATAAAGAATCGAAATGCGAATACCATTCCCCAATACTTTATAGATTTTAGCAGCCTCTGTTATCAAATCCTCTTTACTGGTTGCGATAATTATCCCACCTTTAAAGCCAGGCCATAATATGACTAATTAAACCACTATCCCAAAAGACATACAGTCCGACACCAATATACACGATTTTTGTTAAAATCTCACCGTACTTTTCCATCGTGTTATACACGACTTTAATGTTACCGATAAGGTTGATCAACACTACTACTATACCAGATAAGACCACTAAGAACAGTAGAACAAGTGCAAAATCTTCAAAACTCAAACCAGTCAATATTGGTAAGAAAATTGATAAGTTACAACCCGAACAAACAGCTAAGTATGTAATGAAGGTTGCCAATACTGGTGAACGACCCTTGTCATCTGCCAAATCATCGTCGTCATCTTTAAATGCCATATAAATCGGTAGGATTCCCAAGACACCTAATAACCATTCCGGTAAGAATAAGGCTAATAATTTGCCCGCAAAGAAACTAAGCGACACTAAAACAATAATTCCTAAAACGTAGCCAAGCACAACTTTCTTAACATCATACTTCTTCAATAGAATTAACAAAATGAAGAAGAAATCCAGATTGACTCCTAAAAACGTAATTAAAATTAACCACCAGTTCATTCAATCATCCTCTCTATATATTCCATCTATGGAATATATAGAGCATAGTCCTTTAACATCAAATATGCAAACATTGCTTATATAATATAAGCTTCACTGTTAAATAATCATATGCTGTTCGATATCAATGCCCACAATTCCAAGTCTTTCTGCCACCCCACTGAATTTCTGCTAAGATAGAGTTTGTGTGAATTCTGAATAATTAAAATAATGTGGAGGGATACAATTGAAGCAACCACGTTTACGCTTCGCTATCAAGGGCCTGCTTGTCGGATTAACGGTTGGGATTGTCGTCAGCAGTTTCCGCTGGTTGATCGAACATGGCCTCGCAATCTTTACTACAATCTATCAACATTTCAGTTGGCCCATCGCAATTGGAGTTTTGTTAATAAATTTAGTCATTGGCGTCATCATATCCCAATTGCTCAAGCAAGAACCTAATATCTCTGGATCAGGAATCCCCCAGGTTGAAGGACAACTGCAAGGAGAATTCGAGTTGACTTGGTGGTCGATTCTTTGGCGCAAATTTGTCGGTGGAGTTCTGGCACTATCACCTGGTCTTTTTCTAGGTCGGGAAGGCCCTTCTATTCAACTTGGTGCCGCAGTTGGTCAGGGAATCTCTGAGTGGCAACATGATGACCGCAGTGAACGCCGCATAATGATTGCCGCTGGTGCCGCTGCTGGATTATCAGCCGCGTTCAATGCACCAATTGCCGGTAGTTTGTTTGTCGTAGAAGAAATTTACCATAACTTTTCGCCATTGGTTTGGTTGTCATGTCTATCAAGTGCAATTGGTGCTAACTTCATATCACTTTATGTCTTTGGTGAATTACCGGTTTTGCACCTCATTTATCCTAAGCCACTGCCCATCAATCTGTACTGGCATTTATTGATACTCGGAATTATTTTAGGACTACTAGGTAAGTTTTATCAGTGGATTCTTTTACAGCTACCAGAATGGTATGCTCATACAAAAATCCCTCGCAACTACCAAGGATTGATTCCTTTAGTCCTCGTAATTCCCGTCGGTTTTTGGGTGCCCCAACTAATCGGTGGTGGTAACCAACTAATTATTAACTTTGGTCACCAGGTACCATCGTTTACCATATTATTAGGAATTTTTGCCATTCGGTTTATTTTTTCAATGGTCTCTTACGGTTCCGGATTACCCGGCGGTATTTTCCTGCCGATTCTATCATTAGGTGCCATCATTGGCGCAGCTTATGCGCAATTAATGGTTGGCATGCATGTTTTACCCACATCCTACATAATCAACTTCATAATTTTCGCGATGGCTGGTTACTTCTCTGCTATTGGTAAAGCACCCTTTACCGCTATTTTATTGGTCACGGAAATGGTCGGTAACTTAAAACTGTTGATGCCACTAGCAGTGGTGTCCTTAATTGCTTACCTAGTGTTAGACAGCCTAAATGGTGCCCCCATCTATGAAGCTTTACTTGCTAAGTTAGTGAAACATCCTTCTCCCGCACCATCCCAACAGATGGAACGTATCGAAGTACCCATCTTTGCCGGCAGTGCCCTAGAAGATCATCAAGTCCGGGACATTACTTGGCCCAAGTCTTCATTACTAATTGGAATAATTCGTGGTGAAAAAGAAGTTATTCCACATGGCGACAGTGTTTTACAAGCTGGGCAGACATTAGTGATTCTCACCAGCGCAACTGATCGCCAACGAGTCCGTGCTCAAATTCGTCAGTTAGCCACAACTAGTGGCGTCACATTTGGGCAAGCCGAGAAACCTGAGTAATAATTTCAAACTAAAAAGGACCACCAGAGTGAATAACTTTGGTGGTCCTTTTCTTCATATCAAAGTTAATTTGCGTTTAGTTCATCGAATGATTCATCGATACTGGTTGTTCCGCCGTAAAGATTGAATCCCTGATTGAATGCTCGAGTGTCATGAAGGCACTTGACAACAACTGCAGCAACATCAGCTCTAAACACCACATCATTGTGGCCATTACCGTCAATACTAATTGTATTAGTCTCATCACCATCGGATAAAATAGCTGGGCGAATTACCGTGTATTTCAAACCACTCTTCTTAAGTATCTCTTCAGCATAGTACTTAGTCACATAATAGCTAGGAGTATCGTACACATCCCATGTTGACCGTGACTCAGCTCCAGTTGCTGACTCCATGACATACCGGTCGATATTTTGCTGACTTAGCAGCATCCATTATCTTACAAATAAATTTGACTTTAGTTACTCCACGATTTACACTAATCAACGTCGCAAAAATGTGCAAGCGCACATAAAAAGGAGTTGATTTTATGGTATCTAATCAAAATAACGACAGAGTTCAAGGCATTAGTATCGTCAATCGAATCATTCAAAATGATCTGAAAAGAAATGTAAAGCAATATGGGCTGAACGAAAATAATTATTTTTTCATATTTTTCATTAACGATCACCCCGGTGCTTCTCAAGACGAGCTGACACGGACTATGTTTTTAGATCATAGTACTATCACACGAGCTGTGGCCAAGTTAATTAAATTAGGCTACCTAGAACGTCGCTTTGATGAGCACGACAAGCGAATCAGTAGACTGTACCTTACTGCCGAAGGTGAAGCTCTTCGTAAGCCACTCTATGAATTAACGCAGCATGCCGAGGACGTAGCATTCAATAATTTATCGGATGATGAGCGCGAAACTGTGCAAACTCTGCTATTAAAATCAGCTCTGTCACATGAAAAGGAGAAAGCAAAAAATGCAATCACAAAATACAGATAAAATGGCATCTCGAGACATATTGTCAATTGCCGCTGCTGCTATTATGGCGTTTATTGGAGTGCTTATTGAAACTTCTATGAACGTCACCTTCCCCACTTTAACCAAGCAACTGGGAGTTAATTTAAGTACTATCCAGTGGTTAACTACTGGTTACCTATTAATGGTTTCCTTAGTTATCGTTTGTTCATCATATATTAAGAACCGATTTAAAGAACGTAACATATTTATTGCCGGAACATTATTTGCAATTGTTGGTGACCTCTTTTGTGCCCTTGCTGGTAATTTCCCCATCCTCTTATTAGGACGACTAATCCAAGCTGTCGGAACAGGAATCGTGTTACCACTTCTATTCAACATCATCTTGGAACGTGCTCCCATTGCTAAACGTGGTGTTTATATGGGTCTAGGAGGTTTAACAGTTTCTTTAGCTCCTGCTTTGGGACCAACCTTTGGTGGCATCGTAGTTTACTTCTTAAGTTGGCGTGATATTTTCTGGATTGTATTACCATTAATGGTAATTGGTTTAATCATGGGATCGGCCATTGAACAAATTACTCCATTGAAGAAGGAACAGTTCGATTGGCTAAGACTACTATTACTAACCATCATCTTTGTTAGTTTGACTCTAGGATTCAATACTATTAGTGAATTTGGGTGGATCAATGGTCAATTTGCCATTGCTTTAGTAATTATGATCATCGCCTTAGCGGCGTTTATTGCTGTTTCACGACGCAGCAATCGGGTTCTTGTAAATATTGACATTTTCAAAAATCCAGTCTTCAACTTAGCACTGATTGCATATGTGTTTATTCAGTTCACTAATATTGGGATCAACTTCGTGCTACCTAACTACAGTCAAATCGCTGATAACTCGACTTCTCTAATTGCCGGACTTATCATGTTGCCCGGTAGTTTGATTGCTGGATTACTCAACCCAGTTTGGGGCCAAATGTATGATTCACTTGGAGCGAAGCGACCAATCACAATTGGTAACTCACTATTCTTCTTAGCAATCGTCTTGTTTGCCGTATTTAGTTTCCATATTTCGACCATCATGATCTTGATTTACTACGTCATTTTTGCGATTGGTATGACAATGTCATTCAACAATACGATGACCTATGCCTTAACGATTGTGGGCCCAGAATACGAAACTGACGCCAACGCTATCTTTAATACTTTGCAACAATTCGCTGGTTCAATTGGAACCGCAATTGCGTCAAGTTTCTTAGCATCAGGCAGTGGTACTAGCGCCGCTATGATTATGAAGTCTGGTACGCAACATGCCTTTATGTTTGTCGGTGTACTGATCTTGATCAACTTTGTGTTGTATCACTTTGTCTTTAAAATGGGTGCCAAACAGTTAAAACTCTAATCTAATTATTAATAAGAAAATCCCTCAACTTTATAAGTTGAGGGATTTTCTAGTAAACTGCTATTGATCAAATTAATTCAATTTCTTTACTTGTTGACCATCCAAATAATACTTCTGATTGTACATTGTCCAACTTAATGGTAACTGCAAGTCAAATTTACCTTCATTGATGAATTTTCGTTGGACATTCAATCTGGATAGGTCCTTATGAGCAGCCTCTGACAGCATGATTTTAGTTCTGACTTTCAAGAAATGCTTGAGATACTTAGCCTCATTACCGCCCTGTGCAGGTGTTTTGCACTTCTTCAAAGTATCAGCGAGAATTCCCTGAAAACTGCTGTGATCACTATCTTTACCTGGCCCATGGACAACTAACGCATCATAGTAGATATACTGTCCTAATGGACTCAAGCCATCCTTTTTAGCATACTTGATGGCTGGATTCATGTACTGTTTATCCAAAATATCATTTTGTGCCTTGATCATTGCCGAATCCTTGCTGGCTTTTCGCCAAGCTGTGACGTATTTATTTCCTAATCCTTTATGTGAAGAGGTTCCATTAACTGCCTTCAAGGCTGGCAAAAATGGTTTCAAAATATTATGTTGAGGTTTTAATTGCACATACTTTTTAACCACTTCATACATATCACCGGTTCCTGAGGTGAAACCAATAATTCCCCCGGTATAGCCTCTGCCATCGCCAATATCTTCAATGTAGCGATATTCTTTATTGTAATTAAGAGTCGAATTCTCGGCACTCGAAACCAAAGCAAAAGTAGTTTTTCGCAAATTTCCTGTTTGAATCGTTTGCGGTTGGGTCTTTGAATCTTTCTTCAAGCTTTGTTTAGCAGCACAACCCGTTAATACCAATAAAACACAAGCGAAGGCTAACAATATTTTCTTCATTAACGTCTCTTCCTTAGATTAATTATTGAATACTACAAATTATATTCTACCTTTCGTTGTTTAAGCATTTGCATAGAAATGCTTAAGTTTGTCTATTGAAAGGAAATAACATTTAATGTGGAAAAATTTTCTTGCTTTCAACATTTCGTGATCCTGTAATAAAAATCGCGTTTTTAATACTTGAGTAATGCCAATCTGATCATTTAATGTTAGTTATTATTTATCCTCGGGATACAACAAGTATTAAGTCGTCAATAATATTTGGAGGATCCACAATTGAATTTAAATAATCTCAGTTTGGCCAACTTGTTTCTGGCAGCTGTCATAATTATTAGAGTTATCATGCTTCAGTTACAACCCAAAATCATCAAGTTCAGCTCAACTTTTTATCTGTTGATGATTATCTTTGGAGTGTATGAAGGGATTAAGATAAAAGACTTTCATCTAACCACAGGATTCATCTGGTTCGTTATCTTAGCTTTAATCAGTACCGTATTATTCGCTTACTTCAGAGTCATTTCCTATCACCTATGGGTTGATGATTACCAGCTCGTGATGCGTCAAGGAACTTGGATTACTTTAGTTCTTTGGATTATTGGTATTGGACCACACATGCTGATCGATAATCTGTGGGCACAAAGTAACGTGGTTATTCTAGTTCACTTAGGTTTAACTTTGATGATTCAGCGTGGCATTGTTTGGCGTCTCGCTACTCGTCAATTTCTTGCTGAAATCCAGACCACAACTGCTTACAACGATAAATATCGCCATGAACGGCGCGAGGATCACGAGCACCGCCATAATCGCAACAGATAGTTCATCTGTAAAACAAAAAAGCATCCTAAATCTCAATTATTATTCAAGAGATTTAGGATGCTTTTTTTAGTGGCTTTATTTTCTATCTATTCCTCAATGTAAATACCTGTCATAGAGGACTTTCTGTTTCTAATTTTTATGGTCTCGTCTCCGTTCAACAATTGCCGACCCAATAACAATTCCACCAGCCATGACTGGTATCAAAATAATTCCTAGAATTGGAATAAATAAAAAGAGAACTGCTTCTAAGACGTACGAAATATATAACAACGGGAACGCATATCGATTAGGCATGATCAAATCCGGATTCAGTTTTTCAATGTTTCGGCCCAACAACTGAAATGATACCGCCCACAAGAAAGTAACTGCGACATAGAAAATTCCTGGTGTTGCAGATTGTGGATAAGCTGACAACCATGAGGCTGAAAATGGAATAAAAGATTGTAATAATAGCCATAATGAATTCAGCCAATAAGTCGTCCGGTTAATTGTCTTGGCATTAGTGAAAATAATATGATGATTGTACCAAACCACCATAATTAAAATAAACGTTGCAATATAAATTACTAAGCTTCGCCATTCAGCAAGCAACGCATTTATTGAAGGACCATCTGGACGTGGCAACTCCAAAACTAATAACGTTACCACAATCGCAATAATGGCATCAGTAAACGCCACCAGTCGTTCTTTGTTCATCAATAACATCCCACCACCAAATAATTTTAATCAACCAACAACACACAAAAACATCTGACACATATAAGAGTCAGGTGTTCTATGTTTATTAATATTATACCGTGACGGTATCCCCAGCTTTAGCAATCTCAACGACACCATCAGGCAATAGACCCGCGAATTTTTCTGGATCTTGTTTGATTGTTGGGAAAGTATTGTAGTGAACTGGCAAGACGTGTTTAGCATTTAGACGCTTTGCAGCACTAGCAGCCTCTTCTGGACCCATGGTAAAGTTACCTCCGATTGGTAAGACTGCTAATTCAACGTCGAATCCCTTACCAAACAGAGACATGTCGCCAAAGTTTGAAGTATCGCCAGCAAAGTAAACTGACTTACCATCAATGGTTAACATGAAGCCACAAGCTTCTCCCATGTAGACAGGCAGCCCATCAATTACCAAGCTAGAACTGTGTTGAGCATGCATCACTTTGATTTCGCCAAATGGAAATTCCCACTTACCACCGAGATTCATAGGATGACCTTTAACAGCGCCCTGACTTTCAGCGTAGTGCACTAATTCCGGCATACCGATAATTGGTGCTTGATTCCGACGACTAACGTCAATCATGTCACCACTGTGATCATGGTGCCCATGAGTTACCAAAATGTAGTCACATTTCACATCCAATGTTAAGTCGGTCTGTGGATTTCCAGTGATCCAAGGATCAACCAACAAGACAGTCCCATCGTCTAAACGTGCTTCCACACAGGCGTGGCCATGATAAATAATTTTCATTATTATTTCCTCCACTTCATTATTGAAATGATTAGGCTTCACAAAATCGCCGCGATCTACCACATTGTTTGAACCAATGTACAGGTAAGGGGTTTCTAAAGCCTACTTTTACTGTGAGTCTACCACAACCAATCTGAAAGGTGGTTGATTTATGCTTGTGGTTACCACTGTTAAACAATCTAGAGAGACTTTTATCTTATCTTACAAAGTAGGATGTATAATGTTGTTGATAAATCGATAACAAAGATTGCTTTTCACTAAAACTGTTAGGAGGAATCCAACATGAATAAACCTGCCTTTCATCGAGAACAACTTGGTTTTGTTTCATTGTTTCTGGCCTTTATTGTAGTAGCAGCTAATAGTAGTGATCGACCACTTTTTAAAATAATTGCTTTGGTTCTGGTAATTTTAGTTATTGTTTTAGGAATCAAAATCCTTAGAGATAGAACATAGTTTCTATCTCTCTTTACCATTACAAGGAATAAACAAAAATACTATCGTTGCACCAAACGCTAGACAAAAGTCCAACAAAACTCTACCAGTGGTCATACCAATCGCCGTACCAATATCTACATTCATATAAGTAATCAAGAAACTTTGGTTAAAAAAGTTAAGCACTATATTAGTTAGTATAAATATAGTCACTGTGCTTAGAAGCTTAATTAACTGAGTTTTTTTATTGAATTTTTGCCAATTATCGTAAAGAGCCAAGATTATGAATTCATTTATGGTTAATAAAAGAGATATCATCACCGAACGAAATCACTTGATATAAAACATGTGTAGATAATCGCAAAACAGAAGAATTATATTTAAAACATATAAAACCTTTTGGAGGCGTTTATTTTTTACCAACTGTTTATCTTGATCGGCATAGTAAGACAATACTTGATCATCTCTTATAAGATTTTCAAACGATACGTCGAAGAAATCACTGATATTGATGATTATATTCACATCTGGATAGCTTCTTCCAGTCTCCCATCCAGAAACTGTTTTTCTAGAAACATGTAAATAATCTGCTAATTCTTCTTGAGTTATACCTTTTTGATTTCTGCATTTTTTTAACTTATCAGAAAAGTTCATTGCGCCCTCCATGACTGTGTCCATTAAACTTAAGAAAGATCTGTTAATACTATTATTAACAATACGTTATTAACATTGAACTTTCAATCATGCTTGAAGCGGCTTATTTACAAATATAATAAAGTTACTGTGACCACAATAACTAATTTGATGAACTATGCATTAATCTGTTCAAACATTGAAGACTTTAGTATATCTTTCTTTGAATAATATTCGTCTACTTCACCTTTCTATTTTTTCTTTGATGTGTCATATATGATACGACTATCATAAATAATAACGTAAAAAGTTTATCATAATAATTATTCAGAAATTTTCCTTCAAAGAATATATTTGTGATCTCAACAATGGAGTAAACAATCAAAGGATAGATTAAATATTTGTTTACCGGTTGTTTATTAAAAGTCACTAGTAATGCGATTCCAAAGAGTGTAGCTATTGCATATAGTAATAGAGCTAAACCGTGATTAAATGGTGCAAAGAATATCGCAACAATGACAACAACATAAGCAGGTACAAGCATCCATATAATTTTTTTCAATTCTGGTTCTCTAGTTTCTTTTGGCATGTTACTTACTCCTTGCTAACGAAATTTCTTTGTAACAGAAAAATATTAGGGCAGATATCCCAATCATTAACTTAACTTTTTGAATAACCATTGAAGATAGATCTGAGAAACTATTCGAATATGTAAAGATTAAATTCAGGCATGCAACTTGAAAGATTACTAATAATACTAATTTTGATGCTTTTCTGTTAATCGTAACCAACACTTCCTTAATGATCGAATATATCAATCTGTAATCACTTAATATCTGCATTAAATGTTAATTTATTAGTCCATAACTAACAAGCTGTGTATGTAAGACATCGTTTATTTACGTGATGCTGACGCATCAAGACACAAACGTCACCAAAGTTTGCGTTTAGGTTTTCGATGAAACCCCATGAAACAACAAACCACCTGATTCAAATTAATGAGATCAGGTGGTTTGTTTTTCGTACATATTTCATATCGCTTATATTCATGATTCTTTACTTAGATCAAGATATGATTCTTTTCGTAAATAACCATTTGCCATTGATTCGCTTCAAAGTATGACTAATTTGTGCCACTGATAAGTTCTTAAGTGAATCAGAATCAACAATTAGTAGAATCGAGCTTGCTGTAGCTGTGGTATCAGTCCAGTCATTAACGATAACTGATGTAGTTAAATGTAGTGTATGGCCCTCATTTTTCCAGACATTCTGAACCATGCTTTTTAGTTCTTCTTGTCCTGTGGCACTACCTTGGGTACCCTCAATTTTGCCATCATCTGAAAATAACGCAATATAACTGTCTGCATCCTTTTGGCTTGCTAACTGATCAGCCTGTGTAATCATTTGCATTATTGTTAGTAGATTTTCACTATTCCCCATGATTATCCCCCTCCTAAAACATGCTCGTGCTGGTATGCTTAATATCTTTGTTACTGTTATCAACACCAAAATCATTGCACAGAGATACTTAACTTTCAACCGGATACACTTAAAGTATTCTTCAGAATAAATCTTCAAAAAAAGCAAAATCCCTAACCTCAATTTATCGAGATCAGTAATTTTTTAATAAACATTTGTTACCCACAGTTAATTTTCCAGTAGAGAATTAAACGTCGTACTTTGAAGTTTACCTAATAAGTCATGAATGTCATCCAATGAATCTTGCTTATCGTTCATTACCCAATCACGCCAAATATTGTAAACTCCAGCACTCATAAACCCAATCCAATATTTGCGATTTACTTGAGGTATTTTATCAATACCTTCTAAGCTCTGATAAAAACGTTGCATATTATTAAAGAATATTTGCCGAATAATATATTCAAAATGTCGATCAATTGATAGCTTCATCGTGGAATCAAATTCAGTAAAGAAGTTACTAATCGCAAACATCTTTTGGTTTACCGGCGTTTGAAGAATGACATCATCGAATAACCGATTAATCTTGGGTTCAAAATAATCCCTTAACACGTCACCAACAGTTTCAAAATTTCGATAAAATGCCATCCGGCTGACGCCTGCACGCTCAACTAATTTTGAAATCTTGATATCTTCTAAATTAGTATTCTGTAATAACTCTAACAGTGCAGTTGCCAGAAAAAATCTGGAATCATTTTTAATAGATTGTGAGTATTTAGTAGCTGCCATTACACTTTCCCTCTTTCGTCACAGATGCCTTACTTAGGCTTGTTTTCTTACATTAAAAATTGTACGATGCTCTTGCATTAGTTACAAGTGTAACATACAAGGAGAAAGTATAATATGTCAAAACATTTAGTAGTAGTTACCGGAGCAACAGGGTTCATCGCAAGTCACACAATTGCCCAACTTCTAAAGCAGGATTATCAAGTTCGTGCCACTGTTAGATCATTAAGCAAAGCAGATCTTGTCAAATCGATGTTGTCGCAAGCCGGCGTTGAAGATTTTGATCAACTATCATTCGTAGAAGCTGATTTAACCAATAATAAGAATTGGGACAAAGTTATGGAAAACGCAGATTATGTTATGAGCGTGGCTTCATCAACTCCAACCAATGAGTTCACTGATGCCGATGCAATGACAACTACAGCCATTAATGGCAATATTCGAGTATTAACTCACGCTCGTGATGCAGGTGTGAAACGAGTTGTCATAACATCAGCTTACGGAGCCATCGGAATGGGTCATACAAATCGCACCACACCATTCACCGAAAAAGATTGGACTAATTTAGACAATTCAAATCTCGATCCTTATCAACGTTCTAAAACATTAGCTGAAAAAGCATCATGGAATTTTATCGAAGCCGAAGGTAATGGATTAGAGATGGCTGCTATTAATCCTGTAGGAGTAATGGGTCCTGTTCTGTCCAGTGATTTTTCACATTCTAATCAACAAATCGTCCAGCTATTAAGTGGTCAGGTTCCAGCAGTTCCAAACATCAATTCTGGTTACATTGATGTCCGAGATGTTGCAAGTCTTCATATTCTAGCCATGACTAGTCCAAAAGCAAACGGTGGAAGGTTCTTAGCAACAACTGGCGAAACGCTTTCCATGTTGGATGTTGCTAACATTCTCCGTGACGCATTCCCAAATTTTGAGGACAAGTTACCAACAACAGTTATTCCAGATGATGTTTTAAAAGAACAAGCAAAGGAAAATCCAATGCTTAAAATGATGGCTACTCTCGTCGGTAATTTTGCTGATACTAGTAATGAGAAAGCCAAGACATTATTAGGATGGAATCCTAGGTCAGCTAAAGAAGCCATCATTGCCACAGCTCAATCTATGATTGATTTAGGTATTGTAAAATAATAATTAAGTTATTTAATAAAATTAGCCAAGATAAAATCCCTGAACTCAATTGATAGAGATCAGGGATTTTATCAGGGATTTTATCTTGGCATTATCGTTATAGAAAACTTCACTTACAAATATGGTGAATTAAATACTCCATATTTTAAGGTAACTAAATTTCCTTGGGAAACTAACGTTACAATTTTCTCGTTTCGTCACAAATGCTATTGATCTAATTGCTTATCAACGGTTGTAATTGTAGGATAAATTTACTGCATCCAAACAAATTCCATCGATCATCTGCACGAAACCGCAATCTAGCTTCGATTTTTATGGCAAATCATTGCCAGCTGCAAAGTATACGTCATACAATTCTTGATTAGTAAGTTCGACGTCGGCCCCTGCGGCACTATCAACAATATGTGATGGTGTCATAGTTCCTAAGATGACTTGCATATTTGCAGGGTGACGGAGAATCCAAGCTGTCGCAATTGCATTTGCAGAAACACTATATTTATCTGCAAGTTTGCTTAGTATTTTATTCAATTCAGGAAATTTATCATTATTAATAAATGTACCATCGAAGAACCCATATTGAAATGGTGACCATGTTTGAATGGTCATGTTGTGTAGACGACTATAATTTAAAATTCCGCCATCGTGATCCACACTTCGATCATCTGTCATATTCACATGAATGCCTGAATCGATCATGCCGGTATGCATAATGCTGAATTGAAGTTGGTTAATCATCAATTTTTGATCAATCGCTGATTGTAGTAATTCAACTTGTTGAGGATCAAAATTCGATACTCCAAAGTGTCGAACCTTACCAGTCATTTGCAATTCGTCGAAAGCTTCAGCAACTTCTGCAGGATCCATTAATGCATCTGGGCGATGAAGCAAAAAGCTGTCCAGATAGTCAATGTTCATTCGTTTTAAAATACCATCAACTGAATCAATAATGCGTTTTTTTGAAAAATCATAACGTTGACCGAAAACAAAGCTACCACTGCTCTTTTCAGGATCAACTACAATTCCGCCCTTAGATTGAATGAAAAAATCATCCCTACTCAAACTAGAATTCTTCAACGCATCAGCAAACACCTCTTCGGATTTGCCTTGACCGTAAATATCCGCTGAATCAATAAAATTAATTCCACTATCATGAGCTGATTCAATCGCTCTAACCGCATCATTTGAACTAAGTGCTTCCATTCGCATAATTCCTAATGCAACTGCGGATGTCTGCCAATACGTGTTTCCCATCTTAATTTGTTTCATCATTTTTCCTCCCAAATATAATTAAGCTAATAATAAACAATGCACATTTAAGAGCATCGCTTAACAACAATTACACTATAAAACTTAAACCATGGTCTAAGACAAGGACTTTTTTAAAGGAGATTTTTATTATGGGACTTTCTATTTCTGACGCTGTTAAAAGAACGGGAATTCCAGCAACCACTATCAGGTATTATGATAAAAAAGGGATCTTACCTGCAGTTAATTATGACCCTAATGGTCACCGACATTTTTCGGAAACAGATATTCAAACTTTAGATTTAATCACCTGCCTTAAGGACACTGGGATGGCATTGTCTAAAATCCGTAAATTTATTCAACTAACTCAAAAAGGAGATAGGACTTTAGATGAGCGAATTGAACTTTTACAGTGCCAAAGGAACAACGTTAAGTTTCGAATTGAGCGTGACCAAAAAAACTTGAATAAGGTTGATGATAAAATCACAGAATATATGCGTTCAAAAGTAAACATTTTAAAATAAGAACAAAAAGATCCCTGAATTCAATTAAATGAATGCAGAGATCTTTTTTAGGAATCAGTTAATTTAAATTTATGAGTTCATGATTTCAGATACACAAATTCTATCCTTGATAATCATCAGCATCTGTTGAGTAAGCAATATCTTTTTGTGCTTCAAGAGCAGTTAAGCGGTTAGATAATGAGTCATGAATTTTCTTGTAAGCATCGCTACCCAAAGCCATTCGTAACGCACCTTTCCCCTCATCAACACGCCTAATGATTTGGTCCGCCATCTTCCGTGGATCTCCGGCAATCATTTTGATATAGGCATTAACATCTATACCAGGAACATCACCTTTCATTTGGTGAGTAATCTGATCAACTACCATGCCATTATACGCCGGCAAATCTGCACCAAATACGCCATTTCCTCCAACGAAATTTGTCCGAATGCCACCAGGTTCAACAATCGTCGTCTGCACATTGAATGGCTCTACTTCACTGGCTAATGCCTCAAAAGCCGCTTCAACTGCCCATTTAGAAGAACTATACATTCCCATTGCTTGAGTCGAATATTCACCCGCCATGCTTGAAATCTGCACGATATGCCCATGCCCTTGTTCACGGAAATGAGGCATAAAGGCTCTAACAGTACTTAAGGAACCAAACAAATTGACCTCAAAGACGTCTTCTACTTGCTTGGCGCTGATTCCTTCAACCGCGCCGTACAATCCATATGCAGCATTATTTAGCAAAACATCGATTGTTCCAAGTTCAGTAAAGGCTTTGTCCACAACTTTGTGAATATCTTGATCACTTTTAAGATCCATTGTTGTTTCCCAGAGTTGATTACCATACTGTGATTTCAAATCAGCTAAAGCTCCCTCGCGATGCGTAGTTGCGGCAACTCTATCCCCTCGTTTAAGTAATTTTTTAATGACTGAAGTCGCTAAACCACCCGTTGCTCCTGTTACAAACCATGTCTTCATCTTACATTCCTCCATTTTTTTGATTGAATCTTCGTGATTATTAAAATTAATAAATTTCAAATAACAATCTTAACCGATAGAACTATCGTTAAACATAAAACGAGTATAGCGATAGAGCTATCGTTTGTCAATCGAATAATTTGAATTAATTTACTCTGATGGATTGATAAGAATGATAGACTGTCAAATTTCAATTTTAATAAACGATAGAATTATCGCCAGAATACTGGTATTATGTGGTTATGAAACCTAAAAATGAAGCTGTTCGCCAACAGATTATTGATGCTGCTACGGAACTTATTATCGAATACGGAATTGCTGGAACCTCAACGGTTAAAGTAGCAAAACGCATCAATGGCGCTCAATCGAATATTTACTCATATTTCAAAAGCAAGTCAGAATTAATTTCTGGAGTTTTCTTACATCATCAAAAAATGATGATAAATGCGATGAAACCGGCTTTTGATGAGTCCAAATCTCCCAAAAAACTAGTCGCAGACATCGTATCTGAATTATTATCATTCGCTGATGAGGACCCTACCTCAATTCAAATTATTGCTGCGTTCCGAGCTCAGCCTAATCTCCGTCAGCAACTACCAACGATTGATGACAGTCAATTGTTAACAAAAATGTTTGAATTAATCACAAATTATCAACGTGATAGAGTTATAAATTCTGCCCCTGCAGAGTTTATCGCTGAAGCCATTTTTTCTATAGTGGTTAATTACAGCAATGCTAAATTAGCAGATGAAAATTACGCTCCATTGCTTAGCAAAGACACGGTAATCAAAATGGTTAGCGATTTCACTTTTATCGACAATTAATTCAGTAAATTCCAAAATTATTCTTTGTGCAACGGCTATTGAAAACCAAAATATCCCTAGTCTCAATTAAATGAGACTAGGGATTTTATAATAGAAATAATGATGATTCTGTTAATTAGTGTGAATATGTTACTTGGATGTTAATACATAGCTATCCTTTACTAACTTTTCCAATTCCGACAACGGCACAGTGCCATCTAACAGGATTGAGATCCAGTTACTTTTGTTCATGTGATACGCCGGGAAAAATCCCTGATTATTGATAAGAATAGAAATCAACTCTGGATCGGCCTTAACGTCAATCACCGATACTTTTGCATCTGGTCGGTCTGTTAATCCTAAATCACTATGACTCACTGGCATAATCAATCCAAACCACTTGCCATCAGGCCCGTGACGTAAAACCTGGTAATTTGGAAACTTAGAAAACGGTTTGTCTAAACTAACGCTTTCCAAACCCAATGCATACTCAATTAATTTCTGAATTGTATTCAATATTATTTACCTCTTCTTTATAGGTGTTAATAGTACCTTTCACATCAATTCCACTTTAAAAGTTTGTATAGTCATTACTAATTAATGTGCACAAAATTACGATATATCTAGAAACCGGACTATGACAATTATAATGTGGCAACTTGGTAAATAGTTATTTGAAGTTGAGGAGATTTAATATGAAAATTGTATTGCTCGCTGGTTACGCACTAAAAAACGACTTATATTTGTCCAACATATGCAAAAATCCCTGACCTCAATTACTAGAGATCAAGGATTTTATTTAGCACGTTAACTTTACCAAATTGTCATGGCTTACAGTTTCGAAAAAAAACTTACGATTTAAATTTCTTCAAGTAACGACCAGCAAGTAGCTTATGAAATTTAACCCCCAAAGTAGGATTTGCATCATCGATATCAGCATACATAGCCGTTGTAATTTTATTAAGCAATGGCACCAATTGATCAAGCTCTTCATCGGAAAGTGTATTCACAAAATTAGGCACTTCCTGATTCGCAGATTCAATTTCTTTTCGACCGGCATCAGTTAGATTCACTAAAGTAATACGACGATCTTTGTCTGACTTAGTCAACGTAACCAATTCTCGTTTGGCCAACTTAGAAACAAATTCACTGATGGCTTGTCGTGACATCCCTGAACGAGTTACCAGTTCACGTTGTGATAAATGATCTTCATCTGACAAAGCCAGTAGAATCTTTCCTTGCCCTTCAATAATCAATTTAGGACGAGCTTGCTTTACGATATCATCATAAATTTTACTAAGTTGCTCATACTCTGCCAATTTTCCTGCAACTTGTTCTGCCTTAGCATTATTCACCATGGTTAAATTCCTTTCATTACTTTTATTAATTATACACCATTCAAAAAAGTTTTGTCAGGTGCCTTGACATAATTTTAAGCCGGTCGTATTATGATTTTAGTCAAGGGCGCCTGACAATTAATTTTGGGAGGAATTTTCATGAATAATGATAATGTAATTGAAGTTAACAAGATTTCTAAAAGCTTCGATAACAAAGAAGTTGTCAAAAACATCTCTTTCGATGTTCGCCGAGGAGAAATATTTAGTTTGCTGGGACCTAACGGGGCAGGGAAAACCACTCTATTAAAAATGATGACCACCCTACTAAAACCTGATCAGGGCACAATTTCACTAAATGGATTTGACACCATCGAGCAAGGTCAAAGGGTTCGCCAAGAATTTAGTGTAACCGGACAATCAACAACGATTGATGAAGATCTCAGTGCTCGGGAAAACCTGTTAATCTTTGCAAAATTAAATGGGCTATCTAGTAAGGATGCTAAGACCCGAGCAGATGAACTATTATCAGATTTTGATTTGATTAATTCTGCCGAGCAAGCACTATCAACATTCTCAGGTGGAATGCGCCGACGGTTAGACCTAGCAGTGAGTTTAATTGGCAAACCACATATTTTATTTTTGGACGAACCAACAACCGGGCTTGATCCCAGGACTAGACTTCAAATGTGGCAAGCAATCCAAAAGTTAGTCGAACAAGGATCAACAATATTTCTAACGACTCAATATTTGGAAGAGGCCGATAGGCTAGCTGACCGGATCGCGTTAATTGACCATGGAAAAATGATTACAATTGGCACACCAGATGAATTAAAACAACAAGTTGGTGGAATGCAACTACGAATTGAACTATCTGACCAAAAAGATGCTAAGTCAGCCAAAGTAATCATTCAAAAAGTTTTGAATCAACCAGTTAGTGTATCTGACAAATCTTTAGTGGGCTCAATCGGAGACCCAGGAATCAAATCAGTCACTACGATTCTCGATGAGCTTCAAAATGCTGAAATATCCATTAATAACTTAAATATTGAATCACCATCATTAGACGACGTGTTCTTCAAGATGACGGTTGGCAAGAACTAAAGGAGGATCAATTATGCAATCGACAACGAACAAAAGTCACGTCATTATTAACACTCTCACATTAACCCATCGTAACTTATTAAAAACTCTCCATAACCCAGACAATATCAGTGATGTTATTATTCAGCCTATCATTTTCACTCTATTATTCGGATATCTATTTGGTGGTGTCGTGGCCGGGAGCGTCAAAGCATACTTACCAATGCTGGTATCTGGAATTCTTGTTCAAAGTATTCTAAATGCTGCATCAGGATCAGGTCAACAACTCCGTGAAGATATTAATAGTGGAATTTTTGATAGATTCAAGTCATTACCAATTTCACCCATCGCTCCATTAGCAGGACAATTAGTTGGGGACATTTTTAGGCTATTAATTTCCGGCGTTGTAGCCATCCTAACCACAATGCTAATGGGCTGGCGACCAGAGGTAAGTTTTCCAATGCTTTTAACTGCCCTATTATTGGCCGTGTTTATCGGCTGGGCCACTTCTTGGATATTCGCTTTAATTGGTTTGGTAGCAAAAAATGCAGAGCTCATTGGTAGTCTATCAATGATAATCATCTTAATTCTAACATTCTTATCAAACGCATTTATTCCAATTAAAACCTTACCCACCTTTTTACAATCGCTCGTAAAATTAAACCCAGTAACTATTACGATCAGTGCCATCAGAACCATTTTGAGCACTGGTAGTTGGGGAAGCAATGCCACAATGGTCCTTATCAGCGGGGTAGTCATCATTTTAATTTTTATGCCCCTAAGCATTAAAATATATGAACATCGCAACTAACAAATCTAATCATTGTAGTAATAATTTTGCTATCAATTACACACACCCTCAAGTTCGACTATAATTATCTCAAAGTCCGATTAGTGACCACTAGTGAACGATTAATCATCACAAATACAAATAGACGCAAAAAATCCCTGACCTCAATTACTTGAGATCAGGAACTTTTTTATCAGTTATATCAATTAAGATTAACCTAATTTGTTTTTGCTTTGTACTTCAAGCTTGTCGTTGAAGTCGTAGACAACTGGTTGACTAGTGGCCATATCAAGGTTGATGATATCTTCATTTGAGATACCTCCAATGTGCTTGCTCAATGCACGTAGTGAGTTACCGTGGGCAGCTGATAACATTCTTACCATCAAGTAATTTAGGTGCAATTTCGTCTTACTTCTCTATTCAACAAAAAATCGCAACCATGTTCATTCTAATCAATTTTACTTTTATGTAGATTCAATGGTTAACGGTGTCACTCCTTCAATTGTAATAAGGTAATAAACATGCTATTCTAATTGTGTAAAACTTAATTTGACAACGTCTTTATTTCCTGAAGGAGAAGCAATATGAAAAAAAACGGATGCAATTATCGTGGTTTACTCGCATCGACTGTGTTTCTGTCAGCAGGAGTTTTACTGACAACAATCGCTCCAGTGAATGCTAAAGCGGATAACAATGCAAATTCCGTTACATCTGCACTAGTTAGTAACAAAGATTCTAATACGTCTGCAACTAATAATCAGGTATCTATTCCAGATACAAATTCTGATGGTAACAGCGCTAAAGTCGGCTCATCAACAACTTACACTGATAACAATAGTACAGACAATGATAGTGTTAACGAACAACCTGATGCTCTCAATAGCAATGAAGGCAGTAATAACACTGCTACGAAAACCCAAAACGATGATCAGACTGATGGTCAAGCATTGAACGTCACAAATTCTAATGAATCCACAAATGTGTATACATCACCCGACGCATCGATTCATAATTCAGATATTGCATACGACAGACAATCTAATCCAGAATCTTCTGAAAGTAACTTAAGTATCAAAAACGATTCAGTTGATGTTGCAGCTAATAATGGTAATGATGAGAAGATTAATGCTAATCAACCTCAATCAAATGAAACAAGCCAGAATAATACTCAAGTTCAATCAAAATCAACCAATGTAAATGATTCAGGCAACAAAGTCGCCACATTAGCCTACAGTTCACCTGTAACAGATAATAGTAAATATGAATTCAAGGCATCTTCTGTAGCCACAGTCACACAAGGAACCCAATGGGCCTGGCTCCCAGTGCCAATACTTATTCCCGGAAGAATCGTTGACGGAGCAATTAATACAATTACCAGCATTCCCGGGTTAAGTGGATTAAGTGTCCCACTTAATGCAATTCGAACTGTTTTAACACCATCTTGGGCCATAGCGTTAAACTCTGCAAGTGGAGCATTTAGTGATTTCTTGACGAATAGTTTAACCAGTTTATTTCCTAATAATGATTCAATTCAGACAATTCTGGGAGAACTTGAAAATCCTTTGATCCAAGATTCATTACCAATTCAAATATTCTTACCGATTCCGATCCCATCAGTGACTCCACCGACTACTCCCGAGACCCCGGTGACTCCACCCACTACTCCTGAGACTCCGGTGACTCCACCCACTACTCCTGAGACTCCGGTGACTCCACCGACTACTCCCGAGACCCCGGTGACTCCACCCACTACTCCTGAGACTCCGGTGACTCCACCCACTACTCCTAAGACTCCAGTGACTCCACCCACTACTCCCGAGACCCCGGTGACTCCACCAACCACTCCTGAGACTCCGGTGACTCCACCAACTACTCCTAAGACTCCAGTAATTCCTACGATAAACAAATCGGTTACTACTTTAACTAAGATTAGTAAAAAAGTAACTACGGTTAACGTTACTAAGCAAGGCAATACCGATAAGCAAAATGTTAACAACAAGATTGTTTACGCTAACTCCACCAAGTTGCCACAAACTGGTGAATCTAGTAAAAATTCTGCTACACTTGTTGCACTGGGTGTTGGAATGTTGGTTGCTGCACTTGGCTTAGCATATAAGACATTAAAAAGAAATTAACTATAAAGAATAAGTCTAACCATTTATCAGCCAGTATGTTCAAATAACCCCCTACCTCAGTTTAATAAACTAAGTTAGGGGGTTATTTGTATCACGATCATTATCGTCAATCTTATTTCACGCCAATTAATATTCTTGTGCTAAGAGCTCCATACATACCTTCAATTCCGCCATGTTGAACACTAATCTTTTTTATACCAATCTGCTGCAATCTACTTCTATACTCACCAATATGTTCTATATCCAATATTATTATTTTTCCACCTGGCTTGAGCACTCTATAAGCCTCATCAATTGAATGCTCTCGACTGGATTTCGGCTTCACGTTGTGAATTGACATGCTAGCCACAACATAATCAAAACGATTATCTTCAAATTTCAAGCTCGTCATATCACCGGTCACTAGTTCAGTAACTGAACTAACTCCCAAGTGATCAATATTTCGCTGAGTTTCTGATTCAGCATTTCCTAATTGGTCTCCTTGGTTCCAAATATCTAATCCAATAGCCTTCCCAGAAGCGTGCAAACGCTTTGCAATTTCAATTAAAAATGCCCCATGACCCGTGCCCAAATCCAGCACCTGTTCGTCACCATTGAAATGTAATCTACCAACTACCCGTTCAATTATTTTGTACTTACCAAAAAGTGAAGTATATAAGTACAGCAACCCAAATAATAAAAATACCACTGGTACGATACACCTCGTCCAGCTCCCAGAAATAATTCCCATAATCAGCCCAATTGTACCAATCGACAAAAATATTATCGGCACTAACGGAGCGTCAATTCCCTTTTCATAAAAAATCCCTCCTACTTACTTATAAGCATTATAGCAAAAAAGAGAATTGGATTTTAAAAATGTTAGTTGTAATTTTGTCGTTATAGTTTTAATCTGTTAACTATTATATTTGAGAATAATAATTATGAAATCGAATATAATATACCTGTGCACTAAAGGTCAAAATATTAAAATTGAGCATGTTATTAAAATTATTTAAAATAACCTCACTATCACAAAAAAGGATGTACATCATGTTAAACACCACAAATTCTAAGTGGAAAACGATATTTAAAGGAACTGTAATTATCTTACTTATTCTGGTTTCCTTAGGATTAATTTTCAATGAGCAAATTGAAGATCAGCTAGTAAGCACCTATAGACCAATCATTACCGCTAAAACAATTCAACAAAACAAACGTAAACATGCGAACTATGATTTTGATAACGTCAAGGCTCTGGACCTTCAATCCGTTGCAAAATCACGATTAAACGCAGAAAGAATCCCAGTTATTGGATCAATTCTAGTTCCTAAGGTAAAGGTTCACTTACCAATTGCCAAAGGAACCTCTAACACCACATTAGCTTTAACCGCTGGAACTCTGCGAGCTGATCAGAAGATGGGAAAGGGTAATTATCCGTTAGCTGGACATAACATGATGAAAAAAGATGTATTATTTTCCCCGCTGTATTTCAAATCTAAAGTTGGTGATAAAGTTTATCTCACTGATATGAAGCAAATCTATACGTACAAAATTACTATCAGAAAATTTATTAAAGCAACTGATACCAGTGTGATTAAACAAACCCAAAAGCCAATGATTACCTTGATAACATGTGATTCAACCGGAAACAATAGACTGATGTTACGCGGAATTCTTATCGGTCACGAATCTTTTAACCAAGCTAATAATAAACTTCAGAAACAATTTTCGAATAAATTTAATTCTCAGCTTTAATAATGTCATACCCACAGTTCCATTAGAAATCGCCACATAAACAAAAAATCCCTGACCTCAATTACTTGAGACCAGGGATTTTATATCAGTTATATCAATTAAGATCAACCTAATTTGTTTTTGCTTTGTACTTCAAGCTTGTCGTTGAAGTCGTAGACAACTGGTTGACCAGTGACCATTTCAAGGTTGATGATATCTTCATCAGAGATACCTTCAATGTGCTTGATCAATGCACATAATGAGTTATTGTGGACAGCAATGATAACATTCTTGCCGTCAAGTAATTTAGGTGCAATTTCGTCTTCCTATCAAAATGAATAGATCTTGGACTGTGCTATAGTTATTAAATAACAAATAATCTATCAGGTGGTTAACTTCGATGAACACTCGAAATAATATTATTGAAACCTTCAAACATCTATCTGAAGAAGTTGGCTTCGAACAAGTTAGAATCAGTAAAATATGCGCCTTACTACATATTGAAAGGAAGCTATTTTACTACTACTTTAGCGATAAATATGAATTATTAACAACCATTTACTTAAACGATATTAATCGAGATTTTAACTTAGCAGTAACTGATAAAACAAACTGGCAATCAAATGCCTTAAAGCTATTAAGCTCATATCGTAAATCAGAGAAATTTTATCATGCAACAGTCTTGGCAGATAATGGTACCTGGAAAAGAGTATTTGGTGAACATATGGAGAAATTATTCACCAAATTATTTATTGAATTATCTGCAGAGATGACTGACAAAATCGAATTTTATGCGCAATTCTTTGCTAATGGTTGGGATGGACTAGTATTCCAATGGATTAAGAATTACTTCTCTCCCCTTGAAACTGAACTTGTTGATAATTTCAACGGTCTAATCAATTTCACGCAAAAGTATATTGATAATTGGTAAGCTTACCCATTTTAAACATTTTGGGTAATGCTTTACCTTAAGCCATTCGCTATACTTGCACCCAAGGAGGATGTTTATTATGAAAAGAAAATATATGACAACATCAGATCAAACGATTACCTACTATGACGAAGGCCAAGGCGAACCAATTTTTATGTTACATGGTTTTCCAGATTCAGCTGATGTTTGGCGCAAGCTCATTCCAATGTTCGTTAATCAAGGATATCGGGTTATTGCACCTGATATGCGCGGATTTGGCCAATCATCTATTCCAGAGAATGTCGGAGATTTTTCCATTCAATTCATCATGGCAGATATTCTTAAACTAAAAAAATTCCTTAACATTGATCAACCTGCTAAATTAATTGCTCATGATTGGGGCGCTAATATTGGTTGGATGCTAGCAAGCTTTTATCAGTCGGAGTTTGAATCATATATTGCAATCAGTGTCGGCCATCCTTATTCATACGCCAAAGATGGAGGCTTTGAACAACAGAAAAAGGGTTGGTACACCATGGCGTTCTTATTTGAAGGATTAGCCGAAGAATTGTTTTCTCAAAACAATTGGGCAGGCCTGCGGACATTTACCCAAAATCATCCTGAATTAGACAGCCATTGGATACCAGACTTATCACGCGAGGGCCGATTCACTGCTGCCCTGAACTTATACCGAGCAAATTTAGAGCCTCATAATAATTCGCAAACACCAGATATTCCACAATCCCAAATTCCTATATTAGGAATCTATGGGACGAACGACCTCTACTTAAGTGAAGCGCAAATGAAAAACTCAAGTAAATATCTAGATGGTGAATTCGACTACGTTACTGTTAAAGGTGGTCATTGGTTACCGATAGACGAACCAGAATTTATATTTGATCAAGCTACAAAATTCTACAACCATCAAACTAAGTAAATTGATTTTTCTAGTTGTTCACTACCATAACTTTGTTCAAACTGGGAATTTAAACTTTTATTGACCAATATTTTAACAGACTAAATATTCCTAACTTGAATTCCTTGAGGTTAGGAATTTTTCTGTATCAATTTATTAACTCAAGAACATCTTAGTGCCATAAGTGACACAACTTCAGTTCAAACATAATTCACTTTCAATCTTCCAATTTGTTACCACTAGTGACCGATTAATCACCACAAATCTTCAAATGAACGCAAAAATCCCTGATCTCAGTTACTCGAGATCAGGGATTATCTATTGCGAGGAGATGAATCAATTATTTGTGCAGATTCTCATGATTTTATACTTTTTTATAACTGACTCCATTCCATGAAATATTCACTTTCACCAGTCTCTTCGTCTATCTCTCTTTTTGAAATATTAAAGTCCTCTCTTAAATAAAACTGTACTGCACGGGTATTCTTCTTATAGACCTCTAAAGTTAACTTATCCCGCTTTTCCTTTGTATAATTAAGCAGTCTTGTACCTATCCCTTTGAATTGGTTATCTTTAGAAATAAAAATTCCTGCAATATAATCATCCATCAAGCCTATAAATCCCTGAATTTGACCATCAGATTCATAAACATAGATTGTTGCGTGAGGCATCATCTCTTTAACTGATTCAAAGTTGTTTTCCCAATAGCTGCTTTCGATAAAATCATGCGCTTGTTTATTTGTTTCCAGCCACAGGTGCATGATGTCATCAATATCATCTAACGCGAAATCTCTAATCATATTTTTTCTCCTTAGTTTCTAATTCGCTCACGGATACTTTTTAACCAACATTGTATTAATTGAATTGTCTCTGCTAATGTAAGCTAACAAAAGTTCCTGACCTTAATCAATTAAGGACAGGCGCTTTTACTTTTAGTTGTTTAACTCGCTAAATTTTTTCTATTGAATACTGCCCGCAAACTAACATTAGCCGATACTCAAAAATGAATAACTACCTTGCCACTAATACGACCAGTATCAACTACTCTAATGCCGATTGTATTTGATCAAGACTAAATTCATGGGAATCAATCTGGGGAATAATGTTATTTTTCTCAACTATCTCAGTGATTTTTTCCAACTGTTGGCCATTAGAACGAACAAAAATGAATCGATATTCAACTTGATGTTTGCGAGCAATTTTATCCAATTTCCGACCAACTACCCCAAATAAAATTGTCTTCCATGCCGCTAAGTTATTAGAAACTGCAAACTGTCGATTAGGACCAGCAATCAAGCTTAAAATTCGCCCACCGGGTTTCATGATAGACATTTCTCGATCTAATTCACTACCCCCTCGAGTATCAATCACGTAATCAATATCCTTAAGCAAGTCCCAGTAATCATCTTTACGATAGTCAATGTACTGATCAGCTCCTAATTTTAAAATATGATCTTTCATTCTAGCATTACCAGATACAATTACTTGAAGGCCCATCGATTTGGCAACTGGCACTGCTAACTGTCCGAAACTTCCTGAACCTCCTGGAATAAACAAGGTTTTGTGAGGCTTAACTTGTAACTCTTCAACTAGGCCTTGATAAGCCGTTAATCCAGTTAACGGCACCGCTACAGCTTGCTTAAGCGTCAGATTATTAGGAATATTACTGATTTCACTGGCCCTAACTGCAACGTATTCTGCAAATCCACCAATTTTATCTAAAGGTAATCTTGCATAAACTTTGTCGCCAATCTTAAAATTATTAACCTCATTGCCAATCTCAGTAATCACTCCTGATACTTCATTGCCTAATGTTAGTGGCATGCTATAATTCTGCATCAATCTTACACTGCCATGAACATTCATTATATCTAATGGATTAACAGCCGCATAACTTACTTTGATTAATACCTCATTGCTGATCGGTTCTGGTTTATCAATATTATTGATTTGAACATTAATAGTCTTGGAATATTTTTTTATTTGAGCTGCTTTCATAATTCATTATCCTTCCATGGTAATGCTTTTATTGTGTGATCGACGATTGAATCAAGTTGTTCAACTTGCGGATTAACCTTGGCCAATACCCTTATACCGATTAATGAATTCTGCAATGTCTTTGCCACATCAACTAAATTTGTATTTGGTAGCAAGTCATCCGAAAATCGTTCAAGAAGTGCCAATAATGCGTCGTTTTCTAACCGAAAATAAAATTTTATTTTCTGATATGCTTCCGGATCAACAATCGATAATTCAGTCGCAGAATTTACTAACAAACATCCAACTGGTTTCTTTGAACTATGATGAATGTACGTGTCAAAAATCAACTTGATGTTTGAACCAAGATTCGATGATTCATCAAGTTTATTGGCAATTTCCTGAGATGTCTGTTCATAGTACATATTAAGTGATAGCAAAAATAATTTATGTTTATCACCAAAAGTATCGTACATACTGCGGCGACTTATGCCCATCGTATCAACTAAATTTTGAATTGAAGTTTTTTCATAGCCCTGTTGCCAAAATAATAATTCAGCTTTTTCTAAAACTTCTTCAGGATTAAATTCTTTAATTCGCATAATTTTCTCCTTATTAGAACGTTCATTCTATTATAAAGTAAGCTTTTGAAATTTACAATGATTCCCACCCATAATTATGGTGTATATTATCAATATTTCCGTGACTTTTAAATATCATTATAAAAAAATTCCTGACCTCATATACTTGAGATCAGGAATTTTCTATCAGTTGAACAAATCATAATTATCTAAAATGGCATATTCCATTGATTTATTTTTCAAAAAGATGAATTTCATCAGCATTAAAATAAATCTGTTGATTTGCGCCAACACTGACTAAGTATCGTTCACGCTTCTTATCGTATGAAACAACAATACCTGTTACACCTAACCATGTTTTTTGTGGTAATTGAACAACAGCCCCAACTTTAAAAATTTGCATCTTAGCTCCCCCCCCTTATTTTTCAAAGTTAGTATAATTAATCAGTAATCTTGTGTCAATTGTGATAATCAGTACGATGTTAGAATCATTTTAAATAATTCAATAATACTGACAATAGTGCCGTAAGTGCCACAACTTCAGCCCAAAAATAATTCATATTCCAGAGTCCAATTAGTGACCGATTAGACTACCTAAATATTAATTACTCTTTAGTTTTAAGACATAATTCCAATATTTTTTTCAAATTTAGATTAACTATTTACTCAATTGTTCTTCTTTGTTCTTTTGAATTCGGTCAATTTTACGCCTTAAAAACTCTTTTTGCTGATCAATTTCAGCAATCTTTTGGTCTAACTTAGTATTTAAACGATCTAAGAAGGATAGACCCGCATCATAATTAGGATTATCCTTTGCTAATTCTTCGTCAAACCATTTAGCCTCTTTTACAGTCGCTCCTAGTCTGCGCATATGAATAATTCGGTTCAAGATTTCAACATCATTCTCTGAATAATGTCGAATACCGTTCTGATCTCGAGAGATTGACGGAACTAATCCCTCGCTTTCGTAGTATCGGAGCGTGTTTTTAGAGACATTGAATTTTTCGGCAACTTCAGCAATCGTATACATAAAAAACCTCCATAATCTGCTTGCGTTAGTGTAACACGAACGTGCTATACTTTCCATCACTTGGTAAGATAAACAAGCGATGAAAGGAAGATCTTATTATGACAACTAAAACAATTACTCTAGTAACTGGTGCTAACCGTGGTATGGGACTTGAAATCGTTAAAGAACTCGGAGCCGCTGGTCAAACCGTTATTATGGGCGCTCGAGATTTAATCAAAGGTCAAGCTGCAGCCAAAGATTTAATAACTGCCGGTTACGATGTTGAACCCGTTCAACTTGATATTACTGACAGCGAATCAATTAGCAATGCGGTTAAATTCATTAATGACGAGTATGGGCGTTTAGACATTCTGATCAATAACGCTGGAGCTTCATTTGATAACTTCGAAGCTCCTTCAACAATTGACATGGATAAAATTCGCAAAGAATTCGAACTAAATGTCTTTGGCACTATTGATAACACACAACAATTCATTCCACTTTTAAAGAACAGTAAACAAGCTAAAATCATCAACATTTCAAGTATGATGGGCTCATTAACGAACGCTTTAGATCCTAAATCTTCAGTCTATAATTTTTCATCTATGGGATATCAAGCTACTAAGTCCGCTGTTAATATGTTCACTATCCAATTAGCTAAGGAATTCAAAAATAATAATGTGCCAATCACAGTCAATGCAATCGATCCCGGATTAGTTGCAACTGAATTTGGTGGCACTAGTGCTGAATCTTCAGCTGACATGGGTGCACACACAGTTGAAATTGGTGTGGCTCGCACTATTGAGCTAGCAACTTCTCCAGACAACAATATTACAGCCACATTTAGTAACCTTGACGGCGAAGTAAAGTGGTAGTTTACTCTATATAATTCAAAAAATGCTCATATCTTAATCAGATGTGAGCATTTTTTTACCGTTATCATATTTTCATCTATATAGAGAATAGTGCCATAAGTTGCACAACATCAGTTCAACCCGAATTTTCCAGAGTTCAATTAATGATCATTTAAACAGATAATAAATCACCTGATCACATTTACCTAAAATTAGGTGATTTATTAAAATATTCAAGCCATAAGCTTAATCGTCCTTTAGAAAATAATGAATAATTTAAAATTTTAGTTGTGACGAGCATGTCTTTTTTCCACAAAATCAGATACAACAACAATTCCACCGGCCATAATTGGAGTTACGGCAACTGCCAAAATTGGGATAAATATAAATAAGATTGCTTCTAATAAATATGATAAATACAGAAGTGGAAAAGCATATCGATTAGGCATTACAAGGTCTGGATTGAGTTTTTCTAAATTGCGATCCAATAATTGAAATGATACTGCCCATAAAAAAGTAACAACTACATAGAAAAATCCAGGCACTGACGAAGTTGGGTATTCCGACAACCATGAAGCAGAAAACGGAATGAAAGATTGTAATAAAAGCCATATTGAATTCAACCAATAAGTTGTTCGATTAATTTTTTTCGCATTAGTAAAAATAATATGATGATTATACCAGACAACCATGATCAAAAAGAAAGTTGCAATATAAATAATGAAGTTACGCCAATCTGCAATAATTGCGTGTAATGTCGGCCCATCCGGTCGTGGTAAATCCAATACTAATAGTGTCACAACAATAGCAATAATTGCATCAGTAAAAGCGACAAGCCGTTCTTTATTCATTAATGAAATATCCCCCAAAATTTATAAATTTTAACTCAATAATCATTACATATGGATAAAAAAATTTCATCCATCCTGTAAATGCTAATCTACAAACAGATGCAAAAATCCCCGAACTCAATTTCTCGAGATCAGGGATTTTATATTGCTGATATCATATAGATTAAACTAAATTTTGCTTACTTTGTAATCCATTATTTATAAATCATAACCAATTTATTATTTGCAGAAAGAATTCCGGATTAGTCACTCACCTGTTGTGAATAGCATTCATAGCTTGTTCCGTATCGTAATTTATTCATTGAAAAATTGATCATGAGTAAGAAAATAATTTTTATAGTTAACTAAAACTGGCTTCATTTTAAAGGTCATTTTTTTATTGCCTGAATTACTCAAATATGATGCGGTCTTAATTCATAACTGTTTATGCAAGGCCTTCATTACATATAAATGTGAAAACGATTATACTTTTTATAATAAATAGTGATATGATGAATAATCAAAAGCCATATATAGACTTATATTTTTAACTGGTGAAATTCATTCAATCACTAGCACGACAGTACATAAAAGTTAAAAAAGGAAAATTCGATGAGTACAATATCAAAAGCTAAACTAAGATACTACCTGTACATTGCCGCCACTCAATCCAGATTTTCAAGGATCATTAATGTTATTGCTATTGTCCAATACTTAAATTATAGTCTCGTTCAATTCTCGATTTTACAATCTGTTTTTTTATTCTCGCAGTTTCTTTCTGAAATTCCTAGCGGACTATTGGGAGACCTGATTAAAAAGAAAACATCCATTACAATTGGACTCACGATATTAATCATTTCGCCGCTTTTGATGATTTCCGTGATTAATACAAAATCTTATTGGGGTTTCATCATTCTTCTTGTAGCATTCATCCTTGAAGGAATTGGTAATGCTCTATTAAGTGGCTCAGATGATGCTCTGTTCTTCGAAATTTTAAGAGACAGCGGTACGACAAGTGAAGAATACACAAAGATTCGTGGACGAGTTCAGTTAATCGGTGCCATCACAACTAGCATAGCAACCGTTGTTGGTGGAATGTCATATCAACTAAATAAAGGGATGCCCTATATACTGCAGTCATTAACTCTAATAATTGCATTGATCATTATAACTTCCATTTCAGAACAGAAAAGCATCACTAGAATTGACAAAAACATGCAAGGCAACAGCATTAGCAGTGTTTTAACTGTTTTCAAAAAAATGACTACTGTGCCTATCGTTGTTTTTACATTTATTCTATCCGCATTTGTGGTCGCGACTATCAATGCAGTTTTCTCAATTTTACCTACATACGTTGCAGAATTAGGGTATGCACCGTCCTCTAACAGTTTTATTTTTATGCTATTTAGTCTATTTGGCGGATTAATTGCCACACAGTCATATAGATTATTGGCAAAAAGTAACTTAAAATTTCTTTGTTTTACTCTCATAACCACCATTGCAGTCGGTGGAATATTGCAACTACAAGATAATAAATTAATATTTCTCATAGGAATTGGATTACTATACATTGTGGAAGACATCCTCGATCCAATAGTGATGAAAATATTAAATACCTGGGTGAAGGATAATTCCAGAGCAACATTTATTTCCGGACTTTCATTCTTAACAACTATGATTACAATGATTCTCAATCCAATCGTTGGATTATTTGTTCAAAATTTCGGTATGGTAATTGGATTAGTAATCACTTCGATCTTTCTGATATCTATTATTGGAATATCGTATGCTTTCATTATTACTTTGGATAATAAGGAAAGTAAATTAAAATAATTTGATGATATATTTATTGAAGCTTTAACTAATCATATATCTGTAAATAGACGCAAAAAATCCCTAAACTCGTGAGGTTTACTCAAGATTAGGGATTTTCAATCGGTTAAAACAATTAACCAGGTAAATCAAATTCATTCAATTATTTTTACAATTTTGAAAAGAAATATCCATTAATCGTTTATCTTTAAAATAATTCTCCCTCGGGATGCTGTCTCGTCTTCATAATGTTGAGCTAGCTTTACATCATTCATTTCAAATACCTTATTTATATGTGCTTTGAGGGTTCCAGTTGATAGCATTTCTATAATCTTTTTATATTGTTTAGGGCTAATCGGTCGGTTGTTAAATACATTATGGATATCCAAACGAAGTTGATGATATGTGGGTAAAGCGGAGGTAAACAAAGTTCCACCATCGAATAATTTGTTTTCGGATTGATTAAGTAGCGACTCATTGCCAGCCGTGTCGAGAACAAATTTTATAGACTTATTATCTACATCCTTAATGTTGGTAACGATTTTCGCATCAGGAAAAATCATTTGAGTATAATTCCGGCTTCGTTCTGAAGAAAGAATGATAACATTTGCCTCAAGAGCTATTAACATCTGATACAAATAACTTCCAATACCACCCGATGCTCCAATTAGTAATACAGCATCGTTTTTTTGTACTCCCACGCTTTTAATCATCATCATTGCTGTATCAACCCCACCAAAAATTGTTGCACCAGTTTCTAACGATACATTATCTGGCAGAGAAAAAATGTACGGTGGAATAGACGCATTAACAACTTCTGCATACGTTCCATTTGGCGCAGCACCTACAACCCGTGTTCCCCTGGATGGCCCAATAAGATTTTGATCATGAATAATTCCAGCAAAACCATATCCCAGAATTCTGGGCAAAGGATCATTATTCAATTGAGTTAAAAGTCCTGCTTCATTTTTGATATCCCATGGTAAAACTGGAACGTATTTTACATCCACGAGTCTGCCAATAATATTGCCCTTGGGTTCTGGTAGATTAACGATTTGAATTGAATCGATACCATTGAAGTCTTTTTGAATTATTGCTCGCATAAATTCATCCTCCACTTTCTTAGTCATTGTAAGCTTACGGCGTACAAATATATTTATAAAATCAGAATACTAATTTTATAAATTCAATTTAAAGATCGATACTGTGAGTATGGAGGTGATAATGATGCCAATAATCATCTTATTAATAGTCATACTTGGAATTGCAAAAGTATTCAGTCTGAGCTACATTTTAACGCTTACCTGGACTGGCGGGATTCTTGTCTTGCTAATAATCATAAAGTTGATTCTTGTTCTGTTACTACGTAAACGAATTATTAACAGGTATTAATTTATAAAGGGTTATTTAATATTCAAACTAAAAGAACCGTGTGAATATCAACTGTTTTAAAGTAAATATTCACACGATTCTTTTAGGTTATAGATCGATTAACATTTTGATTGAAGACTTTCGAAATCACTTGATAATTATTATCAGCCTCTTTAGCATGAACCTCATCATTTATTGCGGCATATTCATGACCTAACATGAAGAAAAAATCTGACAACATAAGATTAGAATCGTTTTCTGTTGCCCACTTCACACCATTTCGTAAGACATTAATTGATTCATTAAGCCTCTTTTGATGCAATAATGCCATCCCATACTGATAAAATACAATATTTAGATTTTTATCTGGCTGTATGATCTTATTCGTCAAAACAGCATCTATAACCGTTTCAAAATTTCCTAGAAGTTTAGTTCTATTTGATTCAATCTCAATAAAATTGATAACTGATAAAATTAATGCTTCTATACCAGTCAAACTTTCATTTCGCTTTGAATAGGTGAAGTTTAAGGCCATGTTTAGGTATCTCAAAGCTGATACTGCATCTTTGGTAAGTTGATAAGTTCCACATCCGTAATAGTAGTAAAAAATTTGTAAATCTTCGTTTTGAGATAAATTAGCAATAACATCAGAAGAATCCATATAATCAATTAATTCTGCGTACTGATGATTATTGCACATCTGTTCCACATTTCGACTAAATTCTTTATCCTCAGAAATTTCGTAATACGTGCTCAATAACGACCTATCAACTGAAATTCCCAGTCTTTGACAAATTTCAGATAATAAAATGGCATTAGGAACATAATTTCCTTTTTCAATATTACTAATCATCGACTGAGAACAAATTCCAGAAGCTAGCTGCTTTTGCGTTAGATTAAGCTTTTTCCGTTCTGACGCAATATTTTGCCCTAATGATTGTGACATGACTTCAAATTTACTTAAACCAGCCTCCATTATGTTCACTCCTATCAGACAAGAAATACCTAAGTTGAGTTGTGGTGATTGTATCATGTTAATGTAAAAAGGATACACAAGTTATACTCTAAAGAAGCTGACATGAAATGCAATACATATAAAATTCTTTATTAATTGGTAATTCAGAGCAAATTATTAATAATTGCTTAACAACAGACTTTGGAGCACTATAAATAAAAAATGAATTTTATAAAGATTTTAATTGCCAATAAAGCCTTGAATTGTTCCGATAATAAAAGGAATTAACACAGCGATTGATGTCAATATAATACTTACTTTTTGAGTTATATTAAGAGTTTTGAAGTCTTTTCTAAAACTCAAAATAAGAAATATTACGCTAAATGTCGATAAAAAACTAAAAACAACGTATATCATAAAAATCCTCCTCCTTTTTTGAGTATTATTATAATAATATCAATTTTTTAGTTGGTATAATACACATTTATCAGAGCATATCACCTATTTTAAGTGTAAGCTTTCATGGCTAGAATTGAGCGAAGATAACTATATAATGTTTATTTATCATTCAATCCTAGATATGTTTTTATTTTTTGTTCCAAAAACTCAATATGGTCTTCAACTTGTTTTTGATTCTCATGCAGAGCATCCAACTGATCAAACAGCAGCACTAATCGCTCAGGAATTGTGGAATCACCTTCATAACGTAACTTGGCATATTCCTGCATTTTTTTAATGCTCATACCCGTTTTCTTCAAACGAATAACAAATTCTATCCAAGCTATATCTTTGTCTGTATAATATCTTTGATTATTCTCACTTCTATTTGAAAAAACAATTCCCTGCTTTTCATAAAACCTCAGAGTATCGATTGTAAGCCCAGAAATTTTTGAAAATTCTCCGATAGAGTACTGCATAATTAATACCTCCGTTATATTATTCTGAAGACTACGCTTACCACATCAGACTGTCAATAATTCAAAGTAAACCAATTACTTAATTTTATTGACATGGACCGCACTCCAGCATTTACTATGATATCAATCGCAGACATCATGTGAATAATTTAGGAGGAAAAATATTATGACAAATAATGTTAGGTTTGATAACGGATTAAAAAATTTGGATAAAGTTGATAGTCAGGCTGGTAAAAATGTGATTGATTCGCTTGGAGGATTATCTGAAGATATAGGTAAGTATATTATTTAATTTGCATTCGGCGACATCTATGATCGTGCCATTTTAGATTTTAAACAACGAGAAATGATTACTATAACTAGTCTCCTGACACAAGGTGATACAGCACCTCAGCTACGAATTCATATTAACGGCTCATTGAACGTTGGATTAAGTCGAGAACAAATCATCGAAACTTTCATTCAAGCAATCCCATATGTTGGATTTCCTAAGGTATTGAATGCTGTTACTATTGCAAAAGAAGTATTCAAATCTCGTGACGATAAATAAATAAACTAAAGTTAAATTTCATCATTTAGCAATAATGACAATAGCATTGTAAGTGACCCAATCTCAGCTCAATCAGAATTTACCTGCGACTAATTAGTGACCACTAGTGGCCGCTTAATCATTAAAAATATTCTAATAGCTACGAAAAATCCCTAAACGCAATTTCTCGAGATCAGGGATTTTATATTGCTTATATCATATAGATCAACCTACACTGTGCTTACTTTGTACTCCATTATTTATAAATCGTAACCATTTTTTTATTCGCAGTAATGTAGGTGCCATTACTTAACTTATATCGCGTGGTTAGATTATGCTTTTGTTGACCGACCACTTTAACTTTAGAATTGTATTTATAGTGCTTAATCTTCTTCGTTAAGTTAACATTTTTGTAGGCATTGATTCCCCACTGGTTAATCACCTTAAAGGATCTAACCCGTTTGGTTGAGTAATATGCTGGAACAACGTTCTTAGTTGCCTTGATATAGCCCACTTTACCATTAGTTTGCTTATTCGAGTTAACAAACTTAGCATTAGAATCGCGAACTTGATACAAAATTCCATTCTTAGAGTCAACAATCTTGCTAACGACAAACATTGGTCGTTGTTGACGTGTCCCCATCTTATATTTGATGCTACCGTCTTTACTCAAATCAGTGGTCTTGTATAAGTAACCACCGTTGTTCATAATCACCGCCATCTTCTTTTGGATGTGATTATAAACTCGAGTGATAGGAATATTGTAAACATAGCCATTACTTGTTGGGGTGATTTCCCTAGTTAAACCACCTAACACTTCATAACCAGACACTGATACAGTATGGTAAGTAATTGGATGATTTAATTGACCGTTCACATAGTCTACCTTAACCGTATTCCCATTATCATCTATATAATTAATAGTAACTTTAGCTGTATCATCAACTGGTAAAGTTGGCAGCGTTGGATTTGATGGTGTAATTGGTTGACTCGGAATAACCGGATTAATTGGAGTTGAAGTAGCTTTTTTAGTTACTTTAATAATTAGAGGATCATTATTTGCGATTAACTGATAATCAACCTTATCAGGCTGTTTGTCTGCTAGTTGGTATCCATCAGGTACTTTGACTGAATAAGTATTTTTATCTCCGATGTTACCAGAAATTGTATCGTTGGCGACGACTTTGTTGGTATCATCAACATACTTGACCGGTTTAGTCACTGGAACTTTCGAAAAATGATTCCAAACGAAGGTTCCTGGGCCAGTTACCTTATCGGAGGTAACAATATCGCCTAATGGAGCATGTTCCGTACCATCACCAATTTCCCTCCAATTATTACCAATTACCTTGTACGTTTGATTGTTATCAGAAAAAAGAGTGTCACTAACAGGCACTGGCAAAGAATTTGGAAAAACTGAAGGTATTAATGCTGTTTTGGAGCCTAATTTTAACTTCCAAAGCCTAATATCTTGTAAAAACATTACTCCTGTATTAGGCGATTTCGAATTGTCAAATGAAGATAAATCTAATTTAGTTAATTCAAAATCACCATAGAACATTCCGCTCATATCAGTAACATTAGATGTAATGAAATGGGATAGATCTAAGGTAACTATAGACTTATTGTATTCAAACATTCCACTCATATTAGTAACTTTAATAGTATCAAAATTAGATAATTCCAAATTCAATAGTTTCCAATCATTCGAAAACATTTCATGCATATTCGAAACGTTAGATGTATTAAGATGTTGCATTCCATCAATTGTAACCAAATTTGATAATCCAGAGAATAGCTTAGTACTATCTTTTGGTGCAATTACACCCTTATCGATTTTAATTTTTTTAATTTTCTCAGCAACATCATCGTTGCTCCACGGAGCCTTATCATACATGTCTAATTGGCCCGCCCCTAGCGTCAATGTACCATCACTACTTAATTCCCATTTTGAACTCCCAAACATATCTAAGTCTTCATTCTCATTAGCATGGGCAACAATTGCAGGCTGCTCAGCCGTTGTCATCATAATTGATGTAGCCATTCCCAGGGTTAATAATGCCCCACCTAATAAGTATTTATGCCATATTTTCAATATCTATATCCCCCACGAGTATTAGTATGCATTAAAATCACATAATCAATTGTATATGAATTCTTCCCTAATACCAATCAATTACGTGTATATATAACTTTGTCATTTAAAAAATAACTTAACAAATCAAATTTATTATTAATATCACAGTGCCAATAGTGCCGAAAGTGCCACAGCTTCAGCCCAAAAACAATTCACATTCAATCGTCCAATTTGTGACCACCAGTGACCGATTAATCATCACAAATCGCCACATAGACACAAAAAATCCCTGACCTCAATTACTCGAGATCAGGGATTTTCTATTGGTTATATCAATTAAGATTAACCTAATTTGTTTTTGCTTTGTACTTCAAGCTTGTCATTGAAGTCGTAGACAACTGGTTGACCAGTAGCCATTTCAAGGTTGATGATATCTTCATCAGAAATACCTTCAATGTACTTGCTCAATGCACGTAATGAGTTACCGTGGGCAGCAATAATAACATTCTTGCCGTCTAGTAATTTAGGTGCGATTTCGTCTTCCCAGAAAGGCATAACTCTTTCAAGAGTTACCTTAAGGTTTTCACCACCAGGGATGATGTGTGGATCAAGGTTAGCGTAACGACGGTCGTTAGCAGCTGAACCTTCATCGCTTGCGTCCAAAAGTGGAGGCAAAACATCGTATGAACGACGCCAAATATGAACTTGGTCTTCACCAAATTTTTCAGCGGCTTCAGCTTTGTTTTGTCCTTGCAAAGCGCCATAATGACGTTCGTTTAAACGCCAAGTTTTAGTTTCTGGAATCCAGAGTTGGTCTGAGTATTCCAATGCATAATGTAAAGTCTTGATGGCACGAGTTAATACTGAAGTGAAGGCATAGTCGAATTCAATACCTGCTTCTTTGATTAACTTACCAGCGTTTTGAGCTTGCTTAACACCTTCATCACTTAAATCAACGTCAACCCAACCAGTAAATTGGTTAGATAAGTTCCATTCACTTTGACCGTGACGGATCAATACAAGTTTAGCCAAAATAATTACCTCTTTCTTTTATCTCTACCTTTGTAATTTTACACCAAACGACCGCATTTATCGACCTCGAATTCTAATTTACCTATTCAAGTAATTTTCTGTCTCTTCTGAATCCGTGGTGGTATTGCACACCTAGAATGTCCAAGAAGAAAGTAAATACAGGTACCCCACAAATTAATCCCCAAACACCAAAGAAATTTTCACCTATCAGTAAAACCACAAAGGTATAAAAGATTGGTAGATTAGTTCGTGACGACATGAATTTAGGATTCAAGACGTAAGCTTCTAATGCATGCACGATAATAATTGTCACAATTAGGTAAATAATATCAGTAAATCCACCAACTGAATATCCCACTAAGGAAAGTGGAATCAAAGAGATAATCACTCCTGCAACTGGAATTAAACTCAAGATAAATACCATGAGGGCAAGAACTGCCACTTGAGGAAGTCCCATGACGATCATCACAACTGTTGTGATGGCTGTGTTAACCAAAGCGATGAAGAATTGCGCTTCAATAACCACACCAAAAGTTGCGACGAACTTACGACCAAAGTATTCCAAATCTTCAAACAACCAACTTACATAACTGTTTTTGAATGATTGTGAGAATTGCACCATTTGTTTTTCTTCGATACTGAAGAAGAAACTTAGCATAAGTGATAGGAATAATGTCACTCCCATTGTTGTAACGGCAGTGATGGAATGCCAGATCAGTCCCACACCATTTTTGACCGAACTTAAAATATGACTCTGCTGAATCAACTGATTAATCCAGCCTAGTGTTTGATCATCAGGTAAATTCTTTGGATTAGAATAGAAATTAATGACATCTGAAGTCGATCTAACAGTTTGCACAGCTAACTGTGGAACGTACTTAGTAATTGCCGAGAATAAACCAACCACGACAATTAAAAAGACAATTGTGACAATCAAAGCAGATGGTAATTTAACGTATTTTTGGACAAACTTGGTAAGTTTAGTGACTAATAAACTAAAGATGAACGTCAATAAAATGATATTCATCATACTTCTGAGAACCACCAAAATGGCAATTGCTGCCAGTAAAACGACGATTCTCCTTAAAGGAACATTCTCTATAAAACGCTTATACATATGCAGTAAGGTTCTCCTTATTTAAGGGTTTGTTTAGCGTAATTAGTTACTGATTGGTTCTTTTCACTAGCACCTTTAATCAGGTTTTTAACATCTTGATCACTCATAGCACCAGTATCAAATCCAGCTTGTTGTAAATCTCTTCTAGCAGTATTAACTTGAGCGTTGGTGATTTCTTGACCATCAATTTCATTTTGGCTGGGACTAACTGTGAACTCATTGGAACCTTTGTAGTTATCAGCCTGTTTTTGCTCACTAGGAGTTAAGCTAGCACTTGATGAATCAGGGTTAGTGTTGGTATTTGATTGATTATTAGCATCAACATTAGGATCAGCAACCGAGCTACTTGAATCATCATTCTGGTTCAAAGTACTTGAGCTATTAGGTTCACCATTAATTGCCTTATTGTTATCATCCCGAAGCTTCTCAGCTTTCTTCAAGATGTCTTGGTAATAAGTTTGATGAATGTATTTATCATTAAAGATTTGATCCAAACTAGTATTAGACTCCATATACTGACCCTTACCTGCTTGGTCTAAAGCCTTATTGTAAACTTTGTTGTATATCTTAATGTTTCCTTGGACTATCTTGATTGTTGATAAATTAGACTTGGCCCGATCAATCAACTGTTCGTTACCATTATTGGTATCGCGAACCTCAGTAAATTGTTGTTTAGAAACACCAAATTTACGATCACTCATTGATTTTTGAGCTGAAACAAAGGTTTGTGTTTGATTAAGCAAAGTTGTTGCTTTCTTGTCATTTTGCTTACGTTTTAAAGCATTGGTAAATGCTGTTTCCGCATCAGTATAATTCTTGTTCGAGATGGCAGCATTTCCACGGGTCATTTGTTGATCATATAGCCGATTATTCTGAGAATGACGCGCATATGCGTATCCTCCAATTGAACCAGCCACAATGATTGCTACTATAATCCAAATCCATTTTTTCAAATCGATACCCTCCCATGTAAACCAATTTGAATTCATTATAACATTTTTAATTCAATCATTTGTTTAGAAGCGTATAATGTCTTTTGTATCGAAAAAGAAAGGAATAAGATCATGCTTGAAAAGAAATTTTACGAATCATTTTTAAAAAACTCCTTCAATATTCCAGTTAAGATTACTTACTGGGATGGCTCCACATCAACTTACGGAAGTGGTGAGCCACAAGTAGCAATCAAATTTAACGAACCTATTCCAATCAGACAGATTCTTAAGAATGCTTCAATTGCTCTTGGAGAAGGATACATGGATGGTAAGATCGAAATCGATGGTAGTATCGAAGATCTTATTACTTCTGCATATCAAAGCGCTGACAGCTTCTTGAAAAACAAGAAGTTCATCCGCTACTTACCTAAAGCATCCCATAATGAAGAAGCAAGTAAAAAAGATGTCCAGGACCATTACGACATCGGTAACGACTTCTACAAATTATGGCTTGATGACACAATGACTTATTCATGTGCTTACTTTGAGACTCCAGAAGATGACTTAAAGACAGCCCAAATGAATAAAGTACATCATATTTTGAAGAAACTTGATCCTAAACCAAGAAGAACTTTGCTTGATATTGGTTGTGGTTGGGGAACTTTGATGTTAACTGCTGCTCAAGAATACGACTTGCGAGTTGTTGGAGTAACCTTAAGTCAAGAACAATATGATTACGTTAATTCTGAAATCAAGCGTTTAGGTCTTGAAGATGTTGCTGAAGTTAAGCTAACTGACTACCGTGAATTAGGCGATGCTAAATTCGACTACATCACTTCAGTTGGTATGTTTGAACACGTTGGTAAAGAAAACCTTGGTGAATACTTCAAGTGCGTTAACCATTACTTAACTGATGATGGTGTTGCCTTGATTCACGGAATCACTCGTCAACAAGGTGGAGCTTACAATGGTTGGATCAACAAATGGATCTTCCCAGGTGGATATGTTCCAGGTTTAACTGAAAACATGGACCACATCATTGAAAATGGTCTTCAAATTTATGACATGGAATCACTTCGTCGTCATTACCAAAAGACTACTGAAATTTGGGACGAAAACTTCCTTGCTGTTAAGCCTCAAGTAGCAGAAATGTTTGATGATAATTTTGTTCGAATGTGGGACTTATATCTTCAAGCATGTGCCGCTTCATTCAAGGCTGGTAACATTGATGTTATCCAATACTTGATCACTAAAGGCGCTTCTGGTCACGACTTACCAATGACTAGAGAATACATGTACAAATAACATTTCAATAGTTAAATACGAAAAGGCGTTAGCTTAGCTGCTAACGTCTTTTTTGTATAAAAAAACAACCATGATAAATATCATGATTGCTATTAATTTTATTGGAACTGCATACCACCATCGACAATCAATGTTTGACCAGTAACATAATTTGAATCTGGTCCTGCTAAGAAAGCAACTGCATTGGCAACATCTTCTGGTTCAGATAATCTACCAAGCGCAATACCATCAGAGAATGTTGACATACCCCATTCGTCGCTCTTGCCGGCATTTTGGCCAACTTCATGAGCAATATCAAACATCATTGGTGTCTTAACGATTCCGGGTGCGAATGCGTTAACAGTAATGTCTTCATCAGCTAAATCACGAGCAGTTGTCTGAGTGATTCCACGAATTGCAAATTTAGTTCCCACATAAAGTGCCAAGTTAGGGTTACCAACAACCCCAGCTTGTGAAGTAGCATTGATAATTTTACCGCCATGACCTAGTTCTTTAAATGCTTTGTGGGCAGCTTGAGTTCCCCATAAAACACCACCAACATTAACTTTGTAAACCCAATCGAAATCTTCTGGAGTAATCGTGTCAATTGGAGTGGTTGGTCCTAAACCAGCGTTATTAACGATAACGTTAAAATCACCAAATTCTTTAACCGTTGCATCAACTGCAGCAAAAACTTGATCTCGTTCAGCAACATCGGCCTTGATAGCAATTGCCTTGCCACCATTACCATTAATTTCATCAGCTATTTTTTGAACCTTGTCCAAGTGACGACCTACTAAAGAAACTGCAAATCCATCATTAGCTAATCTTTCAGCGATTGCTTGACCAATTCCTTGGCCTGCACCAGTTACCATTGCTACTTTTTGTGCCATGAGAAAATCCTCCATTTGTTTGTGAACTTTTTAACTTGCTTTCAATAATATATTCTTTTCTATCATGAAAATCAATCCATAATATTTCGGAGGTCATTTTCATTTTTAAAAATACTAATTAAAAAAGCAAGTCCCCCTACTTAGGAAACTTGCTTTATCGTTATAATTTATTATTTAGAAAAACATTGCAAGAATAAATACGGCTGCAAGACCTAAGACAACAGAAATCGTCATTGATCTCGTCCAATAAGCAATTGCAATTACTAAAACAGCAGCAATTAACTCGGGGGTTTTATCCACAATTGAGATTTGGTAACTAGGATTAATAAACAGATCCTTTACAACCAGTGCGGTAAATAAAGATACCGGCACGTAAGTCATCCACTCATTAAACCAAACGGGAATTTCCCGTGTTCTGAAGAACAGCAATGGCAATAATCGTGGTAAAAAGGCAACTGCAAAACACGCAAGTATTAACCAAAAATGTTGAGTTGTACTCCATTCCATAACTCTGACTCCTAATCCTTAACGTCCTCAGGTGATCCTGCTGGATTCTTCATCGATCGAAGAATCTTACTTCTGGGATGATTTTTTCTGATTGTTGCTTCCAGAGCAAAACCGATGAAAGATGCAATCAATGTTGAAATCACTAATCCAAGAGTTGTTTTAGTGATAGCCATACAAATTGCTGCCAAAATTCCTGAAATAATACAGATGAAAATGATTAAGCCGTTCTTTAACTGCATCACAATCATATACAAGAATAAAGCTGTTAATGCAAAATGCACCACAGTCAAATTGATGGTAATTGCACTACCAATGATACTCCCAATAACGTTGCTGACAGTCCAAAACGCCAGTGTGTAATGCTCAACATTTAAAGCATCACGTGGCGTGAAGTTCTTATCAGTTGAAAACTTTAAGTAATTGATTGCGTAGTTCTCGTCGTTCATCGATGCCGCAAATATGGTCGTAAACCCTAGCGACTTTCCATGAAGATACTTCGATAAACTAGATCCCAGCAATGCATATCGCAATTCTAGGAAAAACAACATCAAGACAACCGAATACATAGGTGCATTCGTTGCCAATAGCGAAGCAATCAAAAATTGCGCTCCTCCTGAAAATACCAATACTGATACAAGAGCAGTCATATAAATATTAAACCCGGACGCGTGAAGTAAAATACCACACGCTAATCCGATGGGTATGTAACTTAAATCAACTGGTAATGAAACATTTAGTATCCGTCGCCAATAGGGCAACTGTTCATCAGATCTAGCCATATTCTTAGCCAATAGGATTCCTCCAATAAAAAATTGAAAATAGAGTCAACGTTAAAAAAATGAATCCAACTTACATTATATTGGAAAATTAAGAAATAATAAACCTCTTATCCAGAATTTGCACTTTAAAACAAGTTTGCAACCGCTCTAAACATTTGTACAAACACATTTGCTTTATCAACTTTTTTCGTTGGTGCTAAGGCAATTGTAGCAGTTTTAGGGCTTAAGTATGTGATTTTTCTTCCATTTATCAATAAATTTACTTTGGCAACCGCTGAGTTAACCGTAATTGGCGCTGAAAGTTGCTTATCTTTTTTCACAAACTTTCCCGTGACTTTAACTGATTGCTTGGGTACCCAAATCCATCGAGAATGCAACGTTCCAACTTTAACAGTTTGATCCTTAGCGTTTTTAACAAACACTGTTTTGGCATTGGCAATGGTAGCCTTGCTACTTAGTTTCATTGGTCTATTATTAGCCACAACCTCACGCAACAATTTCGCAGTTTGAATAAACCTTGCTGGATCTGTTGGTGAAGTGTTTCTGGCATGTAAGATGACAGTTACGATTCGGCGATGCCGATTAGTAGCAGAACTAACAAATGAAGCCCCTGCCTTATCTGATGTCCCAGTTTTAAGACCAGTAACCTTAATACTTGGAGATACTTTATCATTTCCGAGCAACTCATTGTGGCCCTCATACTGGGCACCAGCAAATGTATAACTAGTTTGCGAAGTAATCTTAGTTACGCTGGGAAACGTCTTCAATAATTTAGCAGCAATCTGACCTACACTTTGTGCCGACATCATGTTTTCGGCATTCGGTGAAACATTTTTTAATTCCAAATCACCCATCAGTTTATTAGGCAAACCAGCCGCATTGTAGAACTTGGCATCATTGATACCCATTGATCTAGCAGTATCTTGCATCACTTGATTAAATTGTTCTGGTGAGCCTGCAACAGCATTTCCTAACGTGATTGCTGCGGCGTTTGCTGATGAAATCAGGGCTGCTTTCACTAATTCTTTAACCGTATATGAATTACCAGCAACTAAAGGTACGTTGGTTAATTCTGCTCCAGTACTGAGTTTAGCCAACTTGGAATCGATTTTAACTCGAGTATTCCAACTCAATTTATGCTCAGCAATTCGCTGATGAACAATATAAACTGTCATCAATTTAGAAATGGAAGCAATGGCTAATGGTTGCTTGTCATTCTTAGCATATAAAATCTGACCTGTGTCAGCGTCAACAGCCAAAGCCGCCTTCGCTTGAATCGGTGACTTTGGGTCAATTGCTTGGCCGTTCGCCTGAACCATCCCTGGTATCAAGCCAATAAAAAAGATGGTCGCAATAACTGTTACCATCGATTTTAACGTTAATTTTTTATTCATTATTACTCCTTAACTACGAAAGCATTTTAGGTTTATCATACTTTAATTTTTCACCTGGCTTAATTGGCAAATGAATTGAAAAGATCGTAAATTCATCATCTGATGTGACATCAATATATCCACCATGTAGGTCAACAATGCTTTGAGCAATCGCCAATCCCAATCCTGAACCACCAGTGTCTTTGTTTCTAGATTCTTCAACTCGATAGAATCTTTCAAAAATTTGATTCAACGCTTTTGCTGGGATCTTAGGACCATCGTTTAAAACATCAATTTTAGCCTCTTTATCTGATACAAACTTCGCCCTTAAATAAATGTTTTTACCGCCAACACCGTATTTAATAGCATTGGAAATCAAATTATTAAAGACCCGCCCTAACTTCTCAGCATCAGCATCTATAAACATCGATTCCTGTGGATCATCTGTGGAAATCTTCAATCCATGTTTTCCAGCATCTAATTCAAATGCTGCCACCAACTGTTCCATCATCTGCGTCAAATCGATCCGAGTATAAGATAACTTAGTATCGGCCTGCCGAACTTTGGTGTACTCAAATAGATTATCAACCAACGACTTCATTTGTTTAGCCTTTAAATACGCAATTTCAGTGTACTTAAACACATCATCAGTGTTGCGGTACTGTTTATCTTGAATCAGTCCCAAGTACCCTAGAATCGACGTTAACGGCGTTCGTAAGTCATGACTAACGTTGGTTATCAAATCATCCTTAGACTTTTCAATAGCCCGTTCATCATTCAGTGACTCAATGACACTATCAACTAGCGCGTTGACACTATCAACCACGGACTGCGTATTTCCTGATAAATGAAAATTAATTCGGTGATCTAAATGACCATTTGCAATATAATGCAATTCCGAAATAATGTGACGCAATTCCATTTGATGGTATCGACGAATCAAACGCCAATAGACAACCGCCGCATCAAAAACCAGCATTAGGATAATGAAGATATTTTCCCAACTCCAAATTCGATAATGCGCAGGGCCAATCAAAATCGATCGCTTAATAATAAAGATTCCGTCTCTCAGACCTGGATTAGCTTCAATTGATTGGTTAATCACGATGATAATTGACAGGTTCAGTAACATTAGCAGGATGACCGTGGTAATTCCTTCGACGATCAATTCAGTTTTTTCACGAGCAGTCAATTTCATGACAGTTCCTCCCGGCTAATGGGCTTCAACTTTATAACCGACACCCCAAACAGTTTGAATAACCTTCTCACCGTTAGTAGCTTCTTCGATTTTATCCCGCAAATGACTCACGTGGACCATAACAGTCTTAGCCGAAACGATACTTTCTTGACGCCATACTCGTTCAAAAATTTCGTCAGCTGAAAAGACCCGGTTAGGATGACTAGCCAACAAGTATAAGATTCCGAACTCTAAGGCAGTTAACTGGATTGGTTCCCCAGTAATTGTCTTAACTTCGTGAGAATCCTTGTTGATAGTTAAAGGTCCGATGTCCAAAATATCTGGCGTATCATCAGTGACATGCTCTTCAGCTCTTCTAAGTAATGACTTAACTCTAGCCATCACTTCAAGAGGATTAAATGGCTTAGTAACATAATCATCCGCACCACTGATCAATCCTTGAATCTTATCCATATCTTCAGTCTTAGCTGACAAGATAATGATTGGAATCTGTGAATCTTTTCTAACTTCCTTAACGACTTCGATACCACTCATCCCCGGCATCATAACATCTAAAATCATTAAACCAATGTCAGATTCAGTCCTTAATCTAGTTAAAGCTTCTTCACCACTATTTGCGGATACTGGTTCATATCCTTCATTTCTAATATAGATTTCAAGCAATTGAGCGATTTCTTTGTCATCATCAACAACTAAAATTTTCATGTTTTTACCTCTCATTTGAGTTTAAACTCATATTCATGACGCTAATAACCATAGTTTACACTATTTAGAATAAGCAACAATGTTTATTCTAACAAGTAAAGGTAAATTTAAACAGGCAGTCGATCTTGTGTCAACATCTCTTGTATTATTTTGGCCACAGTTATCGTCAAATTCTCCTGGGCATTTGCTTTCGGATCACCTAATTCCGGGCTTACTTGAATTTCCTCAATCTGATTAAATCCTTGTTCATACAAGCCCTCAATACCTTCACCAACCCGACCGCCGATCCCTAAGATATAACTAGTGGATGCTTTTAACCGTGCTTGTTGAGCGACGATACTTGGTGCCTTACCGTATTGAGTTTGGGAGTCAATAGAGCCTTCACCAGTAATCACTAGATCGGCATCTTGTACGGCATCCTCAAATGACATTTCTGACAATATCAACTGAATGCCAGAAGTTAATCTTGCATGCAAACCAGCAACCAGCCCTGCGCCTAATCCGCCAGCTGCACCCGCACCGGAAACATCATTGATCTCGATTCCCAAATCCTTACGGATGACGGCACTATAATTGACCAGCGCTTGATCTAGTCGTGCGACCATCGTGTCATCAGCTCCCTTTTGTGGGCCAAAAACAACTGAAGCCCCTTCTGGACCAGTCAATGGGTTGGTTACATCTGTTGCTCCGACAATCTCCACATGCTCGAATCTTTGATCAATGTCACTGACATCAATCTTAGCTAATTGGGCTAATCCTAATCCACCCCTTGGGATTGGTTGTTGGTTACTATCCAATAATTTAACTCCCACCGCAGTTAACAGACCGGCACCACCATCATTAGTAGCACTACCGCCAAGTCCGATGATAATTTTAGTCACTCTATGATTCAAAGCATCAAGAATCAATTGACCGGTGCCATAAGTATCGGCCACACCGACTTGTGGATGCTGAAAATCAATGAACTCAAAACCACTAGCAGCCGCCATTTCGATCACAGCTGTTTGACCATTATCAATTAGACCATAGCTTGCAGAGACTATCTCGCCAAATGGATTCTCAACTTGAGCAGCCACTCTACGACCGTTTTTAGCTCTAATCAATGTGGCGACAGTCCCTTCTCCACCATCAGCCAGTGATAGTAAGCAATAGTCTGCATTGGAAAGGACTTGCTCACACCCTGCCTTAATCGCTTGTGCAGCTTCTTCAGCAGTTAAATACCCCTTGTAAGAATCTGGAGCAATCACAATTTTTAATGAATTTTTGTCTCGCTTAGCAGTGTCTTGATCCATGATCTTCTCCAATCAACACGATTTAAAGTTAACTATTCTTCTATAATTATAAACACTCTTTTTATAAAACAAAAATGGGTCCAATAAGCATCTGATCGATACTCACTAGTCCCATAGTTTATTAATGGTTAGTTTACTTTTTATAGTTTGGTGCGGCTTTAATAGCTGCTAAATCATGTGGATGAGATTCGATCAATCCGGCATTTGAAATTTCCACGAATTGAGCATGATCATTTAGGTACTGGATATTGTTTGCGCCAGTATATCCCATTCCTGAACGTAAGCCACCAATCATTTGGAATGTAATATCCTTCACGCTACCACGATATTCAATTTCGCCTTCAATACCTTCTGGAACTAACTTGTTAGCCTCATTGACGCCACCTTGGAAGTAACGGTCAGATGAACCATGTGATTGGCTCATTGCAGCAACAGAACCCATACCACGATAGGCTTTGAACTTCTTGCCATTTTCTTCAAATACTTTACCCGGTGCTTCATCAGTTCCGGCCAACATGCTACCAAGCATAACTGCGTTACCACCAGCAGCTAAGGCCTTAACGATATCTCCAGAATACTTGATACCACCATCAGCAATGATAGGTTTGTGCCATTTTCTAGCAACCTCAGCTGAATCATAAATAGCAGTTAGTTGGGGAACTCCAACTCCAGCGACTACTCGAGTAGTACAGATAGAGCCAGGGCCGATTCCTACTTTAACAACATCAACACCTGCTTGAAACAAAGCTTCTGTTCCTTCAGCAGTGGCTACGTTACCGGCAATCAAAGTAGTATCTGGATAATGTTCACGAATTTCAGCAATTTTTCTCAAGACACCAGCCGAATGACCATGCGCAGTATCAATGACAATGGCATCAACTCCGGCGGCTAAAATGGCTTCTGCACGATCAAATGTGTCAGAAGTAACTCCGACTGCTGCAGCTACTAAAAGTCGGCCTTGATCATCAACTGCAGCGTTTTCTGCAATATCATTAACTTGCTTAACTTTAGCAACTTCTTCAGCTTGAGCTTCAATACTTAAATTCTTGTGAATTACTCCTAATCCACCAAGGTTGGCCATAGTGGTGGCCATTGCAGATTCAGTGACTGTGTCCATTCCGGCACTAATAAACGGAATATTTAATTTAATGTTGTCTGCTAATTGGGTTGAAAGATCCACCTCATTAGGTAAAACATCACTAGCTGCGGGAACCAATAAAACGTCATCGAAAGTGTAACCCTTATTTCCAAACTTATCATTCCAACTAACCATTTAATTCGCTCCTTTAAAAATATAATTGTTTAAAAATATACCACCCTCAACCAGCCACAACAAGGACAATTCAAGAATTCTAATTGTTATCTAATAAAAAAGCATCCCAACGATAATTAATCGTCAGGACACCTTTACAAGAGCAATTTAATTTTTAGAACAAACCACCAGTAATGTTAAAGCGACGTTTTACATAAACACTACCACCGATTGAGATTACTCCAAGAGCAATATATACATATGAATTAAGAATTGGGTTGATAGCATGTGGAATCAATCCGGCAACGAAGAAGACTGCCATCCATAATACAAAGAATGCGGCAATGAAAATAATTCTGATTGGTAATGAGTATTTATGTTTAACACCTGGGGCAATCAAAACGGTCATCAATGGAATTCCTAATCCAGCAATAATTGAACTTAAGATAATTCCGCTGATTCCCATCGTAGTGGCTTGAGCACTCTTAGAGAAGAGCGCAGTTACACCATACAATAAAGTAAAGATGGTAAAGAATAATAGTGTGTTATATCCAGCATTTGGCCAGTAATCCGTAATTGGGTCAGCAGCTTTCTTAGGTGGATTAACCACACTATCAATCTTTTGGTCAACAGTTCCCCAAAGGTTACGGGCAGTCTTACCACTCTTTTGACCAGTAAGTAAATCCTGAACCATTTGATTGATCAATTCAGTCTTTTGTTCATCTTTTAGCTTAGTGTTTCCAAGTGCTTGGCTAAATTTGAACATGTACTCTGCATTCCGCTTGGTAAGTCCAATATTATCAAACTGAGAATGGACGTGTTCAGCAGTCCGGTTACGGTCTTGTTGAACGTGTGCATTTCGCTTTTCAGTATTTTCAGTCAATTAAATTCGCTCCTTAAAATCAATTATTAAACGTTGAATCTAAATTCAACAATGTCACCGTCTTGCATAACGTAGTCTTTACCTTCAAGACGGAGTCTACCAGCTTCCTTAACGGCAGCTTGAGTCTCATATTTATCCAAATCATCAAATGCCATAACTTCGGCACGGATAAATCCTCGTTCAAAGTCAGAATGGATAATTCCGGCAGCTTGTGGTGCTTTAGTACCAGACTTGAATGTCCAAGCCTTAGTTTCTTTACCACCAGCAGTGAAGAATGTTTCCAATCCTAATAATTTGTAAGATGCGCGGATCAATCTGTTCAATCCAGGTTCTTCAACACCTTCAGCAGCCAAGAAATCTGCTTTATCGGCATCGTCTAATTCAGCGATTTCTTCTTCAGCTTCGGCAGCAACAGCAATTGCTTCTGCACCTTCTGAAGCAGCGAAGTCTTTGATCAACTTAAAGTACTTAGAATTTTCAGGGTCAGCCATGTCATCTTCGGCAATGTTAGCCACGTAGAGAATTGGTTTTGATGTTAATAAGAATAATCCCTTAACGATTTTTTCTTCATCTTCATCAAATTCAATGGTTCGAACTGACTTACCGGCTTCAAGAACTGGTTTGATTTTTTCTAGAACTGCTAATTCAGCCTTAGCTTCTTTATCAGAACCCTTAGCAGCACGTTGAACTTTAGCCAATCGCTTATCAACGGCGTCCAAATCAGACATCCCTAATTCAAGGTTGATAGTATCAATATCATCAATCGGATCAATTTTACCTGAAACGTGAGTGATGTTGTCGTCATCAAATGCCCGTACTACGTGAACAATGGCATCAACTTGGCGAATGTTTTCCAAGAACTTGTTACCAAGTCCTTCACCTTTACTGGCACCCTTAACAATTCCAGCAATATCAGTAAATTCAAATGTTGTTGGCACCACTTTATCAGCTGGAATCAATTCTTGAATTCGGTCTAATCGGGCATCGGGAACTTCAACCATTCCCACATTAGGATCGATAGTGGCAAATGGATAGTTTGCCATTTCGGCTCCGGCTTTCGTAATCGCATTGAATAAGGTTGACTTACCAACGTTTGGTAATCCGACAATTCCTGCAGTTAATGACATATTAGTAAACTCTTCTTTCTAAATTTTAGTCTTCAGCTTTTTCCAAAATCTTTTTAAGCTTCTTATCAAATTCCCGACGAGGAAGCATAACAATGTGCTGACAACCAGTACATTGAATCTTAATATCGGCCCCCATCCGGATAATCTCCCAACGATTAGTTCCACATGGATGAGGCTTCTTCATTTCAACAATATCGTGCAATCCGTACATAAGGATCATCCTTTCATATCACTAATCTAAATTAACATCCATCATTTCAAGAATTCGATTTAAATCATCTTCTGATGTATAGGCAATCTCAATCTTACCGGCACCCTTTTTTCTCGGAGCGGCGTTGATAGCCACATTCGTGCCAAATCGATCTTGCAATTGATGCTCAGAAGCTTTAACAAACGGTGATTTACGGACCACCTTTTTCTTCTTCGCACCTTTTTTACCATTAAGTTTGTCAGCAGCTTGTTCTAATTGACGAACTGTCAAAGATTCACTAACTGCCCGCTTAGCTAACTCAATCATGTCTGGTTTGCTCTTAACTGACAACAATGTTCGAGCTTGACCCATTGATAACTTCTCGTCATCCAAAAATTCTTTGATAGGTTGAGGTAATCCCAAGATTCGCAAATAATTGGCAATGTATGGTCGACTCTTACCAAGACGCTTAGCAACTTGTGCTTGAGTTAAATCAAGTTGAGTCATCAAAGTCTCATAGGCTTGAGCTTCTTCCAAAGTAGTTAGATCTTCACGTTGCAAGTTCTCTAAAACTGCGATTTCCATCATTTCTTCTTCGTTCACATCACGAACGATTGCAGGAATGGTCTTTTGTTGAGCAATTTTAGAAGCACGGAGACGTCGTTCACCAGTTAGTAGCTCATACACTTCCTTATCAGGATTAGGTTGTCGAACGATGATTGGTTGAAAGACCCCGGAGTTTTTAATTGAAACTGCTAGATCTTCCAACGCTTTGGCATCGAATCGATGACGTGGTTGATAAGGATTGGGTTTGATGTTGTTGATGTTAATATCGATAACTTTTTCTTTACTTGTATCAACGTTATTATCTTCAAACAACGCTTCAATTCCTTTACCTAACCCACCCGTGATTTTCTTACTTGGCATGACGAGCAAGCACCTCCTCTACTAACTGCATATACGTTTGTGCTCCTTTTGACTTAGCATCGTAGTCAATGATTGGCAATCCGTAGCTAGGTGCTTCAGATAACCGGATGTTTCTCGGAATAACTGTCTCATATACTTCATCTTCGAAGTATTTTTGAACTTCATTCTTTACTTGAACTCCTAAGTTGGTTCTGGAATCATACATGGTCAATAATACACCCTCAATTTTTAGATCCTTATTGAAGTGCTTCTTAACCAATTCGACTGTGTTTAATAACTGACTTAACCCTTCCAAAGCATAGTACTCACTTTGAACTGGAATCAAGATCGAGTCACTCGCAGTAAATGCATTGATTGTGATCAATCCTAACGAAGGTGGACAATCAATCAAGACAAAATCATATTCAGACTTAACCTGGTTAAGGGCTTCTCGTAAACGAGTTTCCCGCGCCATTTGTGGTGTCAATTCAATTTCGGCACCCGATAATTGAATGGTGGCAGGCACAATATCTAGTCCCTCACGCTGAGTTTGAAGAATTGTTTCTTTCATTGGCACTTCATTGATCAAGACATCATAGACATCCTTTTCAATATCCGGCTTAGAAATACCTACTCCACTAGTAGCATTGCCTTGAGCATCAGCATCGATGATCAAGACCTTTTTACCTGCGGCTGCTAATCCAGCTCCCAAGTTAACAGCAGTAGTTGTCTTACCAACTCCACCCTTTTGATTCGCAAGCGCAATTACAATCGTCATTCCAAATTCCTCTTACTTTTTTCCTTGACCCAAAGGTTCTTTAGCAGGCGTACCCGCTTTTCGTGGATACTGCTTTGGGGTTGGTTTTACTTTATTAATTACAATAATATGGCGGGACTCATCAGTGTCAGCCAAATCAAATGAATGATCTGATGCCACTTGGCCACCTAACAATTGAATTGCTCGATCAGCATCACTCAACTCATCTTCTGCTTTGGCCGCCTTCATTGCGATCATCTGACCGCCAACTTTAACAAGGGGCAAGCAAAATTCGCTGAGGACCGATAAACGAGCAACTGCTCTGGCAGTTACAATATCATATTCTTCACGGTGTGGTGATTTTTTGCCACCAAATTCTTCCGCTCTGGCATGGAAAAGCTCCACTCCAGTCAATCCTAATTTCTCAACTAATTCAGTCAAAAAGTTGATTCGCTTATTCAATGAATCAACAATCGTAACTTTTAATTGTGGAAACAAGATTTTTAACGGAATACTAGGGAATCCTGCCCCCGCACCAACGTCACAAATAGAAAATGGCTCTGTCTGGATTTGTGAAACAAAAAAGGCCGGCGTGATCGAATCATAGAAATGCTTAAGATAAACGTCTGGCTCTTCAGTGATTGTCGTTAGATTTACATGTTCATTAACTGCTACTAATAGCTTGAAATAGGCTTCAAACTGGGATAACTGATCATCAGTTACCTCAATATTCTTTGCTAGCAGTGCTGCTTTAAATTGCTCAATATTCATAAATTATTTCTCCTGGAATTGTGAAACAAGTTTGTTTCACGACCTACTAATACTTTACCGTAAATTACGCTTTCATACAAGGTTTAGCGGTAAATTGAATAACAAAACGACAAATTAATAGTATACATTAATTTCGACGAAAATAAAAAGACAACTTCACTAATTACGCGATTTCGTAATCATTTTGAAGTTATCTTTTTATCTTATTTTACTAGTTGGTTATTTCGATGGCCAGTTTGTTTCACGTGCTCATCGTTTAACTGCACTAAGAAATTAGCAATTTCGGCCATTGATTCGGTAGTAACGTATTCATATTGGCCATGGAAATTATCACCACCATTAAATAAATTAGGTGTTGGAATGCCCTTTTGAGTTATGAAATTACCATCAGTCCCGCCTCTAAACGGAATTATATGAGAGTCAATATTGGCTCGTTTCATCGTATCTAATACCACATTAATGATATATGGATTAGCCTTGATGCGCTCCCAAATATTTTGATACTGCTCGGTGATCACCAACTGAACTCTTGTCCGATCTAACTCACTGTTTACATCGTTCACAATTTTCTTCAGTAAGTTTTCTTTTTCAACAAACTTGTCATTATCAAAGTCACGAATAATAATCTCAAAATGAGCTTTATCAATCGTTGCCTCAAGATTAGTCACTAAGAAGAATCCTTCATGACCTCGACTCTTTTCTGGGACTTCATCTTTAGGCAATTGACTAATGATCTCATTGGCAATAGTAATGGCATTAGTCAATAATCCGTAAGCATCCCCTGGATGTACCGCCGTTCCTTCCACATCAATTGCTGCCTGTGAGGCATTAAATGTCTCTGGCCTAATCTCACCTAAATCACCATTGTCTAGCGTATAGGCAAATTCAACTGGAAATCGCTCAACCGGAAACTGCTTAGCACCTTTGCCGATTTCCTCATCAGGACCAAAACCAACAAACACTGGACCATGTTTTACTTCTGGGTTGTCTTGATAGTACTTCAACATTCCAATGATTTCGGCGATTCCTGCTTTGTCATCAGCCCCTAATAAAGTTGTCCCATCTGTGGTAATTAAGGTCTCACCTATATGGCGCTTCAGCTTTGGAAATTGTTCAGAAGATAAAGTGATATTCTCTTCAGCATTTAACACAATTGGTTTGCCATCATAATTTTTGTGAACCTGAGGGTTGATATTTTCGGCATTAAAATCTGCAGTATCTAAATGTGCAATATAGCCGATGGGAGTCACGTCTGCATCCACATTGCTTGCAATGCTGGCGATCACATAGCCACTTGGCTCATCAAAAGCAACTTGGGATAGACCTAATTGTCTTAAGTCATCAACAATAGCTTTAGCTAATTCAACTTGACCAGGTGTTGTTGGCGTATCAGTAACGGCTGGATTCGAACGAGTATTTACTCTCGCATATTTGATAAATAATTCTTGAATATACTGTTGATCAATTTTCGTCATTCAAAATCATTCCTTAGTTTTTGATATAAGCTGTTTTCCAATCAAAAGGTACACCAGCTGGGTTATAAACAATTCCTTTCACATTTGAACGAATCAATTGTGGTTTAGCTTGTTGGAACAATGGCACAGTTCCTTGATCGTTCATCAACACTTTTTCAGCTGATACTAAGTTTTGCCAACGTTGTTCAGGCTTATTAGCATTTTGATTTTCTGATTCTGATATTTCCTTATCAAATTTTGCACTGACATAACCAGAAGTATTATAACTAGCACCCTTCTCGTAGACATCCAAGTAATTAATTGGGTCAGCAAAGACTGATTGCCAACTTTGAACAGTTAATTGATAATTCTTAGCTGCTTGGCGAGAAATCAATTGTACAAACGGAATTGATTGGATGGTTACTTTGACTCCTGGCAATTTCTCTAAGCTTGATTGTAAGAATTCGGCAACGTCCTTACTACTATCAGTATCTGAAACTAATAATGTCAAATTAAGCTTGTTAACACCAGTTTTAGCATATCCTTTTTTCAACAGTTGCTTAGCTTGAGTTAAGTTGTATGATACGGCGCTTGGAACTGATGCTTCTTCATCAAATGCTTGACCCGTCTTAGGGTTGTTACCCATGTTTGCTGGTACAAATCCTTTGGCTGGTTCTGAACCATCTTGAAGGACATCCTTAGTTAGTTGCTTACGATCAATGGCCAATGAGAACGCCTTACGAATATCAAGATTCTTAAAAGCCTTCACCTTATTTTGATTCAATTCCAATCTCGAAGTGGCAGTTGGAAGACGTTTTACAAAATCAGGATTATTTTGATTATTCTTCACTTGTTGGCCACTTAGTAATGTCTCGTCGACTTTCTTAGAGCTATAAAGGTTGTAACTAGTTGTGGTGCTTTCAGCTACTAACTCATTGATTTTGTCTAGCTTAACTGCTTTCTTATCCCAATAATCATTGTTCTTAACTAACGACCATGACTTGTTTGTACCATTCCACTTCTTTAAAACGAATGGTCCGTTGGAAACTGTATATTTGGCAGAAGTGCCGTATTTCTTACCATACTTATTAATCGCATTTTGGTTAACCGGGTAAAACAGTGGCCAAGCTAATAACTTTTTAAAGTATGTCACTGGTTTGCTGAGGTTCACTTGTAACTTGTAGTTTGACAAAGCCTTAATTCCTAGACTGCTAACTGGTTTTTTACCAGAATTAACAGCTTCGGCATTCTTAACTTGATATAAGTAAAAAGCATCCTGCGATTCAGTCCTAGGGTTAACCGTTCTACGCCAAGAATTAACAAAGTCCTTAGCTGTCACAGTTGAACCATCTGACCATTTAACACCCTTTCTTAAATTAAAAGTGTATGTCTTTCCACCATTAGTGATCTTAGTTTTAGTTGCTAATGCGTTTTGAGGAGTCCCAGACTTGTCTAGACGATAAAGGCCTTCCTGTGTATTCATCAATACATTAAATGATAGTGTATCGGTAGCTTTAGACAGATCAGCTGTTGCTAGCTCGCCATTTTCTGTCCAATTTAAAATTTGACTCTTACTTTTGGAATTATTTGATGCTGATTGACTACCACAGCCGGCCAGAACTAACGCTAATGTGGCAAATGACACCCCAAGTACCTGTTTTTTATTCATAATAACTTCCTCCCAAATTTTTTAGAAACAAAAAATCCCCTAGTCCAATGAAGGACTAAGGGACGTTATTAACGCGGTACCACCCAAATTCGTGTAGACAAACTACACCTCTAAGAAACCTATTGATTTCCGGCGATATAACGGTCGCACCCGAATTGTTAGCGATAACCAGCAACTAACTCCAAGCTCATTTTCATCAATAATGAATTCAAGACTTTCACCAAACGTCCCTCTCTAGGCAATTCGTTATTGATTACTATACTCTTCACAGTCGTTTCTAATCTATATTTAATGTTATAATCCAGTTCACAGATATTGTCAACGAATTTTTTATTAAAAAGTGCCACCCACATCATTACTAATCATTGAGATAATAAAAGCCCTTTAAATCAGCCATACTGATTTAAAGGGCTTAATAACATCTTATTTACGATTAATAATTAATTGCTGCGACTTCTTCTAAGAACCATTTGTTGAAGGCAGCTGAGTCAATATCAACACATACGTCAGCATTTGTTTCGCCATCATGGTAAGCACCACGAATGTCACCAACGGTTTCACCGATGGCTGGGCCATCAGTGATTACGTCGATCCACATTGCTTCAGTAGTAATTGCTTCTGGGTGAAGTAAATAGAAGATTGTATTCACATCATGCATGGCAATTCCGGCTTCACTGTTATCACCATCATTACTGATGATATCATGCAACATCTTACCGGTCTTGTTCATATGCTCTAACTTAGAAAGTGATTCAGGAGTTAATAACGCCTGCATCGTAATATCTAAGCCGACCATAACAATTGGAATACCTGATTGGTAAACAATCTTAGCAGCATCTGGATCAGTGAAGACATTGAACTCAGCAGCTGAGGTCATGTTACCTAAGCCAAGTGAACCACCCATTGCGACGATGCGTTCGATGTGGTCTTTAACTTCAGGATGTTCGCTAAATAGTAAAGCGATGTTCGTGTATGAGCCAGTTGGAACCAATGTAATTGGTTCATCACTACTCATAATTTCATCATGAAGTGCTTCAACAGCGGTTTTGTCTAAAGGCTTTGGCAAGTCTTCAGGAAAATCATAGCCGGGCATTCCTGATTCCCCGTGAATCCGAGCAGCGTCTTCAAATTCTTTGATCAAAGGTTGTTTAGCTCCAGCGGCAACTGGAACATCTTTGTTAAAGAACCGCAAAATCTTTTGCGCATTTTTAGTTGTTTTATCAACTGTAACGTTTCCGGCAACTGTGGTAACAAGTCTTAAATCAATCTCTGGATCATTTAATGCCATTGTCAATGCAGCAGCATCATCAATTCCAGGATCAGTATCCATAATAATCTTAATTGTCATCAGACAAATCCCCTTTGTAGATTATTTATTTAGTACTCAACTTTATTAAAGAATTGCGCTTAGCACTAAATCACACAGGAACAATATTCCTAAAAGGTATGTTGCCCCACTTAGTTCATCAGCTCGTTTAGCCGCAATCTTTAATAATGGATAAGCCACGAATCCGAATGCTAATCCTGTTGAGATACTAGTGGTGAATGGAATCAATACCACAATCAAGAACGCTGGAAACCAATCGGTAAAGTCATACATATTGATGACACTTAACTGATTCATCATTAAGGCACCAGTAATAATAATAACCGGAGCAATCGCAGCTTGTGGAACATATGATAGCAACGGAATGAAAAACATTGAGATTGCAAACATCGTTCCGGCTACGATTGCCGTGATACCTGTTCGTCCACCACTTTCAGTAGCTGAAGCACTTTCGGCCGCAGCAACGGTTGGACTAGTTCCCATAATTCCTGATAGGAAGGCAGTAATTGAACTAGCTTCAAAAGCCCGCTTAAATTTTCCATGATTAGGAATAATTCCTTCAAGCAAACCCATTGATTCAAACACCAAAATCATGGTCATCGAAAATACCGCTAAGATAAACGGCACCGTCAAGGCGTGACTAAAATCGCCCTTGGCAAGGATATGAGTGTACTTGTCAAGATCAATAATGGAGACTTTAGGGGTCGCCTGATCCTTAACCTTGAAGATAATACCTAAGATCGTTGTGATGGCAATTCCGATAAAGAAACCACCCGTCACTTTTCTCACGAATAAGAACAAGGTTAAAATCAAACCGAATAAGGCCAATAAAGCAACTGGTTTCGTTAAATCACCAACTGCTAAAATCGAATTACTTCCGGCGCGAATCAAGCCGGCTTTTTCCAGACCAATCTCAACTAAGAATAGCCCAATACCAGCCGTAATCCCCGCCTTCAGCGTCTCTGGAATCCCTTTAGCTAGGATTTCACTGACCTTAGTAAAAGCAATCAGGACATATATAATCGATGAAACCATCGAGATTGCCACGGCTTCTTGCCATGATAATCCCATGTTAACGACGACAGTGTAAGTAAAGAACGCGTTAACTCCCATTCCAGGAGTCAAAATTACTGGGGCATTCGCCCAGAATCCCATGATCCAACAACCAACAAAGGATGACAGAATCGTGGCGAACACACTTAGATTCGCGGGAATCCCCGCATCTTTTAAAATCATTGGATTAACAATGATGATATAAGAAATCGCAAAGAATCCAGTGATCCCAGCAATAATCTCTCGTCTCAACACTTGCTTATCAGAAAATGCTTCCCGTAAAGAAAGCTGATTAGCTCTCTCTAACTGTTGTTTGTTATCCAAAAATAAAACCTAACTTTCTAAAAATTAGCTATTACCAAACAAACAATCCAACAATTCCGGCAGACATCAATGAAACTAAGATACCTGAAAGTAACATCGTACCAACGTTCTTACTAATCAAGTTGTTCTTTTCACGATCAACGATTCCCTTGAAGGCACCGATGATCATACCAGTAGTTGAGAAGTTAGCAAATGATGTTAAGAATACTGTTAATTGTGCTTGGTAGTGAGGTGCAAAGATCTTCGTGTTGTTAATTGTTCCGGCAATCTTACCCATAACAACGAATTCGTTAGTAACTAACTTAGTTCCCATTAATTGAGCGAAGTCGAAGGCGTGAGAAACATCGAGACCCATTAACCATGCAAATGGGAACATGATGATACCTAAGATATGTTCCAAAGTTAACCATGGGTTGAATAGTTGCAATACTTTATCGATCAAAGCAGCTAAAGCAACGAAGGCAATAACATTGGCAGTGATGATTAAGATCAAACGACCGGCACCTAAGATAGAGTCACCTAAGAATGAGAAGAATGGTTCTTTGTGACCATCAGGAGTAACGTCACCTGCAGCTTCTGCAGCAGCATTTGAAGAACTCATGTTAGCAATAGTATCTTCTTCAGGAGTAACTTTAACTGGGTTAAGCATATTAGTAATAATAATTGCATTCATAACGTTCAAAGGAATCGCAGTCAAAACATATTGACCAGGAACCATTTGAGTATAAGCACCAATAATTGAAGCAGTAACACATGACATTGACATTAAGGCAATAGTCAAATTACGACGAGCACTCATTTGCTTTAATTGAAGAGTTGAAACGGCGATGGCTTCAGTGTTACCTAAGAACATCATTTCAACAGCAAAGAATGATTCGAATTTTGGTTGGCCAGTGATGAATGAAAGACCACGACCTACCCACTTGATGATCCATGGTAAAACGCCGATATAAGTTAAGATATCGAACAATGGAACAATCATCAAGATTGGAAGAAGCGCACTGGTAACAAAGTCCATTTGTTTAACGTTAACCCAACTAGGAAGGGCAAACGCAATACCTGTATATGAAACTTGAACTAACCAGTTGAACCCATCAGCAGCAGCCTTAACGGCATCACGTCCCCATGAGAAACTAGTAAGGATCCAGGCGAAAACCAAGTTGATTACTAAAACAACAATAATTGAGCGCCAGTTAATATTTTTCTTGTTTTGTGAAAATAGGAAGGCAATTCCCATATACACAAAAATACCAAGAATATTGACTAATAAATACATTTCATTATCCTCTTTTCGTTATAAATCAGTAATAAATAAGTGCAAAACCAGTTATCGCTATCCCCCTTATAATTGAATTGGTTTTTATTATTAAACCCAATAATTAGTGCGAGCTATAAAAGCTCACGAAGAAAACTGTGACCGATATTGTTATCAGCCACTTGGACATTGAATAATTCGGCAACAGTTGCCCCAATGTCACCCAGACTTCTACGGATACCCAGTGACTTTCCTGGTTGACCGCCAGGATTATATGCAATCAATGGAAGATATTCTCTAGTCACTGTTAGTGGTGATTGCATGTCGTTGGCAAATGATGATGTAATCAGCAGCAGGTCCGTGCTGTACATTTCATTCATCACCCGTTGAATATTTTGATCAATCATTTCTAGTTCATTCCGGTATTCTTCTTTCTTACCTTGATGAGCTAGTTGATCCAACGTCGACATTCGTGCATAAATCAGTCCTGGTCGCGGACTGATTGCCTCGCGATGCAATGCCCACCACACCGAAGTATCATCATTAACGTGCACGTTCTGTGCACGAAGCTGATTGGATAAGTAACTTTGATAATTTGCCAAAACCAACACAGTATTTTCGACTGCGTTAACTTCCACAACAGAATCCAATATACTGGTAGTTCTTTCTTCAGCTTGATAATCAAGCATCTCACGCAAACCGCTATTCACCTGATTGTTAGGTGCAGCGATTTGAATCTTGCCGTAGCTACCGAACGGATTATCAACTATTGGAATCTGTGAAATTGGATTTTGATACCGAATGTTACCTAAACCTAATTCAGTCAAAGCAGGAACTGTGATTTGTGTAGAATCATCTGCCAACAAATGGCCTAATGTATCAGCGCCGACTGAATCAAAACGGTTAGCATCCGCACTTTCTCCAATTCCCATTGAAGCCAAGTCTAGAATAATTACTCGCTTGATCTTCATAAATTAATCTTCCCCAATCATCTTCAAAATATGTACATGATACTTCAATCTTAAATATTAGAATACCTCATACTCTAACTCAATGTAAATAGAATAGTTTCTCTGAACTTGTTGAAAATACATCCATGCCAATAATGATTGCGTTTTCATAATACCAAAAAATAAAAGGGTTTACAACCCACCATAATGGATTTTAAACCCTCTTACTTTTAGCCCCTGCCAAGGACCTAAATTATATCATAATTTTTTTAATTATTTTTGAAGCGCCTTAATTTTGTCTAGGACATCATTAAAGTGATCAACTTTTTGCTTGTAGTCATCAATGCTGTTTGGGAACTCTGAATTAAATTCATCCAATCCACGCATTGCAAAGACTGATTCGTAAGCATAAACATCTTCATAAGCTTTAGCAAAGTCAGCAAGTAAACTATGATACTCTTCTCCAGCTAATTGCAAAGCCATTTGAATAGCACGGAAATCAGTATACGCTAGTTCAAATTGCACGGCCACTGCACGAATAAAATCATGTTGAGCTTGGATGTGTAAGAAATGATGATTTACTGACCAAGATAGCTTATCAATTGAGTCTTTAACGTCTAGCATTATTTGGCCCCCTCACCTAAGTCGAGGAAAATACCGCCTTCAAGCAATTCGTTAACAAACTTAGGAACTGTTTCAGTACGGCTCCAGTCACGTTGTAATTCGCAAGCTAATTGAGCGATTGAAGTAGGTTGAGCACCTGCTTGGGTAACACGTTGAATAGCAGTTTCGTGAGCAATCTTTGAAGTACCACCAACTGCATCAACAACTGGGAAGACTTCGTATCCTTCCTTTAAAGCATCCAAAGTTGGGAATGTTAAGCAAGCTTCAGTCCACAATGCTGCGATAATAATCTTGTGGCGACCAGTTGCTTTAACTGCATCGTTAAATTCTTGATCTTCCCAAGCATTAATTGAAGTTCTGTCGTAACTGGTTACCCCTTGTAGTTGTTCCTTAAGTTCTGGAACAGTTTCTTTGTTTCGTCCAGTCTTAACGTTAACCGTTGATAAAATTGTAGGAATGTTAAATGCATTGATCAACTTTTGAGTAACAACAATGTTTCTGATCAATGTTGCCCGATCGATTGAGTTAATTGATTCAATCTGAGTTGGTTGATAATCAATTACACAGAATACTGAGTCATCAGGATTAATTAAAATGTCACTTTTACCATCACGTTTTGCCATACTTGTCATAATAAAATCCCCCTATAAATTAATTGTTACATTTGCTACACCACTAAGATAATTTATATCATGTTGTAATGCAATTGAAAACGCTTATTAATTTTTTGGGGCACAAAAATAGACTTAAGTTCTACTGTTTTCAAACTTAAGTCTAGTCAATCTGTGGAAGGGTTATCTTTTGGGGTTACGACCTGCTTATAAATTAATGAAATGTTCTATCGCCTCTATTTTATATCTTATTGATCGGCTACCGATGCAAATTTTACGCGACACTGATGCTAATACATTCGCCGTTAAACAACCTTAATCGAACCATCGTACGAAACACCTAAACGACTTGGAAACGAAAGTTATTTTAACAATCTACTACAAGCGACTTCTGTGAATATATACTCTAATATTACTTCTTGTAAGTTTTCAATAGTAGATTTCCTGACCCAGCTAAGTGTAAGCGACCTCGGTAAATTGTATATTTGTAGTTTAATTATATCCAGGTATTAACGCTTAGCTTTGAAAATAACGCCATTTCAATCTCAAAAGTAAATCCAAACATGTTAAATTTTCAAATTACAATTTTGTTAGAAAACGTTCAAAGCTGGTTGTGAACCCCTGTTACTTTGAATCTATTTCCCTTCCTTGACTATATAATATCATACTTGTAAGCGTTCGCAAGTATGAAGCTCACTTTTTTAACAAGTTAATAATTAAAATTATCGTTCCTATCAAAACCCCTGCTAACAGTAGGATCCAGCCGATTACTAAAAACCACGGAAGTTGATGTAGAACCCCGACTCCATCAGAATATCGACTAACTTGACTGATAACAATACTGGCCACTCCAATGACTATTAAAATAGTTGGCATATATTTTGGCACTTCATCATCTCCAATTGTTTTTGATATTAAAAAAGCCTCAAGAAGCTAATCGCTTCCTGAAACTTCACTGTCTAATGGAAAATAAACCTTAGTGGATCAAATATTACAAAACCCACCACAACGATTCCAATGACAATCATTGATACAATAACTGGCATTGATTCTGAAACGGTAGTCGCACCTTTATCGGTAAAATTATAATTAACTTTTTTTGTAGGCGTTGTTATAACAGCTTTCTTGCCAGAGGCCGTGACAATTTTGCCTTCCTCTTTTTGATTAGTTTGAGCCTTTTTATAAAATGCGTTGTAAAAAGTGTTCATACTAACCATTTTAATTTTGTTGTTGGCAGCTGTTTTATCGTTACTGACTTTAAAGGCTGAACCTAGTGGGTTTCTAATACTCTTTTTAGAATTACCATTAACTTTTCCTAATCCTAGTTGTGATAAATATTGATTGGCAGAAAGTTGGCCAGCATTCCCTGTAGTTTGTTCAAAGGCTTGTGCTTGGCTTTCGCCCATAATCAATGACACAGAATAATTTGACGCTGTCTTGACGCCACTTACTGGCATCATTCGATTAACTGGTTCGTTACTGCCGGTTAGAGTACTACCAGATACTATCGGATTAGCTACTGGGTTAACAGCACCTTCTCCATTAGATCCTGTAGCAACTGACCCGGTGCTTCCAGTTCCATTAGCTGGTGTTTCTGTACTAGTACCTGCCGGTGTTTGATTACCAGTTTCAGTAGTATCACTATCGCTGTCGGACTGATTACTAGCATCATTTTTACCAGATGAACTACTATCCTGGGATACAGAGTTATCCGTAGTAGGCTTACTTGCAACAGTTGCATTCGTACTATTTGTGGTGCTTGTAGCTGTATCATTTTTCCCCTTGCTAACAACCCCCTGATTGCTAGCGTTAGTTGAACTAGAAGTAGAGTTACTATTTACTTGATTGTATTTCATTTTTTTTACTGCTGTGCTAGTGGTCCTGCTTGCTGTTGCATAAGCATTACTCACCATCTCCCCCGAGTTGACTGAGCAAAGTAATAATGCAGCGGTAGTAGAACCAATCAAAAGAAATTTTTTGAGATGATTCTTCATAACAATCCCCCCTCGGAACGTTATACCTGTCCAGTTGGATATTACAGTAAAATCAGGAAAAATTCAAGTAGTTACCGAAGTTTTAAAAGCATGTAACCCCAATGTTACATTTCAGTGATATCATTTTATTTGCAAACAGAATTTTGAGGGAGAATTTATATACTATGAGAAAATCAATTGTGTCGATAGCATCACTCGCTATCACATTAATGGCTGTGGGAACTGCCACTACGAGTGCAAAAGCAAAATCTACCACAAAGACTACTACTTCAACTAGTTCAAAGAAAAGCTCTACTACCGACAAAAGTAAGGCCAAGCCTGAAGTAAAGCCAGCTCAAATCGTTCAAACATATGATATTGATCAACCATTACCATATCATTTAAAAGCTGGGTATGTTTATACCAGTTCAACGTTACAAAAACAACTTGGTAATGTTAAAACTTTAGGCACCACTACCTGGTACGTCACTGGAGCTGCCAAAATTGATCGTTCTTCTCAAGGAAGTGGCTACTCAAAATTTTATCAAGTAAAAAGTGGTAATGGTTCTCAAACCGGTTGGGTCTGGAACGGTAACCTACAACCTATTTCGGAAGGAACATTTAACATTGCTATGAAAAACAGTGACTACTTTAACAAGCAAAACATCATCACCATGGGAGATTCAATTACCCGTGGATATGACGGTTACGAAACATTAGATGGTTTGGGTTACCCAAACTGGTTAGCTAGATACCTAAACACAAATGTAACCAACGTTGGTTATAACGGGGCTTTCTTAGTATCTACAGAAGATAACCAAACTACTGGTGATTTAACTACCACTGTTGACTCCACTAACTTTAAAAATTATGGAGTAGCAACTATCGCTTATGGTACTAACGATTATGGTCACACCGATTCAACACTCGATGCTATTCAAGATACATTAGCTCAAAACATTCAAAAAATGCAAAGTGAAAACAAGAACTTAATTATTTATGGAATTCTGCCATTAACTCGTTACGATAAATACGGAGCTAATTCTGATGAAGTTATTGCCCAAGGTGGTTACTCAATTAACCAGTTAAGAGATGCTGAGGCTGAAGTATACAAACGTTATAACATTCCATACCTTGACTGGCGCTCAGTTGATCCCAACTTAATCACTGATAGTAACCATGAAAGTCGCTTATGGGACGAAAGACTTCACCCATCAGCTAAGACATACCAATTAATGGGCCGCGATATTTCTAAGTTTATGATTGATAATTTTCCTAAGGATCGTATTCCAAAGAAAACCACAACTAAAAAGACAAGCAGTACTTCTAAAAAAACAACTAATAAGAAAACTGCCACCAAGAGCAGTGCTACTAAAACAGCTAACGTCGCTAAAAGTGCTAAGAAATAATATGATTAAATAAAAGGCCTTCATTATTAAATGAAGGTCTTTTATTATACAAAAAAATCACCAGTCAAATGACTGATGATTTTAATATATTATTCATTTGAAATTATTGAGTAATTTGGTTCAATAAGCTATCAATTGAAGTAGTTGATGAGGTGAATGATGAGTCTGCAAGTGCAGTACCGTTATCATCTGTTCCAGTTATTCCCTTTACGACTGAATAAAGGTTGCTTAAGTCATTTGGTTGATATGTGTTTTTATCAGTACCTTGATTCAAGAACACTTTGGCAGCAGCCTTGTCAGCCGCGCTAGCGTTATCTGAAGAGTCAAATTTAAAAGCTTTAGTGGATGTAACTGTGTAAGGAATGGTTACTGTACTGCCTAACTTAACGTTATTAGGCAATGCAGATGCTGAAGTAGAAATTTCAACCACTCTATAAGAAATAGTTCCACCAAGAATGCTATTAGCAAGATCGCCCAAAGCACCACCAACACCTGAAAGAATACTACTTAGTCCGGAACCAGTATCAGAACCACTTAACAATGAACCTGCAGAACCTAATAATGAGGTTAAATCACTTGAACCACCTAGAGAGTTGGTCCCACCAAACAAACCAGCGATATTAGGTTGGCCGGTAGCAGAGGCTGTTGAAACAGTTTGGTTAGTATTCAAGCCCGTGTATTCTAGAACATAAAAATCATCTAGACCGGCTGATTTAAGTGCATCAAAGATTTGTTGATTGGTAAATGTTGCACTTTGACTAGTAGCATTAGTTGTTGTAGCAGCAGCTAATTTTTGCAATTTAGCACTCATTTTTTCGGTAACTTTACCTGTTGTACTATTAAGTCCACCAGTGACCACAGCATCTTGTCCAACTGGATCACCTGGTAATGAATTGTAACTCTTAGTGTTTACAGTAACAGAGTATTGTGGAGCAACACTAAACAAGTTAGCTTGATTCTTAGTTACTGTAAAGTTCACTTCTCCACCATATTGTGCAGCAGCAATAGCAGCGTTGTTGGCTGAAGCATCGGAAGGTGCACTATATCCAGAAGGAATTGCACTAACAACTTGACCAGAAATGCTAGTACCTAGGTAGTTAGCAGCTGATTGAGTTTGATAGTTAGGGTTAGTAAATGTTTGTGATGACACAGTGTTACCGTCACCATCTACATAATTAACTTTAACTTGGTCTTTGTTGACTACTGATTGACCTGCTTTAACCACGTCAGAAGCCTTGATCCAACCATTAGCCGCTGGTGTATTAGCATCTTCAACGAAGTAGTATGTGGCATTACTGTCACGACCATTAGTCTTAGTACCAATTCCAGTTACTTTCAATGAATCGTTAGTAGAAGCTGATGTTGACTTGGTATTTCTACCGACTTTATACTGTGTCCAGTCTGGTTGAGTGTATGTTAAAGGTGTTGATTTGAAATTGTAAGTTGCACCAGAAACATCGCTAGATACTGATCCTTGTTTAAAAGTTTGAGTATAGTTCAAACCGCCGCTCACTGATTGAGTATTAGAAGCAGCATTGCTCTTACCAACGTAAATCCAGCCACGATAATGTTTATCAAAAGATACAACCTTCATGTAGTAAGATCCATTGCTTAATTTAGCAACACGGTATCCACGGAAGTAGCTTTGACCTGAATCTCCTTTAGTACGAAGTCCTGATAAAGTTGTTTTGCTGGCAACAACTCTAGCACCCTTCAATGCTCCGGCTTTGTTGTACAATGCATTGCTACCATTTGCTAAATAGTTACGTGAGTTGACGTTGTTGCTAAGGGCACGGTTAGATGTCACCTTAACACTAGCGGCATGCGCTGGTGTGTTTGTTGCAACAAATGCGCTTACCCCAAACGCAGCAGCACTAAATAAAAGAGCTTTTCCAAATTTGCTTTTCATATATAATTGCCTCCAATTTATTATGTAACTGTAACACCCCATATTATATAATACTTAGCAACTTATGAATGTTACGGTTGAATATCATTTGGATAAAATTACAAGTACAACTTAACACTATTGCAATCAAAAAATATGTACAAAAAAAGCATTCCCGAAGGAACGCTTTTTTCTACAAACTGTAAGTTAATCTTATAGTCCGTTAGTTGCGATGAAGTTAAGGATAGCTTGTGCAACATCGTTACGTACAGTGTATGCGTAGTAACCATCAGCATTAGCATTCTTGTCATCGATAAGTGAAGTCTTTGTAGCCTTAACATATACAGTGCTTGGTTCGATTGAGTATGATAAGGTCAACTTGTCACCGTAGTGAACAGTTGTAGGAAGAGCTTCAGTATCCAAGTTGAACTTCATGTAAACACCAGTTGGGTCAAGGTTATCGATCCAGTTACCAGCAATACGAGGAAGAACAGTTGGTGTGATCTTCATGTAAACAGTCTTAAGACCATCTTTGTCCAATGCGGCAATTAACTTGTCGTTTGAAAGAACATTAGCCTTGTCGCCCTTAACAGCAGCGTCACGGTTGAATGTGTTTACACCGTTAGTGTAGTTAACGTTTGAGTTAAGTAATAAACGAAGTCCTGAGTAGTTACTGAAGACTTTGTTCTTCTTTTGACCTGATTGGTCGTAAGTAGTGTAGTTAAATACAGAACTTACCATAGTTTGGTTAACACCAGTTGAAGTTTCAGGAGTTGCTGAAGCTTCCTTAAGTGATGATTCCATTACCCAACCATTAACTGAAGGGTTCTTAGCATCGTTAACGTATACCCAAGTGTCGCCTTCACGAGTACGCTTAGTAGCTTTGCTCAAAGTGAAAGTGTCGTCGGCGTATGCTGAAGTATCAGTAGTGTTACGGCCAACTTTGTATTGAGTGTATGCAGGTGCCTTGAATGTTTGTGATTCAAAGGCAGTACCTGGGTTAGCTAATTTGTATGTCTTAGCAGTTTGATCTGCAGTTAATGCAGTATCAGTAGTGGTGTCAACAGCCTTTAAGCCGCCAGCAACGTTCTTGTAGTTAGAACGAGGATCAGTCTTACCAACATAGATCCATCCACGGTAAGTCTTGTCAAAAGAAACAACCTTCATGTAGTATGAACCGTTGCTTAATTTAGCAACACGATATCCACGGAAGTAGTCGTTACCCTTTTTAGAGTTTGAAAGTGAGCTCATAGTTGCAGTAGAAGCAACTTGGCGAGCACCCTTCAATGCGCCTGCTTTAGTGTATAAAGCATTTGAACCAGTAGGTGCATAGTTACGAGTTGTAGCAGTTGAAGCTGATGAAGCTTGGTTGAAGTTAACTTTGACACTGGCAGCAGATGCGTTAGTAGCACCGGCAGCAGCAACAAAACCTAATGCAGCCAAACCTACGAATAATGAACGTTTAACGTTGTTTTTCATAATTCGGTTTTCCCCTCTCAATATATAAAGATTAAATTAGACGCGATATGTAATCATTCGCCCCTTCGAATAGTATATTAACATTGCTATTTCGAAATGTAAACAAAAAGCATAATCTTTTTGTCCCCAAAACTATTCGATATGGGATGAAATGCTACGGTAATACTTCATTAAATTCGGTATCTAAGCCTCTATATAAGTATTATGACTTATATGTTGGTCGAATCAACATGCCCTTTTAGTTTGATTTAGTCACAAAGCAGTAAATAAATTAACAAATCTGTAACACAAATGCCCAATGAATATTCACACAAAGTTAACTAAAAGTTCACAGCATGCCAATCCTGTTATAACGACTATCATACGTAGCTGCCATCGAATTTAATAAAGAAAAAACGTAGCACGATTCTGTGATCTAAATAATCACACTCACGTTCTACGTATAATATACACACACCGTTATCTAATCGTCAACTTTTATTCACAAAAAATTCACATTTAGATCTTATTTAGTATCGTGCAATTGATCAGCTGGTGCAGCTGCAGCTCTTCTAGCTAATACAGTTACAGTCGAACCATATTTAGCATTAGCAATCGCACTATAATTAGCACTTTGTTGTGTAGCAGTTAAAGACTTGTAAGTATATCCTGGTGCATATGCACCGAGTTTAGCTTCATCACTTGAACCATTACCTAATTCAGTAGTAACAAAGTCAGCAGGACTAGACAAGTTAGTCTTAGTATCAGTTAAAACTACATTAGCTGCTTCATAGCCTGAATCAGCATCTACAATTTTGGCATACACAATATTGTTCGCATTTTGATCTGGAACTGGAACTTCTTCAATCACAGAACCAGCATAAATCCATCCCTGAATCTTACTATCATTATTGTTAACAATGTAGTAGTAAGGTGTACCTTCACGCTTCATTTCCAAAGCTTTGGTAACAGTAAAGTCTTCGCCACCATAAGGTTCAGTATCTGTAACTACCTTTTCTGCTCTATATTGTGAACGATAAGGTGCATTCCAGATTACATTTTGAGTTCCAGGATTAGTTAAACGAACTGTTTTAGTGCCTGGTAAGCTGGTTTCTCTGGTAGTTTCAGTTTGTTCTAAACCACCGCCAACTTTTGACCAGTCAGAATCTGGGTTGCTCTTACCTACATAAATCCAGCCACGGTATTTGTAGTCAAATGATACAACCTTGGCGTACCATGAACCGCGATTTGTTTTGGCAACTTGGTAAGCTCTGAAGTAATCTTTAGAATTATTCGAATTCTTCAACTTGTTAAGAGTTGATGTTGAAGCAACTACTCTAGCCCCTTTGAGAGTCCCGGCTTTAGTATAGATTGCATTAGTTCCAGTTGGTACAAAATTTCGATCAGTTGCGGCAGCCTTAGCAGCTTTGTTGACAGTTACTTTTACTGCTGACTTAGCGCCGACAGTTTGTGTGGCAACGGCACTTGCAGCAGTCCCCATTGCAAAGACTGTTAGGCTAAGTAGTAAAGTGTTGCGTAGCTTAGTATTCATATAGTTTGTTCCCTCCCGTTATTTAATACAAAATTAATTATAACTCTATAAATATGAATAAGAAAATCTAAGATAATAATTTCACAATTATTTCACTTTAAATGCACAGTTTTTTTCTAACAAAAAGCGTCTACTAATTTTTATTAGTAGGCGCTTTGCTGTCATTCGTTGGTCCGGAATCTTTGCAGAATTGTAATAGCTACAACCACCAACACAGATCCAAATAGTTCAACGATATTAAATTCCAAATGCAAGAACATTAAGCTCAAAATGAATGTAACCACAGGCTGGACAGCATCTAAAATACTAACCACCGCAGAAGGAGCAAATTCCAAACTGTTCAATAGGAGCAAAAATGGTAAAATCGTTCCTACCACTATGACCGTGCTCATAGCTAGTACCGTGCTGGTATGAATTGGTGGCACGTTCGTCCAGAAAGGATGCCGAATATTAAAAAACAAACTTCCGATAATCAATGCCCAACCTAAGACAATAATTGGTGAATGATCCTTGGTGACTGGCTTAGGCAATACGACGTAAAAAGCAGCTGTCAACCCAGAAAAGATCCCCCAAATAAGTGCGTTGGTTGGAATTGACAATTCGTGGATATTCCCATGCGTAATGGCTAAAAATACTCCGATCATTGCAATAATAAACGCGATCACATCACTGCGTAATGGAACCTGTTTTTTAAAAATTAAACTTCCAAGGACAATAAACAATGGGCTGAGATATTGCAAGATTGTTGCAGCGGCGGCATTACCTGTTTGCACTGCGAAATAAAAAGTATACAAATTAGCCATCAGTCCAAAAATTGCATAGGCCAATAACCAACCTACCGTCTTCCAAGACTTAAACACATCAAAGATTTTCAAGCGGTACTTAGCAAAACTAATTATCAATAAAATTAGCCCGGCAAAGAATGTTCTGGTTGATAGATACCAATCTGCTGGAATGTTTTCACCCTGAGAAATAACTTGTAACACCGTCCCAGAAATTCCCCAAAAAGTTGAAGCCAACAGTGCCAGAGTAATTCCCTTACCAACATGATTCTCTAATATTTTATTTTCCATATTCATCACCATAAGATATGTAATTTTTCAAAGTATAAACTGCAACCAGCATATCATATCAAATAAAGATTAGAATTATGGTCTAAATTTCCTTACATTTTTTTAATATACAAAGTAAAAAGCTTTCTTCTATTATAAACAGAAGAAAGCTTTTGTGTTATAGATTAACCAACGTAGTTAGTATCACCTTGTGCAGGTGCAACTGGTGTAACTGGTGCTTTAATAACACTACGATCAAAAATCAACTTAATCGTATCGCCATACTTAGCATTTGCATTAGCCTTTTTGGTTTCTGTTGCATCGTATGTGTATGCATAAACGTTACCAGGAGTACCTGAATCTTTTCCGTAATAATAACGATTTGCTTCACCCGTAAATACAGAAGATAAGTTATCAGTATTGAATGCTTGGCCAACAGTACCAGTCAAAGCTTGTTGCTTAGCTGTAGTTAAGTTAGGATACCCATTTGCCAAGTCAGTACTCTTCAATGGTGAGTAACTAGTACTATTACCAACATTAAATGTAACTTTAGATGTGGCTGCTTGTTGAAGTTGTACTCGTAAAGTACCACCGTAAACTGCTGAACCAGCAACGTATGAGCCGGCATTGGCAAGCATGTATCCAGCAGGAACATTAGCTTTTACAAAATCAGTTAATGTTTGCTTATCAGTATTAGCAGCTGTGCTTGATACAGGATTGCCTTGCTTAGCTGTTGTATCAGTAGTAACAAATGTCTTATCAGCACCAGCAATATCATTGTTGCTACTATCAGTGTACTTAACTGTCACACTGTTATTAACAGTTGGAACATTACCATTATTGACTTGAGCAACATTGCCTTTGCTTACCCATGCGCCATTGATGTCTTGGTTAGATGAAGAAATTTGATACCAAGTGTCGCCTTCACGTGAACGTGTTGCGGCAGCATTAATAGTAAATTCAACATTCTTGTATTGATCAGAATTAGTGATTAATGAACCATTAGAATTCTTGGCACGACCTACTTTATATTGAGTACCGGCTGGTTGGCCGTACAATACTGTGTTAGCTGAAGCATTGGTATTAGTTAAAGTAAATTTAGCAGTTGCTGATGGTGCAGTTGCTGTCTTAGTAGTTGCGTATTGAACAATTCCACCTGCAAGGGTGCTAGTGCTCTTACCGCCATAGATCCAACCACGATATTGACCATTAAATGATACAACCTTGTAGTAAACTGATCCACGGTTAGTAGTAGCTACTTGATATGCACGGAAGTTATCATTAACAGAACTTGATCCATTAGCTAAACCTCTCAAAGTAGTTTTTGATGCAACAACGCGGGCACCCTTTAAAGTACCAGCTTTAGTATATAAAGCATTAGTACCATTAACGGCAACATTACGTAAATTAACATCACCAGTCATCTTGTGATTACTAGTAACTCTAGCATATGTCTTTGCAGATGCATTGGTAGCATTCATTGTTTCAGCAACAGCTACGAAACCAAGTGCAGCCATACCAACAAACAATGATTTTTTAAGTGTGTTTTTCAAAATAATCCCCCAAACTTTCTATATTAGGTTGTAGCAACCTCAAAGTTCGTAATAAGCATATCACTAAAAAAGAAGATTTTAATTACCAAACAACTACAATCATGATGTTTAATTACCCCAACATTACAAACCGAAAACAATCCCTTTAAAACCCAAATTTTTTCTAAAGGTATTTAACATTTAGTTATTACTATTACGATCATCTGGACAAAATAAAAAGAAGATGGTGCTTCAAGCCATCTTCTTTCGTCTAATTTATCTTTATATTGAGTTTTAAGATGATGCTTCAGGTCATCTTGATTGATCGTCTAATTTATCTTTATATTGAGTCTTAAGATGATGCTTCAAGTCATCTTAAGTATTACCTAATTTATCTTTATATTTAACTTCAAAATGGTGCTTCAAGCCATTTTGAAATATTTTTATACCAATTCTATTGAGAATTTTTCATGACTAGCTAATACTTGCAAATACATTCTTCCAACTGTTAGTTCCAGAAGCTGGTTGAATCCATTTTCCTAAAGGTACTTTCTTCTTCTGTACTGAATAATTAACATTCACATTTGTGCTTCCGACAGTTAAATCTCCAGTAACATCTTTGTAAGTGTAGTGCCAGATTTCATATTGACCATCAAATGCAGGAATTTTCAATCCCGAATCTGTGACAAATTGTCTGAATACAACTCCGTTTTGATAAACAACATAGAAATCAGTTAAACCTTGATCTGATAATGCATTTTTAATTGCAGATTCGGAAACCTTTTGACCACTATCACCCTTTATATTGCTTAAGGCATTGGATTTCAAGGTTGGTAAATTATTTGCAATAACGCTTGTACCATTATCTGAATATCCAAATGCATTCTTATCAATTGGGGCCTCGCCCGCTTCGGTATCAACTATTCCTCCAGGAGCTGCAGTTGAACTTGTGTTCAATGTAATATTACTAAAAGCTTGGTTTGACGACTCTGGTGTAACAGTCACATTAATCGTTCCACCCGTCGCAGCTTTAGAAAGATCAGTTTGTTGAGCTGGAGTTAACTTACCATCACTGTTTAACTGGTATCCCGTACCAGCTAATGTTGTAGCAGCTAGGCTTTCAATTCCTTTAATATGTTGTTCTGGCAACACTGTACCATTTCCCAATTGAGTATTCTTTGATGCGCCAGGTACTTGATAATTTGCGACCTTAATTTCGGTACCCGTATTAGTTACAAATCTAATTTGAACGCTATCGTTAGGAATTGGTGCCTCAGCATCTGTCAATCCAGATGCTAAGATCCAGCCGTTAGCAGCACTGTTCTTTGAATCAGTTGCCGTAATGTGAACCCAAGTATCGTTTTCACGAGTTCGAGTACCAACCTGATCAATCTTAAAGGTGGCGTCTTTATATGGAGTTGAGTCTGTAATTTGACGACCAACTTTATATTGAGTCCATGAAGGTTGTTTGTAAGTGACTGTCTTGTCATTATTAGCAGTTCCTACATTGGCAATCTTATAGGTACCGTTTCTTTGAATATCCGTCAAAGTACCATTTTTGAAAGTTTCATATTGGTTAATTCCACCGCTAAAGTTGCCAACTGTTTTACCACCATAGATCCAGCCACGATAAGATTTATCAAAAGCTACAATCTTGTAGTATACCGATCCTCGGTTAGTGGTTGCTACTCGATAAGCTCTAAAGTTCTTTTTAGAACTATTTGAATTAACCAAATTATTTAGAGTTGTTGTAGTAGCAACCTTTCTGGCACCTTTCAAAGTTCCAGCCTTGTTATACAAAGCATTTGAACCATTAAAGGTAACGTTTCTAGTAGTTGCATCTGTTGTTAATGTCTTGTTCGAAGTAACTTTTGCATAGGTTTTTGCACTTGCATTATCTGAGTTAACTGCGGCAATACCAGCTAGCATTCCTAATGATGCAGCTGAAATTAAAATTGTCTTTTTAATGTTCATGTAGTTAGCCTCCTAAAAGTTATTGAGTTTCATTTACGAGTATTAATTTACCACCTTAACTAATCATTATCAACTAAAACGAATTTGAAATAAAAACATTACTATTTAGTTCATACTTTATTCATATTTAGAATTCCATTTAATTATTTGGCATCCAAATCTACTATTATATACAACAAAACTGATTCTTTGTTTTCTGATAAATGCTCTTGTATGATATTAGTGTGATGCAATTAAATAACCAAATTGGAGGAATCTATATGGCAACTTATGATTATGATGTTTTATATCTAGGTAGTGGACACGGAACTTTCGATGGTGCCATTCCATTGGCCCAAACAGGTAAAAAGGTCGGAATCATTGAAAGTCGTTTGATTGGTGGAACTTGTCCTAACCGCGGCTGCAATGCCAAAATCATTCTAGATGCTCCCGTTGAACTACAACGAGCATCAGAAAGACTAAAAGGAATTGTGGATCCTGTGCCAACAATTAATTGGAAAGAAAATGTCGAACATAAACAAGAGGTTATTGATAAACTACCAGTAATGATCAGCGGTGCGATTGAATCAGCTGGTATCGATATCATTAAGGGATATGGTACTTTACTTGATGCTCATACTATTGAAGTCGATGGTCAGCCTCACACAGCTGAAAAACTAGTTATTTCCACTGGGTTAAGACCAAATAAACTAGATATCCCCGGCACTGAACTCTCTCACGATAGTGAAGACTTCATGAACCTAAAGAAATTACCAGAACGAATCGCGATTATTGGTTCTGGATATATTAGTCTGGAATTTGCTACCATCGCTAATGCTGCCGGATCTAAGGTTACTGTCTTCATGCATGGTGACCAAGCATTGCGTCAATTCAATCAAGATTATGTTACTGCTGTAGTCGATGATCTTGAACGACGAGGAGTAAAATTCGTTAAATTTGCAGGTGTCTCTGCATTTGAAAAACAGGATAAAGAATTTGTTGTTAAGTATGCTGATGGTCAACAAAAAGTTGATTGGATCCTTGACGCTACTGGTAGAATTCCAAACGTTGAAAACATAGGGTTAGATAAAGTTGGGGTCAAATACAACAAACACGGAATCGAAGTTAATGATTATCTACAAACAACAGTTGATAATATTTATGCTTCTGGTGACGTAATTGACAAAACTCAACCAAAATTGACTCCAACTGCAATCTTTGAATCAATGTACCTAACCAACCTATTATCGGGTCAGACTGACAAACCAATTGATTATCCTGTCATCCCTTCAGTAGTCTTCACATCCCCTAGAATTGCAAAAGCTGGGGTTTCAGTTGAAGAAGCCAAACAAAAGGGCTACAAGATTGTTGAAAATCATCTAACAGATGAATGGTATCGTCAGATCGACAAACAAGATTTAGTTGAAAATGCCTTCATTTATAATGAAGAAAACCAAATTGTTGGGGTAACTGAAGTCAGTGAAAGAGCTGATGATGTTATCAACGCAGTGTTACCACTTATTGAATTCGGCTTGAGTGATGAGCAAATTGGTCGACTAGTTTACCTATTCCCATCAATTACCGCATCCACCTTGTCTCATCGTAAATAGCACACCATCTAGTAGTGGGAAACTTGTTACAATACTATATCAAGTGTAGAATGAGTTAAGAGTCGTTCCCCCGATGACTCATCATAATTTCCCACATAATTATGAATTGCCACCAAATACCTTTTGTTTGGTGGCTTTTTTTGTTTCTTAACTCCTTCACAGTTAATTACGTAAAACATTTGATTTAACTATCCATGATATGAAATAATAATTGTAAACGGTTTAGGGGGCAACGCAATGGCCGAACAACGAATTGGACAATTAAATACTGGTCGCAAAACCGATGGGAATCTAAAAAAATTTAAACCAACTACTGGTTATGATTTAAATGGTAAACGAGTATTAATGGCAGGATATGGCGATCATAAAGCGGTCGCCGAAGAAGTTGTCCTTGCCCATAATGGTAATGAGCTATGTTTATATGATGAAAAAACTCGCGGTAAAGGAATTCAAACTAACTTAAGCAAAGCCATTACCCATGCCGACATTGTCTTAATCATGTTGAATTCAGTTAGTCACAACACAGCAAATCACGCGATTTCAATTGCGCGAGAACAACACAAGCTGGTTGCCGCAACCAACATGAACAGTCCACTAGCAATTGAGCAGGCTATCAGTCGTGCAATTAATCATCAACCAATTTATGTTCCATCACATCATATCGTTGAGTAACAATAAAGAAAAAGCAGTCACCATGAATATCATGGTGACTGCTTTTTTATGCTGATGTTATTTCCAAATAACGAACTTCTTGCTACCAGTTACATATTGACCATTTGATAATTGATAACGAGTAGTTAATTTGTAATTTTTGACAGCTTTAACCTTTAATACACTGCCCTTTTTATAGAGTTTCGACTTACCAGACAATTTTACGTTTCGATAAGTCTTCACGCCATTCTTATTAATCACAATAATTTTTTTATTTTTAGGGACTGATTGATAGTACGCTTTTACAACATACTTTTGATTAGCTGTAATGTAACCTGTAGTTCCTTTAATATACTTCCCAGTATATGGGTTGTATTGCTGAACATAGTATCTTAAGTTTCCTTTAGCATCACGCTTGTAATTCTTAACCACAAATTGTGGTCGATTAACACGCGTTGTTTTAGCATACCCTTTAATTCGTTGACCCTTACTAAAATTAGCACTCTTGTACAGATAAAATCCTTTAATACCGTACACTGATTGTCCTTTTACGGCAGCCCAATTTGGCATATCTCCGCTTTCTGCCGGTTTATTTGGATTGGTACTACCACCTATACCCGGATTACTTGAGTTAGTATTACCTCCACCTACACCTGGATTGCTTGGTTCCGTGGTACCGCCACCGTTACCTGGATTACTTGGTTCGGTACTTCCGCCACTGTTACCTGGGTTGCTTGGATTGGTACTTCCGCCACTGTTACCTGGATTACTTGGTTCGGTAGTGCCACCGCCAGTTCCTGGGTTACTTGGTTCGGTAGTGCCACCGCCAGTTCCTGGGTTACTTGGTTCGGTAGTGCCACCGCCAGTTCCTGGGTTACTTGGTTCGGTACTTCCACCGCTGTTACCCGGATTGCTTGGTCCGGTACTTCCGCCACCATTACCCGGATTACTTGGATCAGTATTGCCACCACCGGTTCCTGGATTACTTGGATCAGTATTGCCACCACCGGTGCCTGGTTCGCTTGGATCAGTGTTGCCACCGCCAGTTCCTGGATCTCCCGGTTCGGTACTTCCACCACCGGTTCCTGGATTACTTGGATCAGTGTTGCCACCACCGGTGCCTGGATTACCTGGTTCACTCGTTTCTACCTTCTTATAATAGAAAGTAATGTTTTGCAACAAGTCCCCATTTAATGTGGCTCCGTTTTTAATCGTCAATATATGAGTGGTTGAATCATATTCAGCTGGTCCTTCGACATGGTCCAATTCATAACCATCAATTGATTTAGGCTCAATAGTTGCCGTGGTATCACCTGTTGGATTAATTGGCGTATTCAACGTGCTTGTATCCGCTACCTTGTTCCCATCCGTATCCATGTAGTTAACATTGGTTACGGCCACTGGATGTAGTGTCAACGTGTTAAACCTAACATTAGCTGATGCTTGTGAAGCGTATGAATCACCAGATGAAATTGATAAGTTCATATAATTACCATATAGATTAATTCGATCTGAAAAATCATAGGTATCCGTGGCAATCACCTGGCCGCCACCATTTGTTTTCAATGTATAGGTTAATTTATGAGTACTGCCATCGTATAAGATGTCTAATGGTAACCAATCACTGTCGCCTAGATTATTCTTGCCGACTGCTTGTGCACCCTTGCCACCCGTATTAGTGTTATCGATCCACTGCTTAGCATATCCATTGGCAGGACCTGTTAGGGTATCACCACCACCAGAATTAACATTATCAAAGTCATGCTCATTACCGTCATAATTGTTCTGGAAAAATGAAATATATGGATCAGTAGACGGATCCTTGTAGCTTCGGGCAAATTGATTATCACTATTATGGTAAGTATCCAACGTCACTCCAAAGGCTCCCTGAATACCACCGATTCCCATCCCGGATCCTGGGTTACCAACCACCGTTGGATCGCCTGGACGAAAGGCAAAGATAATTCCGTCACTCTTAGTACCAAAAATCGGTCTTTTAGAAGCCAGGTTTACGTCAACTGATAGTTCAAAACTCTTTGACATGTCAATATTACCGTTTAGATATACTGAACCGGCTTCTGCACTACTAAATATTCCGGCATTTCCTGGCACCAAATTAACTTGTCCAGCTGTATTACTGATGCTTGCCTTACCAGTTGTAGTAAATAAGTTATTTAACTGATCTCCAGATAAAGTAACTGAACCTGCATCACTATCGCTTGAAGTAGCCGTGGTATCTGCCAAGACATGGTGCGTTGGTACAAAGCTTGTTCCAGTAACACCTACGAATAAGGCAGCAGACATCATCAAAGTTAATTTTAATTTTTTATTCACTTAATTACCCCCAATAAAATATGTCGGTGATTAACTCCTATCTAATCGCCCAAACAAAGAAACACTAAGCAGTCATATCCTTCTGACTGCTTAGTGGTATGAAATATTCAGCAAAAATTACTGATATTACTTACCGTTGAAAATTCGTTACATAAAAAAATCCCTGATTAATTAATCGTTAAACAAATTTACGCCATTAACTATTAATCACAATATGATATTTTACCAGATAGAAAAATATGTGCTACTACTTTGAACGTTTTGCAATTAAATTTCACACAACTAGAAGTAAAAGCAGGCATAAACGCTTGTTTATCAGCGTTTATGCCTGCTTTTGTGTTTTCATTTTAATTTAATTCTCTCATACTAATTGAGTTAAGACCTTCAAAACATTCGTTAATGAGACACGCCGTTAATTAATCACTTGAACATACTTACTGTTTCCAGTAATATACCCGCCCGATACTCGGTAACGGAGTGTGCCGTACTTCGAAACGTTTTGGTTATTTGAGTATTCATAACGAATTACCTTAAATACTTGGTTTCGTTTAAAACTACGATTCTTTCTCGTTAAATTAACGGTCTTGTATCGCTTAACACTAGTCTTTGCCTTAACTTTGGTTGGTTGTTTGTGACGGCCCATATTAACTAACTTTCGGTTAGCCGTGATGTATTGGCCATTACTTAAAACAAACCGAGTTGTTAAGTTGTGACGTTCAATACTCTTAACGTTCAAGACAGTTCCCTGCTTGTAATTTTTCACTTTACCAGTCAGGTTCTTGTTCTTATATGATTTGACTCCTTTGGCGCTGATGACAGTAATCGTGGAGTGCTTAGTCTGGTAATATACCGGACGAACATAATCCCACTTAGCAGTAATGTAGCCAGTCTTACCATCTGTCTTACTAAAGTGGTTCACATCTTTAACTTGGTAGCGTAGATTACCAGCCTTGGAACGGGCATAACCAGTAACCACAAACATTGGTCGGTCAATCCGGTCCTTAGCAACATGGTGAGCAGTTCGATCAACTTTTCTAAAGTTGGCATCCTTATATAGGTAGATATTCTTTAATGAATAAACTACAGTATTCTTAGGCGCAACTTCTCCGCCACCTGTATTGTTTTCATTCCCTGAATTGTTGGGATCACTAGGGTCACTTGGATTTGATGGATTGCCTGGTTGGGATGGATTGCTTGGATTGCTTGGATTTCCCGGGTTACTTGGGTTACCAGGATTTCCTGGATTAGTTGCCTTATCTTTAATGTGCAAGGTCACTACTTTTTCCTGTCCATCAGAAGCTTTCAAAGTAACCTTGTAGTCACCGGCCTTACTGAAATCAACTTGGCTATAATCTGGCGTTACAACGAGCCCCTTACCATCAGCGTCAGTAGCTACTGCCTTAAAGTCATTAGCAGTTGGCTCCGGATCGCCCACAGTCATAGTGAAGTCGTCCCCATTAATGCTCTTCTTGTTATCAAGGACCGTCAAAGTCACTAGTTTGTCTTGACCATCAACAGCGACCAAATCAACTTTGTACTGGCCAGCTTTGTTTAAATCTGCATCGCCAAAGTTAACAGTGACTTCCTCTTCATGCCCATTTTTATCAACAGCTTTGGCATGAAAATCATCCGCAGTTGGCTTAGGATCACCCACATGGATAGTTAAATCATCGCCATCAATACTAGCTTCACTTTCCAGTACTGTAACGTATACAGTTTCTTTTTGACCATCAGCCGTTGTTAAGTAAACTGGATATTTACCAGGCTTGGTGTTATCCACAGCGCTTTTATCAATAGTTACATCTTCTGACTTACCATTAACGTCCGTAGCTTTAGCATTGAACGCAGAATCTTCTGGTACCGGATCATTAACGTAAATCTGCACATCATCGCCAGTTAAAGTTGGTTGTTGACCCATAATATACGGAATAAAGATAGTCGCTACTGGGTTGCTGGTCTGGCCAGATGCAAAGTAGTTTGCAGCCATAAAGTATTCATAATGTTGTTTAAACACATTGTAAGTTGGATACGCACTACCTAGATTAGGATCAAATACCTGATTTTTCGTAATGGTATAGTTTAATCCCGTCGACCCGTCAGATACCGATGATCCGGCGTTATCCCAAATCATGATTCCTTGTTTCTGTCCAGTCGTAGCTTCCATTGTCACTCTACCAGCGATTCTAGCAGTGTTAAGAGCGACTAGCTTACCAGTTTCACCACCAGGAAGTTTAATTGGTGAATCCAGATGATAGTTGGTTGGCAAAGGCTTGCTTGGATCAATGTACACAGGTGGTAATGTTACCCGTTGATTTAATACTCCGTTACTAGTTACGGTTGGATCGATTTGTCCTGTAGAGTCACCTTTGGAGGGACCAGTTGGATATGTGTGATCACCAGTATACTGAGCAGTATTCAAAGGAGAAAAATCTGTAATCGAATTCCAAGCGATGTTCAGATAAGTAACTTTCTTCAAATTGACCAAAGGTTTAACATCTGAAATTTGATTACCTGCTAGTTCAATATATTCTAGGTTAGTTAAGTTAGCGATTGGCGAAATATCAGTGATATTGCCTTGAAAGGCACCATGACCCCCATTTAAGTTTTGCCGTAAAACTAGATCTTTCAAGTTAGTGGCATACTGCAATCCTTCAAGTGAATATTGTGATCCATCAGCGTTATATGTCTCATACTTAATAAATTCGGAACTTCCTAAGCCAAAAGGAACTTTCCAATAATTATCGACATATGTCAATTTTTGCATATCATCTTTAGTAATATCATTGACGCTGTTATAGGTCTTACTCTTGTCTTGAGCTTGTAACATCAATAACACTAAATTTTGTAGCTTGGTGTTAGGCATCCAATCAGAAATTGATTCATCCGCTTTAGACTCTTTATTGCTAGATGCAGTAACATCTTGACTATTTTGATTTTCTGTTTGTTGGGTTGCAGCCTGAGCAGTAGTAACCAATGATGATAACTGCTGCTGATTATCAATAATCGACCAGCCACCAAATCCTAAGGCCAGTCCAGCACCAAACAAGAATATTTTTTTCTTTGTATATGCAGTTTTCGCTTGCTTTTCAGTTGATAGCATAAGACATCTCCTATTAATTGTGTCGTAAGTAAAAGACGTAAACAGTTAATAACGTTAACCTTATTTCCAGAGATTATTCTATCATATTAAAAAATTAATACCACTAAGTTGAATGTTTATCATTAACGGACAATAATGAAAAAATAAAATCCGGTAGAATGCAGTTAAATCAGCATTCCCACCGGATTTTAATTATTAGTGTTTATTATTTATTGTATTCTTAACATGCTTGGTATGCGACCAGGTCGTTTGATCATAAAATGTAAATAGTCCTGCCATTTGAGATATGAAGTAAGTAAGTGAGAACCACATTAATGCAAACACGGCTTTGATAGTTTTGAGAATTCCTAAATGACCATCTACCATTATCCCGTAAATCATCGGAATAAACCCATAGATTACGACAAAGAAATTCAGGATAGTCAATGGAACGACATAAACCTTGGCCCATTTAAAAAACATTATCCCAATTGCATTATTCTTATAAACACTCATCATAATTAATCCATTGATAACCAGTGCGACGGCAACATTAACTTGCACGTTTAGTCGCATAGAAAATAAATAATTAAGTTGATCCAAAAATCTAAGCTTGCCTGTTTTGAAGAAATCAATTAGCAACTTAGAAAAGTTATGAAAGGCCACATACCAATGTCCTCTACTCCAACGATATCGCTGAATTAAAGATTGTCCCAGGCTTTCAGGCTTTTCGTCATAAATTCTCGTGAAATGATTCCATCCAACCATGCCACCAGATTCTACTATTCTAATTTCCATTTCCAAATCTTCTGTCAGACTATGAGAACGAAATCCGCCATTATTAGCTAACCATTCTGTTGAAACTACAAATCCTGTTCCACCAATACTATTTGGCAAGTGCAATCGATATTTCGACAATTGAAACATCCGGTTCATAGTCCAATATGAAGCGGCATACCCCAAAGGCTGAAACTTATCGGTGTTCTTACTATCTAAGTAAGTTTGTACAGCATCAAAATGATGTTCTAATAATTGTGAATTTAATTCTGTAAAGATATTATTATCCACAAAATTATCAGCATCAATTACCAATACATAATCATATTTTTTATAGTCATAATCATCAAGTGCATATTGTAATCCTGCGGGTTTACCGATTCCAATTCTGGGATGCTTATTAAGCGAAGTATCTATGACTTCGGCACCCTCTGCCTCGGCAATTTTAGTAGTTGCGTCCGATGATTGATCTGAAACAACCACAACTTGATAAAGATCCTTAGGATAGTCTACCCCATGCAAATGTTGGATAGTAGCACCTATAACATTTTCTTCGTTATGTGATGGAATTAGGATTAAAAACTTTAATTTTGGTTCATGAATCTGATAATTTCTGGTTGCTTTTTTGTATCCAAAAATAGATAAAAACATATAATAAAAAATCAGTGAATACGTCCATAAAGCTACCATTCCTGCCAGAATCTTGATTATGATGAGCATAATCTCCCCCAACAGACCTGGTTGTACCAGCAAATAAGTCGCAATCACTACCGCCAAAGCCATAATTACCAACGTCAACGTTACATAATGTCGCCGATTACTATGAATATTCATTTATTCCCCCAGAAGCATACTAAAGAAAAATTACTTCAATAAATCCCCCATTGATAATTAATCTTTATCTGCTTTATTGTACAAAACTTTCCCCTTATCAACTTTGAACAACGGTTTCTTACTCTTGTCCGTCCGAATCTTGATCTTGGAATATTTTTTATTACCATAAACACCGTCGAACTCTTTAGACTTCTTAACTGTCTTATTGACCAACCGCTTCCAATCCGGATTAGTCTTAATGTTCTTCAGTGCTGTACTCTTATATGAGATTTTAATAGTAGTGCCTTTTTTCTTGCTTACCGTAACTTTAGGATGCTTACCATAAGCTGTCTGCCCTTGAAACATATCCAAGTGCATTTCTTCTTCAATCTTGTGGTGACTAGGTCCATCTTTAAGCGTCGTGACTTTAGCAAATCCCACAACTAATAGGAAGGCAATCAGCATCCACATCAACTTTTTAGCTGATGATGGCCCTTTACCGTTATTATTATTTTGCTCACTTCGTGTTAGCGAATCATTTCCATCCATTATTGGCTGAGCTGCGCCACAGTATGGGCAAAATCGTGAATACCCAGGAATAGTGCGACCGCATTTTACACACACTTTATCTTCTACACTCATGGTTTCCCTCCAAAATTATCATCACTTATTATTATACCCAAGTTTTCCTATTTTGCAGATGATATTTGTGTGTCATTTAACATGTTTTACTAATCATTGAATTAAAATTTATTGAATAAATTGTTTTACTTTAATCCAAAATATGCTATTCTTTTATCTTCTTATTAAAAAATTGCTAATGATGATGATTAGCAATTAAAATAATTAATTTACATCTGGAGGATTTTTTTATATGAGATTTTCTCATTACTTGAGCCAGTTGGCCAAGCAATATCACGAAAACCACATAGTAGACATGAAACGCATCAAGCTGAACCACATTGAAGGTAAGGCCCGCGCCACCGATATCGATTGGCGTAATGTATGTATGCTTTGGCATCTAGGTAACTCACGCTACCCGACCGCAATTTTAGATCGGCAACAAGGACTGTACGCAGTTCCTGATAAGCCAAGTAATCTAATAAAGCAATTATTGGATAGAAGACCATTAGGATGTCGAAGAATCACGACAGCCATAACCAAGCACGCCGGCGTGAAGAATTACGTTCCGAATGTGCAAGGCAACTTCTGTATCTCACCGTTAAAATCGGAGGATGGCAAGGAGCAATCCTGGATTGCTTTACACCAAATCGATCAATATAAAGTTGGCAACCAAGTTGATACTTCATTAGTGCAATTTAAGGGTTGTAAAGAATTGGTATCATTACCAACTACCCACAACTTTATTCATAAACGGGAACAAGATTGGTTTGCCATTAAAGAATTCCAACAAACAATATTAAATACAGTTAAAGCATCGTTTGATGCCAAAGCAATTAGTAATTTTGAACTGGTTCAATATCAAGATATTACCGCCGAAGTTCGCAAATTCGAACAAGAAGCAATTGCAGAATGGACTGCTAAAGTCCTGAAATACGTTGGCTTTGATGAACAGACATTAGCTCCTAAATTAGACGAATTAATGAAAGAATTCGAAGCATAAAAAATCACCCTTACTGGTTAATCCCTTTAAGGGGATACATATTTAATAATAAATTGATTAACTTTAGAAAACAAAAAAGCATTCCTTATGGAATGCTTTTTAAAATTATTTATAAATCGCAACTAATTTCTTGTTAGCTGAAATGTAGGTTCCATTACTTAACTTGTAACGCATTGTTAAGTTATGAACTTTTTGGCTAACTACACGAACCTTGGTGCCGTACTTGTAATGTTTTGCTTTGCTAGTCAAATTAACGTTCTTGTAACCATTAATACCCTTCTTGTTAATTACCTTAAAGTATTTAACCTTCTTGGTTGAATAGTATGCAGGAACGACGTTCTTCGTAGCTTTAATATAACCAACCTTACCATTGGTTTTCTTGTTTGAGTTAACAAACTTAGCATTGGCATCACGCACTTGGTACAAGAGTCCATTCTTAGAATCAACGATCCTAGTTACCACAAACATTGGTCGTTGTTGACGTGTACCTGCTTTATAGTAGATGCGTCCAGACTTACCAAGACTAGTAGTCTTGTACAAGTAACCGCCCTTGTTCATAATCACTGCAATGTTCTTTTGAATAGTACCTGGGTTAGTTACGTTGCTGTTACCAGAATTATTTGATCCACTGCCCGGGTTTGATGGATTAGTCACATTACCATTTCCAGTGTTATTAGAACCAGTTCCTGGATTCGATGGATTAGTTACATTACCATTTCCTGGATTGCTACTGCTGCCACCACCAGGAGTAGTTACTTTAATAGTCTTCCGAATATCATTATAACCATCTTGTGAATAATGGTATGTCACATTATAAGTAGTACCTGGCTTAGTGTTAGTCAAATTACCATCTTTATCAATTGTAGCTCCACCATCAACGGTAACAGTTAAATTCCCCTTATTGTTATCCCCTGAGTTGAAAATGTCGCTATTAGTTAATTTCTTATCTTGATTTTCTTGATTTGGAGCATACACTACAAGATTATTTAATGCATTCCATTTGCCGTCAGCATCGTTAGTATTAACATTATCGGTATCAATTACTTGTAATGCTTGAAAGTTGATATCTCCTAATCCATTGTGATTAAGGAGTTGGTTAAATGATGTTTTATTACCATCACCATCAAGGACCGTTGTGGTATCAGTACCAGGGGTTGATGCTGAAGGCTGAGTGGTAAACGCAAAGTCTTTTCTCATAACACCATTTTCATCGGATGGCACAGTGTAGCCATTTGCTTGTAACATATCTTTAATTGATTCTTGGTTACTTGCATCTTTCATGGCATTAATATCTACATAATAACTGCCACCTTGATATAGGACTGGATCATTTGCCTTGCCGAAACCTTTGTTGGTGTTGTCAAATGTGATTTCATTTGCAGCACCAATCTCAGGCATTTGTGATTGGAGATCCTTAACCTGTTTAAAGGTCTGTGTCCCTTTGTCATAGGTAGTGATTAAATATTTACCATTTGCAAGGTCGTTAACACTCTTGTATAGAATATCCCTGAAATCAACTTGCAACATAGTTTGACCATATGTTGTGTAATCGATAATATTCCACTGGTCCTCTGGGTTACCTGCAGTTAATTTAGCAGTATCAACCTTCAATGGAATCGTCACTGTCAGGCTCGATTTAGGTTGAATTTTTGTCTGAACGGTTATTGTCTTTGCATCCCCACTAATGGTAACTCCATCCGGAGCTTGAAATTTACTAGTATCAACTGAAGTGGCATAAGTGTTCGGAGATTGATTTAACGGAGTAGATATAATATCAAAAACTGACCATTCCGTTGTCGAATTATTGGTTAATTTAAACTCGGCATTATAAGAATCTTTCTGTACCAAAGTCTTATCAACATTGGCAAAATCAACGAATACTTTAGCATCTTGCGCATTTGCTATAGCGGAACTGTCCCCAACGTTCACACTGAATGTTGCAAAATGGTCGCCATTTGAATTGGTAGGAAGAACTTGAGTTTCTCCCCCAGTAATTGCGTTATCAGTTGCTGTTGCATCAGCTCGACTGTTAGCACCTGAAATAGCAACCCCTGCGATAACTAATAGTAAAGTTAAAACAAAAGTCGCCAATCGCTTAACAAAGTAATTTGAATTCGTTGTTTTCATTTTGTTTCCCCCTATAATATTAAATTTCACAATCACACATATTCTTCCACTTTAAAAACGTCTTGGTATATTACTATCTAAGCATCCCCTTTGCTTGATAAAGTATACGGTATGTATCATTCAAATAAATAACCCCGTATCGCAATTTGACACTTCGTAACTATACCACCATTTAAACAAAGTAGGTTGGTAAATGCACATTAAATTTATTAAGGGTAAGTTTTAAGTATAATAAAGGGCCTTAATTTGCAATCAAATTAAGGCCCTTTATTTATTCATATAAACAATTTAAAACATATTGTTTTCACGTATTATACAAAGCATCTAAATCTTCGCATTCACAATCTTCACACCATGAACAGTGGAACGATTTGGTGAAATGTATTCTTTATTAGCAGTGATGTACTTACCATTAATAAACTTGTAACGGTAATTAATGGCACTATTCTTGTCGATTCCAACCACTGTGAACGTTGGTGCCTTAGTAATCGACTTCATAGCGTATCCCTTAATTCCGTTACTGGTATAAATATAACTTTAGAGCTACAAACTAAGATAATAAAAAATCTCGAACAACCAACACCACCGCTAGCCATTCGAGATTTTCTAATAAATATTAATTATTTAAATTGTTCATACAGTTGCTTAACATTCATTTTATCCGCACCCGCACTACCATTGATAGTAAATTGTTTACTTGGATCACCTGCATAGTACAAGAGTAAGAAGTTATCATCACCGAATTTGCTTTGAATAGCTGGAGCTGGCGCCGCATTATTTACTCCTGCATATGCTCCTGGAGCATAATTATCCCCGCTTGGTTGGGTATTAGAAATTTGATCTTGAGTCAATTCTGATTTGTATGCAATTAGAGATACACCAGCCAATGAACTCTTAATTGTCCCATCATCATTGAAATCACCCTTACCTAATAATGCACCAGTATCAGTTCTTTCAACATAGTAAAATTCATTTGCTCCGTTCTGTTGCAAAACATTGAATAATTGAGCAGCAGTTAAAGTAGTTCCTTTTTCACCACGAAGCTGATCAGCAATGTTTCCAGTAATTGTGGTTGCACTAACTAATTTATCACCAGAATAAACTGTATCTGCTGGAGCAACTGGATTCGTACCGTTCTGAACTGGTAATCCAAGTGCTATCTGATTAGCACTTGCAAAAGGTACAAGTACTGGTTGAGGAGTTGGCGCCACCGTGATTTCAGATGTCTTGCCATAATTGGCCATCCTTAGCGCCAGACTGTTGGCAACAATCTGTTGATCAGTTAAGCCAGATATTCCATAATTACCACTAATTCCGGCATCACTTAACATCTTTTGATAAGCCGCAGATAATCCCGTGTCATTGGCAGTATGACCATCAATAATAGTCTGACCGTATTTATTGGCAATCGTCTGAGATCCAGTCGATTCACTAGTCTGCTTAGGTAATGTTAGAATACCTAAAACCTGTCCTTCGGTACTCTTAATTCTAATTCTCACAACTTCCTCAGGAATTGGTAATACAGTCACATCACTCTTTTTAATCCACGCACCATTAATATCATGATTAGTTGGATTGCTAATCTGATACCAAGTCTCGCCTTCTCGGGTTGTTGTAACTGCATGAGATAAGGTAAATGTCGCATCATTGTACTTCGATGCATCAGTAATTATCGGTCCATCACCATTTTCTCGAGCCCGACCAATCTTATATTGTGACCATGCCGGTTCAGAATAGAAAGTTGTATTACTTCCGCTGGCCACATTACTCTTTAATTGATAGGCAGTCTTGTTATCAGCTTGACTATCATAAATTGCATTAGTCGTCGAATAAGCCTTCAATCCAGCATTAAACTGGTTAATTATCTTACCACCATAAATCCAGCCTCGATACTGCTTATCAAATGAAACCACTTTATAGTATACCGAACCACGATTAGTAGTGGCCACTCGATAGGCGCGCCAATTCTTTTGACCTTGCTGACTACTTTTTACAATATTCAACGTAGTTTTTGTAGCAACAAGCCGAGCACCCTTTAAAGTGCCAGCCTTAGTATATAAAGCATTGGTTCCAGTCACATTAACATTGCGCTCACTACCTGCCATGCTCATTACCTGGTTCGAAGTAACTTTTGCATATGTCTTTGCGGATACTGATTGATCACTAATCACACCTTGAACAGTAGCTAATCCAACTGTTGCAAGACTGATCAATAGAGTGTTTCTAAAATTATTTTTCATGTTCTTCACCCACTTTGTTATGAGGTTGTTATTTACCATTTTTAGTTTACAAAATAGCTCAATTTTTATCAATTTATTAGCATACATGGAATAATAACAAAAAAACACCTCACAATTATTTGCGAGATGTTTTTTATATTTATTTAAAATCCAGAGTTATTATAAATCCTATTTGAATATGCCAGCTAATCCTCCGGCAAGTGCTCCGGCTGCAGAAACTACATCGGTTATTCCTTCGGCTATACCACTGAATATTTTGTTGGTTGAATCATTTGGCTTAGTTGTATCGCCTGGTTTGGTTGTGTTACTGCCTGTATTTCCTGTGTTACTGCCTGTGTTGCCTGTGCTACTGCCTGTATTGCCTGTGCTACTGCCTGTATTTCCTGTGTTACTGCCTGTATTTCCTGTGTTACTGCCTGTATTTCCTGTGTTACTACCTGCATTTCCCGTGTTACTACCTGCATTTCCCGTGTTACTACCTGCATTTCCTGTGTTGCCTGTATCATCAGCCTCAGGGTGTGATTGTAAGTAAGTGAAGATTTGTTTCCAAGTAGCTCCTTGACTCTGACCCATGCTACTTGGATCGCCTTCATACTTAGTAACGTTGTAATGAATCTCAACGTTGATATTGTCAGCAGAAGTTCCAGTGATTGTCACACCAGAATATTCATAATGCCACATTTGAATACTCTTAGCAGGCAGTGCTTGGTCTTTAGTTAAGAATGAATAATGATTGACTGCATAAAAATCAGTTAATCCTTCATTATCAAGGGCAGCCTTAACATTATCATTAGTAACTGGAGTTCCTTTTGCTAGTTTGAAGTCACTGACAAATTTATTTTGGGCATCAACATAAGAATGACGTGCACCGTTTCCACTAGCGATATCCGCATTATCTGACTTCAAAACATCTCCAGTAGCACTTGGAACTGTCTGCCCATTGCTACCTTTACTTGATGTATCAAACGTTGCAGTCTTAACTGCTTGAACCGATGGAGCTGGTGTAGGTGTACTTGGTGTTGTTGGGTTGCTTGGTGTTGTTGGATTTGATTTTGATGTCGTTGGTGCTGCTAATAGATTAGATGCTTGAACCCAAGCACCATTGATATCAGCATTTGATGAATTAGTAATTTGATACCAAACTTCATGACTTCTTGAATTTTCAGCAGAGCCACCTAATGTAAAAGTAGCGTTCTTATAAGCTGTTGCATCAACAATGATACTGCCAACGCCGTTAACTTTGGCACGGCCAACTTTGTATTGAGTCCAAGCTGGAGCTTTGTACAATACGTTGTTTTCACCTGCAGCCAAACCAGTTAATTTGTAAACTGTCTTATTGTCAGCCTTACCATCATTATAAGTACCGGTAGTTGCAAAAGAAGTTAATCCCCCGTTAAAACGGTATGTGCTAGTTCCCCCATAAACCCAGCCACGGTATGATCCATCAAAAGAAACAATCTTATAGTAAACAGCACCTCGGTCAGTAGTGGCAATTCTGTATGCACGCCAGTTATCTTGGCCCAGGTTACTAGACTTCAAGTCAGCAAGTCTTGCAGGTGAAGCAAGTAATTTTGCGCCCTTGGTAGTTCCAATCTTGCTATATAGTCCATTATTACCAGTCACATTAACGTTTCTCGAACTAGCTGGAGTTACCATTGATCTGTTAAGCGTAACCTTTGCATAGGATTTTGCAGATGCTGATTGAGCATTCATAATACTTGGTAATGCAAGCGCACCAAAAGTCATTGAACTAATTAATAATGCGTTTTTGAAATTAATCTTCATATTGTTTCCCCCATCGGTAATACTTTCTTCTTTCAACACCCTAAGTTTACAAAAATATTACAAATTAATCAACATAATATTATAAAATTAGTTCTATTTAATTATAGTTAATATGATGAATCATCTTTTAAAGTCAGTGTTAACGCGTATTCACCGCATAAGTGATAATTCACTCATAAATTCATGTTTACAATAGTATTACAAATTAATCAACAGGTGGTTATACATTTAGTTATTTTTGATTATAATTAACGTTATTAAGTATTACGATTAATCAGCAATCTCGCGCTTTGATGAAACGATAGCTTAATTTTGCGCTAACCTTCGTCACAAGAAGACGAGGGTTAGTCAGACACTGCATGTAGGCGTGAAAAACACAGCAAGTTTGGCAAGGATAACTTCCGTGCTTACCGTGTTGCTACTACTAACCGTGGTTCAGTTTACTACAAGATCGTTTCATTCAACGGCCAATACCGTGGATGGATCTATGGTGGTAAGAGCACTTCAGCATTTGCATAACTGACAAGAAAACTTTTTTCATAAATAATATTAACCAAACGAATTATGTATTATCAGCTCAAGGCACGCAAAGTTTCTATGACATTTATGAATAGCGTTAGTGCATCAGGAACCACTCAAACCATTACTAGCGTTCCTTATTTTACAGAAATAAGGTAAAAATCAGTCATATTCATTAAAAAATTTGACTTTAACAGTGCCCTAATTTGCCAGAACTGTCGCCATAGCTTAATCGCAGCTAACTAACAATGAGACAGTTTTTTAATTATTTGATAACGATAACTTCAGATGACGCAAACAACTAGTTAATTATCATTTAAATATATAAAAAATAAAAAGGATTCGTGTATGTATTACCACGAATCCTTTTTAAATAATACTGTTAATATTAGTTAATAGTTTCTGTTGAGTTAGCAAATGCGGTTGCAACATCACTAACAGTTGTTGAAGTACTCTTCAAAGCACCAGCAGTTACTTGTCTAGTTGATAATGAGTAAGGAAGATTGATGCCCTTACTTGTATCAATTTTGAAACTGCCGTCGGTATTTTGAGTGTTACTGATAGGAGCAGCGTTCTTAGCAAAGTCAGTTGAATTGAAATCAAGTTTTTGAATGTAAAGAGCTTGTGTACTATCTAATTTTGAAAGATCGTTTAAGCTAGTTACGTATGGTCCACCAACTACTTGAATAATGTAGAACGAATCAGCGCCTTGAGCTTTAAGAGCAGCATTAATTGCACTTAGACTAACGCTTCCACCATTAGCTCCAACTGTATTTGCATCAGATGAAAGTGCAGATACTACTGAACTAAGTGACTGGTCTTTAACAGTATTAAATGAAAGAGCATCTTTATTTAATTTGTTATCGGCAGTATAGTCAGCATCCTTAGAACTCTTAAACATGAAAGCAGTTGATGAGTTCTTGAAGTAGTTTGCAGTACCAATGTTCTTAACATAGTAATTTACAGTATTACCATATTGAGCATTGCTAATAGCCAACTTATTAGCATTAGTTTGTGAATCGGTCAAACCATTAATTCCAGTTGAAACATTTGCATCAGTATAACCAGTAGGAAGTTGTGTAGATAATCCTAAGCTGTTCACAAAGCTAGGTGCAGATACAGTTAAGTATGAGTTATTAGTCTTAACTAAAGTTGAACCAACTTGCTTGCCAGTGTCAGCATCGATGAACTTAATACCAACTTGGTTTTGAGCGATTGGTGTTTCAGCAGGAGTAGCAGCAACTACGTCGCTAGCCTTAACGTAAGCACCGTTTAAATCAGCATTAGTTGAGCCGATTTGGTACCAAGTTTCGCCCTCACGTGAAGTAGTAACGGCTTTGTTAAGGGTGAAAGTAGCATCCTTGTAAGCAGCAGTTGAGCTGATTACTGAACCGTTAGCAGCTTTAGCGCGGCCAACTTTGTATTGTGACCAAGCTGGTTGTGCGAATAAAGTAGTGTTTTCAGTAGTGCTAGTTGAAGCAAGCTTGTATGCAGTCTTGCCATCAGCCTTAGCATCGTTAGCATCTTGAGTAGTAGCGTATGAAGCGATACCACCAGCAAATGCTGAAGTGCTCTTACCACCATAGATCCATCCACGGTATTGGCCGTTGAATGAAACGATCTTGTAGTAAACTGAACCACGGTTAGTAGTAGCAACACGGTAAGCACGGAAGTTATCCTTGCCTAACTTGCTGTCCTTAAGACCTGCAAGAGTAGTAGTTGTTGCTTTAACTTTAGCACCCTTCAAAGTACCAGCCTTTGTGTATAGTGCGTTTGTGCCGTTAACGTTTACGTTACGTGAAGTAGCGTTAGTAGTTAGGGCTTGGTTTGAAGTAACTTTAGCGTATGATTTTGCTGAAGCATTAACTGAACCAGCTGCTGCAACGAAACCTAAAGCTGCCAAACCGACGAATAATGATTTCTTTAAACTTGACTTCATTATTGTGTATCCTCCAATATAATTTTATTTACCGCTTTGTGTGAACGGTACAGTTGATTCAGTTAGTTAGAGGACAATCCTCTTACTTGAACCGAATCAACTTTACTCTTTGAAGTATATAGCTATATATCCAACGGCGCAATAAATACGGGTCAAATTCACGGATTTGTTATGATAGTAATCTTTATGTAATATTTCACAAAATGCCAAATCAGTTGACATATAAGGGTTCACGGACTAGTTTAAAGGTAAATTAGGATGCACTCGTTAATAGTTAACAGGCGCCATTAGTTTTGCGAAATCTATTAAAAATACCCTATTCAACCCCTTGTGGCAGGCACTTACTTTCATTTAGTTAATGCCGTTTTGGTTATAGGTACTATAAAAAATGCCTGCAAGGAATTAACCTCGCAGGCATTTCTATTTAGATATTTTTTTAAAACGAATTATAAATTTAAGGTAGTTACTTTGTCTTAAAGACGGTTATCAAAGATAGTGTTACGCATAGTTTCTGAATAACGGGCAGCCACTGGCTTAACGTACGGGTTAGTCCCATCCTTATCAAACATTTTCAAAGCTGCGATTTTGTTCATTTGTGCTAGGGCAACTTTATCAGTTAGACCATCCTTGGCATAGTTCAATTGCAAAGTCTTGATTTTATGGTCGCTTGATTCAAAGATTAATTCTAATTTACTCATTAATTATTCCTCCAGAATTCTTATTCAACACCAACGTGATCAGTAGTTGTAACAGTTGCATCAATAATGCGGTCGCCAGTCAATTCTTTTAAGACTCCGGCAAAGCCGACAACTTGTTCTGCTGATACGTTGCGAGTCAGGTTAGAGAATGAGCGCTTAACACCCTTCTCATATCCGTCTCCAACGAAAGTATAAGTTACGTTTGACTTCATCCAATCTCTATTTAACATTGTATGACTCTCCTTTATTAATTGATGTAAGTAATTGGCCAACCCTTACATCTACTAGTAACGAAATAAGGTGGCAAAAGTGTAAAGCTAAATTTCAATGTTTTTCGCTTTCTGCAATACACTGCGTTTCCACTTATATACAGTCGGTCGACTAACACCATATTGACTGGCAATCTCTGTGGCGTTTAATCCATATTTGTATGCTGATAATAGATATTGTTTTTCATCTTGAGTGCAGATGTCCATCAACTCGGCGAACATTGTCTGGGTCTCACACTCAACTTCATAACTGTGATTAGTTGGTAACTCGAACAGCTCTTCTTCATTTCTGGCTGAATCATCCGGAACATACTTATGGTCATTAACTGACGATTGCTTCCTTAAATAGTCCAGCATTGACCAGTACACCTTTTGATAGATAAAGACTAATTTTTGTTTTTCTGTAGTCGCTGATGTCTTCAGGTAGGCGTGCACAAATACTAATCTGCCTTCTTGCACCATATCATCGTAGTATTCTTGGTTTGGTTGAATGTGCAATCTGCGCAGCACACCAAAGATGACGACTTCATGGTCGCCCTCTGTTAAGAATTCAAAAGCTTCATTATATTGTTCGTTAGTTATCTCGTGATTCATCTTGGAATCTCCTCATTGAATGAATTGATCCAAGGGCCCTTGTCACAAGATATAAGTATGCCAACGAATTAGTGGGTGAACCACCGGGTAGTTTTTGATGAGATAATCGTTGATGTAGTAACGTTTGCGTGATTTTAGTGATCCAGAAGTCGGCTAGTTTTTCTCATAATGATAGAAATAATCAAGCGGGCTAACTAGTTCACTTATCTAAATTGTCGGGGTATCATAAAGAGCATCAGAATAATGTTTAGGGGGGATTATCGTGAGTGATTTACGGAAGAATCCGTGGCTGGGATTAACAGCCATTGGATTATTAACTGTCATGGAGAATATCGATGCATCGATCGTTAACATTGCGATGCCGATTATTTCCAAGTCATTGCACGTTCCATTAAGTCAAACAGCGTATATTTCAATTATTTATATGGTAGTTTTATCTGGTCTATTGATTTCCTTTGGTCGTCTAGGTGACATTATTGGCAAGACTAAGGTCTTTAAGTCAGGAACCTATATTTTTATTCTGGGTTCCTTAATGGCCAGTATCAATTTAGGATTCGAATTCTTACTTGTGGCCAGGGTCGTTCAATCAATCGGAGCTGCAGCTACTTTGTCTAACAGCTATGGGATTATTTCTCAAATCTTCAATCCAACTCAAAGAGGACGGGCCATGGGAATCAATACCATCTTCATTTCAGCTGGTTATGTGGCAGGCCCTGCACTTGGTGGTCTGTTACTACAAGTGTTTCCATGGAATTCGATTTTCATTATTAACATCCCTATTGGTATCGTCGCCATTATCATGAGTTGGTTGTTCTTAAACTTAGATGATGACACCACAAAGAATGGTAACTTCAAGTATGACTATGCTGGATCAGTATTATTGTTTGTCAGCATCGCCCTCTTCTTTACCGCACTGGAAATGGCACAAAGTATCGGATTTGGTAACCCAATGGTAATTGGGCTCTTTGTTGGTTTCATAATCGCTGCTATTGCGTTTGTGTTCGTGGAACGCGATGTACCGGCACCGACACTAGACTTTTCGTTATTTAAAAACCACATTTATAGTTCAGCCTTATTTGTTGGGGCACTATCCCCAATCGTTAATTCGTTATTCAGTTTTATTTTTCCAATTTATTTACAAAGTTTTAGAGGTATCAGTGTTGGACTTACAGGAGCTCTAGTATTGATCTCGCCAGTAACGACTGCTTTTGCTGCCCCAATCGGTGGTCTGATTGGTGATAAGACATCCAAGGAAGTCATGATTATATCTGGATTAACTTTGATGTTCTTCGCTCAGATTGGTTTTTACTTCTTTGATGCACATACTTCAATTGCCTACATCGCCATTGCAATTATTCTCAGTGGTATCGGTACAGGAATCTTCATTGGACCCAATACCGCAACGATTATGGCACCTATTTCTCGAGATAAGTTAGGTGTTGCGGGTGCTTCACAGACGCTAGCAGTTAACTTAGGTAACATTATTGGTATCTCGTTAGCATCCCTAACCATCTTCACTACCATGAGTCACTTAGCCGGTTACAAAGTTAGCGGATATTTGCCAAGCCATCCAGAATGGTTTATCTATGGAACCCGATTAACTTTCTTAATTGCTGCTGGATTAATGGTATTAGGAATCGTTATTACGGGTTGGCGTGTGGCGAAAAAGATGCAGTAAATTACAATAGTATCTTGGAGAGTATTGATGCACTATCATCAATACTCTTTTTTACACAAAAAGCGATTCTTACCGGCTTTACACCGATAAGAATCGCTTAATATCTAAAAATTTATTTAACTGTTCTAACGTATTTATTATTAGCAGTGATGTAACCGCCAGCAACTACATAACGTTTAGTACCAGTATTGTGTCTACTGTATGGTTGACTATACTCATAACGCTTGACGTTGAGAATAGTGCCTTTCTTAATATTACGTTTTGCTTGAGATAAGTTCACTGAAGTATACAATTTAATATTCCGAATTGCCTTAACTTTCTTAACGGACTTAATTGTACCCATCTCAACTAATTTACGGTTACCAGTTACATAATGACCATTACTTAACAAGTAACGAGTGGTGAGATTGTGATTAACAAAACCAACCACTTTAAGAACTGAACCTTGTTTAAAGTTTTTAACTTTTCCAGTTAAGTCACTGCTCTTATACTCATTCACTCCACGAGGATTAATTACTGTTAGCTTACTATGCTTGCTCTGATAATAAACAGGACGAACATAATTTGTATTAGCGGTAATATATCCCTTCATTCTGTCTGTGGAACTGTGATGATTAACATCTCGAACATAGTATCTTAATCGTCCAGCATTATCACGAGCATAATCAGTTACAACAAACATTGGCCGATTGATTCTAGGCTTCTTAACATAGAAAGCTTTGCGATCATTCTTGTTAAAATTCTTGTTTTTGTAGAGATAAATGTGATTTAAAGTGTAAACCGCTTCACCCTTTTTGGCTATTAGGCCACCACCTGGATTTTCGCCCGGATTAGGGTTAGTTGGGTTAGTTGGATTTGGTTCTCCTGGCTTGCCGGGATTAGATGGATTACTAGGATTTGATGGGTTTGATGGGTTTGATGGGTTTGATGGGTTTGATGGGTTTGATGGGTTTGATGGGTTTGATGGGTTTGATGGGTTTGATGGGTTTGATGGGTTTGATGGGTTTGATGGATTACTCTTGGTCTTATATTTAAAAGTAATCTCAGCTGTGTTACCTTTTGGAACCGTCACTTTATTAGTTCCATCAACCGTATATCCTGAGATATCAGGAGCGTCAATCTCAGTTCCTGCAGGAACCTTGGTAGTTACGTCAGGCTTAATTGTTTTGCCATTACTATCTACATAGTGGACGATGACTGAAACATCATTGTCTTCATTAGGAACTTGACCATCATTTTGGTGATAAGGAACTTTGATTGTGCCACCATCATCGGGGATTGTAACGGTGTCATTATCCGCAGTCCAACCAGGCACATCTGGAACATTCACGGTGTCTCCCGGGGCGCCTGAACCTGTAATTGGACTTGTTCCAGTAATTGGATTACCGTCTTGATCAACTTCAATCAATGTATATGATACAAGATTTACATATGGTTGAATAACATCCCAGATATTGTAACTTGGATTAATTGAATTATCCGTATATCGATACCACATAGCTGTCTTAAATGGCAACTGTGCAACATTTATCCCATTATTGGTTGGATCACTGGTATAACCCACCTGTTGTTTAGGAAAGTTTGTGTAATGGATTTGCGCATTTACATTGTCCCAGCCACTTGGAGCAGCATCATCGAACACAATCTGAGATAATTCGTCAGATGGCTTAGGATGATTAGGATCTTCCGGTGCGTGAACGGCTACCAAACGATAATGGATTACTTTAGCACCATTATTTGCATGCGCTGCACTAAAGGTATAACCCTTTGGTAACCAATTCTTAAATGCTTCGTCAACGACATAACTTCCATCTGTTACCGTGGCCTTAGGTAACATAACGATTTGGCTAAAAATCGCAAAAGCAGATGTATATTGACTACTATCTAGCATGGACATATCTTGAATACAATTATACTGAAGTCTCAAAGCAGTGACGTTCTTTAAATCTTTCAAAGGTGAAACATCTTTGATTCGATTACCAACCAAAGATATTGACGTTAACTTAGTCAACGACTTAAGTGGTGAAATATCTTGGAGATCATTATAGAAGAAATAACTTGGATAGTTTAGATCAGATTGCAGCGTAAGCGAGGTAATATTCTTGGCATATTGAATTCCTTCAATAGAATAATTGCCTGGATTAAGACTACTGTCGGAAGTAGGTATCCCATTACCACCATTTTCTAGCGCATGGTAGCCACCGGCAGAATTACTAATTTCTTTTAGTTGAGCCATTTGTCCCCGAGTAATATGGCTACTATCAGTAATTCCAGCAATCTTCTCATCCTGTAAGTTAGCAAATACTAAATCTGCAAACCTCGGATTATCAAATTGGACAACCGTATTGTCATCGTTGTCTGCGTGAGCCACAATTGTGTTACTTGGCTGAGTTACTAACATCATTGGCACTGCGGCCGTTACGGTCAGCAACATCCCCATCAGTAATTTATACCTTCGTTTCATAAATAGATTACCCCCTATCGTTTTATGTACGCGCTTTCATTCTACATTACATACCTATATTAAGCAACTTCGTGTCAGTAATAGTTATTAATTGTATAAACAGAAAAACCTAGTCAGTTTACCTGACTAGGTTGATTGGTTGCTAATATTCTGCGTTCTGATGACTATTTACCTTCTTTGTTAGGATCATTGAACTCTGTGTCTGGCGACATGTCATTCCAAGTTGGTGCATCCTTTTTATCTTCAGACTTTTGATCCTCATCGTGTTGATTGTCTCGCATATCTTTAACATGTAGATCTTCAGTCTTCTTATCTTCTTCGTGCTTCTTGTCTTCTTCATGCTTTTTATCAGAAGGTATCACATCACTTAATCTTTCAATAATCTCTGTTAACTTATTTTCTTTTGCCATATGAGACCTCCGTCATCAAGCCTTTGACATGGATCTAGTAATGAAGGATACAACAATTACCACGATAATTGCTCCTACAATTGCTGGAAAGATTGCCATGCCTGCCAAGTGAGGACCCCAGCTACCTAGAACTGATTCACCTAACCAAGCACCAACTAAACCACCAATAATATTACCGATCCAGCCCATTGGCATTCCGCGACTAACAATTGCACCTGCGATTGCACCAATAATTCCACCGATAATTAATTGCCAAATTAAACCTAACATATTATCCACCTCTTCTTTCTTTTAGTATACCCATAGTTTAACATAGGATTTGAATTATTGTTTAGATAAGCTACTAATTAATTGAACTTTTTTATGAAGCTAATCCTTCCGATAGCCGGCCATCTTTTTCTTGAATGTAGCCTCCGTTATTCCGTTAGCCGCAAACGTAATTGCGTGCGCACCTGCCTCAATAGTTTCCGTGATCTGCTCATCAGTCTTACCACCTGACGCAATAATTGGAAAGTTAGGATGTTCATCCCCTAACTCTTCAACCACCCAACGGACAAGTTCAGACGTCTTCTTGCCACCGGCTACATTGAAAGCTGAAGCACCTGCTTCAATCTTTTTGAACAAATCAATCTGATCATTTGTAACCGTGTAGATGATTGGCACATCAATCGCTTCACGAACACTTGCGATGGTTTCATCAGTAGCTGGACTATTCAAGACCACGCCTTGAGCACCACCTTCTTCAGCGAAGAAACCATTGGTAGCTGAACGTAATCCTTTGGTTAATCCACCACCAATTCCTGCCAACACCGGAACTTTAGATGCTGTCGAAACAGCTTCTAAGATCTTGGTGTTCGGTGTCCACGGATATACCGCAAACACTGCATCGGCATTTGAATTAGCAATCACTGCCACATCAGTTGTATAGATGATGCTTTTAATGACCTTACCGTAAATTCTGATACCTGGAGCATCACGGATGGACTTTGGAGACTCCACGATATCTGATCTGAGTTCTGAAGATAAATCTGGAATTTCTCTTTTTTTAACCATCTCCCATCCTCCTTTACTCTTAAGCTTATCTTAATTATAAGTTATATCTCTTTTATTCTAAACATATAACTCTGGAAGTCACTTACTTAAGAGTTTCGTATAATGGCACTTATTTATGCTATGATTTACTTGTAAGTAATACATTTATAGGGGGATCATTATGAAGAAAGTTATCTTATGGGGAACTATTGTCTTAGGAATGTTTGGAATTTTGATGACGAGTAACGCTACAGCAAATGCGTCTACTTGGCACATTGGCGTACCAACCTTCCTTAAGTCAGGATTTTGGAAGATGAATAGGCCAAAGAATTCATATATTAAGTTCAGTAACGGAGGTATTTATTCCATTGCTAAAGAATATAATACCGATGGTTTTTACTGCGGAGTCATCGCCAATACTAGATATAAAAAAACTGGGAAGAATTATGTCATCGACTACATGATTTCCAAGAAAACACCAATTACTTCAACAATCCGCAGAATTTCTAAAAACAAGTCAACAATTTATACACATTCAAAAAATGATGGATTTGCTACTCATATCACCAGAGTCACGAAGCTACCTTAAAATTATATTGATTAACCGCCATACAACGGCTAATTATGTAGCTATTCGCTATGCTTAACTCATGAGCATATAGTCATAGGAGGATATTATGAAGAAAACTATTTTATGGGCAACTATTGTCTTAGGAATGTTAGGAGTTTTATTTGTTGGATCGCCAAGTGTGAACGCAGCTACTTGGCACCAAGGCGTACCAACCTTCCTTAAGTCAGGATTTTGGCATGAAAATAAACCAAAGGATTCATATATTAAGTTTAGCAATCGAGGGATATATTATATTTTTAAAGAAGACAATATTGATGTCTATGAAGGAATGGTTGCAACCGATTCTAGATATAAAAAGACTGGTAAGATCTATATAATCGACAACAAAATTTCTAAAACACGCCACATTATGTCAACCGTTCGCAGAACTTCTAAGAACAAAGCCATATTTCATATGAATGAAAAAGGCGGTGATCATATAAATACTCATATCACCAGAATTAGCAAGTTACCTTAAAACTAAACTTACTAACCACCATACAATCGCCGATTATTAGCAATTGTATGGTGGTTTTTTGTGATGAAAGCAATTATCAACAGCTTTTTATTGGTTAAACATCCCCACTCCTTTGAGGTATACTTAACTCGTAAGTAATCTAATCATAGGGGGAGAATTATGAAGAAAGTTATCTTATGGAGTACTATCGTTTTGGGAATGCTTGGAATTTTGATGACTGGTACAATGACTGCAAATGCAGCCACTTGGCACAATGGCGTGCCATCATTTCTTAAGGCAGGATTTTGGAAGGCAAATAAGCCAAAAAATTCCTATATTAAGTTTAGTAGTCTAGCCATTTATTATTCTGTTAAGGATAAAAGTGACGATGCTGATGAATTAGCTTTGTTTGGTGAAGTTTTTACAAATCCCAGGTTCAAAAAATCAGGCACACTATATGTAATTGATAACAGAACGTCTGAGGCGCAACACACTATTTCAACAGTTCGCCGAATTTCAAGAAACAAAGCCACCTTCCATCTGAATGAAAAATATGGTCCACATATAAATACTCATATTACCAGAATCACTAAATTGCCTTAAAAATATACTAACTAACCACCATCCAGTCATCGAGCATTAGTGATTGAATGATGATGTTGGTCATCAACGCAATTGGATTTTTTGAACTATGTTTAACTCATAAATAGAACATTTATAGGGGGAAGAATTATGAAGAAAGTTATTTTATGGGGAACCGTTATCTTAGGAATGTTTGGCACTTTATTTTTTGTTGAACCAATCGCAAATGCTGCTACCTGGCACAATGGTGTACCCACATTCCTTAAGTCAGGATTTTGGATGAAAACTAAGTCAAAAGATTTCTATATTAAGTTTAGTAACCGGGCTATTTATTATGGTGTTAAGGATGACTATGCCGTCGGAGTTCCTTTGGATAGTACCGTTTTAACTAATCCAAGATACAAGAAAACTGGTAAGTCATTTGTAATCGATAATAAAGTGTCCAAGCAACAAAATATTAGGACAACAATCCGTAAAATTTCGAAGAACAAAGCCACATTTTATTTTGGCGAAAAAAGTGTCCCAAGTAAGAATATCCATATCGTTAGAATCAGTAAATTACCTTAAAACTATATCAACTTGCCACCATACAATTGTATGGTGGCTTTTTGTTAGAAAAAATTATCCACCGTTTCTTATTGCCTAAACATCCCTACTTCTTTGAGGTATACTTAACTTGTAAGTAATATAATCATAGGGGGAGAATTATGAAGAAAGTTATCTTATGGAGTACTATTGTTTTGGGAATGCTTGGGATTTTGGCGACTAGCACCACGACCGCAAATGCCGCAACTTGGCACAAAGGAGTTCCAACCATTCTGAAAGCTGGATTCTGGAAAGACGAAGACAGCAAAGATTACTGGGGTTTCGATAATCATGGCGTATACTACATCGACATCAAGAATGTATACTCAACTAATCATCCAATGTATAGGAAATCAGGAAAGTCATACACCATAAAGAGTATGATGAAGGATCACAAATATACTTATTCAACCTTAACAAGAATCAACCATAATAAATTCAGATTTTATTATCCTCACGATCTAACCGATCATGATCTCTATTACACATATTTAAATCGAGTATATTCACTTAAATAAATAATCAAAGACGTATTCAAATCGGATACGTCTTTTTTCATTATATGTAGAATGATAGCCGACTAAGAAGTTGCTTAGCATTGTGATATTCTTAAGATGAAATTAATTTAATTATAGGGGGAGCATTATGAAGAAAGTTATCTTATGGGGAACCATTGTCTTAGGTATGTTTGGAATTTTTATGACAAGTAACACGACAGCAAATGCAGCCACTTGGCACGGTGGTGTACCAACATTTCTTAAGTCAGGATTTTGGAAGTCCAATAAATCAGAAGATTTCTTTATTAAGTTTAGTAACCCCGCCATTTATTTTATTTCTGATGAAGATAGTGTTGATATTTTTGATGGCGGAACCATAGCAAATCCCAGATACAAAAAAACTGGCAAGAAATATATCATCGATAATAAGAATGCCAAGAAACAAAATATTATATCAACTATCCGCAGAATTTCTAAAAACAAAGCCATTTACCATATGATTGCAAGAGGCGACGACAATATAACTACTCATATCACTAGAATTGCCAAGTTACCTTAAAACTAAACTCACTAACCACCATACAATTCTTAGTAATCGTATGGTGGTTTTTTGTTACAAAAAAATCACCCAACCAAAGTTGAGTGATTAATTATTAGTCTAGATTTGTTCTCTGAACATTTCTGAATTTTGAATATATGTGATTTCATCAAATGATATTCGCTGTTGCAATCGTTCGGCAAGATCTGAATCAATTTGCTTACTTGATAGTGCTTCTTGAATAAGCTCATATTCCGAATGGAAGGCCCGCATGAACATTTGATAAACGATATCTGGGTCAACATCCCCACTGTTAACTCGACGGTGACGAGTTCGGTAGAATCGACGAACGAAGTTCACTTCCATCCCGTGATCTGACTCATGATCCTTGAGAAATTCCATCACGGCGTCAAAGCCGGCTTTTTCAATTGGCAGGATATCTTCACCATGGTTTTTGAACTGTTGACGCCAATAGACTTCTTCCAACTCGATTGGAGCAGTCAAGAACGCATCCTGAGCTCTGTGAAGGTCCTTGTACATCTTTCCCATGTGCAAACCAAATCGAATTCTGAGCCAAACGTTCTTCCAGATCTTATTATCAGCTGAGAAGTTATTCAGTTCCAGGAATTCGAAGTAGTACTTCAATTCATCATCGGTAATCTTGCCATCATCGTGCATCTGTTGGATGGCTTTTCGTTCAACGTCGTATGCTTCCTTAGTGATTTGGCGTTGAACTCGGTGACTTGGTGATCCGTCTAAGACCAATTGTTGTTGTAAGGAATCAATAACAATTTGGGCAGCAGCCACATTTTCTTTTTCTTTAACTAAATCACTAATGGCCGCTTGAATCATCCGCTTAACCCACTTGTAACGTGGTTGATTAAGTGATTGAGTTGGGACTAACAATGGAATCAAGACAGTTGGCATAATCAAGCTAATGATGATAATCACTGCTGCCAAGAAGATTAACGGACTACGGAAGATGAATGGTCCTCCATTAATCATTAATGGCATTGAGAAAGCCAATGATAATGTAATGGTTCCATGCGCTCCACTGAGTGCCATGATCAGGCTATCCCGCCATGAACGCTCCTTATTGCCGTCGGTTCTCAATAGGAAGTGACTCCACAGCAGACGAACTACTAATTGAGCAATGTATAATGCCACCCCAATTAGTAATAAACGCCAAATGGCAAATTCAGACTGGGCACTGTAATGCATAGCTTGAATAACAGTTGGCAAGGATAAGCCTAAGAGGATAAAGACGATTCCTGAAAGCATCCCAGAGATAACTTCCCAAACGTTGCTAGTGACGATTTGCATTCTAGATGAAGTTAATCGTAACTTACCCCGTTCAGAGCCTTGAGCTAATCCAGCAGCCACAACAGCTAAGATACCTGACATACCGAATTTATCAGCTAATAGGTAAACCAAGAATGGTGTCAAAATCTGAATTGGCACCATGATAATTGGCGTATCGTCATGATTTCTAATCAAGAATAGTCGGGCACTAACGATGGCCACTCCTACCAGTGCACCAAATATTAATCCACCTATGAATTCCCACAAGAAAATCAGGATAGTATAGTTAACTGAGAATGAACCGGACATGTAGGCTCCAAGAGCCACATCAAACAACACGATACCGGCGGCATCATTGAACAATGATTCATTCTGTAAGATACCCATCTGCTCTTTAGCAATGGGACTACTCTCAAAGATTGAATTAACTGCTGAAGCATCAGTTGGCGTAACCACAGCCATTAATGCGAAGCTTAGGCTAAGTGGTAGCACCGGGAATAACCAGTGCAATCCAGTTCCGACGACTAGGACAGAAACTAAAACTAGCCCAACCGCTAACGATAATATGTTAACGATTGATCGCCCTATCCAAAGTCGTGAACTATTCTGCGCTTCGTTATACAGCAATGGCGATATGATAGCCAACGAAAATGTCGCTGGATCAATAACAAATCCACGATAAAAAGGTAAGATAGCAAAAATAATTCCAATTCCAATTAGAAAAAATGGTAGGGGAATTATCGTGATATGATTGGCCAAGATGTTCGCTAACACTACACCAGCCAAGATAATAATGATCAATAAGACTTGATCCATGCTTGAACCCCCCGAGTTTTTATATGTAATATGCCAATTAATTAAGCATATATATCTATTGTTAATTATACTAGCTTTACTAGTATCTGTTTAATTTAACTAGTTTTTGATTATTAACTCAGTACTTTGAGTTTCTAGTAACTAACCAAAAAGCCAGACCAACCGCCACCAAAGCTGAGATCAAAGCTAGTGCATTCAATAAACTACCCATGAAAGCTAACAACTGAACACCACTAAGCACTTTTAAGACGATGGAACATAGGATCAAGACAATGGCGATCATCTGCAGTCTTTGTTTATTCATCATAACCATCCTTTCGTTACTAATAGCTTAGCGTAATTTTTCAATATCGTCATCTATCTGTTTGTAAACAAAAAAGCTACCCTTTCAGGTAGCTTCAAATATTAATTATTTAATCTTATTTTTCGCCGTAAACCTTAGCAGTTCTAACCATGTTAGCAACAAATCCATATTCGTTGTCGAACCAAGTAGCAGTCTTAACAACTTGGAAGTCACCGTTTGAAGTTACTTCAGTCAAGGTTGGGTCAAAGACAGCACCATGAGTGTTGCCAATGATATCTGAAGATACGATTTCGTCTTCGTTCCAACCAAATGCTGCGTTACCTTCAGTGTATGGCTTGATAGCATCGTTTACTTGATCAGCAGTAACGCCCTTCTTGCTGAATACTGATACTAATTCGCAGACAGATCCATCAACAACGGCAACACGTTGTGCGTGTCCTTGAAGGTGTCCATCCAATTCTGGAATAACCAATCCAATGGCCTTAGCAGCACCAGTTGAATGAGGAATGGTGTTAGATGAAGCAGTTCTGTTAGGTCTGAACTTCTTGCTCTTAGGACCATCCAAAATCATTTGTGAACTAGTGAAGGCATGGATAACAGTCATGGTACCAACTTCGATACCGAATTCTTTGTTCAAGTAGTAAGCCATTGGTGCTAATGCATTAGTAGTACATGAACCAGCAGAAATGATTTGGTCGCTTGAATCAATAGTGTCATGGTTGACGTTGTAAACAACAGTCTTCATTGGACCAGCAGGAGCTGAAATTAAGACCTTCTTAACGCCAGCATCCAAATGAGCTTGTGACTTTTCTTTTGAAGTGTAGAAACCAGTACATTCAATTACCATTTCAACACCGTTGTTCTTAACCCAAGGAATTTGTGAAGCATCCTTTTCAGCGTACACAGGAATTTCCTTACCGTTAACTACGATACCATTATCAGTTGAGCTAACTTCGTATGGTGAAATACCATGTGTTGAGTCATATTTGAATAAGTAAGCAAGCATTGATGGAGTTGTTAAATCATTGATTGCAACAACTTCAAGTTCTGGATCATTAACTTCAAGAATTCTCTTTAATGTTAAACGACCAATACGACCGAAACCATTAATTCCAATTTTTACCATTAATATTCCCTCCAAAAAACCTTTTTAAATTACTAAACATGAATCTATGACAACTAGGATATTCACTAATCATCTTATTGTCGTGATTAGTATACAAAATTTTTCTGAAAAATGGTTAAATAAACCACTTTCAATTTGTAATTAACTTTGAGCTGGCTTTCTCATTTGCACAAGCCGATATAATTCAACAGCTAAAGCAATCACAGCTAATCCAACAGTAATCCAGAAAACATTGGCATAAGCACTCATGAAGTGGGCACCTAAAGCTGGTGTAACTCGCCTAGTTCCAGGCAATTGCATGAATAATGCTGATGAAGCAAAACTAATACCAATAGTCATACCCAAAGTTCTAGCAAATGAGTTAAATGATCCAGCAACTCCGTATAATGACTTATCAACGGAACTCATGGTCATAGCGTTGTTTGGTGATAAGAACAATCCCATACCAATACCGTTAATGACGACTGGGATAATGATTAGTGCAAGATTCAACTTAGCTGGGTACATTGCATAACCAACTTGAGAAATGGCTAAAATTATCAATCCCAAAGCAGTCAACATACCACGGTTCCAGTGATCAGCTAAGTATCCAGAAATTGGGGTAACGAATAACATAGTCAATGACTGAAGCATCATGATAAGACCACTGTAGAATGGTGATAATCCAGAGAAACTTTGTAGATAAAATGGCAATAAAATGTTTGAAACCGCGTTGATCAACATTGCTGCTAACATAACAACAATGGAGATCATGTAGGTTGAATTTCTAAGTAATTCTCTAGCAATCCAAGGCGATTTTGAGCGATCGTCTTGGTAAAATGAGTAAATTGTTAATGCGGCACCGACTACTAGTAAGACAACTGCTAACCAGATATTGCCTGTACCGCCTTGAAGCAAGGTTCCACTCATGAAGAAGATAATCATACCAATAGTAAAGATGTTTTGGCCAGTCCAGTTGGCACCTTTCATCTTTGGACGAATCTCACTGAACCCCCCCTTAGGCAATGGTAAGATCTTGAAACCGATAAATAGCACGATAATTCCTAGTGGCACGTTGATTAAGTAAATCCAACGCCATGAAGCGAACGAAATGATGAAACCACCTAGAGCAGGTCCAGAAATGGTTCCAACTGAAGTGAACATTGAAATAGCCGATAAAGCTTCCGCCCGTTTATCATTAGGAATATTTTCCGTTACGATCCCCATCGAGTTCGCCATAATCATAGCTGAACCCACAGATTGAACGAATCGACCGATTAAAATAATTGGATAATTAGGCGCGATTCCAGTAACGGCAGAACCGACTAGAAAAGCGACACCACCCCAAATAAACACAAAGTCCTTTGACACTAAATCACCTAAGTGACCAAATAGAACTAGTAAAATGGCAGTTGTAATCAACCCAATTTGTACGATCCAGGTTGATGCCCCACTACTGACTCCCAAATCCATCCCAATTTTGGGAATAGCCAAGTTCGTACTAGATCCAGATAATCCACTTAAAATGGAAAACAAGCCAAGAACGAAAATGATTTGTCTGCTACTAGTTTTCTTAGGAGCAGTTGATTGTGTTTGCATATTTATATACCCCCCTTACTAATTTCGATTATACCATTATCACTTAAAAATCTAATGGATATGCACCAGACATAAAAAGCCGGCGTGATAACTTAATATCACACCGGCTTTGAAAATTTCATTAATAGCTATTTGTTATTTTACACCATATTCATCCAAGAAAGCACTAAAAGGTTTCAAATCTTCAGCATAATAACGTTTCTTGAAGCGATCAATTGCTTCTGGAGTGTTATCTGCTGGATCCAATTCAAGCTTTTCAACAGGAATTGGACGTTCACCAGTGATTTGAACTTCGATCAATACAGGTTCATTTTGATGTTCAGTCATTTCTACAGCTTCATCAAAGGCCTTAGGAAGGTCTTCAACTTTGGTCACAGAAATTCCGTGAACGCCTTGAGCTTCAGCAATTTGGGCGAAGTTAATTCCACCGAGAGAGACACCGAAACGTTCTTGACCTTCATCTTCTTGTTCATCAACGATAAATCCTAATTCAAAGTTCTTGAAGACAACGTTAATAATTGGAAGATCGTACATCTTTTCAGTAATCAAATCTTGCATAACCATAGTTTGAGCACCGTCACCAGCAAGGTTAAAGACTTGCTTGTCTGGATGACTTAGCTTAGCAGCTAAAGCACCTGGAAGACCAGCACCCATAGTAGCAAATAATCCTGAAGTGAACCAACGTTGACGTCCAGTGTTCTTGATCAAACGAACAGCGTTTTGAGTAACATCACCAACATCGATTGAGAATAATGCATCTTCTTTAGCGATTCTGTTGATTTCCTTAAATACTGGTTCGAATCTAAGGTCGCCATCAGTCTTGTTCATCATCTTTTCATTGTATTCACGCCAGTTATCAGCGTTAGCAATGTTTGCTTTGTACCAAGCAGTTTCTGGTTCTTTTTCAGACATTTCCAAGAACTTCTTGATAGCTTTCTTAGCATCAGCATACATAGAAATTTCAGTCTTGTGACGTTTACCAAGCATAGCTGGGTTGCTATCGATTTGAATGAATTGTGCATCTGGATTGAAGAGAACTTCAGAGAATGGGAAGTTTGATCCAATGAACAACATCAAATCAGTTTCTTTTAAAGCCTCGTTAGCTGGTTTAGAAGCAACACGCATACCTGAACCCAATAGAGCTGGGAATTCATATGGGATGACGTCCTTACCTAAAGCAGCGTAGATAATTGGCATTTGTAACTTACGAGAAAGTTCCATCATGTCATCAGCAGCGCCACGAACACCTTGGCCCATGTAAATAACTGGCTTCTTAGCAGCCTTGATCATCTTCAATGCTGCAGCAACTTTTTCACCACTTGGTTCTGGAGCTTCAGCTTTTTCGAAGTTGGCAGCTGATGAGTAGTAACCATCAGCAGGAATTGGTTGACCAGCCAAGTCGTTAGGAACAACAACAAATGCTGGACCATGCTTAGCATAAGCTTGACGAATTGCTTCATCAACGACTTTTGGTAAGCTTTCTGCGGTAGTAACGGTACGGTTGTAAACACCGGCGTCACCAAATAATTGTGATTCGTCTTGTTCCTGGAAGAAATCTTGGTTCATGAAGTTGTGAGGAACTTGACCAACTAAGAATAGCGTTGGTACACGATCCATCATGGCATCATAAGCACCTTGGAACAAGTGGGTAGCACCAGGGCCTGCTGATCCAAAAGCAACCCCGATCTTACCAGTTACACGGCCATCATCCACGGCGGCTAAGCCACCTACTTCTTCGTGACGAACTTGGATGTAGTGAATATTACCGTTTTTTTGTTCTTCACGTAGAGCATACATAATGTTGTTAATACTTCCGCCAGGCAAACCATAAATATGATCTACGCCCCAGCTTTCTAAAGTTTTTACCATTGCAATACCTGAATCAATTGTATCTGCCATAATAAACTTCCCCCTTTGAAAACGTTATCTGTATACTTACAACTGAATAATACCGTTATCAAAATTAACTATCAACTAAAACGCACTTTGAAATAGTAAGCCAGCTATCATTGCTTAGTAGGTACAAATCAGATCTTAGCTCCCATCTCATCAATATGGCGGCGAACTTCATGTTCACGCTCTCGCTGCTTAAATGACGCACTATGAATCGTACTTCCAGGACGAGAAATTTTGTCATATAGTGGTTGAGCATCAAACAAGAAATTATTTGTCGCATAAACATAATCTGCGGTGAATAGTAAGTCTTCTGCAAGATCCAGTGTTTCGTCAAATCGAATTTGTTTATCACGAAGAATGCTGACACGAAAGGCTTTATTCCAGACGTAGCCACCAATTAAGTTACCTCGGGTATTGATGGAATCACAAACTTCTCGTTTTGATACTTCGATAAGTCCCTCATGTTCCAACTGACCCGCACCACGGAACCCCCAACGATAGCCGACAGTGACCATATCAATCTTAGGATCACTCATGCCAACCGCCATGACTTGCAAGAATTCTGGATCAACAATATCGTCGCCATCCACAAAGGTCAAGACGTTCCCCTTGGTTTCATCAATTCCCATATTGCGGGCCTTTGACACGCCAACGTGATCCTTTAATGCGATTACTCTGAATCGTGAATCTAATTTTTCATAACGCTTGGCCACCGTAACCGTTTCATCAGTTGAGGCATCGTCGACAACCAAGACTTCAAACTGTTGATACTTTTGATTAGCAAGTGCATCTAGGGTCTTACCAATATAATCCGCCAGGTTGTGAGTTGGGACAACCACAGTAATTAATACATCATCAGTCATCATTATTCCCCCTTAAATTTCAACCAAAATTGTACGCCAGAAAAGGTCAAAATCAACTAAAAAGGTTCTATTGCATATACCGGGTAACGATATCGGCAAGGACACTGGCAATTTTTTCTGGATCTGTTTTATAATCATGGTCTTCAAAGTCAAAGTAAAAATTAATGACGACTCCCACCAATGCCGCATAACTATGTTCAGGCGCAACTCCGCGAATACGAATAATGACCGGTCGCCAATGTTCATAAAATTCAGGATTTTGATTAGTCATGTTTCTTAAAACAGTGATTTTACTGCTATTGATCAATAATAATTTCACTTCTTGATGGTGGTCTTGAACGAATTTAAATAATGCAGAAAAATAAGTTTTGACTAACTGATGCGTATCTCCGAGTGAATCGCCACCAGTGACTGGATAGTCATGCTTGATTTGAATGATCTGTTTGATAGTATTTTCTTGAACTTTTTCTAACAGATCATACTTATCAGTATAGTAAGAATAAAAAGTTGTTCTGTTAAGACCAGCTTCATCTATAATCGATTTCACGGTTATCTTATCAATGGTTTGTCGATCTAATAATTTAAAAAGCGCGTTTCTTATCTTTATTTTGGTGCGCTGTACCCGCTTATCATTATCATTCATAAAAAATTATTCCTTTTTTTGCTAATTAACCAACATTATACTACATTGTGTTGTTGAAATGTTTTACCTAAATGCCTAGAATAGTTTTAGTGAAACGGTAAACCGTTTTTTCATAATTCCCACATACTAAAGACATCGTTTTAATTGTGATATTTGTAAAGACCATCAACGGTCAGTGATAACATGTCCATTGTGAAATCACTTATTCAATTGACGATACTTCCTTAATTTTGTTAGCGACCGGCTCCCCACCGGACATGTTTCGTCTATATCATATACGTTTCTGGAATGCCATCTCATTACCTACTTTCCAGAACTCCCCCAATTTATTTGATATTCTTTATAGTAATAACTATAGACACTACAAGCACTTACCGAAACAGCTAACAAAATGCAAGATAAATAAAAGCACTAGCGTGGATTCCCCTCCACTACTAGTGCTTTTTTGTATTCTAACTTAATTACTTACTACTTGATAATAAAGTTATGAATTAAGATTGGCGTAATATTTTGTTCGATAATCGCAGCAATGAACAACAATGGCAATACATATACTAACGTATCGATAGCCGTCGTTTTGACCATTTCACCAAAGGTCTCTGATCGTTGACGATGCCTTATAAATCGATCAATCATGTACCATGCCAGTCGAGCACTAATGGCCGCCGAAATAATTTGACCTGGTATCTCAAAAATTCCGTGAGGTAATATACCGAATAAAAATAACAAGATTGGCTGTGGCCCAATAGTTAGAACCGCACCAACAGATGATGCATTAAACAAAAGGAACAGATAGTACAGTGGAATTGGAATTAATCCTAAGACAATAATCGTCAAAGAACTACCGAAATTATGGAAAAATAATGGTAAAAAATTATGTGAACTAGCACCGCTACTATCGCCACTAAGTGAAGATGTTAAAAGATGTTTAGCAGCTTCAGTCGATGATGTTAATTCAATACCTGCATAGACAACAATCCAAATAACCACCATGATTAATAAGAACTGCCAAAAACGCTTGCGGTAATCTGTGTTGAATCTCCCTAAACTTTCTCTAATCATAATCTTCCCCTCCTTACATGTTGATATTATAAGACATTTTATGGCAAAACTTATGATTGATGCTCATCGTTTTCAGACTGAAGCCCAGTAAATATGCGTTGCATGTTTTCTTCAATACCAAATAATGCGTTAGCATATTGAGCTAATTCAGCGGCATATTGGTCAGCCTTTTCCTGATCTGCAAAGCTTTTATAGCGTAAATCATGTTCTAGACTGGCCCAAGTATCCATCCCTACTGTCCGAATCTGAATCTCGACGGGGGCTTCTTGAACTCCTTCATCTTGAAAGACTGGGACTGATACGATCAAGTGATAGCTACGGTAGCCATTAGGTTTAGGATGGTTAATATAATCTTTTTCTTTGATTACTGTCACGTCACTTTGCTTGACCAAGGCATCACGAACTTTAATAATATCATCGAGATAATTGGTGATTACTCGAATTCCAGCGATGTCGTATATGTTGCCAAATAGATCGTTGGTGTCTACCGGAATTTGTTTACGAGAAATTTTGCCCAATAAACTGCCTGGTTCTTTCATTCGCTCTTCCATATGATGAATGGGATTGTGATCAAAGTTAGCTGAGTATTCGTCGTCCAGATTTTCTAATTTTGTGCCAATTTCATTTAATGCTGAATGTCTTAATAAATATAATTGACTGATTTTGCGGATGCTTTCATATCCTTGAGCCAAGCCAGCATCACGGAATTGTTTTTCGTACTTTTTAATACTAAATAAATTTGACCGCTGAATAATCATCGAGTCGACCTCCATATTTTTAACATACTGTCTGGTATTTATTACGCCATCTATTGTATACTTTAAATCTCGTCTTTTTTAACCATGAAGGAGGAATTTATGCAAAGTTTTAAAACAAGAAGCTTCATCCTTGTCGCCATAGGCTTTATTTTAGGGATGAGTGAATTCATTATGGTCGGAATTTTAAATGACCTTGCTAGCAGCTTTCATGTTGGTATTGCCAGCGTTGGATTATTAGTAACATTATTTGCAATTGTTTATGCACTAGCCACACCAATCTTAACGATTATGGTTGGTTCACATCGCCTATATCGCGTGATGATATTATTATTAATTATCTTCATTGCTGGCAATGTGATGACTGCCGTCGCTCCCAACTACCTAATTTTAACGATTTCTAGAATTTTGACCGCCGTCGTTTCCGGCATCACCGTCTCCATTGCCATCACTTACTCAGCAGTAATTGCCCCCAGAGAAAAACGAGCTTGGTTGGTATCTTGGGTCTTTTCAGGATTCAGCATTGCTTCAGTTTTTGGCGTTCCACTGGGAACTTGGATGAGTGGCAAATTCGGTTGGCGAACAGTTTTTTGGCTAATCGTTGGAATTTCAATTTTATTTACTATCCTATTTTCCTTGTCCTTGCCACGAGATGTTCGGCAAGGAAAGATGGATCATTTTACACAGCAACTAGCCATTTTTAAAGACCGCCGTATCTTGTTGGGAATTCTCTTGCCCACTTTAAATCTGGCTGGAGTGTATGTAGTTTACACCTATTTGAGACCGATTATCGTCGAAGGGATTAATTTTCCAGGAGCCTTTGTGACACCCATTTTGTTTGTCTATGGATTCGCATCATTAGCAAGTAACCAAGTAAGTGGTCGCATCGCGAACTATGATGGATTGACCACGATGCAGAAAATATATGTATTGCAAATTGTCGCACTGATTGCCTTACCACTTTTATTCAAACTACAATGGTTAGCGTTAGTTGCACTAATTATTCTTGGGTTTACTATGTATTTACAAAATTCACCTATGCAGCTATTTTATTTAGAAGTGGCCGAAACTGACTATCCACAATCAATCGTCATGGCCTCTTCTCTAAATTCAATTTTTAGTAATCTGGGAATTGCGATTGGCTCAGCCACTGGTGGAGTGATGGTCAGTTCCTTGGGGTTGCCTTCACTGGGATTTGGTGGTGCCTTTTATACAGTATTAGCACTAATTGTGTTGGTAACACTAAACCACGTTCGCAATAAATAACTTATTAACCAAAATAAAAACTTCCGAATTTTTCAATAAGAAAATTTGGAAGTTTTTATTTTTTATCATGATTCGTGATCATGTTTATCACTTTTATCCCGTTTTTTCTCTGACTTTGGTTCGTTCTTTTTAGCCCATTCATCACGTGTTAGCATGTCTTGAACAGTCAAATCGATTTTGTCGACCTTCATGTTAGTCATTTCTTCAACTGAGTTAGTGATCTTTTGAGACATCTTGTTGAATACTTGTTCAGCGTTGCGGCCGTATTCTAAGATGGCATTGATTTTTAACTCAACCCGGTTATCATCTTCGTTCATATTAACGTCAACGCCAGCTGTAGGATCGTCACCGCTAGAAAGTTTGTCAGTCATCTTTTCGAAGACGTTACCTTCTAGGTCTAATACTCCATCAACTTCGCAAGCTGTTTTACCAGTAATTTTAGCAATTACATTATCATCGAAAACCATTTTAGTTTCTGGCATGTTAGTAGTTGTGTTGTTTGACATAGTATATTCTCCTTTTCTAAGAACGTTATTATGAAGTTTCTTCAGTGCTCAATGCTGAATTTGGTTTACCAGAGTTACTATCCTTCCACTCTTTTTTGCTCATAACTTCATTGATGTGCAAGTTCAGTTCTATAACTTTGAGTCCAGTTAATTTTTCAATTTCTGCGCTAACTACATTACAGATTTGGTTGAACATCTCACGGATATCATGGCCATATTCAACAGTGGCGGTCATATCCAAGGCTACTTGCTTATCACCAACATCAGCGGATATTCCTTGGGTAGGGTCACTCTTACTACGGAAACGATCAGTTATATTACCAATCACACCACCATCGAATGACAAAATGCCCTCGATATTTCTGGCAGCTAGGCCGGCAATCTTTTCGATAACTGAATCTTCAAAAGTTAAGTTTGCTTGTTCAACTGTTGGGTTTTGCATTGCAATTCCTCCCATCTTCTACTTTCTTTCAATGTTCAAGGCTGACATCGTGGAATCGAGTAACTGTCTAAGAATCACCCGTGAATATTTAGCAACCAAATATCCAACGATTCCAATTAAGCCCACTAGTAACGCATTTAAGAATCCAAACGCTACCCAGACCGTTCCAAATATCATGGCGATCAATGCGCCACTTAACTCGGTATTCATCGCAATCCCTCCTTACATAACCTTTAAGCGTTGCGTCGATTTGCTAAGAGGAACTAACCGCACCTTAGTTTTACTGGGAATCCCCAGATGTAAAGCGAGACAGTTATCAACAACTTGCTGAATTTTCTTAGCAACTGTTCGATAATCATCATCACTCAAGTTAATTGCCTTCACGTTCGCTTTAACACGTTGGCCAGAGCGATTGATGCTCACCTTAGTTTCAATATTTCCAACTAGGTTGCTATCAGCAATCGTTTGATTGACCATTTGTTCCAACGAATCTTTTGAGACAACTAAGTTCCCCTGATTACTGCGAAATTGCAGATCTTTTTGGGTCGTCCGACTAATTCCTAACAGGCCGAAAATAATCAATACTAACAAGATTGTCATTCCTGCTAGCACCAAGGCTGTGATCTCTGTCGCACCTTGATTATTGATCCACGCTGTTTCAAACCATTCGGACAGGTACGGAATGTGTACGATGATTGAAATAAACCAGACGGCTTGGACTAGTGCAACTAATGAAATTATGCCAATAATCCATTTAATATACCGATTCATATTTCGCTCATCCCTTCCCTAAAATCATTGATCAAGAATTCATAACTTCTTGATTACCCAAAAGATAACATGGATGTAATGCTTATCTCAATATATATGCCTACAATAAAAAACGCTTTAAAGTCTTTACACATCGAGACTTTAAAGCATTTTTAAAAACTAGTATTTAGTTCCTAGGGCCTGAATAAATGTAGTTAACAATATCAAAGCTCCTCCGATAAGTTCTACTGAAGTTAACGGTGTTCCTAATACCGTCACGGCAAGAATTGTAGCAGTTAATGGTTCAAAGGCTCCTAACATACCAGTCGTAGTCGCCGAAATGTATTTCAAACTACTGAGATAAAAATAATAGGTGAAGACAGTTCCGACCACCACGATAATGGCCACCCAGAATAACAAGTCAGGAGTTAATGGAAGCCCACCAGTATTCGTAAATGTGTTATAAAGAAATGGCAGACCACCTATCAGCATTGCCCAACCAATCACGAAACGTGCGTCATACTTTCTTAGCAAATGGCGAGGCATTAATGTATAGACCGCTGTGGCCACCCCGGCCATAACTCCCCAAAATAGTCCCCGAGGCGTCAACGCTAATTGATCAAAATGACCATTGGTAGCTAGCATGAATGTCCCCAGCAGAGCAATTACAATGGAGATCGTATCAATTCGGCGCGGAAGTTTACTACTAATAATAGCTACATAAATAATAATGAAGAGTGGTCCAAGGTTTTGTAGCACGGTCGCCGTTGGCGCATTGCTATAGTTAACGGCGCTGAAGTAACACAGTTGTGAAGGCATCATCCCTAATAGACCAAACAAAATCAATATAATCGTGTCATGCCGATTTTTAAAAATCTGTAGTACTTTGGCACCATCAGTAATGAGCGACCAGATAATTAGAAATGATCCGGCGAAGAATAACCGTACACCCACTACCCAGACTGGGGATGCGTGGTAAGTGGTAAATACATATTGAGCGATAGTTCCAGAAACGCCCCACAGGATAGCTCCCAGTACAACATAAAAGATGCCCTTTGCGGAATGATTATTGGTAGTGGTCTGCATGTTTTAGCTCCAATCGAAAAAAGTTATATAACTAGCCTATCTGAAAACTAAAGCATCTGCAAGGTATCCTAAAAAATCATAGCCAATCACATATAATGTCATATCTGATTATGAAAATTATTTAGTTTTTTTATTTTCTTGGTTTATGGTCATAATATTCCCAAAACGCCAACCATGCGCATATTAAAAATAAGCCAAAAAATATCATAGGGACACTGAATAATCCAGAATCATAATAATTAATTACGCTATCATCACTATCATAATTTTGTGAAAGCTGGACTATAAAAGTTGTCAATAAACCCCAACAAAGAAATTTGACTGCATAATCAATGTATTTAATCATTGTATCTCCCCCAAAGATAATCAATTAATTAGAAGCGTAAAAATAGAACACACCTATAAGCATAAGAAGAATAATAATTATCACGATAAATAATAATACCTTCATCGATTGCTCAAATAGTGAGCCTTTCATTCTATCATCACCTAACTATATTTTTGAATCGTATTTGTATTAATATTATTCACTTTTAGTTATAGCACTGTGAATTTATGAATCAATAATATACTCGGGCACAAAAAAAGACCGATAAGATTAATCGGTCTTTTTACGTATTTAGTTAAGTGGCTTGCTTGAAACCATCAACTCAGGTGGCCAAAGAGCAAGTAAGTAGCCATAACCTTCTTGGTCAAAAGCTAAACTTTCAAACTCACGTTTAGAATTGAATGCTTGGTAATGAATATCGCTAGCACCAAACTTACCTGAGCGAACCAAGTTAGCTGGAATTGAAGTTAGGATATCATCTGAAACAAAGTATACTCGACCATTTGCAGGGTTAACAGAAACACCTTGGTTAGTATCTCCACCACGATTACCTACATATGATGGACTAGCAGCAAACTTAACTGAGTTTTCATCTAGGCGTCCGTAGAATAACATGTAACCATTACCCATCTTACGACCCCAGTATGCATTACCGTCATTATCGAAGGCAAGTGTGTGAAGTTGTAAGTTAGAAGTCTTAGAACCATTGTTATGAAGCATCTTGAACTTGTATTGACGAATTGGCTTCAATGTATTTGGATCCATTTCCATCACCACATTGTCTTGATCGGTCTTTAAATCTGATAATGTGTTATCTTCTGCAAGATAAAGATGTTGATTTTGTGGATTAAATGTCAAAGTTTGTCCATGACCGATATTAACTTGTGGTGAAAGTTGAGCGGTCTGAGCAATATCAACATATTTAAACATATCAGGATTTTCGTCCTTAACTGCATCAACCTTAGTTTGGTGACCGTCGATTTGGCTTTGGATTGAGCTAAGTTTCTTGTCATAAGCCTTAACCTTAGCTTTATGACTTTGATATGACTTCATCCATTGTGCCATCTTGGTCTTAGATTGTTTAACAACCTTCTTGGCATTTTGACGAGTCTTGTAAGAGTACTTAGCTGAAGTTAATTTCTGATACTTATTACGCTTATTCTTCCAAGAATAATACCATTTCTGAGCATTTTTTTGCCAGTTTTCTTGGTTATCTTGGTAAGATTTATTCTTGTTTAAAGTATTAGTTAATGACTTAATAGCGTCAAAATCAGATTGCATCTTGCTGTAAGCTGCATCGTATTCTTGATTATGTTGCATTCCTTCATCAGTATATGGATTGAAGTAATCAAATGAACGCCATAGAGCATTAATATCAGTAGTAACACCTAACTTAGCCAATTTTGTTAAGTCGAACTTAACAATGGCACCATAGTTAGTATTACTTCCGTTAGATTCAACGAAGTAAATGTTGTTACTGTTATCCAATGCAACAGATTGGAAGTTTCCATGTTGGTAATTAGAAACGTTAAATCCATCTGGCAAGAAGAACTTAGTAGTGAACATGTTGCTTTGTGAACTTCCAGAAATAGTTTGGTAAGTGTTGCTTTCGTTAATTCCGGTTGGATCAAGCTTGTACTTAGTGTACTTGCGACTTTTGTTTCCTTGCGGAGTATCGTTATTAACGGTGTTAAGTGATTCTTCACTATAATCCGTTAGAACATTTCCAGCATTAACGGTCTTAATGCTACCAGCATTACCTGGTGCATCAATAACGTCGGCTCGAACTGCTGATGCTCCCGCTAGTCCTAATGACGTAAATAAAATAGTCATTAAAACTGTTTTCTTAAACTGTATCTTCATTCAAACCCCACCTCATTTTTTAGACTTACACGTTAAGTGTAAACGTTAACTATCTGAAAGTAAAAGTATAGTGTTGCATTTTAAAGGAAAAGAAAAAAAGTAATCCCAATGTAATATGAATTACTTTATAGAAACATTATTAATAATTGATTTTCTTTAATCGCTTAACGGTTCGGCGAATGTCAGTGCTTTGAGCAATCACCGAAATAACTGAACTACCTGCCACACCTGTGTGAGCCAATTCTGCGACGTTGTTTTCACTAATGCCACCAATAGCCACAATCGGATATTGACTATATTTAACCAGCTCTGCAATTCCGTCAGTACCAATGACTGGATCCGCATCATCTTTAGACTGGGTTGGAAAAACGGGACCGCTTCCCAGATAAGCTAACTCAGATAGCTGATTAGCGGCCTGGACTTGGGCAATCGTATTACACGAAAGACCGATAAACATTTGCTGACCAATTTCAGCAATCACTTGGTTAATTCTTTCATCCTTTTGACCAACATGAATCCCATCAGCCTTCACTTGTCGAGCCAGAGCGACATCATCATCAACGATGAAGGGTACCTGATACTGAGCACAAAGTTGCTGCAACTGCTTAGCCATTGCTAATTTGTCGTCACCAGTTAACGCATGTGTACCCTTTTCACGAAATTGAAAAGCAGTAATGCCAGCTTCAAGGGCCTCGGTTAATACCGAGGGTAATGTCTTCGTGGCATCCTTAATATCTTGAGTGCCACAAATGAAGTAGGCTGTCAGCATTGACCGTTTAAATTTCATCGTCATTGGCTTCTCCTTTAACATGAGCCCAGTGATTCAATGGTCCATGACCATGACCGACTTGGATGCCCTGTTCAATCGTGGCAGAAACATATTCCTTACCGATTCGAATGGCATCTTCAACTGACTTGCCCTTAGCTAATTCAGAGGTAATGCATGAAGAAAGCGTATCTCCGGTACCATGAGTGCGGTTAGTATCCACGCGGGGACTTGTCATCCAGAAACTGTCGCCATTTTCTAGTAAAACAAAGTCTGATGATTCATTGTCATCAGCTTCATGACCACCTTTAACTAACACATTTTTGGCACCCATGTCTTGAAGTTTCTGTGCTGCAACTAACATATCGTCAGAAGATTCAATCTGCATGCCAGTCAATTCAGCAGCTTCAGGTAAGTTGGGCGTTAAAATCGTGGCCAACGGAACAAGCTCTTGCTTAACAGTTTGAATGGCATCTTCTGAAAGTAATCGTGCACCACCCTTGGCAATCATAACTGGATCCACGGTTAATGGACCTAGATCATACTTCTTCAGATTAGCGACGACTGCTTTGACTGATGGAACGTCTGCCAACATCCCTGTTTTTGCCGCACGAATCTTCAAGTCATCAGCGACCGCTTTGAATTGTTCATCAATCAACTTTTCAGGCATGGCCATAAAATCTGCCACCCCAATGGTGTTTTGGGCGGTTACCGCCACAACAACGGCTGCTGAAAACACATGACGTTCCTGCATAGTTTTTATATCGGCCATGACTCCGGCACCACCACCACTATCAGTACCGGCAATCGTCAAAGCTTGAATCGTATCATTTATCATATGCTTAACACTCCTTAGTCAAATTGGGCTGTGTGTTCAACATCAGCAACACTAATCAAATGCAGTTCATCAATCAATTGAGGACCAAATGAGCCAGCCAATGGAACCTGCATCTGATTGGCCACTATTTCACCAGCAGTTGCAAATACCGTTGCTGCTACTTGGGCAGCCTCAAAGTAATCATCTTCAATGGCCACAAAAGTACCAATAATGCTGGAGAGCATATCCCCTGAACCCACATGAAGTTTGAATAAATCAGTGTTGTTATAAACTCGAATGACCGCTTGACCGTTAGTAATGATGTCGGTCTTACCACTGAGCACAACCACGCAATTGCGTTTATTTGCCAAAGCCTTGGCAATTGCTTCTAGATCAGCATCGCCTTCCCCAGCATCAATTCCCTTAGCCTGCCATTCAACATCAGCGAGTGCGGCAATTTCACCAGCGTTACCACGAATCACAGCGACATCAACATTATCTAGTAGCTCATTGCAACGATCCAATCGATATTTCACTGCACCAACTGCCACAGGATCCAACACGATTGGTTTGTGGTATTGGTTCGCGAATTTAGTGACCGCAGCAATCTGTTTTAACTGACCCTCAGTAAATGCTCCTAAGTTCACGGTTACCGAATGGGAGATGTTGACCATTGCTTCGGATTCATTTTCTTCTTCAGACATAATTGGTGAAGCCCCAATTGCGTTAATTCCGTTAGCCACATCTTGGACTGTCACGAAATTGGAAATATTAAATGCAATGGGATTCTTTTGCCGTAATTTATCTAACAATTCAATTTTCATATGCGCTCTCCTTAATAAAAATGCCGTCGCCCAGACATTGCGTATGGACGACGGCTTAAAAAGTCGAGTGACACATTCCCTACGCAAGTGTTGGCTTACAGGTTCAAAGGGATCGAGTTGTTCAAACTCATCTCAGCTGCTATGGCAGCACCCCTAGTGTTTAACTAGTTATTCTATTTATACTATAAGATTACTTGGTTTCTGTGCTTGGGTCAACTTGATTGCGTTGAGACTTTTCTTGGTTGACCATTCGTTGGGCCATAATGCGGACCTGTTCCATCAAAGCATCAAATGCCTTATCTGGCAAAAGACGTTTTAACATAATCGATGCTTTGGCACCATAGCCACCACTGTATCTGGCTTTAGGCTTGGCAGAAAAGGCTGCTTGATCAACCATTCGAGCAATTACCATCGGTTTAGATGCATAACGATATGACAACTCGAAGAAGTCAGCTAACCGACGACTAGCACCAGCATAAGGACCATCACTAGAACTTTCTTTTAACTTATTCATAGCGATAGAACTCCAATTTGATTCAATAGCACCGGGTTCAATTACGACCACATCAATGCCAAATTCTTTTAATTCTTCTCTGATTGAATCACTCATTCCTTCAATCGCAAATTTAGAGCCAACGTACCAACTACCGAGTGGCATCCCTGTCTTACCAGCCATTGATGACATATTAATAATTCGGCCACTGCCTTGTTTACGCATGAATGGTAGAACTGACTGAATCATTTTCATGGCTCCAAAGACGTTGACCTTAAATTGATATTCGCCATCTTTAAGCGGTACTTCTTCCACAGAACCGAACGAACCAAAGCCAGCATTATTAACCAAAACATCAATCCGACCAGCATCCGCATAAATATTTTGGATAGCTTCATCAACACTGTCATAATCAGCTACATCTACATATCCAGTCGTAATACCTAGATCATCTAAATCATTCATCTGATCTACGCGGCGAGACAAAGCATAAACTTGCATTCCATTTCGTTTGAGGTGTTTGGCGATTTCTTTACCGATACCTGAAGAACCGCCCGTCACTATTGCCACTCTTTTTGTCATTAAGTACGCCCCCTAAATTATTTTTACTACGTTCATAATACCATTATTTATGATAGCGTTAACTATTTAGAATTTTAAACTGAATAGTTGAATTTTAAATTTGTTAGGAATAAAATTTTAGTATCAAATTTAAGGAGGAAACAAAATGTCATTAACTGATACTTACACTTTGTACAATGGAGTGAAGATTCCTCAAGTTGGTTTTGGAACCTGGCAATCTGCTGATGGGGATGAAGCCTACCAAGCCGTTAAATGGGCTCTTGAAGCAGGTTATCGTCACATTGATACTGCTGCTGCGTACGGCAACGAAGAAAGCGTGGGCAAAGCCATTAAAGATAGTGGTATTCCCCGTGACGAATTATTTATCACTACTAAACTATGGAATGAAAACCATGGCTATGAAGAAACTAAGCAAGCCTTTGGTGAGTCTCTAGAAAAATTAGGTTTGGATTATGTTGACCTTTACCTAATTCACTGGCCAAACCCAGCTAAGTTCCGTGATAACTGGAAGGAAGCTAATGCTGGTAGTTGGAAAGCATTTGAAGAATTCTACGAAAACGGTACCGCTAAGGCTATCGGAGTTTCAAACTTCAGACCTAAGCATTTGGACGCCTTGTTAGAAACTGCTAAGATCAAGCCAATGGTCAACCAAATGTTCATCAACCCTTCAGACATGCAGCCTGGAATTGTTGAATATAACGATGATCACGATATCTTGACTGAAGCTTACAGCCCTCTTGGTACTGGCTCAATCTTCAAGATTCCTGAATTAAAGGATATTGCTGATAAGTACGGTAAGTCACCAGCACAGGTTGTTCTACGTTGGTCTCTTCAACATGGCTTCTTGCCACTACCAAAGTCAGTTCACCAAGAATACATCAAAGCTAACACTGACATCTTTGATTTCGAACTTACTGAAGATGATGTTAAGACCATTGATGGTTTCCATGGTAAAGCTGGTTTAGCAACTGATCCAGATACAACCAAATTCTAAACTTCATTTAAACAACACTTAAAGTCCGCTGAGGTTATCTCAGCGGACTTTTTTAATGCTGTGCCAGAACTGAAATGTTAAAATGTGTTATCATGTCTTATACTGCTTACGATTTTATATTAAGGAAGATTTAATGGAAAACTATAATTCATCATTTTACGAAACAGACGATGTTCGGGTTGATCCCGGGCAACAATTCAATCTCAAAATTAAACGTTTAGGGATCAACGGTGAAGGAATCGGCTACTATCAACATAAGTTAGTCTTCGTTCCTGGCGCCCTCCCAACTGAAACAGTCACAGTAGAAGTTCAAAAAGAACTCAAGAACTTCATTCGTGCCAACCTGGTAAAAGTCTTAGAATCCAGTGCAGATCGAGTAGAACCTGTGGACGATTACGCAAATAACGTTGGTGGTTTCGAATTAGAAAACCTGTCTTACGACGCTCAATTAAAGTTCAAGCGTGACATCATTGCTGAAACTTTGGAAAAATTCCAACCAGAAGGCTACAAACGCTATAAATTATTACCAACGATTGGAATGGACACTCCAGTTGGTTATCGAAATAAAGCAACTTTCCAAATTCGCGAACAAGACGGCAAAATAGTAGCCGGTCTTTACAAGTCACGGAGCCATGAAGTGGTTGATTTAAAAGAATCTGCGCTTCAACACCCACTGACTATGAAAGTCATGCGAGCAATTGTCGACATGATTCAAGAATTAGGCATTCCAGTCTATGATGAAGAAAAGAACTCCGGCATTATCAAAACTGTTGTGGTTCGTGTTGCTGCCGCTACTAACGAAGTTCAAGTTACCTTCATTACTCAAAGTAAAAAATTATTAAAGAAGCATCAATTAATCGAACGCATTCATGGAGAATTACCAGAAGTTGTTAGCATCGCTCAAAATGTTAATCCTGGTGAAACATCCCTCGTTTGGGGTGATGAAACCATGGTAATTGATGGCAAAAACACCATCACTGAACGCATTGGGGATGTTAACTTCGACTTATCCGTGCGAGCATTTATGCAGTCCAACCCATACATGATTCCTGCTTTGTATGACGAAGCTTTCAAGGCTTTGAACTTACGATCAAAGGACCGTGTCGTTGATGCCTACTCTGGAGTTGGAACCATCGGTTTGACTATCGCCAAAGACGTCCGAGAAGTTCGGGGAATGGATACGATTGCTGAAGCAGTTGAAGACGCTAACGTCAATGCCATTAAAAATGGGATTATGAATGCTAGTTATGAAGTCGGCAAAGCTGAAGAATTACTACCAGCTTGGATTGAAGAAGGTTTCAAGCCGGACGCAATCATTGTCGATCCGCCACGTACTGGTTTGGATGATGCCTTGATCGACACCATTTTAAAGACAGAACCTAAAAAGTTCGTTTATATTTCATGTAATCCATCAACTCTAGCCAGAGACTTAGTTCAATTAACAACTAAGTATCGGGTTGAATACATTCAATCCGTTGATTTATTACCACAAACTGCCAGAATTGAATGTGTTGTTAAATTCATTAAAAGGTAAGGAGTCGAGTAAATGAGAAATCCATTTGGTAACGGAAACGATGACGATGAGAATCAAAATATGATTCCCATTCCACCTAACTATGCCACTATCACTAAACCAGAAACTGGCGAAATTAGAATTGCCAAAGTTGGCTTTTCATTTACTAGTTTACTGTTTAACGTTTGGCCATCTGCTTTTAGAGGCGATTGGTACAATTTATTGTGTATGCTAGGAGTGCAATTTGCACTTTCAATGGGCTTAGTCATGTGGTCTCCAATTCCCCTAAACCAGATTGAACCAATGGCCAACTGGGCCCTTGGAATTCTCTGGGGATTCTTATACAATATGATGTACTTCAAACACAAGTTCAACCAAGGATTTGTTCCTGCTGATGAACGATCAAAACAGTTGTTAATGCAGGCTAATTATTTAAAGGCTGATAAATAAAGAAAAGCTTCACTACTTTTAAGTAGCGAAGCTTTTTTGTTATTGATTATCAAATTTTTGATACAACTTATCAAAATTAATTGTTCCTAGACCAGTAGCCTGATTATATAACTTACCTGGTTGGCCTGTGTAATAAAGATTATTATTGTTCTTATCACTATCTAAGACATTAAATGGGGTATCTGGTTGAACCGCAAACCGATAAATTTGTGGATTCCAGAAACCGACTGGTTGAGATAACTTACTATTTAAATCTGCATTAGCTGCAGCGATTTGTGGGGAAGCAAAACTAGTCCCACCATCAACCATCCAGGTAGTTTTATTTTTACCCTTCTTATTTGTGAATGTGGCCACTGTTGCATAACCGGTACGAATATCTGAGTTAGCTGAAACATCAGGCATATTGCGACCAGAACGCTTGCCAGTAATCATCTGTGGATCGTGATTTAACACAAAACGACCATCTTTATAACTCAGTAATTTAATCGCTCTGAACGTGCCAACTCCTGAAACACCAGCTTGGTATCCTGGAAGAGGATTTAAAGTTGAAAATCCGCCACCGCCGCCGGCAAACATACCAGCCTTTAATTCAAGACCATCAAGACTGTAAGTATCCCCCCAAGCTCGTTCTTGTTGAACGTTAATCAACTTACCACTAACCACACTTTCATATGGCAGTGTGGTTCCACCAACATCAGTTACATACGGTGAACCAGTTGGGAAGTCATGCTGTTCTTTACCACTTAATGAGTTGATATCATATGGTCCGTGATCTCCAGCAGCATTGAACACAGAAATTCCTTGTAAAGCCGCCTGCTTAAGTAATTGGTTAAACGCATTGTTATATTGCCGAGTAGTACCACTTTCACCAGCAACATACTTTAATCCTTCGGTACCAGCACCAAAACTAGTTGATATTTGTTTATCAATATTGTCATTGATTGCCTTAGCAAAAGTCGTATATAAAGCGGCATTGCCAGTGATATTATCATTGACTGAATCACCGATATACACATCAATGTTAGCCTTAGGTGCAACTGAACTAGATTGCTCAACATCTAATGAAACCTCAAGTTGACCAATATACCTGTCTGTCGATACCCTTCGACTATAGATTTTATTCATTGCCGCCGCTGATGAATAAACATAGTGATTATGAATACGACTAGTGTCTCCAGATAACCCATTTTGTTTCAGATAACGACTTACATCGGGTTTACGATAACTACTTAGAGCAATTAAACCGACAGATTGACCAGAACCATCAGCACCGTTATTGATCATATTGGTTAAATTATACCGATCAGTAAACTTCTTAGCACCATATTTTTTAGAAAATGTAGTGGCACTTTGGTTAATATTAGGCTTTTGATCAGTTGGTTGAACATGGGTAGTGAACTTACCGGAAGTCTTGCCCTTTGGCCCTTGTAAGCCAATTACTGTCAATGTCTGGCTGCTTAATGACTTAGGTAAAGAAGTTTTGGTATAAGTATATGATCTATGCTTCGCATTCTTAGCCTTAAAAGCCTTAATTAAGTTACTCCGAGTCCCAGTGACTGTGAGCACTAAATTACTGTTAATCGCTTTAGAAGATAAATGATATTTTTTAAAGTATTTTTGAAACTTATTAACGGTTGCGTTACTTTGACCATAATTTTGTTTGAATTGATCGGTTGATAAATACTGATGATACAGTGGCGAATTAGGATCAGTAACATCAAGGACACGATTCGTTAAATCACCGGAATTTCGCGCTTTTAAAACTACCGTTGTTGTCGTAGTCTTTGCCTTAGCAGCATACGCAACACGGTTGGCCGAAATTACCCCCAGTAGAATTGGCACCACAAATAATGGTGCCTTAAGCATTTTTTTATTCATTATCATCGAACTCCCCTAAAACGAATTTAATACATTCAGTTTACCACGTTAACTTAATTAGTATGCCAAATGAATCCCCGCAATTTCTGCTTTCAAATGATCTATATCACCATCGCAACGAAAGCCCGCAATCATCAGTGCATGTTCATCGTCAATCAATTGTTGCATATGTGGCTTAGTGGCCTCAAATGGTGTACTGGAACTGGTAGAAAATGCGACAATTTTTTTGTCGGCAAAACTAAACTTATCAAATAACGAATCAATAATCCGCGGTGGCTCCCCCCACCAAGTCGGATATCCAATAAAAACAACATCATATTGATTTATATCATCGATTGCAGTTGCAACCGGTGGCATTAATTGCAATTCTGTTTCGTGCTTAGCAATTTTAAAGTACTGGTCAAAATCTTCTGGATAAGGATTTACCGGCTTAATTTTCTGCATTTTACCGCCAGTAACATCTTGAATTTGTGTAGCAGCACTTTCAGTGTTTCCTGATAATGAAAAATATAAAATCAAAGACTTAACATCTTGCCATTCATTTTCAGCCATCAATACCCCTCCTTATTACATGATAACGCGTATCTGATACCGCTTACCTAAATCTTAGAATACCATGAATAAATTATCAACACTCGATTAACAATTAATAGAAGTTAATTAGTTCATTCAATGTCATTTCATCTGGAGTGACGTGGCAATTACAGGCAACTACCTGCACGCCAACCGCTTGTGCTTCAGCAATTGCCGTAGCTAACAATGGTGCTAACGGTTCGTTAATTCTCATCTGGTGAACATAATCCATTTGAACAACAAAATACAAGTAGGCATCACTTCCATTTTTGGTTGCCTCAGCCAATGTGTGAACGTGTTTGACTGCTCGAACCGTTGGTGCATCCGGAAATTGAGCTAAGCCACCATCTTCTAAGGTCACTCCCTTAGTCTCTAACCAACAATCTCTACCATCCTGAGTTTCGCCCCAGAAATCAATTCTAGAATCAGCCAACTTAGTTTCAGGTTTGAATCGTTGTAATGGTTGGATTCCTGGTACAACAAGTGAGTTACCTAGCGTCTCTTTTACCACTGCATTGGGTGCTTGACTATCAACGTTGACCCAGTGACCCAGTTTATTAACTGCCACTAAATCATAGGATGTCTTGCGATTAGGATTGTCGCTAAATACTAGACTGACTTCATAACCTGGTACTAAAAGTTCATGATTACGGCCAGTATTCTTTAAGTGGGCCTCGACATCTTGACCGTCAAGATCACAAATTACCGTGAAGCGATTAATTTTTTTAACGAACCTAGCAAGATGAAAATTGGCGTATTTCATCGGTAACCTCCAAAGATTTCTTCTTAATTATTTATTATACGCTCATGCCTATCCTAATGGCTTTCACAGCGTTTTCAAAAGCTAGCAAACGCTTTAACATCAATACTTTTATGTAACAAAACCAATACAAAACGAGCAAAAGGATTGCATATTTTCTGAAAATAGGTAGACTAGCAAAAGTGATTTTTTTAGGAGGAAATTTAATTTGTCAATTACTAAAATTTTGCGAAGCGGTAAAGATAACTTTTTAAAGTTCATTAATACCCTCGCCGATATTTTTGTCCCAATCATTCCCGCAATCGTGGCGGCCGGTTTATTAATGGCCCTTCACAACGTGTTGACTGCCCCCCATTTATTCTCAGCGAATTCGCTAGTTCAGATGTACCCGAATATCAAAGGGTTCGCTAGTTTCATTAATACGATTTCAAATGCTCCATTCACATTTCTGCCAGTATTAATTGGCTTTGCTGCCACCAAACGGTTTGGTGGTAATCCTTATTTAGGAGCTGCTATGGGGATGATGATGGTCTCACCAGCACTTGTTAGTGGTTACGATGTTAGTGCTGCTGTTGCCAACCATACCCTTGGTTACTGGAACTTTATGGGACTTCCTGTTGCTCAGGCAGGATATCAAGGTTCCGTAATTCCGATGTTAGCTGTGGCTTGGATCTTAGCAAAAATTGAAAAATGGCTTCACAAGAAAATGCCAGAAGCTCTTGATTATACCTTTACTCCACTAATTGCCGTTTTGGTAACTGCCATTTTGACATTTATCATCGTCGGCCCAGTTATGAGAAGTGTCAGCGATGGGATTACTAATGGTCTATTATGGTTGTACAATACTACTGGTCCTATTGGAACCGGTGTCCTTGGCCTATTATATGCACCATTAGTAATTACTGGTTTGCACCAAAGTTTTCCAGCGATTGAAACTCAACTGATTGCTAATATCAAGCAAACTGGTGGGAGTTTTATCTTCCCAATTGCTTCCATCTCAAATATTGCTCAAGGAGCATCCGCACTCGCAGTGTTCTTCTTAGCAAAAGACAAGAAGCAAAAAGGCTTGGCTTCTTCTGCTAGTTTCTCAGCTTTACTGGGAATTACTGAACCCGCAATGTTTGGAGTTAACTTGAAGCTGAAGTTTCCATTCATATCTGCAATCATTGGTTCAGGAATCGCATCAATTTACCTTGGTCTCACTCACGTGTTAGCTGTTTCAATGGGATCCAATAGTGTGCTCGGATTTATCAGTATTGCCACTAACGCAATCCCATCATTCTTAATCGCGGCTGTGATCAGTTTCGTGGTTAGTTTCACGTTGACCTACGTTCATGGACTTCGTCAAACTGAAGATATTTTTGCGGCAATGATGGCTGCAGAAACTGCTCCAGAAGTTGAGACTGCTTAATTTACTGTCATGCTAAAATTCAGCATATAAATATCAACAAGTAATGCATAAATTCACTTTGTAATCAAAAAGATGGAAGTTTTCTTAATTGAAAACTTCCATCTTTTTATTTACTCACATAAGGGACATGTGCCATCTGTGGTACTTCATCCCAAGGAACTGGATATCCAGCACCATGCGCACAAAATACTGAATCTGGGGTGTTAGCCAAATCACTAACTGGTTGATAGCCTTCGCTTTCAACCACTTCTGCCTCGTTATGAGCAGGTCGATAACCATCCACCACACAATCAAGTTGGCCTTTACCATGCGTATAAGCTTGCACGGCTCGCGGATAATCCTGCATTTCAGATACAGGCGCAGTACCTATCAGTACAGCCATCTCGCCTGTCGTTGTTGGTGCTTCAAACTGCCCACTCATTGCTTGAATATCAGTCATTGCCCGGCCGATTTGATCTTGTGGCACCATCAATCTAAATCGATACCAAGGCTCCAATAGCTGAGCATTTCCGGCTTGTCGGGCCATCATTAATCCTTGGCGAACTGCGCGCCAAGTAGCTTCCTTAAAATCGCCACCAACTGAATGGACGATGCTAGCTTTACCGGCAACCAAAGTTAACTTCACATCAGTTAAGGGTGCACCAACCAGAACACTAAGTTGGGTTTTAGCCTGCAAATTACTAATAACCTGATGTTGCCAATTTTTACCAAGTACATCAACATCACAATCAGTCGCAAAAGTTAACCCAGTTCCAGGAGCTGTTGGTTCCATTAATAAATGTACTTCAGCGTAGTGTCGAAGTGGTTCGAAGTGTCCGACTCCTTCAACTGGCTGAGTAATAGTTTCTCGGTATAAAATGCCACCTTCATCAAAGTCGACATCTAAGTCAAAGCGATCATGCAGCATTTGTTTCAACACTTCTAGTTGAATCGTCCCCCTCAATTGCACACGAATTTCTTGTAATTGTTCGGACCAAGATACTCGCAACAATGGATCTTCATCCTCTAATTCACGCATAGCAGATAATACAGAGTGAACTTCTTCATTTTGTAAGTTCACGGCATACGTCAATACAGGTTGCATCGTTGGTAGTTGAGAATCGCGAGCTGTCCCTAGTCCCTGACCAGGAAAAGTATCCTTCAATCCTGGCACCACGACTATATCACCAGCAGCAACTCGCGGAACTACTTCATATTTTGTCCCGTTATATAACCGTAACTGGTTAACCTTTTGTTCTGGTAGAATCAATTCTTTAGTTGCTAAAGTTCCACCTGTCATTCGCATCCAAGTCAAACGCTCACCATTTGCATGAGATATTTTAAAGACGCTGGCGGCAAAATCTTCTTCATAAACAGTCTCCTGCGTCCATTTTGCCAACCCCGCTAATAAGTTATCGATTCCCGTCATCTTTAATCCTGAACCGAAATAAACAGGAAAAACTTGTCGATTAGCGATCATGTTCTTAATCACACCATTATCAAGGTCGCCACTATCCAAATAATTGGCTAGCACATCGTCATCTTGTAAGGCAATCTCTTCTGCATCCTCAGCTGGAACTGTTTCTGTATCCCAATCAAATGGCAAACTGCCAGCTGATAAAGTCTGTTGTAATTGGTTGATAACATCATCCCGATTAGTTCCAGGAGCATCCATCTTGTTCACAAAAATAAACGTGGGAATATTGTATTGTTTCAATAGTCCCCATAGCGTTTGGGTATATCCTTGCACACCGTCAGTAGCTGAAACCACCAAAATAGCATAATCTAACACACTTAAAATTTGCTCAGTCTGAGCCGCAAAATCCACGTGACCAGGAGTATCCAAAAGAGATACATATAAATCATCATATTTAAAATTAGCTTGATGAGAAAAAATCGTAATTCCGCGCGCTTTTTCTAAATCATCAGGATCCAAAAAGGCATCCCCGTTATCTACTCTACCGAGTGTCTTTAGCGCCCCAGTTTTATAGAGTAGTGCTTCTGACAGCGTGGTTTTCCCAGCATCAACATGGGCCACGATTCCTGCCACAATTTTCTTCATAATCATGGTTCCTCTTTTCGTTTCGCAACTGTCGGTTAACCGAACATTTTCTTCCGTACATTGTATCATGTTTCCTTAACTAGACATAAAAGAACCCTCGGTATCATAAATGACACCAAAGGCTCTTTGCTGTTGGGAATTACTCCCGTTTTAATTGTTTTCGTTCAAACATGACCTTGGTAAACCAAGACATGGCTCCTGACCACAGAACCATGGCCACCATCATACGCCAAGGCACTAAGTGAGTGCCTTGAGAATCAGTGTAACCTAAAATATATTTCATGAAATTAGCCACCCAAGTTGCGGTTTGGTCACTAACCTTAAACATGTTAACGGCGAAAGCTAGGATAACAAATAAGAACACTGGCACAGCGATAAAAATCACTCGTTGAATTCGTTTTGAAAATAACGACATTAAACTACCAATGGCAAGACCAGTTAGTGCGAATGCAAGAATCCATAACCAACTAAATACGAAGTTGGTGGCTCCTGCTAGAAAATAATTGCTAAATGTGGATTGATACATTGATGTGAAAACATTAAAGTTCGGCGAATCACGGAATGGTTGTGTCAACACGCCGAAAAGCAAATTAACCGTATTGGCGATCAATGTAACAAGTATTAATGAAATAACTTCTCCCCTAAAGAAAGTTATTCGTGAAATTCCGTTTTGAATCAGTAACTTGAAGTTAGTGTAAGTTAACGACGAGATCACAAAAACAAACGCTGTAACTAAAAATCCAATTGGAGTACCAGCCAGTTGATCAGTGAATGAAAAGTCTTGAATGGTACCAGTGATTAAGGCTAATAATGCCGGTAATATCAACATTACTACGATAGTCCATAAGTACATTTGTCCGACCAAAGAAATCTGGTGTTCAAACAAATACTTACTAACTTGTTTAACTTTCATTAGTAGCTCCCCCCATTTCCTTGAATATTAGTTAAAAAGATAAATAGTTTTTGTAGATCAAAACTGCCAACCTGCACTGTATCAGGGATTGGTCGATCATCGTTTAAATTACCAAACACATAATTAGTTTTCAAATTACTCATTTGCTCGCTGCCGATAACGTTTAAACCATTAGTGTATTGGTCAACTTCTTCAGATGGGCCGACAACTGAATGATTTTTGGTCAAGATACTTTCAACTGATTGATCTAGCAGTACGTGCCCCATATCGATCATCACAACATCACTCACGATGTTAGCGACTTCTTCAATCAAATGAGTTGAAATGATAAAGGTTCTTGGACGATCTGAGAAGGTCTGAATCAATTCACTATAAAAGAGTTCTCTGTGATTAGCATCTAGTCCCAAGACCGGTTCATCTAACAGAATAAACTTAGCCGGAACTGACAATGCCACGATGAGTTTAAAAATTGAATTATAACCGGTTGAAAGCTTACCAAACTTTTGATTAAGATCTAAGCCAAATTTGGTAGCGAGGCTTTCTGCTAATTCGTGATCAAATCCGCCATATAGCAATTCAGTATCCTTCATAATTTTGGTTAACTTATCACCATCATTATATAAGTCGACCTCACTCATCAAATACATCATGCCAAGCTTACTATCATTATCAGCAACATTTTCTGAATCCATATGAACTTCACCACTATTGGCAAAGATTCGGTCAGTAATAATGTTTAATAACGTCGATTTACCAGCACCATTTCGGCCAAGCAAACCATAAATTTTCCCCTCTTCAAACGTCAAACTAATATCGCTTAGGACATTATGTGATCCGAACGCTTTAGAGACGTGATCAATCGATAACAAACTCATTCAGTAAAACCTCTCTTTATTTGATTTATTAAATCTTCCTCGGAGATATTCAAACTCTTGGCTTCAGTCACCAAGCTTTTAACGAAGTTATCATAGAATTTACTTCGACGATCTTCAAGAATCTTTTCTCGAGCGCCAACTGTAACAAACATTCCTAAGCCCCGACGCTTTTCAATCAATCCCTTATCAACAACCATATTCATTCCCTTTAACACGGTGGCTGGATTAATGTGAAACTCTTTAGAAATTTCAGTGGTTGAAGGAATCTGTTTGCCCTCATCAAAACCACTAGTAACGATGGTTTCTTCAATTTGTTCTGCAACTTGCCGATAAATCGGCTCCGAACCATCGAATGAAAACTGCATGTGATCACCTCAGTTACTTTTTAATTTTAGTTTTCGGAACTACGAAACTCTGATAAATTTTAATCGTGACAATATAGTATACGCAATATAAAACTAAAAATGCAATAAGTGACCAGCCAAAAACTGGGTACGGTTGATCAAGCAAACCGCTCTTAACAAACAATTGTAGACCAAACGCAACATCTATAATTCCTAAAATCGCTGGTAGTACGAACAGTCCTAAAATTTGTAAATTAATTGAACGTTTAGCAACTGAACGACGGGTACCAATTTTATTAAGCATCTCGTAACGTTTGATATCAGTCGAAGTACCGCTAAGAATCTTAAACATCAAGCAACTAGCTAACATAGCTAAAAAGGCGATTCCTAAGAAGATACCCATAAATTCAAGACTACCAAGTAATGATTTTAAGACCATGTAGTTGGCGAAGATTCCACCAAACGGAATACCACTTTTGTCTCCACTAGTCTTAGTCTGTTCATTAGTGATTTTAGTTAAGGTGTCGTAATTAGCATCCATGTCCTTAACTTTGACCATCTTCAAATCTGCGCTGTTAGTTCTCAAAGTGGCAAAACGGGTACCGCTAATCAACTTAATGCTTTTAGCCATTTGATCAGTTGGTGGTAACATTCTCACAATACTACTCTTGGCATTGTCATTTTGATTGACTTGCTTAGCAGTTAACTTAAGAGTCTTGGTCTTAGCAAAATCAACCTGACCATCTTTAGTAGATTTAACATCCACATATGCATAAGGTTTTTGGTTGACGTTATCAGCATTAAAGTAGAGAACATTGCCAACTTTTTTATACTGATAATTAGTAGTCTGCTTATTATCTAACTCGGTGATCCAGTGGTTAATTTTAGCACTCGGATTTTTAACAGCCACTGCATATTCACCCTGGATGTGGGCGATTTCTGGAATTCGTTGTGCAAATCCGACACCAACTGTGATAGCTCCTAAAGCTAAAGCGAACAATAATGAAACTACTGAAAGAATCTTAGTAAAATCATTAATTCGGAATTTAAGTTGGGAAATGGTAAATGTGTTTAATCCCTTAGCAGCCAAACTAGATTTTTGCAGACCATTTAAGATGGCCACAAAGAATGAATTAAAAACGAAATAAGTTCCTAAAACAATCGTGACTAAAGCTAATGGGATGGCAATTGATTTCAGTTTTTGAATTTCATACATTGAAACATAGCCAACAACCAAGAAAATAATCCCTAGAATAGCTTCAACCCATAAAACAGCCTTCTTTGGTCGCTTCCATTTAGTACTTGACTCTGACTTTAATAAATCTAATGCAGATGACTTAACAAATGTCCGGTGATTAAATAGGCCAGAAATCAAGAATAGTAACATGAAAAATACGAAAGTATAGATGATGGCTTTAGGATAAAAAGCTTGGAATCCACTTGCAGGGATCGCTAACTTATCAAACAAATAACCGCTTAACAATTGTGTGATTCCAGTACCAAGTAAGACACCAATGAAAGTACTGATAAATCCGATAGTCAGTGTTTCTAATGTAATCAAGCGACCAATTTTTCTAGGTCGGGCTCCCAACATCATGAAGACTCCGTAATCATGCTTTCTCATGGTTAATAGGAACGTGTTCGCGTATGAGACGTAAACCAAAGTTATCAACGCCAACAACACAGCACCGAAAACGAATACTAACTTGGCACTTTGAACTGAAGTGCTTTCAACAAACTTATCATTCGTTGAAATAGCTTCAAACATGTAGAAAATTGCTGATGCCATTACTAGTCCCGAAAACAGCACTAGATAATCTTTAAACCGTGAACGAATTCCGGTTAGTGAAAGTTTAAATAACATTTCTTTATCTCCTTACGCTTATTGTTCAAACGTTCCTAATTTTTCAAGAATTTCACGATAGAATTCTTGACGATCACGACCCCCAGCCTTTAGCTCTTCACCAATCTGACCATCTCTAATGAATAGAATGCGCTGGCAGAAACTTGCTGAGAACGGATCATGCGTTACCATCAAAATCGAAACACCTTGTTCGTTGATATGTTGTAAAGTTTCCATTAGTTCACGGGCATTGTTAGAATCAAGCGCTCCTGTTGGTTCATCACCAAAGACGATTTTAGGATCAGCTACCAATGCTCTGGCAGCAGCCACTCGTTGTTTTTGACCACCAGATAGTTGATTTGGAAACTTAGTTAGTAGGTCATCAATGTTTAATTTCTTAGCTGACATTTCAATAGCTAATTGGATTTGCTTAGGTTTGGCACCTTGAAGTGATAATGGTAATCCGATATTTTCACTGACGGTCAAGGTTTCAATCAAGTTAAAGTCTTGAAAGATAAATCCTAGTTGTTGTGATCTAAAATCAGCCATTTGATTAGCTGATAATTTAGTAACATCTTGACCGCCGATTTCAACTTGGCCGCTAGTTGGTTGATCTAGAGTGGCTAAGATATTTAATAACGTGGTCTTACCAGAACCAGAGGCTCCCATGATACCAACAAATTCTCCTTCGTCAGCGTCAAAGGTAATTCCCTTAAGTGCTTCATATGGTTTTTCAGTTTTTTCACCATAAGTTTTATGAACATTGTTTGTAGTTAATATTTTATTTGTCATCTAATTGACCTCCATGTTGGTTTGTTACTTATGTAATTAACCATACATGTACGAAAGTAATAAGTCAACCTATTTTATTTTAGTGCACAAAAAAACTGCCATTAGCTTTGTAAGAAGCCAATGACAGTTTCATTTAATTACTGATTAATCAACCTTGAATGACCTGGCAGCATTCACTGCTTGTTGCCAGCCACTATATAATTTAATTCGTCGCTTATCATCCATGTTTGGATCGAATCGACGACCAGTTTCCATTTGTTCTTTAATCTCATCAACGCTATCCCAGTACCCGACAGCGAGTCCGGCTAAGACCGCAGCACCAAATGCAGTGGTATCTTCATCCTGGGCTCTTTGAATTGGAATATTCAAGATGTCGGCTTGGAATTGCATTAAATAGCTATTCCGTGAAGAGCCCCCATCTGCCATTAGGCTAGGAATCTTCATCCCCGTATCTTTTTCCATGGTATCGATAATGTCCTTCGTACCGTAAGCAATTGATTGCAATGTCGCTTTGACGAAATCATTTTTAGTGGTTCCTCTGGTCAATCCAAAAACAGATCCCCGGACATTTTGATCCCAGAAAGGAGCCCCCAAACCATTAAACGCTGGAACGACATACACTTCATCGTCATCGCTTGAATTCATGGCTGCTTGACGTGATTCAGGAACATTGTCAATCAATCCCATACTGTCAGCCAGCCAACTCATAGCTGTTCCGGCAGCAAAAATAGAACCTTCCAAGGCGTAGTTCAAATGACCGTTAATGTCATAAGCAATGGTCGTTAACAAGTTATCATCTGATAATTCTGGCTTCTCACCTGTATTCATCATGATAAATGCACCATCACCATAGGTGTTTTTAACCATCCCTGGTTCAAACGCCAACTGACCGATCAAAGCTGCCTGCTGGTCTCCGGCAATTCCGGCGATAGGAACTTCAATACCATAGAATTGGAAGTTTTCAGTGACACCATAAACCTCACTGGAAGTTTTAACTTCTGGTAGCATCTGCTTAGGAACATTCAGTAGTTTTAAAATATCTTCATCCCACCGTAAGGCGTGGATGTTGAACATCATCGTACGACTAGCATTAGAAATGTCAGTCACGTGAAGCTTACCACCAGTTAATTTCCACACTAGCCAAGTGTCAACGGTTCCAAATAATAATTCGCCCTTCTCGGCTCTTTCTTGGGCTCCATCTACATGATCTAAAATCCAACGAACTTTGGTTGCTGAAAAGTATGAATCGATAATCAAGCCAGTTTTCTTGTGGAATAGATTACTGTAACCGTCGTCTTTTAGCTTTTGGGCGAGCTTAGCAGTCTGCTTTGATTGCCAACCAATCGCATTGTAAATTGGCTCACCAGTTTCTTTATCCCATATAATAGTAGTTTCACGTTGGTTAACTATGCCAATTCCAGCTAAATCTTCTGGATGAATCCCCGCATCAATGAACGCTGAAGAAATCACGTTCAACACTGATGTCCAGATTTCATTAGGGTCAGTTTCAACCCAACCGCTTTGAGGAATAATTTGCTCAACCGGTTTGAAGGCTTCAATAACTTTCCGACCACTTTGGTCAAAAATCATTGCCCGTGTACTAGTAGTACCTTGGTCAATAGATAGTACATATTTATTTTTATCAGTTAAAGCTGACATCCGCTTTCCCCCTCCAAACATTATCTGTCGTCTTAATAATGAATAATACCATACATAGTAGGTCTTAAGACAGAAAATAAGCGTTTACACACATAAAACACACTATGAACTATACCACAGTACATTCTAAGGTACAAACGCCTATTGTTTAAACAATCAGTTGACTATACCAATTATCTTTTGACAAGAATTGAGATATCAGTATCATCACTAGGATTCAAAGTCTCGTTGTAACTATAATCGGCCTCTTCAAAATATTTCTTAATTTCTGAATTAATTTCATCGAGTGGCCGTACATCCCCATCTTGGCGGTGAATTAAAATTGAATACTCTTTGTTATCATCGTCGGTATTTTCGAATTCATATAAAACATCAACGGTATTTAAAATTTCTTGAATCATTTGACGTTCAGTCATAATAAAGCCTCCCACAACATATTCTTTCTTTACTTTAGTCTTATTTGGCAAAAATGTTAACGCTTTATATCATTTATTTATCAAATTGGCTGAATTATTTACTTTAAGCCTGAAAAGACTATACTTAATACTTATTAACTATCGAGGTGATAAGAATGAATTCAACTTCTTCTCGACTCACAAGTCAGCTTATGGATGCTTACTTACATCAACAAATGGTATCCATTGAACTAACCAATCGTCATTTATCAGGGCTTGTAGTTGGGGTTCAAAATAACGAATTATTCATCAAAGGACCAGCTAACCAGATTACCAAACTTTCACTTGATAAAGTGAAGTCAGTAACGGTTCTTCAATGATCAAAACTTGCAATACTGGAGAAGTAATCAATGGCAAAAACCAAAGATCTTAATCAACGACTTTATTATCTTGGATTATCCCTAATCATTAATTCAGCAGGGAATGCGCTGGCAATCTCAACGAATCTAGGGAGTGCTGTTTGGACTGCTTCTGCAGTGAATTTGTCAAATTTAACAGCTGTATCATTAGGTACCACTCTGTTTATTTATGGGGTAGTCGTGACATTACTCAATCAGCTGCTCTTAGGAACGTTTGACCGGAGAAGATTCTTTTCCAATTTAATCTTTACGGTACCATTTTCGTACTTAATCGCGTTATTTCAATTTATCTTCAAGGAATTAGGAGTTCCAACATATGATTTTGCGATTCGAATTTGCTTAGACGTTCTGGGACTGTTCATGGTTGCAGTGGCGGTCTCACTGTACTCCCGGGCGAATTTATTCATGCACCCAAATGATGATTTGACCTACATCATCAGGTTCAAGTATATTCATGGCAATCCAGTTCTTTCTCAATGGGTCAGTTACCTGCCACCAGTATTAGTGATTTTAACCTGTTACTGGTTAGCCGGAAAAACATATGCCGTCGGATTTGGGACCATCTTCGCCCTCCTGTTTCAAGGAGCAATGATGGGGTGGGCTGATACCCATGCATTCACCAAGCTGAAACATCATATTGATCTGTAGATACTAAAAAGTGGGCCAGTTAAAAGCTGGTCCACTTATTTATTAGCGATAAATTTAGTTACTTGCTTGTTAGTTTGCTTTGTTTCCCGTAATGCGTGCCATAAAATATATTCATGAAAGGCCTCAGAAAATTCCACGACTGTGACACTAGTTTTAGCTGCTTGCCTTAACGTAGCAACAAATCGTTCATTATCTGGAACCAGCATCTCGTTAGCACCATAAAACAAAATGACATTGAGCCCAGTTAAATTATTTGGGTCAAACAAATCAACTGTGTCGCCTTTATCCAAGCCATCAATAAATTGCTGGCCAATGGTTTGTAAAACGTCTAATTCCAAAAAGACATCGGCATCATCACGTTTTTGAACGGCCAAATTGGTCAATGTTAAATCAATCCACGGAGAGATGATGATAGTTTTATCAATCCAAACAGAACGACGACTAGCTACTTGGAGCATTAAATAGGCACCGGCAGAGTCACCAAGCATATTGATTGGTAGATCCGTCAGCATGCATTCATCAAAAGCTTTGATACAAAAATCAATCATTTCACTAGCTTTATGGGCCAATAACAAGGGGAAATCAATGATTTTCAGTTGAGAATTTGTTTTTTTAGCTATATTAATCGCAAACGCTAGTTGATCGTCATTCAGTGGTACTGTGAATGCGCCCCCATGAAAATACACCAGCTGGCTACCCGGGTCATCAACGACATTAAATGTCACGATACGACCATTATCAATTTCTTGAACATCAACACTTTCTGCTGATTTGTTGGTTAACCAATCACGGTTCTGGTTAGGCATTAAAAAAAGATGAGAAATATTGGCTTTATATTGCTCAATTTTCATTTTATGTATTAGTCTTCTTGAACGAAAGCTCATTGCTGACACCTCCAAAGGTATACCGCTTACATAAATATACCACTATTAGATATTTTTGTCTGATTTTCATAAATTCACAAAATCTTCACAATTCGTTCATAGTTAAGCAACATTTAATCTATATCATCCTTTAATGAAACAGAAGCACATGTGCATCTGTGTGGTTATAAATTAAATCCCCCTTTAATTTATTACTTTTATATTCATATTCTTCCCCTAGAATATAGGTATCTTGAAGATAAGACATCCCCGTGTCTTATCTTTTTTTGTGCCCAAATTTTGAACAATTATCATCTTCACAAAAAAAACATATTTTCATCGTTGTTTGTTAACAGTTATTGTGTATTATTTAAATCATAGAGAAGATGATCAATTATAAATCCATCTTCTTTCCCCCATATCGTAACAAACTAACCCCCCATTAATTTGTTGCATCGATATATTCCCCTCAGAATATAGAAAATAGACATACTTAATCAAACGGATAAGACACCCCCATGTCTTATCCGTTTTTCATTACTATTATAAAAAATAACCGATTCTAGGTAATTATGCACACCTAGAATCGGTTATTTTTTAGTTAAAAACACGTTCTAAAATCTCATCGACATTGCGAATATGATAATGATAGTCAAAAGCATCAGCGATATCCTCTGGAGATAACCGGTCAGTAATTGGCTGACTAGCTGTTACCAATTCAATGAATTGAATCTGTTCATCCCAAGCCTTGGCCGTTAATGGCTGGACTAGATCATAAGCGGCCTCTCTGGTAAGACCACTATCGATCAGTTTTAGCATAACCCGTTGGCTATAGATTAATCCATAGGTTCGGTTCATATTCTCCTTCATAGTTTCTGGAAAAACGTCTAAATCAGCGATTATTTTAGTGAAGCGGTGAATCATATAGTCAACTAACATTAGAGTATCTGGAATGATGACTCGCTCTGCTGAAGAATGAGAAATATCTCTTTCATGCCATAACGCAACATCCTCATATGCAGTCACCACATGACCCCGAACAACTCTGGCTAACCCACAGATGTTTTCAGAACCAATCGGATTGCGTTTGTGAGGCATCGCAGATGAACCTTTTTGACCGGGATTAAAATGTTCTTCGACCTCATGAATCTCAGAACGTTGCAACCCGCGAATCTCAGTCGCAAATTCTTCCAGACCGGTCGCAATCAAAGCCAAAGTAGCAATGTAGTTGGCATGTAAATCACGCGGCAATATCTGAGAAGTGATTTCTTGGTTTCGAATTCCCAGTGATTGGCAAACATATTCCTCAACAAATGGTGGAACGTTCGCAAATGTGCCAACTGCTCCCGAAATTTGGCCGACTTCGACTTCCTTAGCAGCAGCTTCAAACCGTTCTTGGTTCCGTTTCATTTCCGAATACCAACGAGCAAGTTTTAATCCAAAAGTCGTGGGTTCTGCTTGAACCCCATGTGTTCGACCGATCATAACGGTATCTTTGTACTGATAGACTTTGTCTTTAATGACGGCCATCAGATCAACGATGTCTTGGCGAATAATCGCATCCGCTTGCTTAATTCTCACACCATAAGCAGTATCAACAACGTCTGTGCTGGTGACACCATAATGGATCCATTTACGTTCTTCACCAAGTGATTCAGAAACGTTTCTAGTGAATGCAACGATATCATGGTGAGTCACGGATTCAATATCTGCGATTTTATCAACATCAAATTTGGCATTCTGCTTAATCTTTTCAACGTCGGTTGCTGGGATCCGTCCAAGCTTAGACCATGCTTCATCAATGGCAATTTCGACTTTCAGCCAAGCCGCATACTGATTCTCAAGGGACCAAATGTGGTTCATTTCTGGACGCGAATATCTATCGATCATAGTTAATCCTTCCTCTTGCAGTCTTAATATCTTGATATTAACATATCGTTCATGTTTTATCTACATATCATCATAAATTAGAAATTATATTCTTATTTTTTCGTACAAACACGAACGATTTATGGATACGATATGGAAATTATAAATATTTGAGGTTGATTATTTAATTTCCTCCTGCTAACATATAAATTGCTGGGTCAGTTGCTCAGCAATAAAATTTAGAGGTGTTTAAATGTCATCTATTGTAATTGTTGGAAGCCAATGGGGCGACGAAGGAAAAGGTAAAATCACTGACTTTTTTAGCCAAGATGCAGACATTACCGCACGGTACCAAGGCGGCGATAATGCTGGACACACCATTGTCTTTAACAACGAAAAATTCCACCTGCAACTTATTCCATCAGGAATCTTTGACAAGGACAAAACTTCAATCATCGGTAATGGTGTGGTTATCAATCCCAAATCATTAGTTACTGAAATGGACTACCTCATCGATCACGGTGTTTCTGTAGATAACTTACTAATTTCTAACCGTGCTCATGTCATTATGCCTTACCATATCCTACTCGATGAGCTTCAAGAAGAGCATCGTGGTAACAAAATCGGTACCACTAAAAAGGGAATTGGACCTGCATACATGGATAAATACGAACGAATCGGCATTAGAATCGCTGATTTGATCGATAAAGATGAATTTTACAAACGATTAAAAACCACTCTCTCAATTAAAAATGAATTATTAACTAAACTCTATGGTGTTGAGCCGCTCAGCTTTGATGCGATTTACGAAGAATACATTCAATATGCTGAACGCATCAAAGACCATGTAATTGATTCTTCTTACATGATCAACAGTGCCTTAGATAACAATCAAAACGTACTTTTCGAAGGTGCCCAAGGATCAATGCTGGACATCGACCAAGGAACCTATCCATTCGTTACATCATCTAATGCTAGTGCAGCTGGTGTTGCTGCTGGTGCTGGCGTGGGTCCTAATCGAATTAATCACGTAATCGGGGTCTGTAAAGCATATACCTCTCGCGTTGGCGAAGGCCCTTTCCCAACAGAACTTCATGATGAAATCGGCAGTCATATCCGTGAAGTTGGTCATGAATATGGTGTCGTAACTCACCGCCCCCGCAGAATTGGTTGGTTTGATACCGTAGTGTTACGACATTCTGCACGAATTAGTGGCTTTACCCACTTAGCATTAAATTCACTAGACCTACTTTCAGGAATCGATACTTTAAAAATCTGTACTGCCTATAAACTAAACGGTGAGATTATTGAACATTATCCAGCTAGTCTAAGTGAATTAGATATGTGCGAACCGGTATACGAAGAACTTCCCGGTTGGCAAGAAGACATCACTAATTGTCACACTTTTGAGGAATTACCCATAAATGCTCAAAACTACCTTAATCGAATCGCTGAGTTGGTGAACGTCTCATACGCCACTTTCTCAGTTGGACCAGATCGTAATCAGACTAATGTCGTTAACAACGTTTGGAATTAATTCAGGAGGAAGCTAACTATGGAAGCATTTGACTACGAAGACATTCAATTAGTACCCGCAAAGTGCATTATTAAGAGCAGAAATGAGGCCGATACTTCAATCAAATTCGGTCCGAAAACGTTCAAGATTCCAGTTGTTCCAGCCAACATGGAAACGGTAATGAACGAAGACTTAGCAATTTGGATGGCCAAAAATGACTACTTTTACATCATGCACAGATTCCAACCCGAAACTCGAATTGATTTCGTTAAAAAATTACACTCAATGGGTCTTTACGCATCAATCAGTGTGGGTATCAAAGATGCTGAATATCAATTTATTGACGAGTTAGTAGCTGAGAATTTAAATCCAGAGTATATTACCATTGATGTTGCCCATGGGCATTCGGATTTTGTTATTGATATGATCCATTACATCAAGAAACGGTTACCAGAAACTTTCTTGATAGCTGGGAACTTAGGGACTCCTGAAGCGGTTCGCGAAATCGAAAACGCGGGTGCTGATGCCACTAAAATCGGTATCGGTCCTGGTAAAGCCTGCATCACTAAACTCAAAACTGGGTTTGGAACTGGAGGTTGGCAATTAGCTGCTTTGCGTCTGTGCTCTAAAGCTGCTAAAAAGCCGATGATTGCAGACGGTGGTATCCGCTTTAATGGTGACATTGCCAAATCAATTCGCTTCGGAGCCTCCATGGTTATGATTGGTTCCATTTTAGCTGGCCATGAGGAGACACCTGGTAACTTGATCAGTATTGACGGTAAAAGATACAAGCAATACTGGGGATCGGCTTCTGAGCGTCAAAAAGGTGCTTATCGGAATGTTGAGGGTCGCCAGATGTTAGTACCATACCGCGGTCACTTGGCAGACACTTTAACTGAAATGCAAGAAGATCTGCAATCATCCATCTCATATGCTGGTGGCAAGCAGTTAAGTGACATTACTAAAGTTGATTATGTAATCGTTAAAAACTCTATTATGAATGGCGACTAAATGTAATCACAAAAAAGGTTCTTCCCGTAGAGGGAAGAACCTTTTTCAATTTATTATAATTCTGATTTTTCGACGCCGACTTCTAGTTCATGAATAGGTTTTCTGAACAATCTTCGCATCAATGGTGTAAAAATAACTAGAATAATTCCCATCAAAAAGAGAATCCACAAGTCATGAAAATAAATTTCCCAATCAGGGCCAGCAATTGATTCCCTAAAGGCACTCACCGCATAAGTAAATGGCAAAAATTTAGCAAAGTTAGTTAGGCCATTCGGAATAACTTCAAGCGGATAAAGCCCTCCAGTCCCAAAGATTTGTAGAATCATCAACAGGACCGCGAACACCTTACCCACGTTACCAAATGAAAAGACTAAGCTAAAAATTATCATTGTAAATACAAATGCCGTGAAGAAGTCGATTCCCATAAAGGCGAGCAAACTGCGTGGTCGAATTCCCAACCATAATATCTCACCAATTAACGTAATTAGCGTCTGGGTGAATGCGATACTCAAATATAGTAGGAACTTTCCACCATAGGTCTGATAATAGTAGATTTTATTTTCACGCATAGTCTTACCAGCTGGATATCTCCAAGCAACTACAGTTGTTAATAACAGAATACCAATCCAAATCGACAAAACCGTATAGAATGGAGTGGCACCATATCCAAAGACACCCATGTTATACAACTCTTTAGTTTGAAGCTTAATTGGAGTTGCTAAAATGTTGGAGACATCTGGACTAGTTTCTAACAGCCCTATTAATTTGTTTAAATTCTTATTGTTAATAAAGCTAAGTTGCTGATCAAGACCGTTTAATTGTGCTTTAATATCGTTTAACTTAGTGCTGATTGAATTGACTTGATTAATCGACAAACTACTGATAGAACTGCCTGCGCTTTGTAATGCCTTTAACTCAGGAATAATTTCCTTTAGTGAAGCAATCAATTCAGCATTTCTTGATGAATTACCATCTGCAGCATCTCCAACTGCATCTAGGCTATCTGTAGCAGAACTAGCACTAGCTGCTGCCGAAGTTAAATTGTTCTGAATCTGTTCATTCAACTGATTAATTCGTTTAAGTAGTTTCGATACAGAAGAACGACTAGTACTTTTAGCACTAACTTGATCCAAATACCTTTGTTGTTGCTTTATGCTCTTCTTAGCATTCGTAAAATCTATGACTAATCGGTTAGCTTGGCTGTTAGGGATAATTGAGTTAACCACATCAAATACCCTTATTCCATCGTTTAAGGCATTAATTAGCGTATTACCCGCGGTTTTAGTAGCTGCCACTTGGCTTCTAATTAAACTAGGTGAACTATCAGCATTAAGCGAACTAACATTTGATTGCAACGAATCAGTCGAACTTTGCACAGAATTCAAAGCGTTATTGACGCTATTCTTCGTGGCATCAGCATTGTTTTTGGCAGTGTTCAATAGATTTTGCTGCTGAGTTAAGACGTTGCTTAGATCATTGATCTGACTAGAAACCCGCGGTATACCGTTTTTAACGGTCGCCAAATAGTTTTTCACATCTTGAGAATTCTTATTCACTCGTTTGAGTTGATTGTCAGCCTTTCTAATAGTAGCCATCGAATCATTAAGTGAATCACGAATTCCAAGAATTCTTGATTTATTGGCGCTAACATCAATGCCGGTTTTATTTAGTTGTTTTAAAATCATCCGACCACTTAGCTGGGTAAAACTACTACGAATTTGCTCCGTCAGGGTATCTTTAGCCTGACTAGTGATTTTAGTTGCAGCCGGATTTAACTTTTCGTTAGATTTATAAACAACCGTCGGCTTTTGCGGCGCATCACTTGCCAGTGATCCCAGACGATCAGAAAAATCACTGGGAATCTCGATCATGGCATAATATTTCCCCTGATCCAATCCATTATTGCCGTCCCAATCGTCAGTAATTACCCATTTAACATCATGGTTTTTTTTCAATTGACCAATGATTTGCTTACCAATATTCATATTCTTACCGTTAATAGAGCTACCTTCATCATCGTTGACCACCGCGATTGGCAATCGGCGAATATTTTCAGTAGAATATGGATTCCATGATGCTTTAATGTTTAAAAGTGCGTAGGAAGCTGGCACCAGACAGAAAGCCATGATAGTGATTAACACCGGTTTACTGTGGATTATTTTTGAAATGTCTTTTTTTAATAGTTTAAAAATAGTTGACATAGTCCCTCAAACTTCTTTTATGGTAACAGGTTCAAAATCATCTGAATAAAGTTAGCCACCTGCTGAGTGACTTGGTGGATACTTGTAACGGTTGTATAAGTTTTATTGATAAGCGATTGCGTTAATTGAATAATCTGCTTACCATCTTGAAGTAAAATTTGGTTAATTTCTTTGATTTTTTTGACATCACTAGAATTGTTGAAGGTCTTAGCAAGACTATTCAGTTTGTTAACAACTGAGGACAGTGAATCATGATTATTAATGGTCTCTAACAACTTAATCACGTTTTGACGATTCTTTGATGAAATAGAATTAATCAATGAAACAATTCTTCGTAATTCTGAACGTTGTTTGCTAAAATTCAGTAATGGCACGAGATTACCACGCCAAATCCAGCCCTTAACCTTACCGTTACCATTTTTAACATAATAATAAACAGCTGAATTACCATTAGCTCTTCTAATAGTTGCGGAACGATAAGTGTAAAATGTTGTTGTAGGATAGTTATCTGCATTGTGAGCCTTTTTCGTTAACTTAGCTGACGTATACATGTAACCATTCACGGCACGATTACTAGATTTTGCCATTTTAGTATTACGAATGACAGTGACCCCTTTTGACTTCGCAGCAACTGAAACGGTTGAGAGACTAATAACTCCCATCAATATACTAAAGAATAGTGCGATATTTCTAATAACTTGCTTCTTATTCAAATAGTTCACCTCATTTTTAGTTTAGCACCTAACTTAGACGGCGCTTGTTAATAGTTAACGTATGCATTACTATATAATATAACCCATTTGTAAATTGAACAATACCTTTTTAATAGTTTAGAATTCCGAGGTTCTTATTAATGATCAAAAATATCCGCTCAATATACTTAAGAGATTTAAAAGCGATTTTCAAACATAAGGCAGCATTGCTCACGATTACTGCACTCTGTGTGCTTCCAAGTTTGTACACGTTGGTTAATGTTGGTGCTATCTGGAACCCTTATAGTACAAAGGAAACCGGTCAAATCCCAGTTGCTGTCGTAAATCAAGATGCTGGCTCAACATTAAACAACCAAAAACTAAATTTCGGTTCTCAAGTTATCAAAACACTTAAATCCAATAATAAAGTTGGTTGGCGTTTCGTGGACAAAAATACTGCTGAACATCGATTGAAGCAAGGAAAATACTACGCGGAAATTATCATTCCAAAGGATTTCTCATCTAAGCTAGCTAGTGTAACTACTGGTAACCCACAAAGAGCTAAGGTAGTCCTTAAAACTAACACCAAAAACAGTCCTATGGGAGTTAAAATTACCGAAACGGCTGCCCAAACATTAGTCACTGAAATAAAAAATAAATTCGTTTATCAGATTAACGAAACTGTCTTTTCCTATTTAAATAAAGCTGGAAATAAGTTAGGAAATCAGCAAGCAAACATTCTTCAACTAAAAGATTTGATAATCTCATTGGATGACGGAATGGATTTAGCCACTAATTCTCTGTCGACAATTGGTGATACAGCAACCGGAATGGCAGCTGCTTTGTCTGAACTAAAGGCATTCAATACTGCAACACAAGGTAATAATACTCTACAGACTATCGCAGATATCAACGGGTCTGGGTTACAGTCAGCTAGAAGCTCATTAAACTCGGCTGCTGACAACGTTAAGGATAACATAAATCAAGTAACTACCAGACAATCACGTTTGAATCGACTTTATAGTCAATTAAGTCGAGCAATTGACCAAAACAATCGTTCCAGGGTAGCAAGCCTATCTCAATCAGCAAAGTCGGAGATAGATATTTTAAAAACACAAACCAAAATATTGGCGGCTTTTCTTAATGCGCTTGGTAGTAATAACCCACAAATTAATAGCTTAAGTCGGCAATTAAATAACGCCAACAGTCATTTGAATTCTGAAGAAGCAGCAATTAGGTCACTGGAATCGTCAGTCGGCGGTTCAAACAATGCAGTGCAATCCGCTATTAATCGTGCTATCAGGACTAATCAGAAAGTCAATAGCGATCTTAATGCCAACCTAAACACTTCTATTAATAGTGCAACCGGATCAATCGACAGTGCGGTAGCCAGCATGATTCATAGTTCTCAGCAAGCTAGTACCATTCTGGGCAGTTTTAATCGCGTTAAGCAGCTTAACAATGAAGCTCTTGACAATGCCATTAGCGGCAATAAACTAATTGCTAATTCAGCTAATAAGCTATACAAACAGCTTCTCACTAATCGTGGCATGATTAACAAAATTAGCAGCCAGTTAAAATTAACAAGCGATGGCGATATAGCTAAAATTCTGAGCATACTTCAAAGTAATCCAAAATTAATGGCTGGCAACTTAACTAGCTTGTTCAACGTAAAAACTGAATCAATTTATAGAGTCGCTTCATTCGGTGAAGCTTTTGCTCCAAGTTATATGGCAATATCGGTATGGGTCGGTTGTACAATGTTAATTTCAGTTTTAAAGACCACCATTCCGAGAAAGGGTAGATTCAAAACCTTTACTCGCCACGAAGAATATTTTGGTAAGATGTTCTTATTTTGGACTTTGTCATTAGTCCAAACATTTATTATCATTACATCATCCCTGTTTATCCTTCACATACATGTCGCCAATATGTTTATGATGTATATCGTTGGCGCGTTTGTTTCAATCACTTTTTCAACAATGATATACACTGCTTCATCGTTGCTTGGTAATCTTGGTACTGCCTTAATGGTAATGATGATTGCATTACAACTGGCAGGTAGTGGTGCCATGTATCCAGTTCAATTAAATCCACTGTTCTTCAGAATCATCCAGCCCCTATTCCCATTCACTTATGGTGTGGGTGCCTTCAGAGAGGTTATAGGTGGTATTAATATTTCCAGTCTTACTGTTGATTTCTTCTTCCTGACAGTCATGTCTGGAATCGCAATCTTAATCGGTTCCATTCTTAAAATTCGTATCGTCAAGATATCTGATAATTTGCACCAAGCCTTCAAAGATACTGGCATTGGCGAATAAAAATGTAGGTACAAAAAATGGTTACGCACAATTGCGTAACCATTTTTTTAATATAAATAAAACTAATTATTTCTACTTATTAGTACCAACCATGAGCTTCCCAAAATGACTTGGCGTTGCTCCATGATCCGTACCGGTTGTTGACGTAATTGTTAGCAACCTTTTCTTGATTAGCTGGTGAAAAATCACCTTTCAAATATGCAGCATCTAATTGATATCTGCCAATATATTTACCGTTTGTCACACCATATGAACCTCTTGATTCATGATAAGCAATCCAAGCTTTTGGTGAGCCATCTGCAGCTTGTTGAGCAAGCTGATCAGCTACCTTAACAGAAACTGCAGCTGTTTGGTTGTAAGTATTAACCTTAGGTGTTGCTGGCTTTGACACTGGAGCTTTCTTAACTGGTTGTTGATTAGTTAACTTTGCAGTTTTCTTAACACCGGCAAGAACATTGAGCTTTTGACCTACCTGAATCAAGTTGCTTTCAAGATTATTGGCTTCTTTAATCGAATCTACTGAAACATCGAATCTTTTAGAAATCCCATCAAGGGTATCGCCCGATTGAACCGTAACGGTAGTTGCCTCTCCAGCGGTGAAGCCTCCGAGGAAGAGTAGTGCAACGAACGCTGCGAAAATAATAGAAAATAATTTCTTCAAAATATACACTCCTATGACTAGATGTTAGTTGATTTTTTAAGAACAACGGACAACATACTATAGGATAATTATTACTATAAAATTTCGCTAATGTTAAAAAAACAGGCTAAATTGTCATGTGTGTAACCAATTTGCAACAAAAAAGATGTGATTATTGGTCCGTGGTACCACTTTCAAACCGACAGTGGCACATTATTTCGCCTTGTCACCACTTCGCTTAATTCCAATGCCAGTGTAACCACTTAAAATTGAAAAAATTGGTGAAGCTAAACTAAAGATTACAAAAGGCAAATAACTTAATGTGGAAACCTTTAATGCATTGGCGGCAAAAACTCCGGCAACTCCCCAAGGAATTAAGTAGTTGATTACAGTCCCTCCATCTTCCAAGGCACGACTCAAACTAACTGCAGCAAGTCCTTCCCTTTCAAATGTCGCTTTGAAGGCATTTCCTGGGAGAATTACTGAAAGGTATTGTTCACCAACAAAGATGTTCACACCAATTCCGCTTAAGATAACAGCTAAAATCAATGAACCAGTTGATTTCAGGCGTTTTGACAATGGAATCATGATTGAATCAATGATTCCAAACTTCATCAAAAGACCACCTAATGCTAAGGCACAGATAATCAAACTAACTGTGGCCATCATGGAGGCCACTCCACCACGACTTAATAGTGCATCCACTGCTTGATTACCAGTATGGGATACAAAACCATTACTCATGATATTAACTACGTCAGCAATTTTGGTCTTTGGTGCAGAAATGAATAGCATCCCTGTTGCCACCACAATGTTAATAAACAAAGTAAAGATTGCTGGAATCTTGATCCAAGCACAAATGAACATCAAAGCGATCGGTAAGAATGCCCAAGCTGAAACGCTAAAGTGGCTAGTTAAAGAATTAACTGTTTGATTGATGGAGTGACTAGAAAGTGCCTTGCCACTTTGGCCAATTAATATGAAAACTACGAAAGAAGTTAGCCATGCGGGAATTGTTGACCACATCAAGTTTTTAATATGTGCGAACAAATCAGCGTCAACAACGGCAGATGCTAGGTTAGTAGAATCTGATAAAGGTGAAGTTTTATCACCAAAGATAGCACCTGAAATAATAGCACCAGCCACCATTGCTGGATTCATGCCCATAGTTATACCCATACCCATAAAGGCAATTCCAACAGTTGAGATAACCGTAAAGGCACTACCAATTGCCGTGCCGACAATTGTACAAACAATAAATACTGAAGGTAAAAACCACTCAGCTGAAATCAAATGGAAACCAAAAACCATCAAGGATGGAATAACCCCTGAGGCGATCCAAGTACTGATCAAGATTCCAATCAAGATGAAAATAAAGATTGGAATAATTCCTGTTTGGATACCATTCACGATTCCATCATTTATTGAACTCCAAGAAAAGTGACGAACTTTAGCCCAACAAATCAATAAAAAAATGACCAATAAAATGGGAATTTCAGGAGATAAAGCTAGCTTGATAACACTAAATCCCATGATCAATAGCATAACCACTAAAATAATTGAACCTTCCATGAGGCTCACTTTCGATTGAGTCTGTTCTTCCATATCTATCCCTCCAGGATGTTATTAACTAGTTTTTTGAATAAAAAAAGTCCCTACTGCAACAAAAGTTACAGTAGGGACGAATTAATTATCCGTGGTACCACCCAAATTAAGCCAAATAAATTAGCTCACTCACTAGATGGTAACGGTTCTAGTTATTTTCCGAATGACATCCACGGTATTTGGTTTAACTGCCCTGACCGGTTCGCATCAACCACCGGCTTTCTTACGCCCAGACAATCAAACTACTTAAATGTGAATTCGTCATTAATATGTTTATGATAATAACATTAAAAATTTTGAGAGTCAACTATACTTCTAATTGCCGTTCCTTAAAGAATTCAAGTGGATAATAAACTTTTCCACCCTTATTATATAAAGCACCATCACGCAATAATTTAATTAAATTAGCATTTAAATTAATGGATAAAGTTGAGTGAATATTAAAATTATCAGCAAAGATATACCCGTTTTCAGTAAAGAAATCACTAAAGTCAACGGCACTCATGGCTCCGTAACCAGCTAATCGAGCTCTAGATTCCATTTCCATCAAGACCTGTTGGCCAATTCCTTGACCTTGATATTCTGGAACAACACTTAGTTCTACAATTGAGGTAATCCCAAATGGTTTAGCGTTATCGCCAACGGTCACTTCAATCATCATCGCATGACCTAAGATATCGCCACTGGTTGTTTTAACCACTATTTCAAAATCATCACGATACTTGGCATATTCTCGTAGGCGGTTAACCATCGCGATTTCATCACCATCATGATTTTCACTACCGTTACCATATCCTTTGGCTATCACCTCATCAATTTTATGATGATCATTTGGAACAGCTGTTTCGATTGTATATTGCAAATCCATTCATCTCTCTATCTGTGTGATTACTAATGATATATAATTATCAATAAACTTAACTGAAAGCAGGTATCCCCTATATGAAAAACAAAACCAGATGGACACTTACTGGTATTTTAACATACTGTCTTTTTGCTGCGATCACTTTCGGATTTAATTTGTTATCTCCATCCAGAATTGGTGTGACTTGGACCGTTTTTTGGTACATTGCCGCTGCATTGATCATTTATTACCTCTGCTTTAAAAACTACGTCTTTAGAAGAATGCTATACAATGCGCGTCAGTTACATATGACCAAAGATGAACTTGCTGAGATGTTACCAGATATTAAGCAAAGCCAAGACATCCCTAATCCTCAAAGGCATCAACCATTCAGCCCGCTATTCACATTCTCTCTGCAAAACTTGGATAAATTAGATCAAGAATTACAAAAAAAAGCTACCGAACATGGTATTGAACCTTATGAATAAAGAAAACAGGCATCAACTCTTAGAGCTGATGCCTGTTATTTTAGTTAGCTGCTTTTACTTCAGCTAATTTTTTATCTAAATAGGAAGCTAATTTTTCCTTGGGGTAAACACCAGTAACCTTTTCCGTGGCCTTTCCATTTTTAAAGATTACTAAGCTAGGAATACTCATCACCTTATATTGTTCAGCAATATCCTGGTTTTGATCGACATTCATTTTACCAAAATGAATCTGGCCATCATATTGAGTTTCCAAATTTTCTAAAACAGGATCCATTATCTTACAAGGCCCACACCAAGGAGCCCAAAAATCAATCACTGTTATTTCATTGTCTGTTTCTTGCTTAAGATTGTCCCGAGTTATTGTCACGCTCATGTTTATTCTGACTCCTTCTAATAAAGTGAATTGCAATAGTAATTGCAATAGATAATAACACAATTATTCCAAACCAAGTGGCAGGAATTTCAATATCGATTGCAGGAATTGATAGCATCAACTTAATCGCAATCAACGCAATCAATATATATGCCATAGTCTGTAATTCAGGAATTTTAGCCATTAATTTCATAATCACTTCAGCTACACCCCGCATTGCGAGAATTCCAATCATCCCTCCAATTAAAACGATAACTGGGTTAGATGAGATCGCCAATGATGACAAAACCGAATCAATAGAAAAGACGATATCCATAAATTCAATTTGAATAACTACTGACCAAAATAGCGAAAGCTTACCACCACTTCGCAATTTGCGAGTATGAACAACTTTTGTCTTCCGGAAATACGTCCAGACCAGGTATAACAAGTATAAACCACCGATAATCTTGATTTCCCAAAAGTTGATGAGATATGTTCCGATTCCAATAATTAAGAATCTGAAGATATATGCCCCCCACAAGCCATAAAATAATGACTTTTCCTGCTGACTCTTAGTTGGCAGGACTTGGGTCTGAGCAGCTAAGACAACAGCATTATCAACTGATAATAAGCATTCAATAATCACCAGCGACAATATAATCAGCCAATCAGCTGAAGATGTAATAACCATTTCCCAATTATGAACATCAAAAAATGGTCCATATAATTTATCTAGTATGCCCAATGCGCGAACTCCCTCTCAGATAAGTGATATTAATTCATTTCAACAAAATTAATTTTATCATTGATCTCAAAAAATCGTGGTGTTTCTGCCGTAATCATTTCAGATGTTAGCTTAATTTTGATGATTTGTTTTTCCGAATAAGATTGATAGTAAAGCGTCCGACTCTCAGAACACACCGCAGCGCGGTAAACCGAATAAGTTGGTTGATGCTCACTACTCTTAGGAACGTTTACTGAATCCAAAATATGCCAACAATTATCAACAGCGTCTGCTTCATTGTCAGGTAGATCAATCCGTTCCTTCAAATATGCAGCGCGAATAAACCGAGAACCAGGAGTGTACGAACCTGGAGGAGTCATTTTGCCAGACACCTTACCAGTAGTCACCCTTGGTGCATTCAATGGAACGGTCCGATTATTAAAATCACTAGTAAAATCAACATAATCCCCTAGTCGATCAATCTGGCGTTGGAAGTGATTAGAATTAGTGACGATTCCTAAAGGATTATCAATAACTTCAATGGGTTGCGTAACTGGTTCGATAACCACTATTCGACCTGTGGAATCACTAGCTGCGAAGTGCAATTCTGAATGACCATACTTTGTTAAGCTGTAATTATCAGCCATCAACTCAATTTGGTCAATATGAGAAATAATTTCTTCAACTGATTTAAATGTCGATAATAGATAGTAGGATAATTCAAATGGTGCGAGATGAACCTTATCACTTGTCGGTTCGACTGTTAGATTTGAACCATTGGTAAAAGTCAGCTTTTGTACTGCTAGACCATATTCATTCACGCCGTCCGAAATATCAATTTCATGGTCATGTTGACTACCTGAACCTAAAACAGCATATTGACTAATGAATTCATGGTTATCAAATACAGATTGCCAATGAAAACTTCTGGGAACTGCCACTGGTTTAGCTCCTAATCGTGGCCAATCCATTGTTCTAGCCAGTACATGGGCACCATCTTGCTGTCCAATTTGAAAGACACTCGTACACAAAACCGATCACCTCCAAAAAAATTTCGAACAAATATTGATATTTTGTTAACGATTATCAAAATTTACTTAAGCGCTTTAGTGTTAAATGGTATTCTTAATATTATAGTTATTTTTAAAAACATTCTAGGAGACCGATTAAATATGAAGCAAATCATAAAAAACTTACATAACAATCGCGTATTTACGCTAATAGTATGGTTAATAGCCGTCTTAATTGCAATTATTTCAGCTCCCAACATCACTAATTCTATTCAGCAATATAACGAACCGCCACTGGCTTCAAATTCTCAACCGATAAAGGCGCAAAAAATCAGGGATAATTGGGGATACAACCTGAAAGATACCATCACTATGAATTTAGTGTATCAAAATCCCAACAAAAAAATTACCAATAAGCAGCAACAGCAGATTACCAATAAGTTAGCCTCATTGATTAAGCACCAATCATATTACAACATTAAAAAAATAACTACTATTAACACTAATCTACAAGGAAAGCCCGCAATGCTTTCAAAAGACGGATCCACAGAAGTCGCCACCATCCAAATTGCTGCTAATGGAAACAGTCTAAGAGTCCTAACTGATCAATTGACTGAACAAGCCAAAATTGCTGGACTTAAATCATACATAACTAGTCCTCAAATTGTTCGAGACGTTAACAACGCTAAGATAGCTCAAGTAACTCAAATCAGTTTGATTGCCTTGTTTATCGCCGCTACATTAATCATCGGCATTTACTTACGTTCGGTTTTAGCCGCTCTAATTTCATTTGTGGTCTTATTCTCATCGTTTGTTACTACCTATAGTCTAAGTCTTCATTTAGCTAGTCATTTTAATTGGCCATTCTCAGAATATTCAGTCTTAGAAATTGGAATTGCTATCTTGGTAATTGGAACAATCTGGAATATTTACATTCTCAGACGCTTCGGTGAATTACTAAAAAATCAGCCGGAATCGCACTATTCTACCAAGCAAACTATTGCGGATATTCGCTTCCCAGTAACTATCGTGGGGTTAGTCCTAGCATTAATTTTTGCTTGCACTAGCTTCATTAACTTCAGTGAGGTCCAATCATTATATGTCTTAGCTTTAGCATATGTCATTTTGATTTTAGCAGTCTTAACATTGATGCCTGTATTCATGGCTGCTTTGGGTGAGAGTATCTTTTGGCCTAGCGTATCAACTGGCAAAGTTGGTAAATCAAGGTATTTCGAAAAAGCCGCTGCTTTCTCAATGTGGCAACCTTTTGCAAGTTTATTACTAGTTCTTTACCTGACTCTACCCTTTATTTACTTCTTCAATAACCGCCTAGACTATTCACCAATGACCAATCTCACACAGCAAACTCAAGCGATTAAGGGTGCCCAAACGTTAGATGCTCACTTCACCCCTGGAATGTCGACTCCAGTCACGGTCTATATTCAAAGTAAGACACCGCTTAATAATGAAAAAGATCTTGGGACCATCGATACATTAACAACTAAGTTAAAATCTACTAACAGCGTTAACTCAGTTTATTCATTAACTCAACCCGGTAGCATGCCAATCGAAAAGTATTACGTCGCCAATCAGTTACAAGCTATTGCTTTTGATACGAAGCAAGCAACCGGCCAGTTAACTAAGGCATCTCTTGGAATCAAAGCTAACGCCCAAAACTTAGATTTGGCTAACTTACAACAACAAGTCAAATCCATGCAGGCTATGGTGGCGCGAAGTAACAGCATCGTTAATCGAAGCAGTAATTTGTCAAACCAGGTCAGCCAAGCAACTAGTTCAGTGAGTCCAACTGAACGACGAAGTGCATCAAGAAGAATTCGCCAATATCAAAACCGCATTAATTCCTTAAATCAGGAACTGCAATCAGTTCAATCAGGACTAAATCAATTAGTGACCACCGGTCAAGCGATTCAAAGCTTTAGTCAAAGCAATTACACTTACTTGAAAAATTACCGTGAACAAATCAAAGAAGTTAACCGTCAGTTAAAAGTCGCCAACCGTAGTGTGGTAGCTTCCAACTCGCAACTTAATAGTATTTATGATTATCTTGATGGACTGCAAAACTCACAAGCAGCTAATGTTTACTTCATTACCAAGCAACAATTACAAGGGAATGACTTCAAACAATCATTAGCCAACTTTGCTAGCCAAGATCAAAAGACTACGATGTTACAAGTTGTCTTCAACAAGACGACCGATAATGGTAATAATCGTAAACGTGTCGATCAGTTACAACAACAAATCAAATTACAACTTAAAGGAACTTCGCTAGCTAACGCAAATGTGGCCATCGATGGTGAACCAGTAGTTGAATCGACTGTTGAAACCAAAATGAACAATAACTTTGTAATCTTCATTTCCGTAATGATAATCGGACTATTATTAAGTGTCTTCATCCTTAGTCGAGCTATTTTACAGCCACTTTACTGGACCGCAGCTTTCGTTGCTTCAGCATTTACAGGCTTCCAATTAGCTTATATCACGATGCATTTTATAGCCCATGTAGACTCATTTGACTGGCAAGTGCCAATTATTGCAGTTGCCATCTTGACCGCGATGGGATCATGGCAAATCATTAGTTTAGGTTTGTCACTACGGTACACGGAATTACCGTTACTAGATTGGTTAATTCCAACTGTTAAGAGCTATGGAACCATCGTTCTTTACATTCTGTTAGTTGTCGCAGCGATTGCCATCTCATTGACATTTGGCGCTTCAAATGCCTTAATTGAAATCGCATTGATAGTCATTTATACGACCTTAGCTTTCTACTTTGTGTTACCAATGATTATCGTTTCGCTTGGAAAATTAGCGGTAACCTTGCCAAATAAAGACAATATCATCAAAAATAAGTAGTTTTTACTAGAAAACACTCCGTTTTGTTACAAAAAACGGAGTGTTTTTGTTACGGCGTAAAACGCTGTTATATCAACATTTACAAAGGCTGCATTAAAATGATTGTGAACTATGTTGCAATCTGAAAAATTCATTTAACTGCTTTGATATTATTTTGTCACACTTATGAAACATTCTATTGGTATTCTATTCATTGTTAAATACGAATAGGAGTTGTTGAAGAAATTATGAAATTACATAAAAACATTTTATTAAGTCTAGTAGCATTATTCACATTATTAACTGCAGGTGCTTTCCAAATCGATGCCAGTGCAAAAGCAAAGGCTGATACGGATGACACTATTACTTATTCACAAGTTTACAACACAGCTAAAGCAAAACTTGGTTCACCATACATATGGGGTGCAACTGGTCCTACAGGATTTGATTGTTCTGGATTCACTAGCTACGTTTACAAGCAAGCTGCAGGTGTTACCATTGCCCGCACTGCTCAAGCACAATACAACACCAACAAACATGTTGCTTACAAGAACATTCAAAAAGGTGATTTAGTATTCTTTGGTGGCAACGCTGCCTCAATCTCACACGTTGGTATGTACATCGGTGGCGGTAAGATGATCGATGCTCAAAACCGCGGTGTGATTACTGAAAACGTTAAGGCACCATGGTGGCACTACGTTGGTTCAGCTCACGTTACTGACCTTGACTAGTATTTAACATAATCTAACAACAACTAAATAAATAATAAAAAGTACGTATGACGGAAGGTCATACGTACTTTTTATTTATCTATCTTTTAAGTTCCATCATTCGATGCCTTATCCCAGCTTCTACAAATGGTTCTGAGGTAACCGCAAATCCCAGCTTTTCGTAAAAACCGATTGCCGTTTCTTGAGCCCCTAAATAAAATTCAGTGGCACTGGCGAACTCCGGTGCGGCAAGGACGGCTGTAATAACCTCTCTAGCGATTCCTTGGCCACGATAAATCTTGAGAGTAGCTACCCGTTGAATATGAACGCGGTGATCCTCTAGAGTCCCTCTAGCAGTCGCAGCAGGTTTACCGTCAATGTAGGCTACAAAATGAACAGCATTGTCATCGCTGCCATCAAACTCAAGAGCTGGAACTACTCCCTGCTCTTCAATAAACACAGTTTTACGAATCATTCTAGCATCATCATATGTCTGACTAGTTAAGTCAGTCGTTGTTTTAACTTGCATCATAATACCTACTTTTTATTGTATGCGGTGATTTTGGCTTCATCGCCGTTAATCTCTAACTTAGTTAAGCTACCGTTGTCTGGTCGCTCAGAAATGTCATATTGTCCATTACCATAACGTTCAACCAAGCTTAATAATGTATTTCCGTGGCTAACTAACAGAACGTTATCGCCGTCAGAAATATCTGGATTTTGTTTGATCAACTCTATACCCGCGTCGACCCGTTGCCAGTATTCATCGTTATTTTCGGCTTGATGAAATGGATCGGCTTCTTTTAAGAGATCCTTCGCCTTGCCAATCGAATATTTGGCAACAATATCTTTAAATGTAGGCAAGCCATGTGGCGCACCAGCTAAATACCAAGCTTGATCCATATCAGTTCCTTCAAAGTAACCATAAAATTCCTCACGGAAATGCATGGATGGATTGGCCTTTTCAATGCTTGATGCCCGATTCTTATCCAAAATAATTTGAATGGTATCCATTGCCCGCGTTGTATCACTACAGTAAGCAGCTGCAAACTTCACGTTCGCCAACTTGTCTCCTGTATCCACAGCGTTTTGAATTCCTTTTTCTGTTAGTGGTGAATTACTCCATCCCTGTAACTTATTATATATATTGAAGTATGTTTGACCGTGCCGCACCATATATAACGTGAATTTCTTTGACATCTAAATCACACCCCTTACTTTTCTAACTCAAGTATAACAACTATCCCAAATTTTCGGGCTTAATCAGTTAAGATTTTGGCAAGGTTATAAAATTAGCTTAACTTTCGTTATTACTCTGGTAAGATGTAACAAGTAAACAACATTGAAGGAGCACCTGTTTTGAAATATATAACAAACATCCTGAAAAAAGGTAACACTCGACAAGGATTTTTGGTTTTACTATCTGTCTTATTTTGGGTAAAAACAATGATCGCGTACTTTGTCGACTTTAAATTAGGCATTCAAAACCCTTTCCAATTTTTGATTGTACTGATTAATCCAATTGCCACAACGACATTATTAATGAGCATCCCACTATACTTTAAAAGAAGCCGGGTCTTTTATCCGGTTGCAATGTTAATTGACATCTTGCAAACCGTTCTTTTATATCTGAATGTCATTTACTTCCGTGAATTCACTGACTTTATGACTGTAAGTACAATGACGGGATATTCTAAAGTTAATCAGGGCTTAAGTGGAAGTTCCATGGCGCTCACTAACTTTCACGATATTCTTTATTGGATTGACATTGTTGTGATAGTAGTTTTAATGGCCTTCCGAAAGGTTAAAATCGATCACCGCCCATTAAATAAAAGAGTCGGACTTGCCACTAGTTCTCTAGCAGTCCTTTTATTCACAGTTAACCTGTCTTTAGGTGAAATGGATCGTCCCCAATTGTTAACCAGGACGTTTGATAGAACCTACATAGTTAAATACCTTGGGTTAGACGCTTTTACCACTTACGATGGTCTAAAATCTCAACGAAGCAATGATTTGCGGGCAACTGCCACGAAATCTGAATTAAACGACGTGCTTAAGTTCACTCGTTCGCACTATGCTAAGCCTAATCCGAAATACTATGGAATTGCTAAAGGCAAAAACGTAATCGTCATTCATTTGGAAAGCTTCCAACAATTTTTGATTGGCCAAAAAATTAACGGTCGCGAAGTGACTCCATTTCTAAATAAGTTATATAAAAGTAAGTCGACCTTTGCCTATCGGAACTTCTTCCACCAAGTTGGCCAAGGTAAGACCTCTGATGCCGAAAACATGCTTGAAACTAGTACTTATGGTTTACCTCAGGGTTCACTGTTCGCTCAACTAGGTAGTGACAATGTTTTCCAAGCCGCACCCGCAATTCTTAATCAACGGGCAGGTTATTCTAGTGCAGTGTTCCATGGGAACGTAGCTAGCTTTTGGAACCGAAATAATGTTTATAAAAACATGGGTTACCAAAACTTTTTTGATGCTAGTTACTTCAACACCACCGGTGACCGCTCACTAGGGTATGGTTTAAAAGATAAACTATTGTTCAATGATTCCATCAAATATCTGCAACATCTGCAACAACCGTTTTACGTTAAATATATAACTGTTACAAACCATTTCCCATATGACCTGGATAAAGAAGATACCAACTTCAAAACAGCCAACACGAGTGACAGTGCAGTCAACAACTACTTCTTAACGGCCCACTACCTTGACCAATCAGTCCATGAGTTCTATAACTATCTTAGAAAATCTGGATTATTAAAACACTCAATGATCATCTTATACGGTGACCATTACGGAATTTCTGATTCAGAAAACAAGAGTTTGGCCAAGGCAATCGGTAAAAATCCTGATACTTGGGACGACTTTGACGACGCGCAAATGCAACGGGTCCCATACATGATTAATATTCCTGGGATGAAGAAAGGCTTTATTTCTAATACGTACGGTGGCGAAATTGATGCCTTACCAACCGAAATGCATTTATTAGGAATCAGCACCAAACGCTACGTACAATTTGGAACTGATCTGCTCTCTAAGCAACATGATCAAGTCGTTGCTTTCCGTAACCAAGACTGGGTCAGCCCAGCCTATACTTCAATATCTGATACGATATATAATAACAAGACTGGTCAAATTGCTAATTTAACTAAGAATCAAAAGAAGGCAGTTAAACGAGATGAGGATAAAGTTCAGAAAGAACTGTCATTATCTGACTCACTCAACTCAAAGAACTTGTTAAGGTTCTACCATCCAAAAGATTTTAAGGCAATTGATCCTAGAAAATATAATTATGCCAACAGCTTAGCGAAAGAAGTCAACATCGAGAAAAAGCTAGGTAAAAAATCGAAGAGTTTGTATTCTGAAAACGGTGATAAATCAACTTATGGTCTATACAAAACCAATGCTCCTGAAATCCACCACAAGTCCACTGATTCAAACCGAATTAAAATCACCAACCCAGATGCAACACACGAAAGTTCTCGGTAATCGAGGTTAGTTAACATGAAGCTAAATGTAAAATCAGGTACCATCCTACTTTATAACATTTTCTTGTCGGCACTGGCCCTCTTCTCGATGGGTCTGACCGCTCTTTCATTGATGAGAATAATTTCCCTTCATCATGGAATATTTAGCATACTTTTTTTTCTAACTTGGATAGTATTCTTCTTCGATTACGTAGTTCGTTTTTGGTTTGCCAAATCAAAAAAAGATTTCTTAATTCAAAATATGTTTGATTTGATTGCTTTAATTCCCTCCCATCCGGTATTTGCGTTTTTCCGGATTTCAAGAATTATCCAAATCATCCGCTACTACCACTTATTTTGGAAACTCGGTTGGTCAGGCAAGTTCACTAAAAGCTTTCATCGTTTCTTCTATGACACTGGCTTTATTTACCTACTATCAATTAGTTTGGTAATTGTGATATTTAGTTCTTTGATTTTTGCCGCCTTTGAACATGATTCACTTGAAAAGTCACTCTGGTGGGCCATCACCACTGCCACTACCGTTGGTTACGGTGACGTAACGCCAACAACCGGTGGTGGAAAAATCATCTCTGCTGTCCTAATGCTCGGCGGAATTGGTTTTATTGGTTTGTTAACATCGACCATTACTGACTTCTTCACAGATCAAGACCAAGAAGATGAACAAACTAAGAGTATCCAACAACTAGCAAATCAAGTTGAGCATCTTTCAAAGCAAGTTGCTAAGATGCAAAAAACTTTGAATGCCAATCAGGGTAAGCAACCTGCCAAAAAGAAACACAAGCCTAGTAAATAGGTTAAATACAAAAGTCCCACACCTTTTATTGAGGTGTGGGGCTTTTAGTTTACGTATAAAAATTATCTCTTCATTGATGTGCTATGGACTGGTCCTCGTCGATCAGGATAAATACTACTCATTGCTGCATTAACGGCCTGTGGTGCTTCACCAAAGCCGGTGGCAATCAATGCCTGCTTAGTATCATAATCAGCAACATCACCAATCGTAAAGACATTTTTGACATTAGTTTTACCACTAATGCCACTGTTTATTTTTCCACGACTGCCCTCTGGATGAACATCCCAACCAGCTAAAGCATCATCTTGAGCAATAAAACCATAATTAACGACAATGTCGTCGACGTTCATAGTTTTTTCTTCATCGCTTTTCATTTTTTTAGCGGTAATTTTAACTTGTTGGCCATCATGATCTAATTGACTGATCAAATAAGGCGTTACCGGTTCGACTTTGGATTGTTCCAGCAAGTCGACACTATGTTCCATAGCCCGAAACTTATCGCGGCGGTGCAGCAAATACACTTGTTTAGCGACTGATTCTAGTAACAGTGCCTCATCAATTGCCGCATCCCCACCACCAGCAACCAAAACAGTTCGGTCAGTGAAGTGCCCTAAATCTTTCACACTGTAAAACAGGTTTGTACCTTCAAACTCTTCACTATTATCCACCGCTAGTTTACGAGGATTAAATGCACCCACCCCTGTGGCAATGATAATAGCCTTAGACATACTGCTTCCTTGATTAGTGACGATTTTAAACTCATCACCAACCTGCTTAACATTTTGCACAGTCGTGTTCAATTTGACTTCTGTATCAACCGTCTGTAATTGTTGTTCCAGTTGAGACACCAATTCTCGACCTTTAATTTGGGGATAACCACCAATGTCCAGAATTGTCTTTTCAGGATATAACGTAGCCACTTGGCCACCCAACTCAGACAGACTTTCTAGAACCTGAGTCTTGGCATTTCTCAACCCAGCGTAGAATCCCGCGAACATTCCAGTTGGTCCACCACCAATAATAGTAATATCGTAAATTTTATCGTTATCCATAATCTTCATCCATCCTAATTACTTTTTAATCGTTTAATGATTCTGCGACTAGCTTTTTTATTCGTAATAATCTGCCCTTGTAGCGTCTTAACTTCACGTAACCCGGCATCAATCAATATGGTTATTGTAAACCAGCCAATCACGACGTCAATTAATTCTTGACCTAACGACACCCACATTGTGGAGTTGGGAATGTCCCAATCCCAGAATGTATGTAATGCAATCACTAACAATAAGAACACATCAAATCGTGGATTAGTAAAAAAATTAACTATTGTAAATGGCTTTTTCCGAGTTTTGCCCAGAATAACAGCTCCACCTACAATAGCTGCCCAAATCGTATGAGTTCCAAAAGCTTGGAAACTTCGAGTAAAGATAGTAAACAAACCATATTCACTGACATATCCAGAACTTTCAAACACCGAAAAACCCGCTCCAATGGCCGCACCGATTAGTACACCATTAAATATATAATTGACTCGGTACCGATTAATAAACAGAATAATGACTAATGCTTTAGCAACTTCTTCGACAAAGCCAACTAACAACGCATTCTCAATACTAACTGAGGTCTTGATTGGCAATGCTAAGTACAAGGTCATTGTAACTAACAGCGACATGATTCCCCCCACTAAAAAAGTGGTCAGCAATTGCAAGATAGAGATATTTTGATAAACATTAATTTCAAAAAACATCATCAGTAATGAAAAGGGGACTGCCAAAGAACCGATAAAAATCATTCCTGGAATGGCTTTGTCACTTTTGAATAAATATAATAGCAACATCAACATAGAAAAACTAATAGCTAAAACTAAAAATATTCGTGAAAAAAACCATGGTTTAACTGGTCGACTAGAGACCTTTTTTAGGCTCGGTGTTGTGGTTTTAGTACCAACAATAAATAATTTGTCGGCTTCATCCTGTGTATGACGTTTAAAGACCTCAGAAAACATTTTTGATAGATGAATTTCGACAGTTTCATCGTTATTTTCACCTAAGTGTTTGGCAATATTATCATCTAAATTGTCGTAATTTCTTTTAACACCAGTCCAGACGAACGAGCCAACTTTGCGACATGCATTAACAAATTTACTGTCCATAAAGTACCCCCTTAATCCTATTAAGATTAAACTAGAAATTAAATTGATTCAAGCCGAGCGCCGATTGAGTTTTTATAAATTATCGAGTATGATTAAATAAAGGGTTTTCATCCTTGCTATAATTATAATCGGAGGTATTCTTAATGGCCCAAAAGAAAATGATTCTCGACCTTGATACTGGTATCGATGACGCGATGGCAATCGCTTATGCAGTTGCATCTCCAGAAGTTGATTTAATTGGTATCATTGGTTCATACGGTAATGTGTACGTGAAAGATGGTGCAATTAATTCACTTAAAATTCTAGAATTGCTTGGTGCAACTGACGTTCCAGTTTACGTTGGCTTATCACATTCTTCAGAATCAGATCATTTTGACCGGATGCCAATTTCTGCCCAAATTCATGGTGAAAATGGTATCGGAGAAGTTGAACTACCAGAACCAACTCGTTCAGTTGAAGATGGTGACGCAATCGACTTCTTAATTGATTCTGTCAAACAGTACGGTAAAGATTTAATTCTCGTACCTACTGGACCATTAACTAACCTAGACGCCGCAATCAAGAAAGACCCTTCAATTACCAGCGAAATTGGTAATGTTACCATCATGGGTGGTGCTTTGACCGTTCCAGGTAACGTAACTAACGTTACTGAGGCAAACATCCAACAAGATGCTGCTGCAGCCAACCGTGTGTTTACTAGTCCTATTCATTTAACTATGGTGGGATTGGATGTAACCCTTAGAACTCTTTTAACTAAAGATGAAACTCAACAATGGCGTGACTTAGGAACTAAGTCAGGTAAAGCATTCGCTGACATTGTTGATTACTATATTAAAGCATATGAAGTAACTAGTCCCGACCTCCATGGTTGTGCATTGCACGATCCATTTGCAGTTGGAGTTGCTATCAACCCTGACTTCGTACAGTGTCTCGACCTTAACATGTACGTAACCACAGACGAAAAATACTATGGTAGAACTGTTGGCGACCCTGCTCGTCTTTCAGAACCTGACACAAACGTCAAAGTAGCCGTTAACGCAAATGTTGATGACTATCTAGCAGAATTTATGCGTCGTTTAGGCGGATTATTCAAAGAAAACTAGTTTTAAGCCAATCAAAAAGGAACTGTTGCATTAACTTGCGATAGTTCCTTTTTTAGCTATTAAAATAATTTTTGAGTATCTTCGCGATTCAAAAATGCGGCAACACCATCTTCGTCATTTGACAATGTTGTGACATTACTAACATCCTTAACATCGTCAGAAGCATTGGCCATAGCAACACCTATACCGGCCTTAGAGATCATTCCTAAGTCATTAGCAGCATCACCGAAGGTCATTAGTTGAGAGAAATCCCAGCCAAAGTGATCAAGCAGATGTTCTAATCCAACCACCTTATCCATATCTGGAGCCAAGAATTCCATAATATGTGGTTGTGAACGAACAATGTGGTAAGCGGCTTTTACTTCTGGAGTTAATTCTGCTTCATACTTATCCAATAATTCAGGTTGATCACAAATCACAGCCTTCGAATATCGCTGCTGAGCATCCAACTCAGAAAATGGTAGATGATCAAATTTTAATTGGCCATGAAACTGGGCTTCATAAAGAGATGGTTTCAAGTCGGTAATTGAATAAACCTGTTCAAAGTTCAGGATATCTAGTGGCGCATTCACTTTGGTTGCAAAGTCATGTAATACCTGCCACTGGCTCTTAGTGACTCCGCTCTTAGCCAATTCACCCTTATCTTGGTTATGAACCACCAGAGCACCATTGAACGTAATAGTATAGTCTTGTGATTCTAATAGGTCCAGCTGTTCAATCAAATGCCAGATTGCATTGATCGGTCTGCCGGTACAAAGAACGATTTTGATACCTTGGTGATGCAATCTTTTTAAAGTTTCCTCATTAGTTTTAGAAACGGTTTTCTCGCTGGTCAATAATGTATTATCCAGGTCGAGGGCAATCATCTTAATCAATTTTACGTCCTCCTCGTCTTACTAGAATAATTGTACATCTTGTATCAGCTTTATGAGCGGAAATTTTATTTTTAGGCAACAAAAAAACGCCAACAAATTCATGTTGACGTCAATCTACTGATAACCAATCAGTAATGTACGAGCTAGCCAATCATTTGTGATTCTAGCTCTCGAAGTTCGGCTTCTCGAACACTACGAGGTAGAAATCTTCTGATTTCTTCTTCGTTAAAACCAACTTCAATTCGATTCTCATCGAAGATAATTGGTCGCTTGATCAAATCAGGGTACTTAACAACAAGGCTGACCAATTGTGATACTGATAAGTCATCCAAATTTAAGTTCAACTTCTTATAAATGTTAGAACGAGTGGAAATGATATCTTCGCTACCATTTTCGGTTAAGCGTAATAACTTCTTAACTTCGTCCGCACTTAACGGATTTGAATTGATGTTTCTTTCCTTAAATTCAATGTTGTGCCCCTTCAACCATGCGCGTGCTTTACGACTCGATGCACTGCTTTGTGCTACATATAAATTTAACATTTATATCCCCCCTATGGTTTTATAAACAACATATCCTCTGCAGATAATATTATCACAACGGTAATAATTGTCAATACCGTTACTTACTTTTTATAATTGAAATTTTCACAAATAGTCAACTGTTATTCAACATATTTTTGCCTTATAATACTAATAACAAACGGTTTAGGAGGCACCTTCAATGGAAGCGTTTTATTCTGTAACATTATTGATTGTTGCAGCATTAATTTCAAACATAATTTCTTCAACATTTGACAAAATTCCCTTAACTTTTTTCGAAATTGCAAGCGGTTTTGCACTTTCTTTTCTACCCATATTTCACAATTACTCACTGGAACCAGAAATGTTTATGCTATGTATTATTGCTCCCATGTTGTATATGGATGGTTCTAGAACTGACATGAGTCGGTTCAGAAATTCACTGGGGCAATTATTCTCGATGGCAGTCTTTTTAGCCATCGTAACTGCTGTGATTATGGGATTCGTTTTTCATGCATTGTTACCAATCGTACCAATCACATTATCAATCGTATTAGCAGCAATTATTACACCAACTGATTCACTAGCCTTTTCATCAGTTACTCAAGATATCAAGATTCCAAAAGATGTTTCCGGGGCATTGGAAACTGAGTCATTATTTAATGATGCATCAGGAATCGTAATCTTTAACTTGGCCATCGTCGCTTACGTAACTGGTCAGTTCTCTCTGACTAGTGGCTTATCAAACTTCGCTATCAGTTTTTTTGGCGGTATTATTGTTGGTTTGATTGCCGGCAGAATTTTTTCATCACTACAAGATTTTTTGATTTCCAAATCAATGGATACGTCGACTGTCCTGCTTCCTCTAAGCCTAATGTCTCCAATTGCCATCTATTTAATTGCAGAGTGGTTCCACGCTTCGGGAATTCTGGCTGTTGTCTCCGCTGGAATTTTACAAGGATTATTCTCAAATCGACTTCGCTTAACAGCAACAGATGTTCAATTAGTGATTAACTCCAGCTGGCAGGTCGTTAATAATCTGCTTTCTGGCATCGTGTTCGTACTTTTAGGAGTCACTATTCCAACTGTCATTTCTCAGATGACGTCCGTAACTAATCATTTATTAGTTGAATTGCTATTATTATCCGTTGTTTTATACGTTGGTATGCTAGTTATCAGATTTTTATGGACGCGCTTTAACTTAGTAAGATTGCAAACTGACCATCCTGCCTTTAATTCAAGTAAAGATTCATTCATCGTTGCAATCGGTGGCATTCACGGAACTATCACACTTTCAATGGCACTTTCAATCCCATACACTCTCAGTGGACGGGCCTTTCCGTTTCGTGATGAAATAATCTTTGTGGCAACAGTCGTTATTCTCCTAAGTCTAATTGTTCCAACTATTATTTTGCCATTAATGCTTGATCGAAAAGCTAAACCAGACGAAGCCACCTTTAACAGCTTTCGCAATCAAATGGTTGACTACGCCTCTAATCGTGTCAAACAGGCACCAAACATCGAAATTGCTGATAGAAATTACGTTCTCGATATGCTTGCCAGTCAGAAGAAGACCGGTCATACTGATTCTAAAAAAATCAGGGTAATCATGAACGAGATTAATAACATTCAATATCAAGCCATGATGGATTCTTTGGGAAACAGCGAGACTGATAAGCGAATTGCAAATATGCTTAGTCGCAGATTTGTCGCCAACCCAGACACCAATGGTGGCTTTGGCCAAAAAATCAAGTTGACGCTTCGTCTACTCTCATCTAGAAGACGATCAAAAAAAGTTAGGCAGAAGATCACTGATTACCGGAATTCTGTTGCCGCAAAAAAACAATTACCAGAACCCAATGGTGATAACACTCCAAATAACAAGAATGCCCTATTTACTAGTCGGGTTGAATTCAGCAAGCGGATTGGTGAACTCCGCCAGAACATTGATGATATTTCATTTAAGCGAACTAATGAATATTTGGACAGTATTGAAAGTGACGATAACGTCAGTGAAGTTGCATTTGCTAGATCCGCTGTTACTTTCAGACGAAATCGTGGTAATTCACAAAATACAGCTTATCAAAAAGACTTACTAATCACTGCCTTGCAATACGAATATCAATTTGTTTCAACACAATTTAAACAGGAAAAAATCGATAAGACTCTTTCTGATAGACTTAATCAAAGTATTGCCACTGATCAAATGGTTTACCTTCAATCACTTGATGGAGATTAACAAGAATTCAAAGTGAATTTTACAATATTCACAATGTTATATATACTAGAATTCATAGATAATCTGCGGGTGAAATTATGAAAATAACAATTCTTTGTACTAGTGATACACATGGATTCATCGAACCTACCAATTATGTGGATAAAGGCTTTACTAAACCGTTTGGTATTGGTAAGGCATCAAGTGCCATTCAAGCATACAAAATGGCCCATCCAGATGAAAAAATTATCGTCATCGACAATGGCGATTTTTTAGAAGGCTCTCCTTTATCATACTTTGTTGCTAAAAAAGCCGATTCGGCTGATCAACACATCTATAATCGATGTTACAACGATGTTGGTTACCAATTGGGAACTATTGGCAATCACGAATTCGACTACGGTTTGAATTATTTAAAGGATGTTATGAAGCAGTCCCAACGCCAATTTATTTGTGCCAACATCGTTGATCATAATAATGAACCTTTCTTGGGTAAACCATATGAAATTGTTGATTTTGGGCCGTGTAAAGTTGGCTTCTTAGGTCTGAGTACGACCAGCACCAAAAAGTGGAAAAACGTCAACGAGTTAGATGACTTTAATTTGATTTCTGAAATCGACACTGCCGCTAAATACATTCCAGAAATGAAAAAGCAGGCCGACTTCATAGTTGCTGTATACCACGGCGGCTTTGAGCGTGATCATACCGGAACTTGGACCGATATTAACCCAGGTGAGAACAAAGGCTACGATCTACTAGAAAATTTTCCTGAAATTGATGCAATGATTTCTGGCCATCAACACCGCAAAATTGCCGGTCATTTATTCAAAAAACCAATCATTCAGCCCGGTTCTCGCGGTGAATTTGTCGGCAGAATCACACTGAATATCTCGAACTCTGATAAACGAATTACCAAGGGTGAATCTGAACTGATCAGCGTTGAAGATTATCCAGTTGATCCACGAATTGGCAAAGCCTTAGATCCATTATCAAAGGACGTATCCCATTGGCTAGATCATCCATTAGCTAGAATCAAGGGTAACCTATCCTTTGACGATCCATTTTCTGCACGAATTCAAGATTCGGCTTATATGGAATTCGTCCATAAGGTCCAGATGGACAAAATGGGAGTCGATATATCTGCTACGGCCCTGTACAATAACGAAGCGCACGGGTTTTCTAATCCGATTACCATGCGCAATATCATTACCAACTATGTTTACCCAAATACCTTAGTGGTTTCCGAAGTGTCCGGTGAGGACATCAAAGATGCCTTAGAAGTCTCGGCCGAATACTTCGCACTCAAAGGTGGCCGCGTAGTGGTAAATGAAAAATTCATTTTTCCGAAACATCGCTATTATAATTATGATATGTATGAGGGAATTGACTATACCTTGGATATTTCAAAACCAATTGGTAAGCGAGTTACCAAGCTAAGTTACCACGGTAAGCCAATCTCACCCGATCAAAAACTAAAGGTAGTTCTTAACCGTTATCGAGCAACAGGCGGTGGCCACTACTCTATGTTTACAAAAGACAAAATTATCAAAACAGATGACACGATTATTTCACAAATTTTTCTCGAATATTTACAAAACCATCCCGTTATCGAAGCGACCAATAACCAAAATTTCCAAGTCATTCCAGATAATAAATAAAAAATCCCTTATGATCAAATAGCTTACTAGCTACTGAATCATAAGGGATTTTTCTTTATGCCCGTTTCTTTTTCTTCTTCTTTTCAGCACCAACATATGACACTGCTTTGAAGCTTCTAATCAAAGTTACCTTGATCTTACCAGGATACGTTAACTCATTTTCAATCTGATTGCTAATTTGTGCGGCAAGTTCCTGATTCTTCTCATCATTGATCTGATTAGGGTCAACCATAACTCGAATTTCTCGACCAGCCTGAATAGCAAAACTATCTTTGACGCCCGGCTTTTGCCCAGCAATCTTCTCTAAGCTACGCAATCGATTGATATATTCTTCTGCAGACTCACTTCTAGCTCCTTGACGACCACCCGAAATGGAGTCACCAGCAGCAACTAAATTAGCGATTGGCGTTGTAACGTCCACATCACCATGGTGAGATGCGATTGAATTAACAACCTGTTCATCTTCATCATATTGTTGAGCGATTTGAACACCCAACTCAACGTGGGTACTGTCAATATCATGGTCAATTGCCTTACCAATATCATGGAATAATCCTGCTCGTTTGGCGATTTGAACATCTAAACCAAATTCAGCAGCTAATATTCCAGCAATCTTAGCAACTTCGATTGAGTGGGTCAAAACATTTTGACCATAACTAGTCCGATACCTTAATCTACCAATTAATTTCATTTCATCGGGATGAACGAAACCAATGTGTAAGCTGGTAGCAACATCCTCACCAGTTTTTCTGATTTCACTCATGAGATTACTTGAAACCGTGTCGACTTGTTGTTCGATGGTTTGCGAGTTTATCTGTCTGGTAACCATCAGATTACCAATAACTGTTCTAGCGATTTCTCGGCGTAATGGATCTGAAGTCACAACGTGCAACATCAACGGTTCATTACGATCAAAGACAATATCGACACCAGTTAAGGTTTCAATATACCTTAAATTGATATTTTCTTTACCTAACAGCTTTTGCTTAGTTCCCTGGTCAGGTAGAACAACCGAATGCTCAACGTGTTCACGAGGATAATCAACGGGGCCTCGTTGAATTGCATCGTCAGCCAACTGCTTAGCCATCTTAGGTGCAATAACTTTGGCTTCATCGTTTTGATATCTAAGTTCAACTTCTCGTTCGCGATCTAAATCTATTGCTAATTGATCTGTGATCTGTCTAGCGGCTTCTTCATAACTTAAATCACCGTTATCTTGAAGCACTTGGCGCCGTTTGTTAGCTAGTTGCTCAGCCTGAACAGCTAATTTATCAATTTCAGTCTGGATATCATCTAACTCAGATTGGCGCTCAGCTAGTTCATTATGCATTTTATCTAAACGTTGTTTAACCTGTTCAACGCCATTGGTACGTTGATCAATTCGTGACTGGCGAATTCGGTTATCTGCTTCGTAGCTATCAAGTTCTTCATCAATAGATGCTTGATAATTTTCAGTCTCTGTCTTGCCGTTTGTAACGACTTCTTCAGCGACTTGTTTTGCCTCTTTTTCAGCAGCGTGAACCATTTGTCCCGCTTGCTGTTGGGCCTGTTGAATTGCTTGGTCATGCTTTTTTTGTTCGGACTTTTGTCCAACGATTCCAGCAATCACAGCAACAATAACAGCTAATATAATTGTTATTACCAACTAGGCACCTCCCTTCTGAAAGCTTCAACCCTAATTATAACAACTTTACTAACTTTTTTCCTACCTATTTAACGTACTTAGTTAGAAACTGACTAACCTTCTGTGTGTATAAGTCCGGATTCTTTTCATAAGATTGCGCATGGCCCGCCCCTTTAACGATTAGCAACTCTTTAGGACCTTTGGTAGCGTGATATAGTGGATAAACCATTCGAGTCGGCACGAACTGATCTTCAGAACCATGAATAAACATCATTGGTCGATGATTCTTCTTTACCTGATTAAGTGAGCTAGCCTCTTTAAAGTTATATCCATCCTTAACTTGAGTAATGCCACTAACAATGTCAACTAATGGGAAACGTGGAACTACCGGCATATGGTAGAGTTGCTTAGCTTGATACTCTATCTCATCATTAGCACTTGTATAACCACAGTCTTCAACGAATGCTTTAACTTGACGAGGTAATTTAGTACCACTAACCATCATAGTAGTGGCGCCACCCATGCTGACACCAAACATAACGATCTGTGAATTATTACCATTGCGTTTAATAACCTGTTTGATCCATTTATCATAATCTAGGCGTTCAGGCCAACCAAAGCCAATATATTTACCTTGGCTATCACCATGTCCCCTAGCATCAGGCAACAAGACGTTATAGCCTAACTTATGAAACATGTATGCATATGCGAACATTTTATCTTTGTTACTCATAAACCCATGGGCAACCAACACTGTTTTATTAGTCTTGGTAGCTGCAGGAATATAATTGGCATCCAATCGTAAATTTTGCCCAGCTGAAGTTTCATACCAACGCTCTTTGGATACTGATTGATACCATTTATGAGCAGGATAAAGCGGATTACTCTGTTTAATCGGCTTATCTTTTGCTAAAAATGTTTTAGGTGCAGGCACGACTGCCACTTGATAAAAATACATCCCTGCTCCGAATAATCCAGCAGCAACTAATGCCAGTGCTGACAACCCAACTACCATTAGTCGTCTTCTTTTCTTCATCTTATACTCACCCTTTTCAAAATTTATACCGACGATAATAATAACACATCATCCCGTTAATCAAATGGAAAATTTTTGTGAATGCCTAATTTGCAGTATAATAGCATTAACAAGGATGGTGATTATATATGTTTTCTGAACGATTACGGGCATTGCGAACAGGCCAACATTTAACCCTCGAAAGCCTAGCGACCGAACTAAATGCAATGTTTCCAACTGATAAGCAACACGAGAACACTCCAGCACAAATCGGCAACTGGGAACGCGGTGTCCGCACCCCTTCTTACCTTGAGGTGCAGAAGTTAGCTAAATTTTTTGATGTCACCATGGATTACATTACAGGACTATCCGAAAACACAGCATATGACCTAGGCCGGCTCTTTATCTCTGATAAAGATCTCACCTTTAATGGTCAATTAATTTCATCTGCCGACCGTTATGAGGTCTATCAGCTAATCGCTGGTTACTTACATGGCCGAGATAACCGCACGACAGAATCAACTCATCAACAAGGTAACCAAGAACAACTAAACTTGAATATCAATGATAAATAAGGTGCAATTATGCTTTCTAACAAACAAAAGAAAAAGTTATTAAAGAAACATTCTCAAGCTAAGCCAATGTCCAAGGAAACTGACTACATCTCTAAGCTAAACTACTACCGTGAACTTTATACTGACGTTCCCGAAGTAGTTTTTTTAATCAACAACATCTTGCAAAGTGATCGCCTGATCAAAGCAGGTATGCTACCACAAGATTTACCAGAACTGATACTACCCGATGACATTCAAGACCAAATATTTGCCATCGTAAATGCCAAATATGCCAAGGGCGATCCTGCAGGTGACCACCTGTGGAATCAATTAACGAATGAATTGCCAAAGGCTGATAAACTACTACGTTCATATCGGGATTATCTGGAAGAAACTTATGGCATGTGGGCATATATTTCAGCCCCATTTGTCAAAGCTATCGCCGATTATGTCGGTGATGCAGCCGTTCTCGAAGTTATGGCGGGAAATGGTTACATTTCTCGAGGATTGCAAAACTTAGGTCGCACTGTTTACCCAACTGACAGTTTGGCTTGGGAAACCGAAAACCAGACTGGTAACCACCAAGTTATCGATGTTGAAAAATTAGATGCCATCAGTGCAATTCAAAAATACAGCGATAAAGTAAAATATGTGATTATGAGTTGGTCTCCTGACAAAGATACGATTGACATGAAAATCTTAAATGAAATAAGAAACGCCAACCACAATTTAACACTCATTGTGATCGGCGAAAAAAATGGTGCTACTAATTCAACTGAATTCTGGCAACAGGCTAACTTTATCGACCAACCCGCTGCAAATAAATTAAACGAACATCATCAACCATTTGATTTGATCAAAGATCAGGTCTACCTAGTTGACTGATTTTAGGTAACGGTAATTTATTAATAAAACTTTTTTTAGGGACTCTGCTTTCAAGTTCAAGCAAAGCCTTTTTTTGTTGCTCCCCACCTCGATACTGACCAGCAGTACCATCGGCTTTGACGATGCGATGACAAGGAATCATAATCAACACAGGGTTAAGGGCAACTGCGTGAGCAACTGCTCTAACAGAATTACGATTGCCGACCTTATCGGCTAAATCACCATAACTGATAGTCTCACCGTAGGGAATCTTAGTAATTTCGTTCCATACTAATTGTTGAAATTCCGTTCCTGCATTGGTCACATCGATAGGCAAATCAAAATGACGTTCTTTACCAGCGAAATAATCCTCAAACTGTTCGCGGTAAGGAGCAGTTCTTTCATCATCATATGTGAATTCCACCTGATATCTGATATCAGGATAGAAATCAAACATTTCAGATAATCTTTTACCTGGACTTGAAACAAAGCTGATTCCCGCTTCGGTCACAGTGAAAAAGAACTTAGTGTGATCAATTTCAACACTATCCCAGTAGATTTTCTTCATATCATAAGTCTCCATTTAATATTCTGTAATCATTCTAGCATGAAACTTATTTTTTGGTGCAATTCAACTAATTAATAGTAAAAAGGGGTGGAATAAATTCCACCCCTTTTTACTATTAACAGACTACATATTCAACATAATCTTACCAACCAATAATCCATAAATCGCGTATATTGCCCCCAGAATAATCAAAATTGCGACAACTCGTTCGACTGGGCCAAAGATTTTTTCTGCGTGGTTATCTTTCTTCTGGAGAATCCAGTAAACTGGAATCCCAGCAGCAAACAAGATGCAAGTTAGCAGTAAGAATTTAGGGCCAGCGGCAAATAATAGCCACAATGCATAAACACTAGAAATCAAACCAATAACAATATTACCAATTCTACCTGCAGTCCCCTTAGATTCGTTCATTGAGAACTTCAATTGATAGAATGCTGAGAATGCGTATGGAATTAAGATTGCTGCACTAGAAACTGAATAGAAGAAATTGTAAGCTTGCGCAGTGATCAAGTATGAGAACATAAAGATTTCAACTAAAACGTTCGTAAATAGTAATGAGTTGATTGGCGCACCGTTCTTGTTCTCCTTAGCAAAGATCTTAGGGAAGCTTCCTTGTTTTGCAGCTTCATAAGGTAATTGACCGGCAAACATAGTCCATGATAACCAAGCACCAACAACTGAGATGATAAGACCAAGGTTAACAACAACTGCCCCCCACTTACCAACTAAGCTTTCTAGTAATTGAGCCATGGCAGGTTGTGATAGATGTGATAATCCACTTCTGCTCATAACACCAAATGAGAGCAAGGTAATTAACATGTAGATCAAAATAACGGTAATAATTCCTAAAACAGTTGCTTTACCAACATCAGAACGTTTTCTAGCTCTTCCTGAGAAGACAACCGCTCCTTCAATTCCGATAAATACCCAAACAGTAACTAGCATAGTACTCTTAACTTGAGACATTACGCTGCCCCATTCAAAGTTACCACTAGCAGTGTTCCAGAAGTCCATCGTGAACATGTTAAGTTTAAAAGCAAATAAAACAATAATTACAAATAAGAAAATTGGAATTAACTTAGCGACCGTAATCACTGTGTTAACAAACGATGCTGACTCAACACCTCTTAAAATCATAAAGTGACAAGCCCATAAGATAAATGATGCGGCCACGATCGACCAGATGTTTTGACCGTCTTTAAAAATTGGTAAGAAGTAAGCCACGGCACTCATTAGTAATGTTGCATAACCTACGTTACCTAACCATGCTGACAGCCAATATCCCCAAGCTGAGTTGAATCCCATATATTTCCCAAATCCAGCTTCAGCGTAACTATATACCCCGGCATCAAGATCGGAACGTTTCATTGTTAAGTTTTGGAAGGTCAATGCTAACATAACCATACCAATAGCAGTGATGACCCACCCAATGATGATTGCACCGGCACCAGCGCCTACAGACATATCATGCATCAGGTTGAACACCCCACCACCAATGATGGATCCAACAACCAATCCGATCAGTTCAATTAAACCTAATTTACCATCGTGTTCTTTCATTTCTTCACTCCCTAACTGAGTTTCCTCGATTATTCATTCATCAGGATTCGAAAATGTTTTTTACCATACAGAATTTTTTGCTCACTCACCAATTCTGATACCATCTGACTTGTCGTTTCCCTAGTAGTCCCACTGATCTTTGATAATTCAATCAATGTCATTGGGTAAGGAATTAGGATCGTACCATCTGGTTGTTTTTCACCAAGCTGCTGACCCAAAGCTTCGATTGCACTCTCGACCCGTCGTTTGGCACTAGTAGTTACCATTTTTCGAAGTTGAATTTCAGTCGTATTAATAATCTGACCCATTTCCTGAATAACGGAAACCATCATATCTGAATTCTTTTTTAGTAGCTTCTCAAATAGCTTCATCGGCATGATTGCGATTTTAACTTCCGACATTGTTTCGGCACTATAGTTGTACGTATCACCTGAGAACAAACCGATAAAAGGAAAAGTCTTATTTTCTCTGATGTAGAAGTATAACTTTTCGTCACCATTTTCATCGTAGTGCAATGACTTCACGATACCAGAAATAATCAAATAAAAATTATTGCGGGGATCACCCTGGTCAAATAAAACTTGGCCACGATGATATTCCTTGATAATCGTTTGGTCGACGAGCTCATCTAAATCTCGCTGGTTTAACCCAGCAAATTCAGGATGGTTTTTAACTTTGAGTAAGCATTCTGCATAATCACTTTTAGATATCATTTTCGGATTCTCCAGAACAATTTATTATGTTGCTTTCGCAACACGGACGCTAACTAATTAGTTAATCTGCACTGATAATAGTTCCAGAACCATCATTGATAAAACCATCAATGTTATCGAGCGCAGTAACTACAGCTTCACTCTTAGTTGCTTTAACAAAGTCAATCGCAGCTTGAACCTTTGGTAACATACTACCTTTAGCAAATTGATCTTCGCCAATGTATTTCTCAAGTTCAGAAACAGTTACATGCTCCAACTTCTTTTGATCTGGTTGATTGAAGTTAACGTAAATATTTTCAACTGCAGTAAGAATAATCAATGCATCTGCACCGACCAATTCTGCCAATTTTTCACTAGCAAAATCCTTATCAATAACTGCTTCACGGCCTTCAAGATTACCATTTTCAGTAACGACTGGGATACCACCGCCACCAACTGAAATTGGCACGATACCAGCATCAACTAATGTGTTAACTGCTTTAGTTTCCACAACGTTGATTGGTTTGGGTGATGGAACTACCCGACGATAGCCACGACCCGCATCTTCAACGAAAGTGAATTCTGGATTAGCAGCTTTTGCTTCATCAGCTTCTTCTTTAGACATGAATGGTCCAATTGGTTTACTTGGATTAGTAAATGCAGGATCATCTGGGCTAACCTCAACTTGAGTAACAACTGTAGCTACAGTCTTATCTATGCCCTTCTCCTTAAGTACTCGGTTCATAGCATTTTGCATCCAGTAGCCGATACTTCCTTGAGTCATTGCAACAGCAGTATCAATTGGCATTTCAGGATTTTCTGGTGTGCTACCACCGGCTTGTTGAAGAAGTAAGTTACCAACTTGCGGACCATTTCCGTGAGAAATGATCAATTGATCACCATTTTCAATAAACTTAACTAAGTGTTCTGCAGTATCTAAAAGTGCTTTTTGTTGGGCACTAGCTGATGCATCCTTTGATAAAATTGCATTTCCACCAAGTGCAACGACGATTTTTCTTCCCATTCTGTTCTTCCTCCAAAATCAATAATTTAATCAAAAAGGGACGGAATTTAATATCCCATCCCTTCTTTGAAGTGATCCTCTTTCGAGGTGCGCTCTTGTTATTAAACCTTAGGGATGAACATGTTTCCTAAAGTTGCTGCCATCATGGCCTTAATTGAGTGCATTCTGTTTTCTGCTTCTTCGAATTGACGAGCATACTTGCTAGTGAACACTTCATCTGTAACTTCCATTTCAGTGATGCCATACTTCTTCTCAACATCTTGTCCATATTGAGTTTCAGTATTATGGAAAGCTGGCAAACAGTGCATGAAGATCAATTGATCATCAGGAGTACCAGTTGCTTTAAGTGCTTCCATGTTTACTTGGTAAGGCTTCAAGAGGTTAACTCTTTCTTCCCAGTTATCTTCACCCATTGATACCCATACATCGGTATAAACGATGTTTGAACCAAGCATACCTTCTTTAACATCGTCAGTAATCAATAGCTTTGCACCAGATTTATCAGCAAAACCTTTGGCGATATTTTGAATTTCTTCTGTTGGGAACAAACTCTTAGGGGCAACGATATGAACGTTAACTCCGAGAATGGCACCAGTAACTAATAATGAGTTGGCAACGTTATTACGGCCGTCACCCATAAAGGTTAATGTTAAGCCCTTCAATGTACCAAAGTTTTCCTTCACAGTCATGAAGTCAGCCAACATTTGAGTTGGGTGCCATTCATCAGTCAAACCGTTCCAGACTGGTACACCACTATCACGAGCAAGAATTTCAGCATCGCTTTGTTTGAATCCTCTAAATTCGATTCCATCAAACATACTACCAAGAACCTTAGCAGTATCAGAAGTACTTTCCTTCTTACCTAATTGAATATCATTTTGACCCAAATATTCTGGATGGGCACCAAGATCGATTGCTGCAGTGGTAAATGCAGAACGCGTTCTAGTAGATGACTTTTCAAAAAGTAATGCGATGTTTTTACCTTCTAGGTAATGGTGAGGAACACCAGCCTTTTTTAGAGCCTTTAAGTGTAGACCCAAATCAATTAGATATTCCAATTCTGCTGCAGTAAAGTCTTTTTCGGCTAATACGCTACGGCCTTGAAATACGCTTTGTTTAAAATCCTTATCAATCATGTGCGGAATCTCCCCTTAAATATCAGTTTTATTTAGTTAAATCTTCACGAACGATTGGGCAACTCATGCAACGTGGACCCCCACGACCCCGTGATAATTCACTTGAAATTACTTCAAGCACTTTAAGGCCATGTTGTCTTAACAATTCATTAGATACGTAGTTACGGTTGTAAGTTACTACGACACCTGGAGCAATTGCTAAGGTGTTTGAACCATCGTTCCATTGTTCACGTCCAGCGATGATTGGGTCACCATTACCAGTTGGAATCAAGTCAAGATCATCCAAATGTAATGCATCTTTTAATACTTGTTTTAAATCAGTACGGTGTTGAATGTGAATACCTTCGTCACCTTCACCAGGAGTTAAGGTGTAAGTGTCAATATGACCACCTTCGCCAAGAATTCCTGGATGAACTGTAAATTGATCGTAATTAATCATGGTAAATACAGTATCCAAATGCATCATTGCATGGTTATGTGGGATACGAATTGCGATAACTGTGTCGTAGTTGCTTTCATTAAACAAGTTACGAGCGATATCTTCAATTGCATCAGCTGAAGTTCTTTGTGAAACCCCAATTGCCATTACGTGATCATTTAGAACTAATTCGTCTCCACCTTCGATACGAGTACTGTGGTTACGGTCACGCCATACATGTATACCTTGGTTAGCGAAACGTGGGTGATGTTCAATAATAATTTGATTGAATAATGATTCTCGTTGACGAGCAGCGAAAGTCATGTGATTGATACTCAATCCTTCACCAATAGTTGCTGATGGATCACGAGTAAAGTAGAGGTTAGGCATTGGATCCATATAGAATTCATAGTTTTCATTTTCTGCCATACTTTGTAAATCAGTTGGCACAAAATCTATTTCATTCTTACGAACACCTTCCATGATTTTGTTAACCATGTCTTGGTTATTCATGCTTGCAAGATATTCCTTCAATGCATCATGGGTTGAGCCTGCTGCATATCCAGATTCAGTTAGCATTTGTTCCAAAAACTTGTCTTTTAATTCAGCACCACCAGCATCGAGTGCTTCTGCGGCTAATTTTTCAAGATAGAGAACTTCTACGCCGTTATCACGAAGTGTGTTGGCAAAGTAGTCATGTTCCTCTTGAGCTTTTGGTAAATATGGTATGTCATCAAACAAAAGTCTTGGCATCATGTCAGGTGTGAAGTTTTCGATTTCACGACCTGGTCGTTTTAGCAAAACAGTTTTTAACTTACCGATTTCCGAAAAGTTGTGAATTGGACTTGTCATATTACTGCCTCCTGTTCCTTATTTACTACAAACACATCATAATTCTTTTTGAAACCGCTATCAAGGAAGAACTCTCAAATGAAATGAGAAAAAACTCTCAAAATTAAGTCAATTCGCATATTCATCAAAAAATTTGCAGATTAATTCACATAATCAGCGCCTATTTAATTTTTATACATATTTTTTTCTTCAAATTAAAAAATAAGTTTTTGATTAGATTTTAAAAAGCTTATTTAATAGCATATAAAGCGATTACACAATTAACTAGCGTAATTTAAAAAAGGTTATTTATACCGTCTATTTAATATTATTCAAAAAATAATCACAAAAAAAGTGCCTTTTTCGTATGGAAAAGGCACTTTTCACTAACTTCGTTTTTAGTTATACATCAAGGAATGTATACTTTTCGACAATTATTCGGCGGTAGGAATCATCAATTCTGGGTTAACGCGTTGCATGAAGAAATCATGGACCTGAGTGGCTTCAGGCTTACCAGGACAAAAGATAACGATGGTATCATATCCTGCCAAGGTTCCAGTTACGTTATCTAACTTAAGATCATCCAACACCGCAGACAATGGGTTAGCATAACTTGGCTGAGTATGAATCACGTTTATGAATTCAATCTGTTTAACATCAGTTACGGAACTGTTAATCATACGATTCAACCGTTCCAATTCATTTTGATTACCTGACTTAAACACCATATAGCGGGCATTCCCTGAGCTATCAGGTTGCTTAACAATCTGCATTTCTCGGATATCCCTAGACAGAGTCGCTTGAGTTACACTAATGCCAGTTTCTTTAAGCTTACTCATCAATTCTTCTTGAGTAGTAATTGTATATTGATTAATAATCTGTTCAATCTTTGCTTGGCGCGATTCTTTCTTCATTTACAATGACCTCCGAAGGTTGATTATTAAATATTAATTGTTTAAAAAAAGCAATTCATTAAATTATCCTGCATATCCTTACTTCTAAATAATAGAACAAACCGCCCTTCATTACCATTTCATTTTCGTAACTAATTAATATTTAACAACTTGTTCCGGACTCTCGTTATCCAAATCGCACTTAGCCCCGGCAATCGTAATCGTAGTACCTGTACCACTCAATAGGCTAACATGAACTTCATGCTCATAAATAGTAAAGATGTATTCACTATCATATAGGAAGATTCTGAATTTAACACTATTCCAACGCGCAGGTAACTTAGGGTTCATTGTGAATGTACCGGCGTTATTGATTACCCCAGCAAACCCGTAGAATACGCCTTCCCATGCAGCTCCTAAACTCCCAGCATGAATGCCATTCGCAGTATTATGATGAGAGTTCAAAATATCAGTTTGGATAGCTTGCGAAAAGAAGTTATAAGATTGATCTTGCTTACCAACTCTTGCAGCTGCAATGGCAAATACTGCCTGTGACAAACTGGAGTCATGCGTGGTAATCGGTTCATAAAAATCAAAATCCCTCATTAATTCGTCCTCACTATATCCAGATGGAAAGAGAACATCAGCCAAAATGGTATCAGCTTGTTTATTAACCTGGCTGCGGTACAACATGAGTGGATGATAATGAAGTAATAATGGAAAGTCATTGTTGTCGATTTTGCTAAGATCCAATTTATTCATCTGTTTGAAGTTTTGATCCTGTAATTTGACCTTTTTCTCGTTATCAAATGGCAAGTACATCAAGTCAGCCGCTTCTTTGATACGGTTAAGTTCTTTAGGAGATAGTCCTAAACGCTTGGATAATTCAGTATTTTCAAATCGTTTAGCATATTTTTGAACCATTCTAAAGTTGAATTTAACCATTTTATTAGTGAAGTAATTGTTATCCACAACGGCACTATATTCGTCAGGACCAGTAACCCTGTTAATGACAAATCGTCGCTGATCATTAATCTTCGCAAAATTACCCCACTCCATGTAAAAACGGGCAGTCTCGACAATAATCTCATAGCCATAATTATCTAAAAAATCATCGTCTCCTGTAACTTCATAGTATTGTTCGATGGCATAGGCAATATCAGCATCAATATGAATTTGGGCGGTACCTGCTGGCCAATAGGCACTAGCTTCGACCCCATTAATTGACCTCCAAGGATACATAGCACCACCCTTGAAGCCAAATTGAGTAGATTGCTGTTCCGCAACACTCAGAGTTTCATATCGATACATCAAAATCTTTTTGGCTAATTCCGGATTGGTGTAAATGAAAAATGGCAACATAAAAATCTCAGTGTCCCAGAAATAATGCCCACCATAACCATTTCCAGACAATCCTTTGGCAGGAATGCTAGTGTGTGAATCTTTACCAGCTGATTGATACAACTCAAATAAATTAAATCTCAAACTTAGTTGCACTTCGGGATCGCCATCAATCTCCACATCACTATGTAGCCAAAAAGTTTGCCATACCTGAGCAGACGCCATCAATTCTGATTTAAAACTGGTATTTTTAATGTCTTCATTTAATTTAACCAAATATTGATCAGCATACATCTGAGCGTTAACTAGTGGATATACGGCACCAATTGAGAACAAAAATTCAAATTCTTTTTGTGTACCTTTTTTACCAAAGTAAGTAGCATGGTATCCCCAGTGATTGTTCTCATCTTTAAAGTAAGTTAGCTTAGGACCACTACCATTAAATGTTAATAAGGATCCTTGCTGACTTTTATACGTGGTTAACAAATAACTTGGTTGTTCGTAGCCATCCAAAAAGTCCAATTGCAAATGCCCTTGTGATTCATTGACGCGCACGTCTGACACTGTAGAACTAGTCTTTTGATTGACGTAGTCATGAACCTTGATTACTTCAACTTCATCGTCAAAGTTAATGGGAACGATACCATACTTAATGCCATAAACATTAGCTGCTTCCACGCTAGCAAAGCTCTCAACAATCAGATTAAAGATTTTACCTTGAGGAGTCGTAACGCTAAAAATTTCGTGCAGCATCCCTGTCTGCATATCCATGTTCTTATCGACAGTATCAACTTTGAAATAATTAACCGATGAATCTTCATCCCCAATTTTTATTCGAATATATCTGGGATCACATAGCCGGTTGATAACTTGATCATTAACGGGATAGCCAGTGTATTTTTCACCATACTGGATCTCATAATAATCATAAAATCCATTAATAAATAAACCCGGTGTTCCTCGGTAATTTGGATTGTTTCCTTGGAGTGGGTTTGAGTCTCTAACACCAAAATGTCCATTCGCAACGCTAAAAATCGTTTCTAGATATAACTGTTCTTTTGATTTGAGATTTTGTAAATGGATTTGAAATTCAGGTCGTTGTTCAATTCGCATTTCCATTCTCCTATTTTCTACTTATTTACTTATAAACCTAGTTAACTAACGATTAAAATGCAATGATTTAAGCTTAATTTCAATAAAAAAATCCTTACTAATTAAAGTAAGGATGTCAAAATATATTAAATTTACCAACTAGCCTTTTTAACACCAGGAAGTTGCCCTTCATGAGCTAACTTTCTGAAGTTAAGTCGAGACATGTGGAATTTGCGCATGTATGCATGAGGCCGACCATCAATCTCATCTCGATGATGGATACGTGTTGGTGAAGCATTTCGAGGTAGTTTACTTAATGCGGCATAATCGCCTTTAGCTTTAAGTTCACGTCTAATATCAGCATACTTAGCAACAGTTTTTTCTATTTTGAGTTCTTTTTGAATCTTAGATGTCTTTGCGATGAGTAAGTACCTTCCTTCATAAATAGTATTAATTACCATTTAAATATAACATTAACTTACTTTTTGTCAATAGAAAGTAAAAGATTCATTTGCAGAGTCCTCTGAAATGAATTAATAATGTTAATCCTATATAATATGATTAATTAACATTATAAGTTTTTGAATTAAAGAATTGTTTCCAAAGGAGAAATAAAGTATGAACAATAAATTACTTTCATTTCTGCAAGAAATCAAAGCTCAGGGAAATATGTCAAAAGCTGCCCAGGCACTATTCGTGACACAACCTTACATCAGTCGAGTAATCAAAAACTCTGAAGATCATTTCGGAGTAAAATTGATCAATCGTTCATCTCATCCTCTACAACTAACCTATGCGGGTGAAAGGCTTTTGGATTTCTTACAGGAAGAATCACAGTTACAGGCTAATTTGGATCGTGAAATGACCCACTTATCTCAATTTAAGTACGGGCATTTAACTATCGCTTCCAATGAGGCTGTGTCAAATGATGTTTACAAGCCAATCTTACTCAGATTTTACGAAAAATACCCAGAAATCCACGCACAAGTCATTTCAACTTCCAGTAGCGAAGCCGAACAACGCCTAACTGCTGGGTCCCTTGATTTTTTTGTTGGAGATCCAATTAAAAATCATAAAATTCAGTATTTACCTGTAGCAAATATCCCTTTAACATTAATAATTCCAAGTAATTCTGCAATATATCAACCTGATAAAACATTCGTTGATTTTAGCGACCTAAATCTGTCAAAGATAGCTGATGAATCGTTCATCAGCATTCCAAGAAACAACGCATATCATCGCTTAATTGCTAGTTTTTTAAGTCGCCAAGGCGCATCAGTTGAATACAGTATTGAAGTTCCAGATATTAGTCTTGCAGCTAGCTTAGCGCTCAACAATCTTGGACTTTCGATTATTCCAGAACCTTACGTAAAAAGTATCAAAACCGCATCACTTGATAATTTAAATATTGCTAGAATTCCAAACGAAACCTTAACAGCTGAATTTGGTATTTCCTATGTTAAATCCAATTTAACAGCTGAACCAGTTGATGACTTAGTAAATATCATTTCAAACGTATTTAAGGAAATTACCGCTAAATAAAAAGATTCACCTCACTAAACAGAGGCGAATCTTTTTTATTTATTAATCTTCAGAAACTACATTTTTTAAGTTGGTATTATTCAATAAAATATTTAAGATGACTGCGGTAAAACAGCCAATCACCATTCCGTTACTCATGATAACTTGAACAGATGAAGGTAGGTATTGAAATAGTCCTGGTTGAGTAGTCACACCGATTCCCATTCCGACAGAGATAGCGATAATTAAGAGGTTGCGCATGTTTAAGTCAACGGCAGATAACATCTTAATTCCTTGCGCACCAACCATACCAAACATAATCAGCATTGCGCCACCCAAGACTGAATTAGGAATCAAAGTTGCCACGGCACCAAACTTAGGAATCAATCCCAAAATCATTAACATCCCTGCAGAATAGTAAATGGGAGCTAACTTTTTAATCCCTGACAACTGCACGATACCAACGTTTTGAGAGAAAGTTGAGTATGGGAAGGTATTAAAAATTCCGCCCAAGATTGCGGCGATTCCTTCAGAACGGTATCCGCGAGCTAAATCATCATCAGTTAATTCTCGCTTAGTGATATCTGATAAAGCAAAGTAAACCCCTGTTGATTCAATCATACAGGTCAATGCAGCTAAAATTAGTGTGGCAATTGATGACCATTCGAATTTGGGTGTTGAAAAATAAAATAACTGCGGTAATTGCACCCAATGAGCTTGCCCAACTGAAGCAAAATCAACAGCTCCTAAACTAATCGCTAATAAAGTACCTAAAATAATTCCAATCAAAATCGCAATTTGCTTCATGAATCCACGTGCCCAAATATTAAGCACAATAATGACTAATGCGGTAAATGAACCAATCAACAAATGTTGCGGATCTCCAAAAGCCTTAGCAGTTGGATCACCTCCGCCGATATTTTGAAAAGCTACTGGCATTAAAGTAAAACCAATCAAAGTGATTAATGAACCGGTAACAACTGGTGGAAAATACTTGCGCAATTTAGCGAATTGCTTGGAAATCAGTAAGATAAATAGTCCCGCAACGATAATACCACCATACATATATCCTAAACCAAAGTTCTTACCAATCGATTGCAGTGGTGCCACATATTCGATAGCACATCCTAGCACGACCGGTAACCCAATGCCCGTAATTGGTGTTCGCCTAATTTGCAATAAAGTGGCGACACCACACATGAAGATATCCATTGAAACTAAGTATGTCATTTGCATGGCATTAAATCCTAGTGCGGTTCCGATTAGCAGCGGAACTAAAATATCTCCTGAATACATTGCCAATAAATGTTGTAATCCAAGAAGTGCGTTCCGAAGTTGTGAATCTGATTTGGGACTCGATACTTTATCCATTAGCTTCCACCTTTTCTACATCTTTTAAATTACGTTTAATCTTAACATCTGAATTCGTCTTTCACAACCTAAATCTTAATATTAAACGTTTTCAAAACAAATTCGTTCGTATTTAAAGGGTTTAAAAGTATTTGAGGCTAACATTATTCTATATTATGAGGTGCAAATGTAATGAAATAAAAAAATCGCCTGACTATTTAGAAATAATCAGACGATTTTTATTAATATAATTTACTTTTTAGTACCAACCATGTGATAACCAATGACGCTTGGCATTTACCCAACTACCATAACGGTTACTTACGTAACGATCAGCAGTCTTTTCTTGGTTAGCCTTTGAGTAATCACCATGTAAGTATGATGATGATAATTGATAACGACCAATATATTGTCCATTACGAGCACGATATGAACCACGTGATTCACGATAAGCAATCCATTCTTTAGCTTGCTTATTAGCTTTTGACAAGTTTGATTTGTATACTTTACTGGTCTTTGCGCTGGCTACTTCTGGAGTCACAACGCTTTCGAATGTGCCAAACAAAGTTAAGGCACTCATTAAAACAACAACTAATTTCTTGAAATTCATAAAAATAATTTTCTCCCTTAAGTTATTCAACGAGTACTAACTTACAATATTGGAATTACAACCAAGTATCTAAAAAGTTACATATATATTAATCATTGACGAAAATACGTAATATTCACGACATATAAGCAACTAATATCCGGTCAAACTCGCATTTAACAACGATATTTCCTATAATTAAGGCGATATTAATTTATTTTGGAGGGATATTATGAGTGACCAATTTAACGACATTACTAAAGAAGGTTATCAAATAATCGAACAAGAAATTGCTAATTTAAAAGCATCCCGCCCTGCCAAAATCAAAGCGTTAGCTGATGCGCGTGCTTTGGGAGACCTTTCCGAAAATGCTGAATACAGCTCTGCTAAGCGTGATTTACGCCATCTTGAAAGTCGTTTACGTTTTCTAACCAAGCAATTACAATATGCCAGAATTTACGAACCTAGTGACCAAGATATCGTCGAGATAGGCAAAACTGTTACCTTTGAGTTCACTGATACTCATGAGATTGATAGTTATCAAATCGTTGGCACTCCAGAAGTTGATATCGATCATGACAAAATATCCATTGCTTCGCCGATCGGTAAAGCTTTATTAGGTCACAAAACTGGTGACACAGTCAGCGTGACTGCACCAAACTCTGAATATCAAATTACCATTATAAAAATCACACTTAACGGAGGATAAAAATGTCTCAGTATTTTCAAGTTATCATGACGGCCGCTACGTCGTTTCCATTTATCGCATTCCTACTTACGTTTCCGGTCTTGCTGATTAACTATCATCGCTATGGTTCCATTTCTAAATGGAGCATCTTCATGACGTATACATTCATATTTTATTTAATGTGTGCGTACTTCCTAATAATCTTGCCATTGCCCCCATTGAGCTATGTTGAACATCTCACGACCCCTCGATATAACTTAAGACCATTTGTATTTATTTTAGAGTTCATTAGGGACAATCCATTATCTTTATTTCATCCGCGCACTTGGTTGCCAGCGATTGAAGCCCCAACTGTAATTCAGCCATTATTCAATATCTTTTTGACAGTTCCATTCGGTTTTTACCTTCGTAATTATTTCCACCGCGGAATCAAGCAAACTTTACTATTATCATTTTGTTTGTCCTTATTCTTTGAATTAACCCAATTAAGCGGCCTCTACGGAATCTATCCGCGTCCCTACAGACTATTTGATGTTGATGATTTAATGTTAAACACCTTGGGTGGTGTAGTGGGTTACTTGGTAGCCAAACCACTTGTTAAATGGTTACCGTCAAAAGAAAGAATCTTGCAGACCGCCTCGGTCCGGTCACAAACTGTTTCAATTTTTCGAAGAGCAGTTGGATTTGGTTGCGACATAATCACATTATTTATGACAATGTTATTGATCAACCTATTTCCGGTCTTCAGCAAAGCCACTAGTGAAATTGCCATTGTTTTAGCAATTATCGTGCCACAAATTATATGGCAAAAAAGTTTAGGGATGGCTTTGGTCCGCATCAAAGTTACTAATGCCATTGGTAATAGACCTCAGTGGTGGCAAATTGTCGTCCGCAACTTACTGGCCTATGGTGTTACTGGAGGTCTGATAATGATTGAACTGCAATTAATGGATTCCGATATCGCGATTTCTGCCACGCACCTGAGTTGGATTCATATATTGATTATCGGGTTAACGATTCCGATTCTCTTAATTATCATTGATTTTATAATGGAGATGTTTTCGAAAACGCACCAGCTATATTTTGAACGATTCAGTGGTACCGATACTCGGAACACATATGAAAATTAAACTATAAAAAGCCAGTCCACAGATTAATCTGTGGACTGGCTTTATTTATCATAGAAACTATTTTGTAAACATCTTTTTAATTCCCGAAATAACGAACGTTGGAATCGCTGATATGATAATGATTCCTACATATAGTGAAACTGTCAACGGAGCAGTTCCCATAACTTCATTGAAGAACGGAATTAAAGTAACTAATACCGATGAAGTTGCAGCAAAACCAACTGCATACGTCAATCGTGAATTTGAAAATGGATTTCTGTCATATAACGTCTTAGCACTTCTAGCGTCATAAACATGCCACAATTGGCCAAAGACTAATGTTAAGAATGCGATAGTTTGCGATTCAGCGACTGAATATCCGCTACTTGCGGCCCAAAGGAATGCTGCGAACACCAAACCACCCATGACGGTTCCTCTAAATAGCACGCGTCGGAGCATTCCGTTAGCTAAAATCGATTGGCTAGTATCTCTAGGAGCACTGGTCATCATGTTAGCTTCGGCCTCATCATACCCAAGAGCAAATGATGGCATTGAATCACTAACCATGTTGACCCACAACACCATTAACGCTGTTAACGTTGGGGTCACAGCTGATACTTCCCCAATCGTAGTATTGATCAACACTACTCCAAGTAATAGTGACAATACTTCGGCCACATTAGTTGTTAATTCGTGACGCATAAAGTTCAAAATGTTGCTGAAAATCGTTCGGCCAGATTCAACCGACGCTTCAATAGTCGTGAATTTATCATCCAACAAAATCAAATCGGCTGCGTCTTTAGTAACTTCAGTGCCATTGATTCCCATTGCGATTCCAATGTCTGCAGCCTTTAAAGCTGGAGCATCATTGATCCCATCACCGGTCATCCCGACAACTTGATGTTCACGTTGTAATTGTTGAACGATTCGTTGTTTGTGTTCAGGGGATACTCTGGCATAGACCCGAGTATCTAAAACTTTGCTCTTTAATTCATCATCGCTCATTGCTTCGATCTCACTACCAACGATCACATTTGCATTATCGTCTTTGATAATGCCTAAACGTTTGGCAATCGCCTTAGCAGTAGCCGCATGGTCACCGGTGATCATAACCACTTTGACTGAGGCCCCATCTAATTTACTGATGGCAGCTTTAACCTCTTCACGTGGCGGATCGATAATGCCGGCAATTCCTAAGAAGCAAAGGTCTTGTTCCAATTCTTCTGCAGAACCGTGTAAAGCCTGTTCTTCAGACACTTCGCGTTGTGTTAATGCAATCGTTCTTAGTGCATCATCCGCGAAGCCTAAGATTGTTTGATCAACTTCTGTGGCGATTTCTTGATAATCCACTTGCTTACCGTCCACTAACGCACTGGTAGTTTTAGTTGCCACTACATCAGGAGCACCCTTAGTTAAACTGTAGAATTTATCATCTTCTTTGATAACAACCGTCATCATTTTTCTAGTACTGTCAAAAGGAATAACTCTCAATACATCAATGTCTCGATCAGTTTCCTTTTCCATTAAACGGTCTCTAGTAAAACCAGCCTTTTGAGCCATTACGACCAACGAAACATCAGTTGGGTTACCAAATGGACGCCAATTCTGATTTTCATCAGGTTTGATTTCAGCTTCATTGTTAAGGGCCGCTACTTCGAAGAACCTGCGGTACTCATCAGAAGATTCGACGACTTTACAATCCTCGTCTAAGATATCTCCGACGGGAGTATAGCCATTCCCTTCAACGTAAAATTTATGGCGATTAGTATAAAATCTAGTAACCGTCATTTCATTTTTAGTCAACGTCCCAGTTTTGTCAGAAGCAACGTATGTCGTTGCTCCCAAAGTCTCCACACTACTAAGTGACTTAACTAATCCTTTTGATTTAGCAAGTAACTTGGCACCAACAGTTAGCACAATGGATAGCACAACGGGCATGGCATCTGGAATCGAAGCCACCGCAATAGCAATTGCAGTCGATGATATCCCAGCGATATCTGAAATCGTAATCGTACCCATATTCATAAATTGTTTAGTTAATTCAAACCCAACCGTGAAGACAATTATCCCACCAGCAATCAGCATTAATTTCTTACTTAAATCAAACACTGATTTTTCGATAGGTGTCTTTTGATCATCAGCCGATGTCATTAAATCAGCAATCTTACCAAGTTCTGTATCCATACCAGTAGCCACGATCACACCAATTCCGTTACCATTAACCACCATGGAACCGGAGAATCCCATGTTAGTCCGGTCGGCTAATTCTGTGTCATCATCAAGTGCATCAATGGTTTTATCAACAGCATCCGATTCACCTGTTAGTTGTGATTCATCAACTTGTAACTCAGCAGTTTTAAAGAAACGCATATCGCCTTCAATAAAATCACCAGACTTAACGCTAACAATATCCCCAGGAACTAGTTCATCAGTTTGAATTGAAGACCAACTTCCATCCCGCAGGACGTTTAAGTGTGGTTGGCGCATATCTCGCAACGCATCTAAAGATTTCTGTGCGCTTCTAGTTTGATGAAATGTTAACCCACCATTAATAAAAATGATGATTAAGATAGCCACTGCTTCATATAATGAAGCAACCGCATGTTCAGAATTTCCTGAATTAAATTCATAAAACGAGCTAAGAAACGCAATAACAACTGCCACCATCAAGATAATAATTAATGGTTCTTTGAAGCTTTCCAGAAACATTGCTATCGCAGATTTACTTTTATTTTGGGTAATTTCATTTGGACCGTAAGAATCTATTCGTTTACTTGCTTCAGTATTTGTTAGCCCAGTAGATCTGTTTGTACCAAGCTCTGAGATAACTGAATCCGTACTTTTGGAATACCAGTTCATATAAACCCCTCCATTTATTTCGATAATCAATCTGTTATTAAAATGATAACAAATCTACCAAATCATGTCATGGATTATCAACCGGAACTTCTTTGATAACTGCTGGTAAAACTTTTCTTTATGTAAAGAAAAAAGCTTAAGAACAATGTTCTTAAGCCATATTAATCTTTAATTTTATTTCGACGATAGCGATAGTAGATGGTAAACCCAACTACAACGATGGCAACAATCAATATGATTACTAACCACCCGTCGACAATATTTAAAATTTGTTGCCAAGCCTGACCAGCATAGTGGCCGATCAAAATTAAAACTGTGTTCCAAATTAGGGTTCCCAGAATAGTAAAACCACTAAATTTAATGAATGGATAGTTAACCATCCCAGCAGGAATTGAAATTAAGCTACGGACCACTGGCACACAACGACCAAATAAAATGGCCTTGCCACCGTATTTAGAAAAAAAACGAGCGGCTTTTTCAATATCGCCGCTTTTTAAATGGATGATTTTACCAACCCTACCAGACACAATTTTTTCTAACTGTTGAACACTCAACAACCGGCCAACGCCATATAAAGCAACTGCACCAATATATGCGCCGACCGTGGCAGCAATAATCGTCCCACCAATATTTAGCTCACTAGAAAGAGTTAGGTACCCAGCAAATACTAGGACCAATTCTGAAGGGATTGGTGGAAAAATATTTTCTAAGGCAATGAGAAAAATAATTCCCCAATAACCATATTGATTAATCAATTCGATAATTTGAGTTTGGCTCACTAATAGTCTCCCTCTTGTCATTTTAATTTGTAATTATAGCATATCTAATTAATAAAAAACTTCCACGACAACTCAATTAAATACGACTATAATTAGAACTTGAAAGGACTGATATATTTGAAAACAATCAAACTTGGTAACACTAATTTTGAAGCTTCTCAAATCGCTCTAGGAATCATGAGAATGGCTGGTCTTGAAACCAGCAAGGCTGCTGATGCAATTAATGCCGCAGTTGATACGGGTATTAATTACATTGACTCTGCCGATATTTACGGTGATGGTCAATCAGAAACCAAATTCAAAGAAGCCCTCAAACAGACGAATATTAGTCGTGACAAATTATTCATCCAATCAAAGGGTGGCATCGTACTTGATCCAAAAAGAAGTCACGATGGCTTAGTATTTGGTGCTCGTTACGATTTTTCTAAACAACATATCATTGACTCAGTCGATGGAATCCTTGAAAGATTAGGTGTCGATTACTTAGATTCATTCCTACTTCACCGTCCAGATCCATTGATGGAAGAAGCAGACATTTCTGACGCCTTTGATACTTTACAACGCGAAGGAAAAGTTCGTCACTTCGGTGTTTCAAACTTTAACCCTCTACAAGTTGAATTAGTTCAATCTTGGGTCAGCCAACGATTGATCATTAACCAACTGCAATTTAACGTTGTTCATTCTGGAATGGTAACCTCTGGGATGCACACTAACATGATCGATGACGGTAGTATTGACCACGATGGTGGTTTATTAGAATATTCTCGTCGCAAACACATGACGATTCAAGCATGGTCACCATTTAACTATGGCTTGTTTGACGGCATGTACATTAACGACCCTAAGTACTCTGAACTTAACGACAAGTTACAAGAACTTGCTGATAAGTATGGTGTTTCTAAGAACGCTATCGCAGTTGCTTGGATCGTTCGTCACCCTGCTCAAATCCAAGTATTACTTGGAACTATGAATCCTGAACATATCGTTGATAGTGCTAAGGGTGCTGATATAGAATTAACTAAGCAGGAATGGTATGATCTATACTTTGCTGCTGGTAATTATTTACCATAGGATTTTATAATTAATCCGTGAATGGCTAAGAGCTGATTTAATAGGCTCTTAGCCTTTTTTAGTTATTGCTGGTCCCGTAGTTTGCTGGTATGGTTAATTAAGCATATTTATTAAGGGGAATCATCATGGCAAAGAAACGTAATTCTTATCGTAAACGAACAACTCAAGGCACCCTTGGCGCCATCGTCATCTTAATTATAGTCTGGTTACTAAACGGCATGCCTGGCGGTGATTTGTTCAATAATTCATCAACTGAACAGGCCAACCGTGCCTCTGTAGAATCAACAAGCAAGTTGGCCAACCTGACATTTAAATCAGGTGATGATAGTGTGGTTTATATTAACCATGACCATGCCACACTTAATCCTAATGACTGGCAGACGAACAAAGTTGATTATCAAAACCTTGATAGTTACAACAGAACCAGTAACGCCAACGTGGCTTACTTGGAAAATAGCAACCTTGCGTCAGATAGCAATCGACAACGTCAATACGTCAAACCAACTGCTTGGCACCAAAAGTTCGTTGATGGTGACCCAATTATCAATCGTGGCCATTTAATTGCTTACTCATTATCGGGTGGCATCAATTCAGACGGTCAATATACCCACACAAATGTTGGTGATCAAAATAATCCTAAAAATTTGTTCACACAGACTGCATTTTCAAATCAAAAAATCCAAACGATTTATGAACAGAAAGTCCGACAGGCATTATATGATCACAAACGAGTAATCTTTTATGCTCGGCCAATCTTTAGGGGCTCTGAGTTAATGGCTCGTGGCATCCATCTACAGGCTGTCAGCACCGACAAAAGTTTAGATTTCAACGTTTATTTGTTTAACGTGCAACCTAAAGTCCAGTTCGATTATCAAACTGGGCGTTCTACAATTGATCGAAATTTCAAAGTTGCTGAACCAACTAATTAACTAAAATAAAAATGCTGCAATGTTTTGCATGAGGCTCATTTGGAGCGCCAGCAAAATTTTGCAGCATTTTTTATGATCAATCATTAAGCCCTTTGTGCACCATCAACAACGAATTCGGCTCCATTAGCAAACTTAGATTCATCACTACCTAAGTAAACACAGATTTCACCGATATCCTTTGGTTCACCCATGTGACCCATGGGAATCGTGCTAATGATTTGTTCTTTATAATTATCAGGAATGATATTAGTATCAATCCAACCTGGATGAACTGAGTTCACACGGATGTTTACCTTTTGTTGAGCAAGTTGTAAAGCAGTCGCATGAGTCAATAATCTAGTACCACCCTTAGTGGCTGAGTAAGCTGGATTCAATGGCAAGCCAACTAAACCAGCAACTGATGAAACGTTGATGATTGAACCATTACCATTGTTAGAATCCTTCATGGCTTTGATACCATATTTTTCACCTAAGAAGTTACCGGTTAAATTAATATCAATAATTTTTTGCCAATCTTCAAGTGACTGGTCCTCAATTTTAGAATTAGTACCACCAATTCCGGCATTATTGACCAAGATATCTACTTTACCGAATTTTTCGATGGTCTTAGCAATTGTGTTTTTCCAAGAGTCTTCATCGGCCACATCTTGTTGAACAAACAATGCCTTGTCATCACCGAATTTTTCAACAGCTTTCTTACCACCATCAACATTATGGTTAGCAGTCAAAACAACTTTGGCGCCTTCACGGACGTAACATTCTGCGATACCTAAACCGATACCAGCAACACCACCGGTAATAATTGCTACTTTATCTTTTAATCTATCCATAATTTATCCATCCCTTCAGCACAATATAAAACGTTTACAAGATTAGTATAGAGATGAAATTTTCAAATAACAATTAATACATCTTGAAATTATTTCCGTACTAAAACTCACAAACGTCGTTTGATGATAAAATTAATTGACCGATTCAATTATTAAGGAGTAAACACATGCCAACAATTACATCGATTATGAGAACTCAAGCTGAGGATCTTTGGAATAAGAGTTTCAACCATCCTTTTATCAAGGAACTTTCAAAAGGTACCTTACCAATGGACACTTTTCGTTACTATTTGAAACAAGACCACTATTACTTAAATAATTTCAGCATTCTGCATAAAAGAATCGCCGATAAAATCGACGAGCCACAAATCAAGCAATTTTTAATTGCTGGCTCTGAGGGCCTTAACGATGGTGAAAATGAAATTCGCGAAACTTTTTTCAAGGAATTAACGATTACCGCTGAAGAAATGGGCACCACCCCAATTGCGCCTAATGCATACAGTTATGTATCGCATATGTATCACGAGTTAAATGAGGGCACCACCGCCAGTGCGTGCACCGCACTTCTACCATGTTACTGGTTGTATAACGAAATCGGCAAACAATTAATTGCAGATGGTTCGCCAATCGAACTTTACCAACAGTTTATTGAAACTTATGACAGTCCTGAATTCACTGAAGCCACCAACCAAATGATTCAAATAATAGACCAATTCGGTGAACAGGCAAGCGACGGTGAGCGTCAACGAATGATTACCGCCTTTGTTCGTAGCAGTTATTACGAACTTAACTTTTGGGAAATGGCTTACGTTCACGAAGAATGGCACAACTAAAAAAAGCTTGGAAAGATTAATATCTTTCCAAGCTTTTTAAAATTCAGTAACTGTTTGAACTGTGTAGTTAGCACTTCCTGATAATAATTGTGAAACTGGGCAACGACCTTCCGCCTCTGTCACCATTTGTTTAGCGGTATCTAGATCCACCTTAGGAATGCGAATTTTGGCATTAACCAAAAACTCATAATGAGCCCGTTTGCCGATAAAGGCCACGTCAACGTGCACCTGAGCTGAATGTTCCAACTTGTTTTCATTCTCAATTGCTTCCAAAGTAGATTTTAAACAAGTAGCTAATGACATCCCTAGTAATTGTTCTGGATTAGATCCAGGACGATCATTTAAAGGACTGCTAGTCTTAACCACAATACCATCAGGAACATATGCATATCCTTCCAAACCAGTGTCATTTCTTGCCTCTGTGACGTAACTTGCTTCATTCCATCGTGGATCCATAAATTCCGCCTCCATTGCTTTAGTTACCATAATTATATGCTTGCATTGGAACTAAGCAATCAATCAGCAGGTTGTAGTTTGATAACTTCTTTATTAACTATCCGCTTAATAAATTCTTGATCATGGTCAATAATCAGCATTGGCGGATTATATTGTAGAATTAGTGATTCAATCTGCTGTCTAGTAATAATATCCAGATAGTTTAGCGGCTCATCCCACAAATACAAATTAGCTTCTTCAACTAAGGACCTCGCAAGAGCAACCTTGCGTTTCTGGCCCCAACTCATTTCTGACAAATCATGAGTAAAAGTTTCACGTTCAAATCCTAGTTTACGCAACATATTTAAAAACTCAGATATTTCAATACCCGCCTCGGTGGCGTATTCGTTAATATCACCACTGATAGTTTCAAAATCTTGGCTAACATAAGAAATCTTAATTCCCGATGCGGAAGTGACTTGTCCGGAAACGCCAACAGTGGCGTCCCCTAAGATTCCCTTCACGATTGTTGACTTACCGAACCCGTTGGGAGCAGTTAAGGCTATTCGGTCGTGATTCTGGATGGACACATTGATGGGCTTGTTTAAGGGATGGTTATTGCGAGATACTTGAAAATCATTCAATTGCAATAATGGTTGCTTATCCAGTGGCACAAAGTTCATCGTTAACTCAGGTGAATCATCCAAGTTTTTAAGTAACGATTGTTTCTCAGTGATTTGTTTTTCAGTTCTTTCAGTGATGCCCTTAGAACGTTTCATGATCTTAGCTGCTTTATGTCCCAAGAATCCCTTATCTAAATTTACATGGCCTTGATGTTTATAAGCCGACTGAGACTTCTTGCTTTCCGTTGATTCAGACCACCGCCGGCTCTTATCAGCAGCTTGTTTAAGTCGATTGATTTCGCCTTGAAGTTCCTGTTTCTTCTGCATTTCTGCTTGATTCTGCTGATCAAAAGCTTGCTGCCAAGTTTCGTAATTGCCATTAAATAACTGAATTTTTGAGCGATCAATCGATATCACGTGGTCAATCACTTGATTAATAAATGCTCGATCATGGCTGATCACAATAAATCCTTGCTTAGATTTTAAATATTCAGCAACCACTTGGCGACCCTCACTATCCAAATGATTAGTTGGCTCATCAATTAATTGAAAGCTATCATGATCACTAAATAAAGTTCCCAGTAACACCTTCGTCTGTTCTCCTGGACTAAGCGTCACAAACGGCCGCTCTAAAACTTCTTGATTTACTTTTAATTTATCTAGTTCAACTTCTACCCGCCAAAAATCGCTGAAGGTCAGGTTTGATATTCCCATAAGAACATCCCGCGTAATCATTTGCTCATCACTAACTGGTTGCGGAAAATAATTAAATTTTAAGTTCGTCGTTATCTTCCCTTGAGCTTTTAATTCGCCTAATAAGATTTTTAAAAAAGTAGTTTTCCCACGACCATTGCGGCCGATTAAACCTAATCGCCAACTTTCATCAATCGCTAAATTTAAATGATCAAAGATTGGGTCAGGCATGCTGTCGTATCTAAAATATAAGTCATTAATAATAATATTTCCCATTTTGTCTACCTCGATTCCATTTGGTAAACAGGGAGTTATCCCATAGTACACAAAAGGACGCACCACTTGCGTGCGTCCCTTCTTTTTACGCAGAATTGACATGCAAATCGTTACAGAATAACCCCTGCTTAAATACAGAGATTCCTATTCTTAAATTAACGATTAACAATTTTCAATCCCACACACGTCCCTTCATTTTAAAAGTATTATAACTGATGACTGTACAATAATGCAACTACTCAAAAGACTAAGGGGTAGTATTATTTTTTTAATCAGTTATAATAGATATGGAAAATGAAAGCGCAACCATAACTATGAAAACAAGCTTGTGGATAGTCGAGTTGCGTCATTCTGCCAATATCTTTTGAGGGGAAGCGTAATTATGGACAAAAACTTATTAATTTCATTAATTGGCTTATTCACATTGATTTTTGGTACGATTTTAGCATCGATTGTTGCAACTTGGGGGATTGGTCAAATGTTACCTGAATTGGGAGCATTTGTAGTTTCTGCCTTTATCGCATTGGGGATTGCTAAAGCATCTCACCTGAATTTCAGGAACTAATCAAAAACACTATCAGATTCAAAACGAACCCGGCTAGCGATAATTGCTATGTGGGTTCGTTTTTAGTTATTATATTTGAAAAGGAATATACTAGAATCACTAATAATTGATAACTACTGGGGGAATTTGCTTTGTTTATTCATCAAATTAACGATTCACTGGCGCTGAAGTTTCCAAGTATTAACGATGCAGCTGATCTTTACGAGCTAGTTGATACAGATCGTAGAATACTTAGTCAATGGCTACCTTGGACTGAGCAAATGATGTCAGTTCAAGATGAGACTGCATTTTTGGATTACGGCATCAAACAAATGGCTGAAAGAAAATTCTGGTTTACCCTGATTATGGTCGATGGTGAAGTAGCTGGAATGATCGATGTTCATTCAATAGATGAAGAATATCATCGTGGTGAGATCGGTTACTGGCTAAGTTCTCGTTTCCAGGGTCAAGGTGCCGTCACGGAATCATTGGCGGCAGTCGAAGAAATTGCCTTCAATGAATTAGGAATTCATCGATTAGAACTACTGGCAATGGCGACTAATACCAAAAGTCGGGCTGTAGCTGAACGGCGCTTCTTTCACCAAGATGCCGTCTTAACCGATTACCTAGTAAATAATGGTGAATACGTTGACGCTGTACTTTACTCTAAAATTGCCCCAGCATAAAAAAGACCGGCCAGAATTTATTTTCTGTCCGGTTTTTAATTAACGACCAAAGATTAAAGTAATTAGCAAAATGCCTGCGGATATCAAGATTGTTTTAGCCCCTAAGTAAGGCAAGAAAAATCCGCTCAAAACGGCACCAATGACAAATGATAAGAGGATCAAGCTCATTTTACCTGCAGTTGCTCGGGCTTTTTGATCACCCGTGGTCAAAAAATCAAATCCGGATTCAGCAAATGTGCGAATGTTTCCAGTCATCATTAACGATGTGAAGGGCTTACCCTTCAACATCCTAAACTCTTGTAATTGAGCAGCTGCCGCAATTGATAGCAAACCAGTAATAATTAATCTCGGAAGCACTGGTGCTAAAAATGCCACGGCTGCAAACATAATAATTTCATAAATCAAGGTTAACTCTTGCCGTTTCAAAGCAATTTCACTTGGATAATGTTGCTGAATAACTCGCATAATGAATACCCCAAGCATGAACATAACTGCTGAGAATAGTTCCAAACCAGCCTGGGAAAATTGACCACTCCCAATGTGAATTCCCATCAAAATTAAGTTCCCAGTTTGTAAGCCGGCGAAAACACCGCCGTTATAAAGATAAGAGTAAGCATCTAATGCCCCGGCGGTTGCCGCTAACATCATGCCAGCAAATAATTTTTGATAAAATTCTTCATCTTTTTCCATCTGTTTGACTTCTTCCGTTATGTAATTGCGACATTATTATACCGATATTTATTCCGTGCGCCAACGAATTCACCTGCTAATTTATATGTTAAGCTTCATTTATTGTTTGAATGCTATAATTGTTGCAAGATTATTAACTAGAAGCAACAATTCTAATTTCAGTGAACCCGGAGGTTTTACCTTGAAAGATTTAAAAATTCTCGTAATTGAAGATGATGAAGATCTAGCCCAAAGTTTAAAATTATTCTTGGATGATTTGGGCAACGTCACTCTTAGTAATGATGGCTTTGACGGCCAAATGCTAGGAGAAGACGGTATCTATGACCTCGTCGTCCTAGACTTAATGCTTCCAGAAATCAGTGGATTTGAAATTCTCAAGAAATGGCGCACCACTGATAAATTAGATATGCCTGTCCTAATTTTAACAGCTAAAGATACGCTAAGTGACAAGGTCCACGGCTTTCAACTCGGTGCTGATGATTATTTAACTAAACCATTTCACCGTGAAGAGTTACTTTTACGGGTCAAAGCCCTGCTTCGCCGTTCCGGACGCATCGGTGACGAAAATCAATTAGTCGTTGGCAACTTTACTGCCAATCTAAAAAATCGCACAGTAACTCTAAGCGATACCGAGCTCGATTTAAACGGTAAAGAATATGATCTATTGATATATTTCTTACAAAATCCGGAAACTATCATTACCAAAGAACAGATTTTTGATCGCCTATGGGGATTTGATTCTGATACCGCCCTCTCAGTGATTGAAGTATATATGAGTAATTTACGTAAAAAAATTAAACAAGCATCAGATATTCAACCTATCAAAACAATTCGTAATGTCGGGTATATCTTGGAAACGGAGGCTTAAATTTGTCACGTAAAGATCCACAAACTAAGCAACAGCGCTCTTTCTTTATTAAAGAATTATTTGCCTTTGCGCTGTTATTTATTTTACTGGGATTCACCGTTTATAGTATTTTCCAAAACTCTGTTTTTCAAAATATTAATCAAGGGTTAGTCAACCAACGAACTCAAATTCTTAACAATGAGTCCCAGCCTACTATTAAAATCAATCCTAACAAGGGAACCGCCAATATATCACCATCAATCGGTGGCCCTTTTAGATCAACAACCATTGTCTTTAATTCTAAGGGAATTATTATTAATAAGCCCATGTTAGGAAATCATTTTTACTCACTGATTAAAAACATTCAGTTAGATAAGACTCAGACTGATAAAGTCTACGACATGACGATTGGATCACAGAACTTTACCAGTCATTTCCGAACGCTGTTAGTTAAAGTACCAAAAAGCAACCCCAATCCTTTATATGCAGGAAATTACGCAATGATCGTTGAGAACGTTGATGCAGATTTATTGGCTCTGAAGAGTTTTGAGCGAGCCATCTTAATCACGATCATATTCTTCTGGATTCTGGCTATATCCATCGCTTACTTCTTATCACGATCAAGCATGAAGCCCATCTTAACATCGTGGAAAAAACAACGTGATTTCAGTGCCAATGCCGCGCATGAATTACGAACTCCACTAACTGTCATCCAAAACCAACTCGAATTTATGCTGACAAAACCAAATGATAAAATTTTAGACCAAGCTGAAAAAATTTCCACATCATTAAACAGTGTTAATCAATTGCAAACATTGACTGCACATCTGTTGACGCTCTCTCGTTCTGACGCCGACACGGTTCAAGTAAATATGCAGTCTCAATTATTAGAACCATTTTTCAAGGAAGTTATTACCCCTTACCAAGATGTCGCTGCCAGTCAAAGTAAAACTTTAACTGTTGCAGTCGATGCCCCAGGAGCTGGAGTATTTGATAGTGGCCTAATGCGTCAGTTAATAGTAATTCTTGTTGATAACGGATTAAAGTATAGTCCTAAAGATGGTACGATTGGCGTCTCAGTTAACCGAATCAAAGATACTTTAACTATCAAAGTAAGTGACAATGGTCCAGGCATCCCTAATGAAGATAAGAAACGAGTATTCGATCGCTTCTACCGCACAGATAAATCCAGAAACAGCAAGACTGGTGGTAATGGTTTAGGTTTAGCAATTGCTTCCACAATCGTTAAGCAGCATCATGGTAAAATTGCGGTCCATGATAATCAGCCAACAGGATCAATTTTCGAAGTTAGCATTCCTTTGAAGAATCATAGTACGAATTTGACGACAAAATAAAAGCACATCTGCCACTACATATTATTTATGTAATGGCAGACGTGCTTTTTAATTACTATTCATGTGCAGCATGTGTTTTAGACTTGGCATTATTTTGTCCATAATACGCATTAGCACCGTGTTTACGATAATAATGTTTGTCTAATAAATATTGTGGGACATGGCTTTCATCTCGGGTAAGTTGTAAATCATGATAAGCAATCTCTGCTGAAACTTCTAAGACTTTAGCATTATATACTGATTTATCAGGAGTGGGTCCCCATGAAAATGGTCCATGCTGACTGACTAAAACAGCAGGAACAGCGTCTGGATCTAATCCTCGACGGGCAAATTCATCCACAATGACTTTTCCAGTGTTTAGTTCATACGCTTCTTCGATTTGTTTCTTTGTTAAAGCAGGGGCCGCTGGTATATCTCCGTAAAATGTGTCCGCATGTGTAGTACTTACGGCTGGTATATCCATTTTAGCCGCTGCAAAAGACACAGCCCATGGAGAATGAGTGTGGGTAATTCCACCGATGTTAGGAAAATGATTATATAAATAAGTATGTGTAGGGGTATCTGATGAAGGATTCATATCCCCTTCCACAACTTTACCATCTAGATCAACAACAACCATATCTTCTGGTTTCATTTCGTCATATTCGACTCCTGATGGCTTGATGACAAACAATCCCTTTTCCCTATCAATTCCTGAGACATTTCCCCAAGTGAATGTCACTAAACCAAGTTTAGGTAACTGCATATTTGCTTCATAAACTTCTTGCTTAAGTTTTTCTAGCATAATTTTAACTTTCCTTTTCTATAAAATCATTAAACCTGCGTTAGTTTAAACTGCCAAACTCCGCACCATTATTTATTCATTTTCATTGATTCCACAGCGTTTTGTTCAGCAGGTAAAGCTGCTTTGTAGTTATCAATAAATTTGTCATATCCAGCAACGCTTTCTGGAACCGGATTAAGAGTGGCACCTGTTGCATCTTTAAATACTTTATTTTCAAGGTAGCTTGAGAGACTCTCACCGGTCTCTTTATTAACCGCATAAAGCGCGAGAATTGCCATACCCCAAGGTCCGCCTTCACCAGCGTTGTCCATAACCGTAATTGGCGTATCTAAAGCATCGGCTAGAACTTGCTGAGCTACTACGGGCGTTTTGAACAAACCACCTTGTGCAATTAAGACATTAGTTTTGATGTGTTCTTCACGTAGTAAAATATCCATACCAATTTTCAAAGGTGCAAACGCTGAATACAACTGTGTCTTGATAAAGTTAGCTAGATTCATTTTTGCATCTGGTTTTCTGACAAACATTGGTCTACCTTCAGGAACACGAGTAATATTTTCGCCAGATAAATAACTGAAGTTAACTAATCCACCAGCATCCTGATCACCTTTAACTGATTCAGAAAATAGTGTTCCGTATAAATCGTTAGGACTCAATTGAACACCTAATAATTTTGAGAATTCATTAAACAGTGAAACCCAGGCATTAATATCCGAAGATCCATTGTTAATGTGAACCATTGCCACTGGAGCTCCATCAGGGGTAGTGACAATATCTATATCTCTGTGAACTGATTTCATTGGTTCATCCAATACAACCATCGAAAATGCTGAAGTACCTGCTGAAACATTCCCTGTCCGAACCTTAACAGCATTAGTGGAAACCATTCCTGTACCAGCATCACCTTCAGGGGGTGCAATTAATGACCCTGCTTCAAGTTGGCCTGAAGCATCAATTAATTTGGCTCCATCCCGAGTTAATTGACCTGCAGTGTCTCCAGCAAGCAAAACATCTGGTAATACATCTTGTATATCCCATGGTCTTGCTTTAATTAGATCAAGGTCGTTAAACTTTTTCAGCATCGATGTATCATAAGTCTTTGTATTATTATCTATTGGAAATACACCTGAGGCGTCCCCAATTCCTAGAACCTTTTTACCAGAAATTTTCCAAGTTACATATCCTGCAAGGCTGGTAATAAAGTCAACATCATCGATGTGTGATTCATTGTTCAATACCGCTTGATATAAATGTGCAATACTCCATCGTTCAGGAATATTGAAATCAAATAATTCAGTCAATTTGTCAGCGGCCTGACCCGTAATGTTGTTTCTCCAAGTTCTAAAAGGAACAAGTAACTTTCCATTTTTATCAAATGGCATGTACCCATGCATCATTGCGCTAACGCCAATTGAGCCAATATTTTTTACATCTACGCCATAACTATCATGTATTTCTCGGGCCATATTTGCATAGCTAGTTTGAATTCCATTCCATACTTTATCTAAAGAATATGTCCAAATACCATTGTCTAGTTCGTTTTCCCAAATAAAGTCGCCAGAAGCAATCGTTTGAAAGTCGTCAGTGACTAGAACTGACTTTATACGAGTGGATCCCAGTTCAATCCCCAAAGAAATGTTTCCGCTTACAATTTTGTCTTTTAATTGTTGTTTATCCATTTTATTTTCCTCCACAACATTCCCAGAACTTGTATTACAACTGTAAGTATAAAATATTTGTACGTATAAATCAATTAATATCGAAATTCATTTGACAAATTACGCATTTTTTGGAGCTCTCTTATGTATGGCAATAGACAAAATTTAATAACACAAAAACAAACCAGCGTAAATTTGGACCCATCTTAAATTAAGTTATTTTTTAACTAGCTTGTTATTTAACATTCTTTTCGAAACATCTGTTATACTTTGAATGGATTCACTAAAGACCATTGTTGGCAACGTTTATAGTTGCTTTGATCTTTGAATTTGTGAGCCTTACGATTAGTTTTTAGTTATTCCCGTGGAACAATAAGAAACTAAATGCACCGTTTGAAAATATATGTGGTTCTTTTGATTGACATAGTTCGTAGCTATTGGTATATTATAGCTAATGTGATTTAGGTTCGAGTTTTTAAGGTCTTGTTTTATTTTTATGAAATAACTTCCTTGGAATTACGTACAACTAGATACATTAACAAATTTTTTTATCGCGCAACTGCGCAAGGAGGTTTCATATTATGAAACAAGGTACTGTTAAATGGTTTAACGCTGACAAAGGTTACGGATTCATTACTACTGACGACGGTGACGTATTCGTTCACTTCTCAGCTATCCAAAAAGACGGCTTCAAGTCATTAGACGAAGGCCAAAAAGTTACTCTTGACGTTGAAGACAGCGACCGTGGACCACAAGCTGCTAACGTTAACGTTGTTGAAGACTAATAATTCAACATCATCTAAACCAGTGATTATTCACTGGTTTTTTTGTACATAAAAATATCTTTAAACACCAAAAGGCCGATTTGCATTCACGCAAATCGGTCCTTTTTTATGTCATTAATTTATTCTATGTGTCAGTTTGAATCTGAAATCTATGTGCTTATTCTATGTGATCAATTATTATTTTGCCGCTACCAATGATTTAACGTAACTATCCACATCAAAGGTACCAGAAAATTCTGATAAGTGAACTAAATTTCTCAAGAAATCATGTGTCTTGGCTTCATAGTGATACTTAGTTCCTAAATCATAAATATATCCATTTATATAATCAACTTCTGTTGGGCGGTTCTTTGAGATGTCTTGATACATTGATGGAAAATGAAGTGGATTGGAAACTTCACTAACATATTGAATAGTTTCCCATTCTTCTTGTCGGGTATTCAAAAGAGTAATACCTGCCCGCTCACAAACATCAAAAGCTTCATCGATCAGCTGAACTCCTAACTTGCTAGCAACATCAGATTGAATAAATTCACCCATTCGGATCTTAAACATCGTACATAGCGTGTTAATCACTGAATTGAAGATCACTTTAGCCATTAATGTACCTAAAAAGTTAGTCGTCAAATTAGGATTAAGATTGGCTTGTTGAAATTCATCAACGATCTTATAAGTCATTTCATCAGGTTTTTCTGTTTCGTTGGCAATATTCATTGAACCAGCACCTGATTTACCGATGAAATCAACATCCCCCGCTTTATTCAACACAGTCCCAATCAATGCAGTTCCACCAAGGACCTTTTCTTTATCGAAATACTGATTGATTTTTTCGATATGCCCCATCCCGTTCATGCACGAAACCACGTACTGACGATCATTAAAAAATCGAGAACTTCTTTTTAGCATCTCTGCTAGTCCATGTTGTTTCGTGAAAATAATCAAAACATCTGGATCACCATCATAATCTTCAGGAAAATAAATATTGACTGGCACTAATCGTTTATCTTGCCCATCACGAGAAACATAGACCCCATTCTGCTCGTGAATGGTGTTAACTTGTGGTTCCCAGGTATCAACGAAATCAACGTCGAAGCCAGCATCCTGAAGTAACACACCATATCTTAAACCCATTGCTCCTGCTCCTAATACCGCATACTTCATATATTCGATCTACCCCTTCTGAACATCTAGACTGATTGCCTAAAATTATTTAATATTCGTATTATGAGATTTAGATTATAAAATGTCAACAAAAATTAGTTTACGATGTGAAAGTGCGTCCGTTTAAAAACTTATGTAAACTATCGACTTTCACATTAAATGTTAGATTATAAATATTAAAGTTATTCAATAATAAAAAGCACTGATTATACAATCAGTGCTTAACTATTTAAAAATTGATTTAAAAAATTACTCAATTGTTTAAAATCAATATTTCTTAATTTACCTTTTTTAATAGCATTTTCAATATTCACTCGGGACGGTGCCTTGCCTATCAAGGCATTCTCAACTTGTTTTAAATCCCCGTCGACTGAAAAATCAGGATTGAACTTCAGGTGAACGACTTCATTGTGAGTAGTGGTGTAATTAATGCCCAATCTACCATCAGCAAACTCTTGAGCAACATAGTGATAATAGCCAGGATTACGACCATAATTCCATTCATCAGTGCCGTATGTTTCTGCCATTCGTTGATCGATGATTTCCCAATCCTCATCAGTCATGTGGTAAACCTCAATGTCATCTAGATCATCAACTTCAAAGATTTCCTTCAATAAATATTCACGTAAGCCTACAATATCCATTGAATCAGGTAAAAAGTCCTTCAAGTTAACTACTGGGCTCCGTCTAGAAGCCACTCCCAAGCGCTTGGCCTGTTCTGATTCATCTTCTGTCAGACTTTCATGAGCATCATCTAGATTCAAGTCATACATAATGGTTCCACCGGCTGCCAAGCTGCGGCCATTTTTAAACATCGTCATTCCTGAAAACTTTTTGCCTTGAAAAATCAGGTCGCTGCTGTTTTCCTTCATCTGCACATCAAGACCTAATTTACGTAAAGCATTTAAGACAGGTTCTGCAAAATAAGCGTAATTACCAAATTCAGAATCATCATCGATCAAAATATTCTCGAAAATAATATTTCCCAAGTCATGGTAAACTGCTCCCCCTCCAGACGTTCTCCGCACAAGCTGAATATCATGTTGATGAAGAAAATCAACATTGACCTCAGCCCATACATTTTGATTCTTACCGATAATCACTGAAGGTTGATTAATATACATCATCAGCCCATGTCCAGGTAACTTTTTCTCGTTGACAAAATAGTTATCTAAGGATTGATTAACGCGCGCATCAAAAACTGGCTCCCCATTTCTGCTGGTATCAATTAAATACATGATTACCACCCCTTTAATTAAGTTATGTTTCTATTATACGTTATAATTAGGGTAAACATGATAATGAGGTGACTAGCCATGGCTAAAAAATCGTTATGGGAAAAGATAAAAGGTTTGTTTTCTAATCATTCAGCAACCGCTGCATCACAAGTTAAAGATGGTATATTGTACGCACCCCAAGCAGATGGAACTTATTTACTCAGCATTGATAAATCAGTTTTTGAGCAACTTGGCCAAATTACCTTCGCTGATTTTCCGACCGATCAAAGCAATATTGACGTTGATGACGACATTCTAGATATTGAGGGCGATAAATCCGTTGAAACATTGAAGTCACCAATTGCTGGTAAAGTTTTGAAACGCAACTTCGAAATTGGCCAGGATATCGATCAGTTAAACCAAGCGGATCCACAAAAAAATTGGATTATGACAATACAACCTGCAAATTAATAATGCAGATACTTAACATATAAACTTACTGAACTATAATGGAGTTGTTAGGAGGTAAGTATTTATGGCAAACACAACAGCTGAATCTGCATTCTTAAATGTACCAATGAATGAAGGATTTGATTGGAGTGATAGCACGGTGCCAGTTCGTGATGCTCTATGGAACCACTACATGGAAAACAACGGACACGATACTAACGCCACCGAAAAGGACATGGAGAAGTATTTATCAATGTCCGAAGATGACATTAAGTCAGACGTCGAAAAACTATTACACAACTAAAATTACTAAATAAAACAACCAGCTAATTATATTAGCCGGTTGTTTTTTAGTTCTCGAATAAAGAGATTAACTCATTCTTTGTTAATCGTTGTTTTTCTTCATTATTTAGATCAACTTTGATTTGGCCATCTTGAACCATGATCAAACGATTGCCATAAGTTAAGGCATCTTCGACTTTGTGGGTAATCATTAATGAAGTTAGTTGTTGTTCTGTAACAACTTGGTTGGTCAACTCCATCACTTCAGCGCTAGTTTTAGGATCGAGAGCAGCTGTGTGTTCGTCTAATAGTAATAATGCTGGCGAACTAACTGTTGCCATTAATAATGACAGTGCTTGCCGTTGTCCACCAGATAAATATTTAACTGGCGTATCAAGACGATTCTCAAGTCCCATTTGTAAACTAGTCAATTTCATTTTGAACTCTTGACGTTTCTTTTGGGAATTGAAAAAGCGGAGATTAATGCGGCCATTTGCTTTTTCAGCTACTGCCATATTTTCATATACTGTCAAATCACCTGCAGTTCCCAGCTTTGCATCTTGGAATACTCTCGAGATCCATTTCGATCGAGAAGAAATCGATTTGTTAGTAATGTCATTGCCCATAATCTTCATCGTGCCTGCATCAGCTTTTAAATTACCGGCAATCACGTTCAACAAAGTGGATTTACCAGCCCCGTTATTACCGATTACTGAGATAAAATCACCAGGGTGAATATCTAAACTGACGTCTTTTAAGATATGCCGCTGATTTTCCGTACCTGGGAAGAAAATTTTATGGACGTGCTGCATTTCTAAAACAGAAGAACTATTCATTTATCTTCACCCCTGACTTTAAATTAATTTTTTGAAGGTAACGTTTCAATTGTTGTCGAGAACGATATTGATTTTGAATCATTGGCAATACGATTACGATAACTAAGATGATTGCCGATAAGATTTTCAGATCATCTGGTGATACCCCAACGTTCATTGCTAACGTCAATAACACTCGGTAAACGATTGCTCCTAATACCATAGCGGTCAATCGCCAAACCATTTTCTTAGCAGGGAGAATTATTTCTCCAACCAATACGGATGCCAAACCAATGACGATGGTGCCAATTCCCATACCAATATCTGCGAATCCGTTACTTTGAGCAATCAGTGAACCGGAAACAGCAATCAAACCATTGGAAATTCCGTAACCTAAGATGATGGTCCGATTTGTTTTGATGCCATTTGCTGCACTCATCGTGGCATTATTACCAGTAGCTCTTAGAGCCAGACCACTTTGCGTTTTGAAGAATGTTACCAATAAACCAACCACTACTGTACAAATGATCAGGCCAATGATAATTGTTTGAACCGTAACGTCCCAAGTTTCTGGAAGGTAACTAGTTAACACCCGTTGATCTAATAAAGGAATGTTAGCTTTGCCCATAATATGCATATTAATGGAATACAGCCCTGTCATAGTCAAAATACCAGCTAATAAAGAGGGAATGTGGAGTTGCGTATCCAACAATCCGGTGACCACACCAGCTAAGAATCCAACAACGAATCCGCATAACATAGCCACGATTGCTGATTGTCCTGACAACATTAATTTAATAGTGACCGCTGCACCCAGCGGGAAACTCCCCTCAGTGGTTAAATCAGGAATGTCCAAAATTCGAAAAGTAATAAATACCCCAATCGTTAAACACGCCCACATCAGTCCCTGTCCAATACCATCAATAATCATTTATGCTACCTTCCTTTCGTTTCTCGTTCCTATGGTTCTTGAATCTTTGCTGGGTCGATTCCCAATTTTTTAGCCCGTTCGTTGTTCACGTATAGGCGCAAAGTCTTTGATTTTTCCACTGGCATATCTTTAGGATTCTTTTTATCCAAAATCACCTTGGCAGCCATCTTGGCGGTTTGTTTACCTAAGTCGCGATAGTTAATACCATAAGTCGCAGTACCACCATCTTGGGCCATTTCAATCGAACCAGTCACAACAGGTAATTTCTTTTCGCCAGCAACCTTACCAATAATCTTCATTGAGCTAGCCATTAAGTTATCAGTTGGTAAGTAAAGGCCTGAGATTTTGTTACTTAGAACACTTAGTGCTGATTGAACATCGTTTGATGAATTAACACTGATCACCTTTAACTTCAGATTATTTTTCTTAGCATATTGTTTAGCCATGTTTACTTGAAGTCCTGAATTTTCTTCAGATGAGTTATACATAACCCCAATTGGCTTGTTGTTCTTAGTCAAACTCTTTAATAACTTCAATTGCTTATCTACTGGTCCAAGATCCATTGTTCCAGAAACATTGGTGCCTGGTTTTTCAGTGCTCTTAACCAATCCGGCTGATTTCAAATCAGTAACGGCGGTTGTAAGAATTGGTGTCGTCTTAGTCTGCTTAGCAACGGTTTGTGCTGATGGTGTTGCGATAGCCAAAATCAAATCTGGCTTTTTTTGAACGATTTGACGACTCATAGTGTTCAAGTTAGCTTGGTCACCTTGAGCATTTTGATAGTTAAAAGCAACCTGCCACTTAGGTTGTTTGTCTTTAATTTCTTTGGTTAATTCACTTTCAAACCCTTTTCGAGCGGCGTCAAGTGAACCATGTTGAACGATTTGTAAAACGCCCACGTTAACTGTTTTGTCTTTAGATGCCGATGATGAACAACCTGCCAAAGTAAGTGCAATAACGGGTAGAGCGATAATTCCCAATAATGATTTTTTCATGATAAATTCCTCCCAAATTTTAAGAAACAAAAAAACCAGCTAGATAAAGTTCATCTAGCTGGTACGGGCCCGTTATTGTCCCAGCTAGATCAATCTCGTATCTAACTGGCAGATTATTTCATGTATAAAAACACCTTAGCCATTTGATTAGATACGAACGCAGTGCGTGAGCGTTCGTATCCAAGTTGTCGAATACAAACGCTATCTAAAGAAAAAGCTAAAGGCAAATTCATTATTCAATTGTGTGTATTTAAGTTTTTGCATAGTTGCAAACCTCCACAAATGATTAAAACTAATTTAACATTAAATGAGAAAGACTGTCAACATCAATTTAAAATTTGATTTATTTGGACAACCTATCACAATGACAGTTTTGTTTGTGCTTCACTAACTAACTGTTCATCCAAAAATTCGCTTGTAAAGCGTTGCAATGGTGTGTAATCATGGCGATCTTTAAATTTTACAGGGATCGATTTTACAACCGCCACCAACATATTGTTTTCAGTGATAAAAATTTGACCAATACCTTTTGGCTTACCCTTGGTATGCTTACCCGTACGCCAACTATGTAGTTTAAACTCACCGCTATCATCTCGCTTGATAACATACTTTCCAGAATCATCGGTGGTTACTGGCACACCAATGTATTGGAACACTTCATACTGATTTTTCAAACTTGTACCTCATTTCGTAAATATGAATTGTTTATGAATATCTAAGAATTATTAATGAATATTTAAAACTAATCACTTATCAATACTATAATCAAAGGTGGAATAATTAAAGAGGTGATACTAACTATGACTAACATCAAAATTGTGACAGATTCTGCAGCTTCTCTGTCTCCATCAACTATCAAGGATTTGGACATAACAATTATTGATCTGCCAATTTTTATTAACGGTAATCTGTATGGTTCTGTTAATAATATCCCTAGTGATAAATTTTTACATTTATTAGGTCACTGTACCACAACACCAACCATCGGACCCGCCAACGTCAAAGACCTGACCAATTTATATGATGAGCTTGGAAGAGATGGTAGTCAAATAATCTCAATTCATCTTAGTAGTTCACTCACATCAACATTTAAAACCGCTCAGGTGGCAGCTAAGGCATCTAAAAGCTATGTCTCGGTTCTGGATAGCCGAGCGACTTCAAGTGGCTTAGCCTATCAGGTAACGAAATTTGCTGACTATATTAAATTACACTATCCCATAGATAAAATCATTAATTTATTAAATAATCTTCGTCAACGGACTCGAACATATTTTTCCGTGGCCAACAATAATCAGTTGATCAACCAACAATTAATTAGTAAGTTCCGAGGTAAAATTGAACAGAGATTCAAAACCTCATATATTTATCAATTTACCAACAATAATTTTGATTTAATGATGCGCAGTCGATCAGTCGACAAATTTTGGGACAACCAAATTCAAAAAATGCACAACGAAAATATCGTCAAACTATCAGTACTTCACGCTGGAAATTCGCAATGGGCCAGCGTGATTCAAGATGTTTTAGCAACCGAATTTCCATTCATTAATATCGAAATTCATGTCACAAAACCAGAAATGGCCTGCTTTATGGGCCTAGGAGCAACCGGAATCACTTACTTGTTAGGATAAAACAAAAAGCACCTCCAGACATTTTTTATGCCGGAGATGCTTTTTTAATTATTCATCTGTACTCTTTTTGACATGTTTCTTGTTTAAATTAAACAGATTACCAAAGTAATTATCATAAGTTAATTTATTTAAGCTTGGTAACGATACTGGGATAATGATACCAATAATCACGATACCAAATATCAAACCAATGGCAACTTGAATCATAGTTAAGACACCTGACATTGTTAGTGCAAGGCTACCGACAATGACTACTGACATTGCCAGCATAATCATTGTGCCAAGTTTACCAACAGAAGATACCATTTGATCTGCAGTAGCTGGTTGCTTAGCCTGACGATTGGTAATGAATACCGCTAAGGCGAAGTTCATTAAGAATGCAAACAATAAAATGAACAATGCTACAGGAGTTACTGAAGTTAGCTGACTTTGTTGTAAGAAACTGTGACTGAACCACTTGCTAAATCCAAGTGACATGAAGTAAGCAATGAGGCCAATATTGCCAACGTATGCAGCTTGTAGGATTGAAGCAGAAACTAGCATTGATAGGACAATTAAAATTCCTGCAAAAATCACTGTCATTTTGACGAAGTTAGCCTTTGAAATTGTCTTAGCATTTGCCAATGTTGCGGGAACTCCACCAACTACCACTTGGGCATTCTTTAGAGTAGTTCCAGCAAAGTTGTTTTTCATTTGTGAGCTAATTTCATTTACATAATCCATAGCAGGTTTGCCGTTAGGATCATTCTTTAAAATTACGCTAATCTTAGCAGTTTTCTTGTCATCAGAAAGATAGCGTTTAATTGATTGGCGGAAAGTACTACTCTTCAAAACATCCTTTGGAATGTAGAATGTTTGGCCAGCAGGTGACTTAGCCATCTCGTTAAGGAAGTCTCGTGACTGTTTAATTTCCTTAGTTGAGCTCTTAACCTGTGTGCCATAACCCTGAATTTTTGATTGAAGGGCTGCTAATTCCATTCGGAATTGTGAAACGCTTTGAGTGGCACTATCTGTTTGACTAGTAATACCGTTCAATGCACTGTTGATCTTATCTTGTTGTGCCTGGTCAGCGGTTGCCCGTTGCAATGCTTCTTCAACCATGGCCCGTTGATAACGATTCATTCGTTTGTGGTTGCTTTGGCTTAATTCTGCTTGCACCTGATTAACAACTTCAGTTGGTGTCTCAGTCACATTATTAGCAGCGTTATAAGCTTGGATTTGGCTAACTCGATCAGCAATCGTTGTCACTGAACGGTCAGTTTTGGTCAATGGGCTCTTACTGATTTTAGTTGTTTTAAGTCCCTTAGCCACACGATTCAATGAACTCATATTAGTGTCTAAGCTACCTGTCACAATTTGTAATTGCTCTTGCATATAAAGTTGTTGTAGTGGTTCGCCTTCAGGTTGAGTAACTGAATTAATAGCACTAACTTCTTTATTAGCAGTTAATTGATTTGAAACTCGATCAATTTCTCTAAGATCAGCATCATTGTCTAATTTATGGTCAGCTTTAATGTACACAGTGATTGGTTCAGCAATTCCTGCAGGAAAGTGATTCTTGATGACCTTGTAACCATCTTTAGCAGATGATGATTTAGTTGATATTTCTATTGTAGGATCAAACGAAACTGGTCCCTTACTGTTAACAACAAATGGAATAGCAATCAAGATTGCTAAGACCAAGGCTACCAGTGGATACTTGGCAGATTTGCCGGCTAAGAAATTCCAACTTCGGTTATAATCATGAGCTTTGAGATTGTTTGAAGGTAAAAACACCCTGTTGCCAAGCCAATAAGTAAAGAATGGCAAGAATGTTAATGTAGCAGCGAGCAAGATGATGATTCCGATACCTATACCAGCAAATGATTGGACCAATGAGTAGTTAACGAATCCTAATGAGCCAAACGCAATTGCCAGTACTCCAGCCGAAACTGCGGTCAACTGAGTAAATCTCTTTTGAACCGCAAGACTTGCTTCAACGCCATCTTTACCAGCAACTAATTGGTTCTTAAAACTATTAAAGTAAAATAGTGCATAGCCTGTACCCAGTGTGGCAAGGACTAACATCAATCCTGCTTGAGTATCTCTTGAAATTGGTAAGCCATACTCTGAAGCTAAACTACCAATTGCCCAAAGAGAAACAATATAAGCAAAGGATGTGGTCAATACTGAGATCAGAGGAATAATTACTGAACGGAATACCACAAGTAGCAATAACAAAATAAAAATAGCGATAATAACTGTCGCTTTAACTAAGCCATTACGAGCTGCGTTATTTGTATCTCTTTGAATGGTTTTAAAACTAGTAACGTATGTTCTCAATGAAACAGTTTTGACAGCTTTTTTAATTTGGTTATTCATGGTTTTAACCGGAATGGTTTTATCCACGTCCAAAATTACTAACTGAGTGGTTTGATCCTTAGCAATTAGTTGTTTCTGTGCTGATAGGCTGTCATTAGGCGTAACCATTGATTCAACGCCTAATTGCTTTTGAGATTTTTTTAATTTTGTAAGAGTGGTGCTCATGTTAATAGTTTGTTGAGAATTAAACTTACTACCTGAATTAAATACCACGACTAATCGACGAGTGTTTTGCCCAGATTTATGAAATTCACTGCCAATGCGACTAGCTACCTTACTCGACATGGAGCTAGGTATCCGCGTGTCCCCTTTTTGATTTACTAAGTTAGTGAATCTTGGCATAAAGCTAAAGCTCACGATAATCATGATTACCCAAGCAATAACTACCCCAATATATCTCTTGAAGTACTTATTCATATTTCTTCTCCTTAAATAATTGCTACAAAAATTGCCTTTAAAGTAATAAATGCCAATCATTAACTGGCAACGATTGGCATAATTTTTATGAAACGTATTTAAATTAATGTTAATAATACTGCCTAAATACCAGCAGTTTATGAAAACAAACCATTAATCCACGTAAAATTACTTCTCTAACACAAATTATAATTGAGATTGGCAATAAGTCAATCTGATATTAATTAAGTTACTACTAATAGAAGCGTGATTTAACGACTACTTTCGCGAATTACTAATTCATTTGATACAATTATCTTTTCAGTGGTCTGCTTATCATTATCAATAGCATCTTTGACCATATTGATTGCTAAGACGCCCATTCTCGTGGTTCCAACTTTAACTGAACTAAGGGCCGGAATGACATATTTCGCAATTGAAGTATCATTAAAGCTCACTATGCTAACATCGTCGGGAATTCGTTTACCAGACTCCATTAGAGCCTTCTCAGCACCTACGGCCATTGCATCATTAGAGACATATAGTGCCTGTGGAAATTCATTTCCTAATTCCTTGAGTTTTTTCAAAACCAAGTCATGTGCCTCATCCATTGTGTAGTCAGCAGTCAAAATATTTTGGGCCTTGAATAATGATTTGTTTACTAGATATTTCTTGAAGATCTTGGCCCGTGGATCTGCAATTTTAAGTTTGCCGTCGCTCGTCGTTTCTGTACCTGAGAGCATACCAATATTAGTAATGTCGGCATCGATAAAATGATCAATAACTTTTTTAGTGGAATTCTCAAAATCAGTCACAACACAGTCATAACCCAAAGCTAGCGTGTCAAAATCGACGAACACTATGTTATTCGATTTTTTAGTCAACTTTTTGATTTGATCATCACTATATTTACCAATCGCAATAATTCCTCTGACATCCCCAATATCATTCAGCGAATTGTCAGCAAAATACTGCTGAATTCTCAGCCCCTGTTTACTGGCAGCCTTTTCAGCACCCATTCTAATCGATAGATAATACAAGTCGTCCAGTTCTTGAGCTTCTGTATACCATTGCACGATAGCAATAGTATTTTGGGTGGCTGTTTTGCGGCGATTTTTAGTGTAAGACACCGATTCAGCAACTTGAAAAATCTTTTTTCTAGTCGCATCACTAACTGACAAAGTCTTATCATAATTCAATACTCGCGATACAGTTGTAATCGATACCCCTGCTTTTTCGGCGATATCTTTAATGGTTGCCATGTTCTTCATATCCTTCGCTCATTATTTTACTAAAATAAATATATTTTGTTTACTCAATTAAGTCAAGTTTTTGTAGTACTTATAAGTATTTCGCTCTAGTAAAATCATTGACTAACCAGAAGTGAATTTCTATAATTAAGCTAATACTAATTAGGAGGCCGTACTCGTGAATGATTACGAAGCTCTATATAAGAAATGGATTGAACAACCTAACTTACCAGAAAATTTAATCAATGATTTAAAAACTTTAAAAAACGATGACACTAAACGTGAAGATGCCTTTGCAACCCCACTATCTTTTGGGACTGCTGGAATGCGTGGGCTTCTGGGTGCCGGAATCAACCGAATGAACATTTATACAGTTCGACAGGCAACCGAAGGGCTAGCTGCTTTTATGGACACATTGGATGAGGCCACTCGTAACCGAGGAGTCGCTATCAGCTTTGATTCACGCTACCATTCAACTGAATTTGCTCACGAGGCCGCTCGAGTACTTGGCGCCCACAATATCAAATCATTTGTTTTTGATGATATGCGCCCAACACCTGAATTATCATTTGCCGTCCGCCATCTCAATACTTATGCTGGCATTATGATTACTGCTAGTCATAATCCAAAGCAATATAACGGTTTTAAAATTTACGGAGAAGACGGTGGTCAAATGCCGCCAAAGGAATCTGATTTGATTACTTCATATATTCGTAAGGCTGATGATGTGTTTGCAATCAAAGCCACTCCAGAGCAAGACCTTCGCGAACAACACATTATGACTTTGATCGGTGAAGAAGTGGATGTAGCTTACCTTGACCAAGTGAAGACAGTCAACATCGATTCTGAACTTGTAAAAACAACTGGTAAAACCATGAAGTTTGTCTACACCCCACTTCACGGAACTGGTCGTGTAATTGCTCGCCGTGCCTTAGAAGCTGCTGGTTTTAGTAACTATTCCGTTGTGCCAGAGCAAACTATTGCTGACCCTGAATTTTCAACCGTGCCATTTCCTAATCCAGAGTTTCCACAAGCCTTTGACCTAGCTAAGCAACTTGGTAAGAAGGTCAACGCCGATGTACTCATTGCAACCGATCCAGATGCCGATCGTCTAGGTGCTGCTGTGCGTTTGCCAAATGGTGATTACCAATTACTTACTGGAAACCAAATTGCTAGTGTCTTATTGAATTATATTTTGACTGCTAAGCAAAACTCTAACACCTTACCTGTTGATGGCCGGGTCGTTAAATCAATTGTTTCTACTGAGTTAGCAACCAAAATCGCCTCTTCATTTGGTGTTGAAACTAAGAGTGTGCTAACAGGATTCAAGTTTATTGCAGAAGAAATTCATAAATACGAAACTAATCATAACCACACTTTCTTATTTGGTTTTGAAGAAAGTTTTGGTTATTTAATCAAGCCATTCGTTCGTGATAAAGATGCCATTCAAACAGTTTTATTACTTGCTGAAGTTGCCGCATACTACAAGAGCCAGGGAAAAACTCTTTATGATGGTGTTCAAGAAATGTATCGCAAGTATGGCTACTTTACTGAAAAAACTATTGCCAAAGAATTTGATGGCCTTGACGGTAAACAAAAGATGGCCCACATTATGGACCAATTAAGAAATGAACCGATTACTGAATTAGCTGGTCATAAAGTTATCCGCCACGCTGACTATTCAACTGCCACTCAGACTGAAGCAGATGGTTCAACTACTCAAATTGATTTACCAAAATCAAATGTTCTCAAATACTGGTTTGATGACGAAACATGGTTAGCGGTTCGCCCATCAGGTACAGAACCTAAGATTAAATTTTATCTAGGCTTCGTTGATACCAGTGAACAAGCAGTAACAACAAAACTAGATGAATTTGAACAACAACTAGATCTTAAAATTAATGACTTAATTAAAGATTAAAAATAAAAGCCCATAATTCTATTCAGAGTTATGGGTTTTATCTTTCATAAAAACTATGACAAGAGCAGTCAAACAAATAATTTAAAGTTAAGTTATTTCTCAGATTTCATCTTATCAAAAGTATCGTGATAAAATAAACCTAACACTAAGACTTATTCGTCTGGAGGGATTCGTATGGAAAACAAACAAGTCGATGTAATTATCATCGGTGCTGGTCCTGGTGGATTGGCCGCCGCATATCAGCTTGCTAATACTAAATCAGTTTTGGTAATTGAAAATGATTTATGGGGTGGTACATGTCCAAACCGTGGTTGTGATCCAAAGAAAATGTTGTATAGTGTCGTTCATACAAAGCAACAGGCAGCTGACCTAGCATCCGTTGGTTTACAGAGTGATTCAAAAATCGACTGGGAATCCATGATGGCCTTCAAGACAAGCTATACGGAAAAAGTTCCTTCTGGAACCCTGGATGGTCTTAAATCGACAAAAATTCTGACGGAACATGGTCAGGCTAAATTTATCGACCAAGATACGATCATGGTTAATGAAACGAACTACCAGGCAAAGAAAATTATCATTGCTACCGGTCTTCACCCTGTAACGCCTGAAATACCTGGAAGTGAGTACATTCACACCAGTACTGATTTCTTGAGTATGCCTCACTTACCTGAAAAAATCGCCTTTTTAGGTGGTGGCTTCGTGGGTATTGAATTGGCAAACATTGCCGCAGAATCTGGAGCAGAAGTCCATTTGATTCAACACAACCACCAGATTCTTAAGGCATATCCTGAAGAATTAACAGAGCAGCTGGTCGATTCAATGACTAAGCACGGGGTTAACTTCCATTTCGATACAGAAATTAGTAGTATCCAGGAAAAGGCCGATGGTAATTATGAATTAACCGGAAACAACGATTTCAACCTTGAAGTTGATGAGGTGTTTACTTCAATGGGCCGCCAACCTGAACTAGATTCACTGAACCTTGAAATTCCTGGAGTTACCTTTGATAAACGCGGTATTCAAGTCAATGCTTTCATGGAAACTGCCAATTCTAACGTATATGCAATTGGTGACGTGGCTAATAAGTCGATACCAAAACTTACTCCTGTTGCGTCATTTGAAGGAGCTTATGTTGCCGACCGAATTCTTAGCCAATCAGACGAACCGATTGATTATCCAGCTATTCCTCAAGTTGTCTATTCTTCACTCCAACTCGCTAGAACCGGAGTAACACCACAGGAGGCTCATGATAATCCTGATATGTATGTCGTCAAGACTGCTAAAGCTGGTAGCTGGTACACATTTAATCGAATCCAAGATTCTAACGCTGTCATAGTTACAGTTTTGGACAAAAAAAACAACACCATCGTCGGAGCGACAGTATTGTCGAAGATTGCTGATGAAATTATCAATTATCTAACTTTCGAAATTAATCAGAGAGCCGATAAGCAAGCAGTGGATAAACAAATTTTAGCTTATCCTACCCCTGCCTCTGATCTAACATATTACCTTTGATACTCACGGAAGTCGTTCATGCTTCTTAACAAGTCAGCTTGATTGAGATAGCCCACTGAACCATCTTCGGAATCAATTTCAACTTCACCAACTTCATTGATAATATCTAATACATCACCCACCGTAGCGGTTTCCTTAATCTTAGGCACTGCAACGGTGGTTTTTTTAGTATCTGTAAGATAACCCAGGAGCTTAAGCTTACTTAGATAAACTCCATAAATGTCATATGCTAACGAGTTAGCAAACATTTGCGAAACAAAATCATTGGCTGGTGAATTAACCACTTCATCAGGGGTGCCAACCTGCTCAAGATTACCCTCTTGCATGACTGCGATTCGATCCCCTAATTCTAGGGCTTCATCCATGTCATGGGTAACGAAAACAATCGTACTATTAGTGTTTTCATGAATTCGTTTAACTAGGCTACGTAACTGTCTCCTGGCAATTGGATCAAGTGCACTAAAGGGTTCGTCCATCAATATTAATTGTGGGTTAGCCGCAAATGCTCGTAAAATACCGATCCTTTGTTGCTCACCACCGGAAAGTTCTTTAGGATACTTAGACAAATATTGTTTAGGATCCATATCAACTTCTTGTAATAATTCTTCAGCCAGCGAATTAGCAGTCTTATTGGACTGACCACGCATTTCAGGAATCAACGTAACGTTTTGTTGGACCGTCATATTTGGAAACAATGCACTACCCTGTAAAACATAACCGATCGACATTCGTAATTCTCGTAAATTATATTCCATGCTACTTTTGCCCCGGAGCTGAATTTCTCCAGACGATGGATCAATTAAACGGTTAATCATTCTTAAAGTCGTGGTTTTTCCACTACCTGAAGCACCAACCAAAACAAAAAACTCTCCTTTGTTAACTTGGAAGGAAACATCATTAACGCTTATCTGGTCATCGAATCGCTTAGTAACATGATTAAATTTTAGAATTGGTTCTGCCATGATTACTTCCCTCCAATCAAGTGTTGAGACACCAGGTAATTCTTTGCAACAGTTGCGGCTGAGCGCTTTTGAACGTTAACCTCGTAATTCATTTGTTGCATATCTTTTTCGCTAATTTTGCCAGCTAATTTATTCAACGCCTTAATGATCTTAGGGTTATTCTTAGCAAAGCTGTCTTTCATTAAAGGTGCGCCTTGATAAATTGGGAATAATTGTTTATTATCGCGAAGCGCAACCAAGTGATATTGCCTAATTTGTGAATCAGTTGAATATCCGTCAGCGATGTTGACAGCCCCTTTATTGAGAGCTTCATAACGCAAATCAGGATCCATCGACTGATACTTCATCTTCAAGCCATAAAGCTTCTTGATTCCTCGATACCCATCTTCACGATCAATGAATTCCAAATCAAAGCCAGCATTTAGTTTATTACTAATGCGGCGAAGATCAGAAATGGTCTTTAGGTGATATTTAGCCGCGAAGCTTTTCTTAACCACCAAAGCGTAGGTGTTGTTGTACTTCATTGGTTTGGCAAAGTTCATTCCAAATTGAGATTTAAGATCATTTTTAGCAGTGCGATAAATTTGTGGCGCATTCATATCTTGAACCGGTCGATTTTCCTTTACCAATCCCTGCAAAACTGTCCCAGTAAATTCAGGGTACATCGTAATTTGATTAGATTTAAGAGCATTAAATAAGAAACTGGTTTGACCAAAATCAGGTTTTAAAGTGACCTGAACTTTTGGATCACTATTTTGAATTAAATCTCGGTACATATTAATTAATATTTCAGGTTCAGAACCCATCTTTCCAGCAATGGTAATGTTCGGTTCATTTTTTTGTAACCCTTGATAAGTTTCAAATCCAGCAATCCCGACTACTAGTACGCCAAGCGATATTAGCATAGTTCGCAATCTCACCCGCTGGAGCAATTGAATTAGGCCACTAAATATTACAGCAACTAACGCAGACGCAATAGCACCAATTAAAATCAGTGAATTATCGTTTCGACTAATTCCCAGTAAAATAAATGTTCCCAGACCACCGGAGCCGATCAATGCGGCTAAAGTAGCGGTCCCGACAATTAGAACCATGGCTTGACGAACCCCGGTTAAAATAACTGGCATGGCAATTGGCAATTCAAATCGTCTTAGTTTTTCCCAACGGGTCATCCCAAATGCATCAGCCGCCTCTTCAAGTAAGCTATCAATTGAGGAAAGGCCAACGAATGTATTCTGAAAAATTGGAAAAATAGCATAAGTTACCAATGCGATAATCGCTGGAACCTGGCCAATGCCCACGAACGGAATTAACAATCCCAAAAGGGCTAGGGACGGAATCGTTTGTAAAATTCCGGCTATCTGGTTTAATAGTTCCGCGATTCTTTTATGTTTTTGAACTGAAATGGCTAACGGGACTGCAATGATAATTGCAATCAACAATGAAACGACAGATAACCAGATGTGTTGGCCGGTTGCTTGCCATAAATCGCTGCCACGTTCAGACAAGGTCTTTAATAAAGTACTCATCTTGTGTCACTCCTTAAAAATAAAAAAACCAGATTGACTGGCTTTTTTCTCGGCTATACTTCACCAAGATTATTAAAGTATTCTACGCTAATATCATCGTCATCGATAATCAATTTAGTAACACTCCCATTGGCAGTGGCTTCACCTATATCTAAATCTGGTGCGTAACGATCGACGATTGAACGAATGGTCATTCCGTGAGACACAATTAAAATTTGGTCACCATCATGCGTGTTTTCTCTGATTTTGTCGAAGCCAAAATTCAGTCGTTCCCAGAACATAGCGTTGTTTTCAGCGTGATTATACAGATCGGCTCGGTGAATCAAATCACGAGCCCTCTCTAAACCGAAGTTCTTTAGTACTTCGCTCTCAGTACTTTCTTGAACTTGAACTCCGACAAATTGCCACATTTGGCTCAAATCACTACCTTCAAAGTAGCCATGAAACTGTTCCCTTAATTCGGGGTATTGATAACTAACAATATTCATGTTGTTAGGGTTTTGTTTTAGTATCAATCTTTCAGTATCAATGGCTCTTCCAGAATCACTGCTAAATGCTGCAGCAAATGGAATGTCTTTTAGTCGTTTGCCGGCATTTTTTGCATCTTCAATACCTTTATCAGTTAATGGTGAATCAATCCATCCTTGTACTCGATTATAATAATTTAAATATGTTTGACCATGGCGAACCATATAAGCTGTTACAGTCATCTTAAATCATCCCACTTCCTGAGTTTATTAACTCAATTATAACGTAATAAAGAATCAATGCATGTAGTTAGTCTGTGAACTACATGCACTAGGTATTTTTCTCCTGTTATCACCTAATTTTGCTCCATCGAAGAATAATTTAGTTGTCTCGCATAATAAACTGACAGACACACTAATAACATATCAGGATACAAAAAATAGTGTTCCTTTAGCCATTAGCAACTAGAGGGACACTATTTAAATATAGTATTCAATTTAGTAAGTTATAAATTCTGGTTATCCATGGGGATACTGATGGCCAATTTCGTAAACCATCTCTGGTTCTTGACTGATTCTGACGTTTTTATTCATATCATCGATGAGCATCATTTCTTCATTTGTGAGTTCAAAATCATAAATGGATCCATTCTCAATGATTCTATTTTCATGCACCGATTTAGGAATAAAGGAAATTCCTCTTTGCAAATGCCATCTTAAAATAATCTGAGCCGTAGACTTTTTATGATTGTCAGCAATTTTAATTAACGTTGGATCATCAAAAATTCTCCCTCTTCCTAGCGGAGCCCAAGCTTGAGTAACAATTTGATTATTTTTATCAAACTCAACCATCGCCGCCTGAGATAAATATGGGTGATTTTCAATTTGATTAACAACAGGCATCTCATTCGCCTTAGTTTTTAAGTATTCCAAATGAATCATGCCATAGTTACTAGTACCAATTGACTTTACTAATCCCTCTGATTTTAATTGTTCAAAGGCTTTCCAAGTTTCAAAAAAATGTTGATGGATTGGCCAATGAACTAATAATAGATCAACATAATCTAACCCTAACTTTTTTAATGATTGCTCAAATGACTTCATTACGCCATCATATCCCTGATTCTCTTCGGATATCTTGGTGGTAATAAATATTTCATTTCTATCAGCATTAATACTTTGTAATGCTCGACCGACAGCTTCTTCATTGCCATACATCTGAGCAGTGTCAAACAACCGATAACCAAATTTATATGCTGACTGAATTGCGTTAATTGCTTGTTCTTCGTCAGTCATTTTGTATACACCTAGTCCTTGAATAGGCATTTTATTACCATCAGAAAGTTCAATTCTACTTCCTATACTATAATTACTCATCAAATGTCCTCCACTTAACTAAATACGTTTAATTATTCGTGCGGGGTTTCCACCAATCACAACGTTATCACCGAATGATTTAGTTACAACTGCACCTGAAGCAATTGTAACATTATTTCCAATGGTTACGCCCGGCACAATAGTTACCCGACCACCAATCCAGACATTATCTCCAATTCTTACAGGTTTAGGAAACTCATAATTATCATTTCTTAGTGTTGGATCTAGTGGATGATTAACAGAATAAATATGAACGCCTGGTCCGATTAAACAATTATTACCTATTGTGATTTTACCCACATCGATGAATACACAGTCATAATTGGCAAAAAAATTATCTCCAACTGAAATCGTGTACCCATAATCACATTTAAAGTCAGGCTGAATCTCAATATTGGTACCCGTATTAGAAAAAATTTCTTTTATCAATGCACTAGCCGATTGAGGATTGCTCTTAGCCTGATCGTTAAATTCATTTACTCGCTTACGATTATTTATACGATCCTGCACTAATTCAGGATCATTATTTAAATATCGTTCATTATTCAACATTTTTTCTTTTTCTGTTTTATTTACCACTGCTTGTCACCTCATAATAGCAAAAGAACGCTTCTTAAATCAGAGGCGTTCTTTAAATGCTATATTTCTTGAAATTATTCGTTAATATCTTGGAATTGTAAATCAAACATTTCTGCTAAATCAGCAATTTGTTGTTCTCTGTTTTCACCAAAGATAAGAACTGTGTGGTGACCACCACCATACTTAATCCATTGAGTAGCACCATGCTTTAAGCCAGTTTTTGGAGTCCACATTTGTTTTGCAACTGGAAGATGTGGAGTCTCTTTAGGAGCTTTATTAGCAGATACTGGATAACCAATCATGTGGTATTCTGTACCAAAATCAGAGATAGTTACATCGTAAGCATCTCCTTCGCGTCCAGTAAATACAAGACGTGCTGGATCATCTTTGCCACCAATATCCAATGGATGAACTTCAACTCTAGGTTTATCTGAGGCAATTGTTGGATCAACTTCCAACATGTGTGATCCAAGAATGGCTTCTTTGCCTTTTTGTAGTTCCAAAGTGTAATCTTCCATAAATGCTGTCAATTCATTATGGCTCATAATCTTCAATAGACGACCAAGGGCTGCTGTCTTCCAGTCACCTTCAGCACCAAATCCATATCCTTCAGCCATCAATAATTGAACAGCAAGTCCAGGTAGTTGTTCCAAACCATAAAGGTCTTCGAAATTAGTAGTAAATGCTGAATAATTACCTTTATCAAGGAAGTTCTTAATTCCGAAATATTCACGGATTTGATAGCGAACAGAGCTTTCATATTTCTTTGAATCGTTATCGCCTTCAACAAATTCATATTCTTTTTGTAGTTCAGCGTATTTATGATCAATATCACTATCTGAGACCGCGTTAACTTCTTGAACTAAGTCGCCAATACCAAAGTAATCCACAGTCCAACCGAACTGGATCTGTGCTTCAACCTTGTCACCTTCAGTAACAGCCACGTTTCTCATGTTATCACCAAAACGTGCCACTTTAATCTTGAAGCTTTCGTTATAAGCAACAGCTACGTCTTCCCAATCAGCAATCTCTGATTGAACTTCTGCGTCGCCCCAATATCCATAAACAATCTTGTTATGTTTTTGTAAACGAGAATTGATAAATCCATATTCACGATCCCCATGAGCGCTTTGGTTAAGGTTCATATAATCAAAGTCAATTGTTTCATATGGAATATGATCGAGATATTGAGTTGCAAGATGTAATAATGGTTTTTGTAAAATTTTTGTACCACGAATCCAATTTTTTGCTGGTGAGAAAGTGTGCATCCAAGTAATAACTCCAGCAACCTTATCGTCATAATTAACTTCTTTCATAAGGTTTGTGATGCTGTCAGCAGTCGTTGCAACTAGCTTAAACACTACCTTATAAGGTAACTTACCACTTGCATTTAATTTATCTACGATGTCTCTTGCATCTTTTTCAACTGATTTCAATTGTTCTTCACCATATAGGTGTTGACTACCAGTTACAAACCAAAATTCATAATCAGGAACTTTTAACATAATAATATCTCCTCTACACATATTTTTTATGAATCCCACGTGCATTAATGGAATCGCTTACAAGCATCAGTATAAAATATTTATACGCATAAATCAAGATAATAATTATTTATTAGTACAATATTTTCCTGCCAGGCATTTTTATACAAAAAATTATGGTATTCTTAAGATCAAAAGATGTTCTTATTAGATTGGAGAGGTAATTTATGAAGTCTGAAAAAGATAAGTTTTTAGCCGGTGAACCTTACAATATCATGGATCCTGAATTAGCTGCTGAAGAAACTAAAGCTAGACGATTATGTAAGCAAATTAATGATCTAGATGATTTAGAAGTATCCAAAAAGGACAAACTTATACGTGAATTGTTCGGTTCAGTAGGAACCAAGCCCTGGATTCAACCGAATTTTAGGTGTGATTTTGGATATAATATTCATGTTGGTGATAACTTTATGTGCAATTATGACAATGTGATTTTAGATATAGCTCCTGTGACTATTGGAGATCATTGTATGCTCGCACCACACGTTCAAATCTATACTGCTTTTCATCCTAAGGATCCCCGGGAAAGAGCCAACTCTATTGGTTTGGGAAAGCCTGTAACAATTGGGAATGACGTTTGGATAGGTGGCGGCTCAGTCATTCTTCCTGATGTAACACTAGGTAATAATGTCATTGTTGGCGCAAATTCAACAGTTACAAAATCATTTGGCGATAACGTAATTATCGCTGGAAATCCGGCCAGAATAATAAAACAGAATGTGTCCCCGTTCAATGAATAGATTAATATTAGACAAAAACAGCAACTTATCCTTGATATTCCGGATACGCTGCTGTTTTTGTCTAATATGAAAATAGATCAGAATATAATTAACATGTGATCTGTCTCTGCATTAAATCTATTTATCAACCTCAATTTTTTTAACTGAATTACGTTCTACAAGCTCAGCATCTAAAATATTAGGCTTAACTTCTTCCTTATTAATCATCGATAGCAGTAGTTTAGCCGCTACAACTCCCATTTCACGCTTGGGATGAGCCATGGTTGTTAGGCTAGGATTAATATGCTTAGACAACTCATAATCATCAAAACCAACAACAGATATTTCATCAGGCACAGATATCCCCATATTACTTAGCAATCCTAAAACCTCTATTGCTAACTCATCGTTATAGCAAGCAATCGCAGTAGGAACAGAGCTACTCTCACTCGAAATGCGTTCTTTTACTTGCTTCAAAACCGCATCGATATCGTCATTGGAGCGATACATCATAATGTCGCCTAGCGAAGCAATATTGGGTCTATTTTGATAGGCTTTGACAAACCCGCTCATTCTGTTAACCCCTTGCCGATCATCCACTTGATATATCCCCATCACTTTTTCATGACCATTATCAAGTAAATACTCAACTAACTGTCGCTCAGCGATTTCGTCATTCAGTTCGACATACGGAGCAGATAACTCGTCGTAATGTGAGTTAATGAAGACAACGGGTTTTCCAGCTTCTTGAATGGTTTTATAAACATCTAAATTTGGGTTATCCAACGTACTTTGCGTTGGTTCAACAATGAATCCCGCCACGTCATTATCTAACATGTTTATCAAACTTTGTCGTTCTTTATCATGCTGATCATGGGTATTCCCTATTAAAACGGACATTCCTTCATCCGATACCACTTGATCTATACCGCTGATAATATTTGGAAAAATGTAATCAGCAATATGTGTTGTTACTACACCTATTGTCCTCTTCAACTTAGTATTCTTATCTTTATTAATCCAATCGGCGACGTACATCCCTCCGCCCTGGATTCTTTCGATGTAGCCCTCATGCTCTAAATCTCCCATAGCTCTCCGAATCGTATATCTACTTACATCAAACCTAGACATTAATTCTGACTCTGTTGGCAATTTATCGTGAATCGCATATTGACTATTTACAATATCGTGTTTAAGACCACTCTTTACTTTTGAATATTTAGTTTCCATAAAAAAAAATCCCTGTCATTACATATTTTAATACATAATATTATACCATTCATAAAATCATTAAGATGTTTTTTGATTTTATTATATTTCGACATCAAAATATTTATACGGATAAATAAACATTACACATTGCACTACTCCATGTACAAGAATTATAATGTATTTAAGCGTTTTCATAGCGCAAAAACTATTTTAGAAGGAGAATACTATGAAATTTAATAAAGAGTCTTTCGGTTCGTACAAAGGAATGCCTGTTAGCAAGTACACCATTACAAATAAAAATAACGTATCAATCTCAGTTTTAACTTTAGGAGGCGTCCTATACGAGTTCCTTGTCCCAAGCACGAATAATGCTGATAGAAAAAATATCATAGTAAACTTCAATAATGCTGAAAATTACCTAGATAATCCATTCTACTTCTGCATGGCAATAGGTAGAACAGCTGGCAGAATAACAAATGGTACTTATGAATTAAATGGAAAAACATTTCACTTAGATCAAAATGAAGGAAATACGACTCTTCATGGTGGTTCGCATGGATTTTCATCATTTATTTGGGAAGGATCAACTGACAATAACAGCATAATCCTTACAAAACATATTAATTCCTCTGATGATTCATTCCCTGGAAATTTAGACGCAAAAATAGAATATTCGTTATCTGATGATAACGAATTAACTATTAAGTACACAGCAACCAGCAGTGAAGACACTCTATTTAACCCAACACAGCACATCTACTTCAATCTAGGAAATACAAATAATGTTCTAAATCATGCCCTTCAAATTAATTCAAGTAATCATTTGGATTTGAACAAAGATGATAAGACACCAACCGGAATGTTTTTAAACGTTGAATCTACTGTTTATGATTTTAACAATCCTCAAAAAATCGGCGATGCCGTCAAGAATAAAGAGACACAAACCGGTAGCGCTTTTGATGACGTTTTTGTAATCAACGAACACCAATCAAATGAACCAATTGCTGTCCTAAATGACCCAGAAACCCAAAGAAGCGTAACAATTAGTTCTGATCGAAATGGTTTGGTTGTATTCACACCTGATGACTTAAGTTCTATGAGCTTTAAAGATTACGGAATTGGCAAACCTTATATGGGAATTGCGTTAGAAGCACAAAACCTACCTGATGCTGTTAATCATGAAGGCTTTGGCAACATTGTTCTTCCTGCAAATAAAGAAACTAGTTACTCAATTTCGTACAAAGCAAAGTTTTAAACATTAAAAAAATGTATATAACAAAAACCATCTATTAATCAAATGATCAATAGATGGTTTTTGTTATTCATATGATTATTCGAAATTTTGAACGAGTCGTAATAATTACGAATTATTTACCTGTTCCTTGTTCTTCAATTTCCTCAAGGGAACGTCCACGTGTTTCAGGAACACAGAATTTAGTGAAGATAACCCCAAAAATACAAATTATACCAAAGATGGCAAATACAGCCTCTTGTGGCATTGCAGCCGTCATCAATGGGAATAAAAGTCCTACTAGCCAAGAACCAATCCAGTTAAATGACGATGCCAAACCTGATGCACGACCCCGAATTGCAAGTGGGAAAATTTCCCCTACAATAACCCAAGTAAGTGGGGCCCATGTGAATGAGTAGAAGGCAACATATATACATAAAAATACAACAATCATCATTGGACTAGTGTTTGGCATCATCCAATTAATTATGGCTGGAAGCAAGAATGACAGTCCCATAACGGTACCGCCCATCATAATCAAAGTACGTCTATTAAAACGATCAGCAATTGCGATATACAGCAATGATCCAAGTACCAAAATGACTCCTTGAATGATTGGCCACATTAAAGCTGAACTTGCAGCATTACCCGTCGCCTTTTCAACAATAAGAGGAATATAATAAAAGATTGCATTTGCACCTTGGAATTGTTGGAACGCTGCTACCCCAATTCCGGCAATAACTAAGTATCTATATTTACCGCTAAATAGAGTAGCCCATGATGTTGACACAGCAGCATTTTTTTCATCTTTAGCTGTTTCTTTGATATCTGACAATTCTTTATCAATTTCTGTGTCATCTTTACGAATGTAAGTTAATACTTTACGTGCTTCATCTTCATGTCCAGTCCGAACAAGAAAACGTGGTGATTCAGGTAGTTTCAAAACACCGAAATATAAAATAAGAGCTGGAACTGCAGCTAAACCAAGCATTAATCTCCATGCCCAATGCTCAGGCAAATCTTTAAGCAAGAAATCAATTATATATGATAAAAGCATACCTGAAACAATCATTGTTTGATTCAATCCAGATAATTGGCCCCTAAATTTTGCGGGAGCCATTTCTGACATATATGCTGGAACCAGAGCCGATGCGGCACCCACAGCAGTTCCCAAAAAGATTCTAACAATTATTAAATAAATTGCTCCATTATGTGGAGAAACTCCTGACAAGAGAGAACCAACAACAAAAATTAATGCTGAAATAAGAATCATTCGCCGACGACCAAGTCTATCTGACAATTGACCAGCTATAGCTCCACCAAAAATAGCACCGAACATAACTGCAGAAGTGATCCATCCTATGACACCGGCACTATTCTGTAATCCCCAATCTATTTGCAAAAAGGGCAATGCTCCGGTCATTACACCAATATCATACCCAAAAAGAATTCCTCCAAAGGAACCAAAGAAATATATAAAACCACTTGGGATCTTTTTTTCTTTTTCCATAACTATTCTCCTCAATATATTTTTGATCAAATCAATTGAAAATATTATGGCCATAATATTTATTCGCGTAAAACGTCACTGAAATGATAGGAAATACCGCTATTTTGCACTCCACAACAAAATGTTAAAAATTTTAGATAACGCTTACATTGACTATGTTATATTATTTGTACGTATAAATCAATGAAATGTTTAATATTTATAAGTACCATTTCCGTCAAAAATACTTATTTTCAAGTGATATACTAGAGAAATATTTTCTACGATTTTTTATACGTACCTATAATTATTGGGGTTTTGGTTTTTAAAAGATTGAATTATTTTATAAACAAAAAAAGCCCTGATCAAAAAGATCAGGGCAAATAATTTCACTTATTAAAAGATAATTCCGTTAACTAATCACTATTTTTGATAGTCGTAAACATCCCTAACCATTGCAATCTCTTCATCGGCAGGAATTAAAAATACCTTCACTTTCGATCCAACAGCGCTTAGATCACCAAACTGTTGCGCCTTATTTTTTTCTTCATCTAATTCAACACCAAACCAACGTAATTTTTTACATACTTCTGAACGAACCCATTCATCATGTTCGCCAATTCCTCCGGAGAAGACGATTGCATCCACGCCATCCAATTCAGTGATATACGATGATGCATACTTAATAACACGATTTAAAAACATGTCTAATGCTAACTTAGCTTGTGGATCAGATGATTCTTCTAGATCACGCATGTCTGAAGAAATACCCGAAACGCCAAGCATTCCTGATCGTTCGTTGAACATTTCAATAACTTCATCAGCTGAAGCACCCATTCGTTTCATTAAATATGGTACCAATGCAGGATCAACATCCCCCGCTCTAGTTCCCATTAAAAGCCCGTTCATAGGTGTGTAACCCATTGAGGTGTCATAACACTTCCCATCTCTTTCGGCTGCAACAGAAGCCCCTGAGCCCAAATGAAGCGTAACTAAATCAGCTTTATCAGTCCCCAACATTTTCATGGCTTGTTGAGTAGTGTAGGTGTGATTAATTCCATGTTCACCATATCTTTGAATACCAAATTTTTTAGTTAATTCATGAGGGATTCCATATTGACCATTCATTGCTGGAACATCATGGAAGAATGCACTATCAAAAACTGCGTATTGTGTCGCATCAGGTAATATTGAAGTGACGATATCAATATATTTGGCTTCACTAGGGTTATGGATTGGAGCGATTTCGCCAAGTTCAACAATCCGGCTGAGTGTTTCAGGAGTAATCTTGGTGACCTTATCAAAATCATTGGCTCCCGCGACAACTCTATGAGCAACTACTTTAATATCGCCTAGGTGATCGATAACATGGAGATCTTTTAAACGATTCAACATAATTCCAGCAGATTTGTCGTAACTAATATTATCTTGTTGGTCTTTAAAAACTTGATTATCGCCATACTTAATTTTCACTTTCGATCCTGGCATATTCAATCTTTCAATTTCTCCGGCTGCAAGGACATCTTCGTTAGGCATTTCAAACAACTTAAACTTCAATGATGAGCTTCCTGCATTAACAATCAATATTTTCATGGTCTTCTGGTCCCCTTTAATCATAGATTATGATATCTATATTAAACCACATATCCAACCCAATGAAAAACGCTTACATACTAATTTAATTCATGTTTGAAAATATATCCAAAAATAAAAACAGCACCTCATTAATGAGACGCTGTCATTAGTTTTAATTATTTTTTCATGTCCATTGCGTGGCCACCGAAACCGTTACGCAATGATGAAACTACCTTACCGGTAAATGTGTCATCTTGTTCTGAGTAGTTACGAACAAACAATGAGTTAGCAATAACAGGAACTGGAACACCAAGCTTAAGAGCTTCTTGGATAGTCCACTTACCTTCACCAGATGAATGCATAACACCAGTGATGTTTTCCAAGTTTGCATCTTTAGCAAATGCTTCTTCAGCAAGTTCCATTAGCCATCCACGGATAACTGATCCATGTGACCAAACCTTAGCAACTGCTTCGTTATCGTATTCAAATTGACTGTTTTGAAGAACATCGTATCCTTCACCAATAGCTTCCATCATACCGTATTCAATACCGTTATGAACCATCTTAAGGTAATGACCTGAACCTGGTTTACCGGTGTATAGGTAACCATCTTCTTGGGCAATTCCTTCAAATAATGGTACTAAGTGTTCAAACGCTTCTTTACTTGGTCCACCGATCATAAAGTTACCACCATTTAAGGCACCATCTTTACCACCTGAAGTACCACAGTCAAAGAAGTTAATTCCCTTAGCAGCAGCAATTTCGTTATGACGTACTGAATCTTCGTAGAATGAGTTACCACCATCGATTAGGTAGTCACCAGATGAAAGAAGACTAACTAATTCTTCAACAGTTGAGTCGGTTGGCTTGCCAGCTGGAACCATGATCCAAACAGTCTTAGGAGCTTGTAATTTGCTTACAAGGTCTTCATTACTTGTAGCAGCAATCGCACCTGCTTCTTCAGCAAGCTTAACATTGTCAGCGTTCAAATCGAATGCAACAACTTCATTTCCGTTACGAATCATGTTCTTAACTAAGTTAAGACCCATTTTACCTAAACCAATCATACCAATTTGCATATTTTCTTTCTCCCGTTCTTAAAAACATCATATTTAAATACTTCCAAATATGATTATATATCTTGAAAATAATTTTCACAAGGGGAAACTTAAAAAACACAAATATTTTTTACGTGCTCGCAGAAAGGCGTTAAATTGGGAATCCTTAGGTTATATTCTCAAATACAAGCTTGACACTTTTTGAAATTAATTTACATTTTGACGACGATAAAGCCTTACTACAGCAGTGATTATAGTCAATCCGAACATCATAATTGAAATAATTAAGCCTACTTTTAATCCACCAGCCTCATATTTAAAATGAACTCTATTATTGCCTTGTGGTAATTCAACACCCATTAATCCATCAGCAACTCGAATTACTTGCCCAGGTTGACCATTAACAGTGACATGCCACCCCTTATCAAAAGGCATACTCATAAATAAGATTTGATTTTTCTGCTTTACTTGAATCTCTCCAGCAAAGTCGTCTCCTTGATAATTAATGTTTTTAGGATTATCAAATTTAAGGGTGCTAATTGGTGCATTAGTCGCATCTCGATCAAATGCAAAATTATCAAAACCAGAAACATCATTTTCTATTCCTGATAAGGAATTGGGAGAAACGATTTTAACAGAATACTGTTCATTGTATTTCTTGCTTCCCAATGGAATAACTTCAGTTCCTAATCCACTGTAAATTGGTGAGATAAGGTTATCGTTTACGTAAATACTGATTCCTTGGAGACGAATGTTCGGAATATATAGATATTGTGAGCCATCTGTCCGTGCAGTAAATTTCATTTCATAAGTATATGGGCCACTGCCTAATTTATTTACCGATAGGATCCGAGGGGCTTTGAAGTATTGATAATTTTTTCCGGATTCAATTTGGGCAACTCGATTCAAGTTTTTAAAGACCATACCTTTTTCAAAAGTTAAATTCTTAACCTCATCATTCATCATAAAACCGATTGAAGGGACTTTATTATTTTGAACGGTTGAGCCTTGATGCGGATCGACCGTAATAATGTTGCGCACCCCTAATATATGATTAGTAACTTCTGTCCCCCCGAGCATGTCAATTCGACGAATATTCCTAGTTGAAAAGCCGAGATTTTCGAGGACATAGTGGGTCTGTGAATTTAGTGTGGAACTGTACGAACCGATTCCACGATTTTGAAAGATCAATGAATCGTTATAACCAGAATATGGATTAGGATACAAAGATTTAAACGCTTGATTAACAACCAGTGACCGATAAACCCGACCATTTTCAATACTGTCAGATTCATCACGATTAATTATTTTGGCACTGTAGTTGTAAGCATCTGCATAATTCCGTTGATTCATGAATGTAGCTCCGCCAGTGGATAGAACGAAATTGGTCCCCATCTCAAATATCACAAGTAAGAACAATAAATTTCTCTTGTTCTTTGACTGAATGGTCATCCCTGCCATTAAAATCGATGTAATCACAACAAACACAAAGCTGACTAACAAATGCCAGTTATTAACAGAAAATTGAATATTATTAATATTAAACACGCGGATGATTTCGCTGAAAATGTTGGCACATATGTAACCGATTACCAAACTGATCACAACATACTTTGTCGATCTAGTGACTAGTTGCCGATTCTCAAAAACATTTTTAGTATATGCTTCAAAACCAAACATAATAATCAAGAAACTAAGCATGTAAACCATTCTAAATGGAAATCCTGCCGGCTGCTGGAACATGTGCCAAATCGTATTGAATGGCAAAATCCACATACCTAAGAAACTAGCGGTTAGTATGAAGCCAGCTGCCTGCTTACTTTGACGGCTAATTTGTTTAGATAGGAAATAACAAATCAATCCAATGATGAACAATGTGCCACTAAACACACTTGGATCATGAAATAACCTATCGTTAAAATTATTAGCACCGACGCCCAAATTAGTTAACACACTTGGCCCGAAACTAACAATTGGGATAAAACTTTTTAATTCAAAACTACCTTTACCAGTAGTCATCATAGCAAAGCCGGTTGGAATCAACACGATCGCAGACATACCACCTGCTAAGAGAGAATACCAACTAAACCTCCCAATAACTTGTTTTTGAGTTCCGGCAAATTTAGTGAATTTCATTCCCTGAGGTTTTTCATTGATCAAAAGATATACCAAGTACAAAACCATGAATATACATATCATGTAACCCATATAGTAATTAGTAACTATCGTGTAAGTCAGTGTGAACACATAAAGCCACACGCGATTCTTTTTGACTAATCTTTCCAAACTTGCGACGACGATTGGCAACATAATTAAGGCATCAAGCCACATCAAGTCGTAAAAATACATTGCCACGAATCCGCAAAGACCATATGCCACCCCTGCGGCAATCGTCATTAAGTCGTACTTTTGATATTTTCTAGCAAGAAAAATACTCATTGATATGTTGGCAAAAATGATTTTCAACCAAATAATCAAATCAATCGCAACTGGTAATTGGGCATTTTTAAAGAAAACAATAATCAAGTTAAACGGACTTAGTAAATAGTAAGAATAAATTGGAACAGCACTATCACCGATTGAAACCAAAAATGAGTAACTTGAAAAATGAAGATGAAGCAACTGTCTTCTTAGCTCAGTAAAAAATTGCAAGTACTGAGTGGCCAAATCACTAACCAAGAAGTTTTTGGGACCAAACGGACTAATATGAAGAAGCCAAAAGATAATGGCCATTACAACTATTGGAGTGATGATTGCTTTAAGATAAAATGATTTTTTTCCATTTAATTTATTCATAAATATTGTCAAACTCTTCCCATGATTTTTAATGCTTTTCTATTGTACCTGATATTATTAAGAAACAACACGTCCAAGCGAACGGTTTATTCATTAAATACATCGTGTTTTATATTACATTATTAACTATTATTGAAACAATTGACGAATAAGAACGATAATTTACAAAATTTATAACGAATTAACGACATATAAAATAAAATTTTTAAATATATTGTAGTTTTAAACCCTTTTATTAAAGGGATTTACAATCGATTTTTTGCCATGCAATCTTTTTTAACACTTCTGAAATAGCCTTGATATTGTTTAGTAGCATTCATCCCATATAATGTGCCTTGTATCTTTTAGAGGAGGATCACTTAAATGACAATTAACTTTAAAAAATTTGCTGGAATATTCATGGGAGCAATGGCAGCTTTCACTATTGGCACTACTGCCTATGCTAGCAAAACTAAAATCGCTGACGTTTCTCAATATCAAGGCAACATTAACTGGAGCAAAGCATCCAAAGAACTAAAGATGGTTATCATCAGAGTTCAACATGGTGACACCGGTGATGCTGACTTTAGAATTGATACCAAAAAAGACGTCAATGCCGCTGGAGCTTATAAATACAAAGTTCCCTTTGGTCAATACGGATACGCAGAATTCAGCAGTGTAGCCGACGCAAAAAAAGAAGCTCGTGACTTTTACAAGCGCAGCAGCAAAAAAGCTAATTTCTATGTATTAGACAATGAACATCGTAAAGGTAAAGGTAGCGAACAAAGTTACGTTAACGCTTGGTTATCAACCATGCGTTCATTAACTAACAAACCCTTAGTTTATTATTCATACCAAAACTATGTAAACACTTATAAGATAAATTATTCTAAGTTCGATGGTTCATGGATCGCTAATTATTCTACTAAACCTAATGTTAAAACTGACTTGTGGCAATACACATCAACCGGTCGGTTAAGTGGAATTTCTGGTAACGTTGATTTAAGTAAGGCTGTTACTAGTAAGGTGGCTAGTTGGTATAGCAATGCCAGTGCTCATGTAACTCCAAGTTACTTCACCAGCTTACCAAACAGCAAGAAAATCACTGTTACTAAAGCAATTTACCAATATTCAGACAAGAATTTTAAAAATCGTGTTAAAAAGATTTCAGCAGAAACTAGTCTTTCAGTAACCGACGTCGTGAAGTCCGATGGTAAAGCTTATAGATTCCAATTATCTAATGGCAATTACATCACAGCCAATAAGGCATACATTCACTAGAGAGTCAAAAAGGAGAATTTAATATCGTTTTCAATAAAATCATTAAAACTATTTCTAAAACATTGTTATTTGCTGCAACAGTTGCTTTAATGTTGATTGCTATCAATCCTTCATCAAAAGTTTCTGCTAATAGCAACAGTACTTCATATGATTCTGTTCTCAAAACTGCTAAAAAGCATTTAGGTGCTCGTTACGTTTGGGGTGCAACTGGCCCTACTCGTTTTGATTGTTCAGGATTTACAAAATACGTATATAAAAAATCCATCAAAAAATCAATTCCACGTACAGCTCAACAACAATATAATCATACAAAAAAAGTTTCTAAATCAAACATCAAAAAGGGTGATCTAGTATACTTTGGTGGTAGCAAACATAGCATCTCACATGTGGGAATGTACATTGGTAACGGTAAAATGATTGACTCTCAAAATCGGGGTGTCGTCGTTGAAAAAGTTTATGCTCCTTGGTGGCACGTGGTTGGTTTCTCAAGACCAGTTAACTTAACTTATTAATACAATGCAAATATTAAAGCCTGATATTGGATTCATTTATCCAGTATCAGGCTTTTTTGCACTTATTTCAATTAATCAATCAAAATCCTTCCTAAAATTCATCATTGACTAAACTATATATAATTTTCATATGATTTCTTAGATTGAAAAACTTTAGAATAATACACAAAGCTTCACTAAATTGATTACATATTAAAAATCAAAAAAGGAGATAATAATTCGGTAAATCACCAAATTATTATCTCCTAAATAGTAATGTAACTTTTTATAGATCTTGATTCCCACGAAACTTTTATTTTAGGTGAAATTTCATTGTTTTATAAATCAGGATAAAATCTTTCCATTTTCATCTCGTTCACCAGCCTGAACAGGATCCTCTTTCTTCAAGAAGAATAATGCGAACACTGTAATGATTAACACAAAAATTCCCATGTAAATATATGTGTGTTGATAGCCAATGCTATCATATAAATTACCAGCTAATGTTGAAAAAATAAAAACAGAAATCTGTTTAGCAAAATTAGAAGCCAATGCATAAATGGTAGCATATAACCTGATATCAAATGCACCTGCTATATACTTCATAATTGAAGTTAACAATAATGGCATTTCTAAGCCTGCTAACAAACGGAATCCAACTACCCAGATCCAATTTGGAGATAAAGCTGAACCAATTATTCGTAAAGCCGTAACAAGCCCATAGATAACTAAACCGTTTCTGGAACCAATTTTATTTATAATCCAAGGCATTGGGAACATTAATAAAAATTCAATGGCAGTTTGGCCAGATGTCATGTAACTGTATACAAGCGTACTTTGAGCCGCCGTATGGAAAAATGTTTTAAAGAAGATAATAAACTGCTGATCAAAAACATCATATAATGCAGATGCACCCATGTAAAAGATTGCTAACACCCATAAATTTTTAATTTTGAACACTGATAAGACCGTTTTCCAGTCCAATGAATCAGAAGTATCACCTGCAACATCAGCATTGTCCATGTTGATTTTATCAGAAAATAATAACAAGCAAACCAAAATAATTGCGGCAATAGTACAAGCCCAGAATATCGAGTTAGGGCTCCAAATAAATAAACGTCCTGCGACTAACGAAGCAACAACGCCGGCAACTGAACCACCAACCCGAGAATGTGCATATTCGAAGTGGTTAGCTAAGCTAGCCCTTTGAACATATTGCTCAATAACTGATACTCCACCATTTAAAATAAAACTAAGAAATGCACCTGTTACAACAGCAACCAAAACTGAATTAACATGCATCAATGGTAAGAATGCCCATTGGAAATAAGGGCCCACAAACATTCCTGCAACTGCAATAGTTAAAATTAAGTTCTTTTTAAATAAAAGTTTATCAGATATAACGCCGAAGAATGGTTGATAGATTAAAGATATTCCAGCCATCATTGAGAATACCATACCAGACTGTACACCATTAAGATGTCCGACTTGCTCCATCCACAATGTTAAGTATCCATAAACTACTGCCCAAATGAAAAAATAACTAAAATGAGTAAATGGGAAACCCCAGAAGTTCTTTTTTTCATTTGTAACTGGCATTTTGTTACTACTAAGATCTTTTGTATCCATGTTCAGTCTCCTCCTTCACATTATTCGTAGTTGTAAGGCAGTGGTTTGCCAAAGTTTGGTGTTCCATCATCATTCCATGAAAATGATTGGACTTTAGTGTGTCTATTAGGATCGTATAAAGGATCTCCCTTAATATCTGTATAATCACGACAATGGTAGACTAATATGTCAGTCTCATCATCTTCTGCCTTAGTGAACGAATTATGTCCTGGTCCAAATTGATGCTCTTTTAAGTCACTCTGAAATACTGGCTTATCCTTCTTTATCCAATTACTTGCATCTAACAAGTCGGCATTATCTGGAATGCTGAGCATTCCCATACAGTAATTTTCATCCGTTGCGCTTGCTGAATATGTTAAAAAGTATTTATCATTCCGATGAATGATTGCGGGTCCTTCGTTAACAGCAAAGATTTTTGTTTCCCAATCATATTCAGGTTTGGAAATCATGATTGGATCAGTTTTTAGAGTCCAAGGATTTTCCATTTCAGAAATATATAAATTAGTATTTCCAAAAATTTTTGGATCTTTCTGAGCCCAAACATAGTACAGTTTGCCGTCACGTTGAAAACAAGTTGCATCTAAAGCAAACGTGTCCATAGGTGTCTTAATTTGTCCTCTTTCAACCCAATCATCTTCGCTCCTCATCGGGTCAGCATTATCACATTCAATACAAAACATTCTATGCTGGAACATACCATTATCATCAAAATCCTGAGTTTCAGCAGCTGCGAAATAAATAAACCATTTCCCATCAATATAATGAATTTCAGGAGCCCATATCAATTGGCTCATCGCACCACTATCGTGTTTACGCCAAATTGTTCTGGGAGCAGCGTGTGCCAATCCTTCAAGTGTTTTTGCTCTTCGAATTTCAATCAAGTTGTAAGCAGGAACCGAAGCAGTGAAATAATAAAATCCATCCGTATGCTTATAGATGTATGGATCCGCTCTTTGCACTATTAATGGACTTGAATATATAGTCATTTAAACATCCCCTAGTTATTTTCTATTGAATCTTGTGCACAAGCATATAGTATTATTCAATGTAACCGATTACAATATTTTTAGTGATGTTTTTTACAAAAAGAGCTTATGATAAACATTTATATTGTTTAATCGCGGCTAAGTAACCGCATACATTTAAAATGATTAACATTTTTATTATCAAAACAATGATGTATACTAATTATGATTCCGTTCCTAAAACATATACATTTACTTATAGAAAGGAAATTGAAATGGATTTAGATATCACCAACAGTTCTTTGAATACTTATAAAGCGTTAGCGAGTGATGTTCGGATAAAAATCATTCAAGAACTTTCTCACAAAAGAATGAGTGTGCAGGAGTTATCTGAAAAATTAAATCTCAGTAGCACGATTACCCTCATGCATTTAAATAAACTTGCTGAAGGAGAAATAATTGGATTCGAACGTCACGGGCACAGTAAAGTATCATATTTAAAAGTGGATAACATTAACATTCATTTCCCCACGCCTATATATCCGGCTTTTGCGGTCTATGAAACTCAAGTTCCCGTGGGACAATATACTAACTATTCTGTCGTACCTTCATGCGGACTGGCGGGTAAAAGCGACTATATTGGAAAAGTGGATAATCCATCATATTTTATGAGCCCTGAAAGAATTGGTGCCGGAATGATTTGGTGGAACGATGGATTTGTTGAATATCAATTTCCTAATTATTTAGAAGAAAACGATCATCTTGAAATGATTGACCTATCAGCGGAACTAGGGTCGGAATTTCCTTTTTCAAATAATGTTTGGCCTTCAGATATAACTGTTTATATTAATAATGTTGAGATAGGTACTTGGACAAGTCCCGGGGATTTTTCCGATATTCGTGGAAAGTTCACCCCTGACTGGGTTCCAGACAATGTTAATCAGTACGGAATACTGAAGACGTTTAGAGTTACTGACCATGGTAGTTACTTAGACGGGCAGCCCTTCACTGAAGTATCAATTAAAGATATTGATTGGAGTACCCCTACTTTCACAGTACGGTTCCAAATAAAAGAAGATGCTAATCATCATGGTGGATGTACTATTTTTGGGCAGGGCTTTGGTAACTATGATCAAGATATTAAAATGAAATTATTTCATAGCTAATTTTAGAAAGAAGGTCTATGTATTGAATAACAAATTAAAAATGAGGGAATTCATCCTCACTTACTTAAGTACTCAAGCAAATAAAATCAACCTTCAAATTGTAAAGAATCTAATTAATTACGGCAAAAATAATAATTTTACTGCGACCAGTATTCTTAATGAATTATTTGAGATGGATAGCAAACATTCTGGTTGGCTAAACGCCACGATTGAAATAGATTATGTAGATGGTGTTATCTTATTTAGCAACCACGCTACTGAATGGCTGTCACCAAGCGGGTATTCGTATCTGCATGAGATCCAGTCATATAAAGAACAAAATGATTTTAATTCTAGCAAAGAGCACCTAACAAATAAATTTGAAAAAGAATTGAACAGTCTTTTAAAGACTAAGGTTAAACTAAAAAATGAACATGATAAAGTAACCCTTCAGGAACTTATCATAGAGCTTCGCCATAATTTAAATCAAAACGATCACGATCAATTAAAAATTAATTCACTAAAGAAATTCAAACCCTTTGTTTCTGATAATTGGGATACTTTATCTGAACCAATGAAACCAATACTCGTCGAACTAGCCAATCGTTTTTTATTTAACATATACAAATAAAATGATAGTTGCGGATTAAAGTCAAAAAAGATACAAAAATAGCCTCCTTTTTCTCAGTATTCAATCGAAAAAGAAGACCATTAAACGTCAGTTTATTTTATTATTCAGTTACGTCAGATGAGAATTAATTTTTATTACACGTTTTCACTGTAATAACATGTAATAATACTAGAAACTAAACTGATCAACTACCTCAAAACTAACTTCTTCGTTACCTTTAAGCAATTTGGCAACTGGGCATTGATCTAATGCCTCAGCGACCATCTGTTTACCCTTTTCATTATCAATCTCATGAAACATAATTTGGCATCTAACTACAAACTTGTAACCCTTAGTATCCTTAACGATATCAACTCCAGTATGAATAACACTGTCGTGTTTTAATTGATGTTGTTCTTCGACAATACCAATTGTCGCGTTAAAACAGGTACTAAGAGCAAAACCAATGAATTGTTCTGGGTTAGTTCCGGGACTTTGAACCAGCGAACTGCTAACCCCTAAGGACAGGCCTTCGTTACCACGTACATAGCTTTGACCAGTTAGTCCACGTTCATTAACAACCTCAGTATGATAAAGTGATCCTTCAACAGCCATAATAATTCCTCCTTAATTAGCAACATAGTTCAACCTAATCATATGTTATCCAAATGTTAGATGCCATTATTTTGACTAATTAATTAACCAACTTTATTGAGAGTTTAATCGACTATGTTTTAATCCGTAACTAAAGTAGAGAATCAATCCAAGCGCAAACCAGATAACTGACGCAATCCATGTTTCCACTTGTAATTGTGTCAACATCAATAGGCATAGTAACGCTGATATGATAGGTAGCCAAGGATAAAATGGTACTTGGAATCCTTTAGAGTTATTGATTTCTTTGTTCCTTCTCAAAGGAATTATTCCGATTGAAACAAACAAGAATGCAATTAAAGTACCAATATTAACCAAATTAGTAAGTTGCTCCAAGGGAACAAACCCTCCCATGAACGCAATAATGACGGTGATAACCAGCATACTATTTCTAGGTGTCCCCTTTTCATCGATTTTACCCAAAAACTTCGGCAACAAACCATCTCGACCAATCGAATAAATCAATCGCGACGAACTGTAAATCATCGTGACCATCATAGTAAACATTCCAGCAAGAGCACCTAAAGAAATAATTCCTGCGGTCCAATTCTGGTGGACCAGATTCATGGCAAAAGCGACAGGATCTGGCACATTAAGTTTGGAATATGACACCATTCCAGTTAAGACGATGGCTACTCCAACATATAACACCGTCGCAATAACTAACGTGCCAATAATTCCAATTGGCATATTCTTTCGTGGATTCTTAACTTCAGCGGCTGAACTTGAAACCACATCAAATCCTAGATAGGCAAAGAAGACTGCAGCAGCTCCGTGAAGAACTCCACTGCCACCAAATGGAAAGAATGGTTGCCAGTTTGAAGGTTTAACAAAAAATGCCCCAACGACAACAAATAAAATAATAATTGCAATTTTAACGATAACAATAAAATTATTGATTCTTACTGATGAACGTACTCCGTGATTCAGCATCAAAGAGATAGCAATAACCACCAAAACAGCGATCCAATTACCATAACTCTTGTTAGCAGGATCAAACGGACCAACAATCGATGCTGGAATATTAACATTAAAGCCGCCTAAAAACGACTTCAGGTACGCTCCCCAAGCACTAGCAACAGCGGCTACCGCCAACACATACTCTAAAATCAGTGCCCAACCGAGAACCCAGCCAATAACTTCACCAAAGACTAAATTCCCGTATGAATAAGCGCTACCCGCTACAGGTAAAGCAGACGCAAATTCTGCGTAACACATTGCCGCAGTGGAACAAACTACAGCTGCAAGAATGAACGACAACATCGTCGCTGGACCAGCCTTAGTTGCTGCTACTGTTCCTGGCAAAATAAAAATACCCGTTCCAATAACTGCACCAATTCCCAATGAGATTAAGTCAAAGGCTGTCATGGTCTTACTAAATTTTTTGTCGGTCTCCAAATACCGGTCGATTTTTTCTTTCCGAAAAATTCGCGAACCAAGTGACATTGGTAGTTCCTCCGTTTTTCATTAAATTATAATGAGATTAATATTGTTTCATTTTAACTTTCGGAACTAGTAAAAGTCAATTTAAGGCCAATACGAATAGAAAATAAAAAAGCCAACCATTAAAATGGTTGGCTTTTTACGGCGCTTATTACTAAGCGAGTTCCTTGGATTCCACAATCCTCTAGAACCAAACACCTGCAGATCCGTGCAGAAATGTGTCCCGCTCAAAATATCACTAAAATCGCTTGCGCGAACAGCCGAAGCTGCGTGATCTCTCGACTCATCGCATGTAACAAACTATACAGCAAAATTATGAAAAGTGCAATTACTTTTTTTCATTTTTTGCTTGAGATTTATTTTCAGTGATTTGTTCGGCTTTTTCAGAAATCCATTTAGTTATGAATTCTAAATAATTATCCGGATCGTTAATTAAATCATCAGCTGATGCAACCTTATCAATTCTTAGGCCTGACCGATTAACATTTTCAGATGTCACTACCAAATAAACATTAATTGGCAAACTATCTTGATCTGAAATCATCTTATCGATTCGGTCAATTTCATCGAGAGGTAAATTAATTAAATTACTTTCCAATCTAAACATTGAATCATCATCAGTTAAATTAATAGCGGAAATCACGGCTTGCTTACCAGATTGTAAGCCACTAATGATTTTATCAACCATTGACTTAACTTGGCTATCACTGATGCTCAATAGCTCAGCCAGCTTCATTTTCAACTGATCACTAGAATCAGTGTTGCCTGACTTAACTTCCTCAATAAACGTTGATACCTCAGCGTCCATTTTTTAATCACCCAATTTCTTTATTGTGCTTATCTGCTCGGCGTTTTAACATATCCGTTTGCAGTACCGCTCGCATTCTAAATGCTAACATGTACCAATATACATTAACAACAATTCCAAAAATAACAAGGGCTAATACTAACAACCGCAACAAAATATTTCCATCGCTGCCTTGGACTAAAGTAATCCCCATGCCGACAAACCCCACAGAGTAAATTGCGATGACTACTGATAAAAGATAGTAACTAATTTTAACTTTTAAGACGGCTAAGATTAGTGTTGCAGCATAAAATGCAATCGCAATATAGGTCACTTGCCACATCTCAGACATAATCACAGGTCGATCTAATTTCATCCATTTCAAAGTCATTAGCGCATTAGATGCAAGAAAAACAACTAATGAAACGATAGCCCAGTAAATAACCCGTTTTTCTTCTTTTTTCATTGAATCCTCCAAATAAAAAAGATAAATTCATCCTGAATTTATCTTTTTAAGTCTAACTCAAGTCTACCGTAATTATTCTTATTAGAAAAGCAGATCTAACAACTCATCCTTGGAGATTCCGTTAAAGTATTGGTTAACATCCACGTCATTAAGGACTTGTTCTACTTCAGCTCGTTCAAATTTAGTTCCAACTAGTTTATCAGCTAAATCTGCTGCATCCTTAGGGCCAAAGAAGTCACCATAGAACTTAGCAACCGTAATCTTACCATCATCAACGACAAATCTAGCATCGATAGTTCCACTAGTGAAATGTTGTCGTTTCTTAACTGTGAACTCTGGTGAATTACCATAAACCCAATCCCAGTTATCAAAGATTTCGGCATTGATCTTATCAATTCCCTTTTCATCTTCAGGAGTTAACTTGTATTCTTTGTCCTTAATTTCATCTGTGTTATTAACATGGAATAATTCTCTTAATAATTCATCTCTAAATTGTGGTGTGGTCATATCTTGATACTCTGATGACAGGTATGGTCTCAGATTAGTAACTCGAGAACTAACTGATTTAATTCCCTTTGACTTGATCTTGTCCTCTGGAACTGTCAGAGCATTTGGTAAGACACTCAGATCAACATCTAACATCAATGTTCCGTGAGAGAATGTCTTACCATTTTTAGTGTACATAGCGTTACCTGAGAACTTTTTACCATCTACTAAAATATCATTTCTTCCAGAAACTTCGGCAGTAGTTGCGCCCATCCGATGTAATGCATCTACGACAGGTTGAACGAATGATTTGAAATCACCAAACTCTTCGCTGTCACTATCGACCACGAAACTAAAGCATAGGTTACCAAGATCTTGATATACTGCTCCCCCACCGGAAGTTCTTCTAGTAACGACGATACCGTGTTCATCAACATATTGCTTATTGATTTCTTCTAAAGTATTTTGGTTACGGCCAACGATGATGCATGGGCCTTCAATGTAGAACAAAAGTAGCGGTTCATCAAATTTTTTTTCGTTCATCAAATATGTCTCAGTTGCTAAATTAAGACGAATATCGTTTGATTTCATAATGTGATAGTACATGAGAAAGCCCCATTCCTAGTCTATTTTCAATTAATCATAACACCTAAAGAAAGCGATTTCAAATTAGCTTAAAATCAATGAAATGGGTTACATTTACCACGGACAATGTTATAGTTTAGATAACAACATAATTCATTTAGGGGTGATTAGCATGGCATTAAACAAATACAATAACATCTTAGTACCTGTCGATGGTTCAGCAGTTACTGAAAGTATTTTAAATCGGGGAATCGAAATTGCTAAGGATACCGGGGCCCACCTCGACATCCTAAATATTTTGGAAGTTAATCAATTCAATCAAACTTATGGATCAGCAGTGAGTGGTGATGTTGTTTTCAAACTAACTGAAAACACTGAAAACAAACTTAACCAAATGAAAGATAAAGCAATCGCTGCTGGTGTTGATGTTGATATTCATATTAGATTTGGTAATCCTAAACCAATCATTGCCCGTGAATTTCCAAGAGACCATAACAATGATTTAATTGTAATTGGCTCTACTGGATTAAGCGCCGTTGAACGCTTAATTGTTGGCTCGGTAACTAACTTTGTTGTTAGAAATGCCGTTTGCGATGTTTTGATTGTTCGTCCTAAAGACGAAAATAAATAATTTTAAATAAAACAATTAATAAGGGAGCAACCGAAGCGCATAAGCTCGGTTGCTCTTTACTTGTACATAAGGAGTTTTGAATGAAAAATGAGTGGCACTACAACCTGACCGTCCCACAATCAATGGACAATGTTCCTTTAAAAAGGCTGCTTGGCGAATATTATCGCCTACCGAAACACTTGATTTATAGCATAAGAAAAGCGCAAAGAGTTACTGTTAATTCAAAGTACCAACCAGTCAATTTCAATGTCCATTTAAATGACCAGATTGCTCTAGATTTCATACCAGCAGACTTCGTTAACCCGTTTCCAAACGTTGCTGTTACCCACAATAAAAACATTGAAATTCTGTTTGAAACTCCCGATGTTATCGTCATCAACAAACAACGCGGAGATAAAACGCATCCTAATCAGCCTGGAGAAAACGGCACTACGATAAATCAGCTAGCTGGATATCTTCAAAATCAAGAAGTTCTTCCTTATATGATTCATCGCCTAGACATGGAAACCAGTGGAGCAATCATCTTCGCTAAGTCCCCGGCCGCTGTTCCTCCTTTAGTCGATGACATTCGCCATAAGGTGACTCAAAGAAGCTATTTATCTTGGGTTCATGGCACTTTTAGTACTGAATCAGGCATGATTGATATCCCTATTGGCCGAGATCCTCAGGATAAACGAAAACGCAAACCTGACGAAATTACCGGACAAAAGGCAATTACTCATTATCAAGTTTGCGAATCTTATTATGGATATTCACTTGTTAAAATCAATCTAGAAACTGGGAGAACCCATCAAATTCGGGTTCACTTGGCATCCATTGGTCATCCTCTGGTAGGAGATCCGCTATACGCAACCGATAAATTCGAAAACCTACTGTTACATTCGGAAACGGTAACTTTCAAGCTGCCTTTCTATCAAAATGTGGTCGCAGTCAAAGCCCCTATTCCCAGTGACTTCTCTCAATTTAAGCAATATATCAATAATCCTAATGATTAACTTTGCTTATGATCATCCAACATATAGAATGCCGTTCCAATCACTAACATGATTATGATTAGTAACCAAACTTTTGCCGCAACACCAGTTGCTAGGTAAACACATAGCAAAACTACAACGATTGGAATAAGCTTACCGCCAGGGACATTAAATCCGGGCGATTTGGTCTTTTGAAAATGCATTACTGACAAAGCAGTTGGGATATATTGAATTAATGAAATCAATACGACACATGATACTAAGAAGATATAATCACCAGTCAAGAACAGTAACGCACTTAACACAGCAGTGACGATTATTGCTAGCCAAGGCACTTGGCGTTTATCATCTTTGCCAAGAAATGATGGCAATAATTTATGCTTGTTTGATAAAGAATATGCAATGTACGGTGTACTAAACGATACTGAAAAGGCTACCCCTAAAATTGAAATCGCCATTCCAATAATGATGACTACAAAACCAGTCTGGCCAAACACTTGACTGAATGCAGTTGCTAAAGGTGACTTAGCATTAGCAATGGCTGGTCCTAATAATCGAGTAACTGAAAATTGCACTAATGAATAAATAATTCCCACAGTCACGATCACTGAAATTAATGCCCGTGGTAGATTCTTTTCTGGATTTTGCATATTGGCAGCAGCAATTGGCAGGAATGAAAATCCACTATACATATAAAAGGCAGTGTTAAAAGCTGAATTAGGTTGAAATTTAACCGAATCACTCACGATATGCACTGAACCCCTACTAATCTGCCAAGCAGCTAAAGCAATAAATGCCACCAGGATGACGATTTTTATTGCCGATGAAACGTTGTCCGAAATCGAAGTAACTCCCGATCCTAGCAAACATATACCTGCTAATACTGCGATAATGGCGATTCCTGTAATCTTGTAAACCGTTGGATCTTTAAAAGAAGGAACCAATGTCATCAATATGTTTAATAAAGCCGCTACTTCAGCAGAAATCGTAATAATTCCTTGAATCCACGAAAAAAAACCAACCTCAAAACCAGGGAACCGACCAAACGCATTATAAGAATACAACCACGCGGCTCCATCACCTGTTGTTCGACTTGCCATATCGGCATAACACAATGTAATCAATAATGTTGCTAAGGCGGCTAAAAAAATAATCAAATACCCTTGATTACCAGCCGTTTTATATATTTGATTTGGTAACAAGAAAATTCCTGAACCAATAATTCCATTAATACCTAATAAATAAATTGAACCAAATCCCATTTTCTTAGCATTATCACTCATGCAAACACCTCCGTTCTCGCTTATAACTTTATTTTAGCCTACTTTATTCGATTTAATTACTAAAACGACTTCTTTAAATATGCAAGAAAATTATCATAAAACATGTAATTTAACCTAATTGTTAATCAATTCTAATCAAAGTAACCGCTTCTTTATACATTTCAGTGATAAACTTAAATGGTAGAGTTGGTTGTGTACTATCAAAACATACCGATTGTCCTATCGATGTCGATGTCAGCTTTACAAAATATCAATTAGCGAGGATTGAAACAAATGGCACAATCGAAAAAAATTAAGACCGTAAGTCTAATTCTGATGATTTTCACCACCATTTATGGTTTTGCAAATACTACTGTTGCGTTTGACCAAATGGGATATGCCAGTATTATCTGGTACGTATTAGCAGCAATCTTTTTCTTTCTACCTAGTGGTTTAATGTTTGCAGAGTACGGATCAGCATTCAAAGAAGCTAAGGGTGGTATTTATTCATGGCTAGCAGGATCCATTGGTGAAGAATGGGCCTTCATTGGAACATTCATCTGGTTATCATCTTGGATTATTTGGATGATGTCAACAGCATCCAAAGTTTGGATTCCTTTTTCTACCTTTATCTTTGGAAGTGACCAAACGCAAACTTGGAGCTTCTTTGGTTTTAATGCTACTGAGACTGTCGGAATTTTAGCAATCTTTTGGATTATTGTTGTTACTATATTCGCTGTTCACGGAATTGATTCAATTTCCAAAATGGCTTCAGTGGGTGGCGTGTTCGTCATGATACTTACAGGTGTTTTTGTCGTCTTAAGTCTGTTAGCATTATTTTTAAACGGCGGACACCTTGCCCAACCAATCAATGGTATGAGCAGTTTCATTCATTCACCTAATCCAGAATTTCATTCTGGATCAGCTGTGCTTAGTTTCGTCGTTTACGCAATTTTCGCATATGCGGGTAGTGAGTCTATGGGTGGAATCACAGACCAATTAGATAAGCCTGAAAAGACTTTTCCTAAGGGAATTATCATTTCAACCATCGTGATTACATTTACTTACTCAATTTCAATTTTCTTATGGGGAATCACTACCAATTGGGTCAAAGTTCTTGGAACTAAGGGAACAAACCTTGGAAACATCACATATGTGTTAATGAATAATCTTGGAGTGTATATTGGACAATCATTTCATTTATCGACCCAAACTTCATTATTACTCGGAACTAGTTTAGCCAGACTTGCTGGATTAAGTATGTTCATGGCTTACTTAGGTTCATTCTTCGTCTTGATTTACTCGCCACTTAAATCATTTATTTTAGGATCAAACAAATCATTTTGGCCAGCCAGAATGACTAAACTAAATAAAGCTGGTATGCCTGCTTTTGCAATGTGGATGCAAGCAACTATCGTATGTGTCTTTATTTTCTTCGTTGCTTTCGGTGGCTCAGGTGCCAAACAGTTCTATACAATTTTGACTGATATGGGAAACATCTCAACATCATTCCCATACATTTTCTTAATTGGTGCCTTTCCATTCTTCAAACGCCGCACTGATATTGAAAGACCATTTGTTTTCTTCAAAAATCGAACAATTACTAATATCATTGTCGCAATAGTTTTAATTGTTTTAATCGGTGGAATTGGTTTTTCAGCCGTTCAGCCATTCTTAGATCACGATTACCAAACTGGTTTCTGGACCATTGGTGGACCGATCATCTTCGGACTGATTGCTTGGTTATTCTTAATTCAAGCCCATCATCGTCAATCTAATATTTCAAGATAAAAAAAGCGGATGAATTTTATTCATCCGCTTTTTTAATACTCAGGTTGCCACTGACTTAATTCTATTCGTTTATTTATATCACTAGGCTGACAATCACTAACCCCTTTTTTAACAGCATCCTGAGCAACAGCAATAGCTACTGTCTTAGAAAATTCGCTTAATTTAGATACGGGCGGCAAGACAGCCGCACCAAGTTCAGTTGATGCAATCGTTTCGCTAAGTGAGTGGGCCGCCGCACTGATCATTGAATCTGTCAGTCGATGAGCAGACACAGCAATTGTTCCTAAGGCTAATCCTGGATAGACCAAGGCATTATTGGCTTGACCAATTTTATAGATTACTCCATCAAATTCAACGGGTTCACTTGGAACTCCAGTGGCTACTAAAGCTTTACCTTTTGACCATTGGATAATATCAGCTGCTTGCGCCTCAAGTAATTTTGTTGGATTTGAGATTGGAAAAATAATTGGCCTTTTTGTATTCTTTGTCATTTCTTGAACAACATTCTCATTAAATGCTCCAGCAACAGTTGATGTACCCACCAAAATTGTTGGCTTAACAGCCATCACAGCTGATTCGAGATTGTCCAATTCATTTGAATTATTGAATTCTGAACGATTTCTGGCAAAAGGCTTTTGCTCAGGAGTCAATGTCTTATCGTCATCAAACAAAAGTCCTTGTTTATCAACCAAATAAAAATGTTGCTTAGCTTCTTCTTCTGAAAGTCCTTGCAAGATCATTTCATCATAAATTCTCTTAACTATACCGGCACCAGCAGTTCCCGCACCGAATGACATGTAAGTTTGTTCTGTCAACTTTTCACCAGAAATTTGCAATGCACCTAAAATACCAGCTAACACAATTATTCCAGTGCCTTGGATGTCATCATTGAATGTAGTGATTTTATTACGATACTTATTCAGAATTTTAGCGGCATTACTTCTACCAAAGTCCTCCCAGTGCAAATAAACATTTGGAAAGAGACTTTCTGTTTGGGATACAAACTCATCGATGAATTCATCGTATTTTTGGCCCTTGATTCGTAAATGACGATTCCCCAAATACATTGGATCATCCAGCAAACTTTCGCGATTAGTTCCAGCATCAATAACAACTGGTAAAACTTGACTAGGGTCAATACCAGCTGCGGCAGTATAAACCATTAATTTACCAACGGAAATATCTACTCCTTGAACACCCCAGTCACCAATTCCTAGGATTCCTTCAGCATCGCTAACAACAATTAGACGAATATCTCTCCCATTAGCTCCATTTTCAAGAGCAGATTTAATATGGTCTGGATCATCAACAGACAGAAAAATAGCACCTTGCGGCTGAATAAACTGATGGCTATATTCCTCAATTGACTCAGCAATAATCGGATCATAAACGATTGGCATAAATTCTTCCAAATGCTGACTAAATAATTTGAAAAACAATGTGCGATTTTCGTTAAAAACCTGCATCAACAATTGTCGTTTGGCAAGTTTGTTTTCCTTTGATTGAAATTGTTCATAGATTCGTTCTGCTTGTTCTTCGATTGTTTGAATTCTCGGTGGGATAAGTCCATTAAGTCCTAACTCATCTCTTTCTGCTTGAGTAAAACCAGTTCCTTTATTTAAAAAAGGGTTATTTAAAACATTTCGAGCCTTCATTTTTATACCTCTTATAACTTTAGAATATTTTCATCCTAATCCGATATAAAAATTATAGTCAAACATTCAAGATATGATAAAATTTATTTATAACGAGGTGTTGAATATGCAAACGAAAGACTTAGACTACTTTATTAAATTGGTTGATGAAAAAAACTACTCCCGGGTAGCTAATGACTTTAACGTTTCTCAACCAACTATTTCATATGCAGTTAAAAGACTTGAAGAGGCTTTGGGGGCCAAATTGGTGCTCAATGACCCTGGCCACCATACTTTGAGTATCACTGATGCTGGTCGGCAGTTCTATCAACGAGCACAAGTTGCTACTCATCAACTAGAACTGGCTAAATCAGAAATTAAGAGTGCCTCATTACCAAAAATCAGACTCGGTCTACCTCCAATTTTAGGAACATATTTTTTTCCAAAATTTGTTACTACTCTGCAAAACCATCAACTCCTAGACAAAATAGATGCTTACACGACAGGATCATCTGAAGCCCTTCAAGATTTGTTGAATGGCACGATAAATATGGCCGTCCTTGGTTCAACTGACCCACTCAACGCTAGTGATTTAGAAACCAAACTGTTAGCCGAATTTCCATTCGTAATCGTGGCGCCAGAAAATAGTTCATTTGTTGGTGATTCCATTTCGTTTAAAGATGCCGCTAAAAATGACTTCATCACCTTTGAAGAAGGCTTTGTCCATAATCGGGTCTTCTCACTACTTGAGCACTCTGTAGGCGTCAATCCAAATATCATTTTTAAAACTACTGAAGCGGAAATTTTAAAGCGGGTCGTTGCCGCCGGTGGTGGAATTGCGCTTTTAACCAAGCTAGCTGTCACGCCAAATGATAAACTGAAGGTATTAACACTAACGGATTCATTCATCCCCACATTTAAAATCTATGTAACCTTTAGAACCGGATACGTTTTGGATGAGAATGAGGCCGCCTTTATTGACATCATCAGTAACTTTTAGTCTTCAAGGAGGGCTACTATTATGACCACACTATTGCAAACACACTCTGCAACTGAGTTGTCTCAAATGATTCGTCAACACGAGATTACTTCACTTGAATTGGTTAATGAATTATTGGATACCATTGAGAAGAGAAATCCGAAGTTAAACGCTGTCACGTCAGTCTGGCCAGAATATGCACGTGAACTGGCTACTACCTTTAAAGATACTGGTCAACCATTTGCCGGAGTTCCAATTCTATTAAAAGGATTAGGACAAAGTCTAGAAGGCAAACCAGATACAGGAAGTTCAAAGTTACTAAAAGATTCGATTGCTCCTATCACTAATAATTTCGTTCACCAAGTGTTGGAAGCTGGATTTATTCCTGTCGGAGAGACAAACGCCCCTGAATTTGGCTTTAAAAACATTACTGATTCTGAACTGTACGGGAATGCCCATAATCCTTGGAACCTAGATTACTTTTCTGGCGGTTCTTCTGGTGGTACCGCTGCTGCAATCAGTGATAATTGGCTGCCAATCGCCACTGCTTCTGACGGTGGGGGTTCAATCAGAATTCCAGCATCATTTTCTGGCGTAATTGGTTTTAAACCCACCCGTGGTCGTGTTCCAGTTGGACCAGGTGAATGGCGAGGATGGCAAGGAGCAGCTATCAATTTTGCCATTGCTAATAACATTCAAGATATTGCGGCAACTCTAGATGCCCTTAGCGTGGTTCAATTAGCTGCGCCATTTCAAGTGCCATTACCACAAACTCCTTTCGCTGAAATTTATGAAGCACCGAAAAACTTAACTATTGCCTTCTCAACTGAATCACCGGTTGGGACACCAGTTTCCGAAGATGCCGTAAATGCCGTGAATGAAGCTGTGAACTTCTTAGAATCTCAAGGCTTCAACGTCGAAGAAGTTTCTGCCCCGGTAGATGGCATCAAATTAATGCAAAGTTACTACCAAATGAACGCAGGTGAAACTGCCACTATGTTTGATTCGATGGGCCTTGATGATCAAATTATCAAACAGAATGTTGAACCACTGAGTTGGGCATTGGGGTACGCGGGACGTGGAGTTTCAGCAGTCGACTACAGTAGTTCCCTGACCTTCTGGGATAACGTAGGTGCAGATATGGATGAATTTAATACGAAATATGATTTGTACTTGACCCCCACGACAGCTCACACTGCTCCTAAAATCGACGAACCCCTAGTATCAACTGAAAATATGAAAAAGCTCAAACACATCGAGGATTACGATGCCAAAGAACAATTACAAATAATCTGGGATCAATGGTTGCCAGCCTTAACTCTTTCTCCGTTTACTCAATTAGCTAACATCAGTGGCCAACCTGGTATCAGTTTACCAACTCACATTAGTAAGAATGGCTTACCCTTAGGAATCCAATTCATGGCCCGTAAAGGTCGTGAAGATCTGTTGCTTTCGATTGGGAAACTATTTGAATCAGCTAACAAATTTAAAATGCTAAACAGCCAAAATTAATTAAAGACACAAAAAAGCGTTAAGTTTATAACTTAACGCTTTTTAATAGGAATAAATCAACCAAGTAAGAAATTACTTGTTAAGGCCTTCCCACTTCCAGTTAGTAACTTCTGGTAAGTCAGTACCTTCTGTATGAGTATATGCAGTATGCTTATCAAGCATATTGTTCATACGTTGAATGAAGTAACTTCCCTTAACTGAATATTCAGGAATGTCTTGAATAGCTTCCTTAGCTAAGTTGAAACGATCCAACTTGTTCAATACACGCATATCGAATGGTGTGGTAATATCACCATTTTCACGGTAACCATGAACATGCAAGTTGTGGTTGTGACGATCGAAGAAGAGGTCTTTGATCAAGTCTTCGTAACCATGGAAGGCAAAGACGATTGGCTTGTCAGTAGTGAACAAGTTATCGAATTCTTCATCGCTCATGCCACGAGGGTCAATCTTAGGAGAACGAAGCTTTAGAATATCAACAACATTGATGAAGCGAATCTTCAAATCTGGGAATTCTTTATTAAGAATTGAAATGGCAGCAAGAGCTTCCAAGTTTGGTTCGCTACCAGCAGCAGCGAAGACAACATCAGGTTCTTGACCTTGATCAGTAGATGCCCAATCAATGTAGCCAAGACCATTGTTAACCAAGTTAGTAGCTTCTTCCATTGAGTACCATTGCAAACGTGGGTGCTTTGATGTAACGATCAAGTTAATCTTTTCTTCACTAGCGAAGGCAACATTACCAACAGCAAGCAAAGTGTTAGCATCAGCTGGCAAGTATTCACGAATAAACTCAGGCTTCTTTTCAGCCAAATGAGTAATCATTCCTGGATCTTGGTGAGTGTATCCATTGTGATCTTGCTGGAATACTGTTGAAGTATCAACAAAGTTCAATGATGGATAGTGGTTACGCCAGTTTTGTTCTGATGCTTTTCTTAACCACTTGAAGTGTTGAGTCAACATTGAATCAACTACTCGTCCAAATGATTCATAAGTAGCAAAGAATCCGTGACGACCAGTTAATACATAGCCTTCGAGCCAACCTTCGGCTTGATGTTCTGATAATTGTGAATCAATAAGTCGACCACTATTTGCCATGTTTTCATCAAATGTTGGGTGTATATCTTCTAGCCATTGACGTTTTTGATCATCAATCAAGCTGTATAGACGGTTTGACTTAGATTCATCAGGACCAAATGCACGGAAGTTAGTTGGGTTAAGTCTTGCAACTTCATCCAACCAATCTGACCAAACAACCATGTCTTGGCGTTCTTCAGTACCTGGTTTATCAAATTTAACAGCGAATTCTTTTACATCTGGCAATACTAATGGTTTAGGAGCAATTCCTCCATTAGTGATTGGGTTAACTGACATTCTTTGGTCGCCCTTAGGTGCAAGTGCACGGAGTTCAGGCTTCAAAGATCCATCATCATTGAATAATTCTTCAGGTTTGTATGACTTCAACCAGTCAACTAACATATCGGCATGGTCCATATCATTAGAATCGACAGGAATTGGAATTTGGTGAGCTCTGAATGAACCTTCAATTGGTTCGCCGTTAAGATCCTTCTTAGGACCAGTCCATCCCTTTGGTGAACGGAAGATGATCATTGGCCAGTTAGGCAATTTGACATTGTCGGGAGTCTCGTTTTCACGAGCATTCTTTTGAATTGATTTGATTTCTTCAATCACTGTGTCCAATGTCTTTGAGAAGTCTTCAGCAACCTTCAAATGATCAGTATCTGCATCAGCTTCAACAAAGTAAGGCTTCCAACCCATACCACTAAAGTAGCTAGTAAGTTCTGGATCACTCATTCTTGAAAGAATGGTTGGGTTAGAAATCTTAGCACCGTTCATGTTAATGATTGGTAATACGGCACCATCAGTGATTGGGTTGATGAATTTATCTGAGAACCATGATGTAGCCAATGGTCCAGTTTCAGCTTCACCATCACCAATTTCAACAGCGGCAATAACATCAGGATTATCTAAGATAGCCCCAACACCGTGTGAAAGTGAGTAACCAAGTTCTCCACCTTCGTGAATTGAACCTGGGGTTTCAGGAGCAGCGTGAGAAGCCACACCACCTGGGAATGAGAATTGCTTGAATAGCTTAGCCATACCCTCTTCATCTTGTGTGATGTTTGGGTAAATGTCTGAGTATGAGCCGTCAAGATATGAGTTAGAAACCATAACTTGGCCACCGTGACCTGAACCTTCAATATAAAACATATTTAAATCGTACTTATTAATAACCCGATTTAATTGAGCATAAATGAAGTTTTGAGAAACAATAGTTCCCCAATGTCCAATAGGCTTAACCTTAACATCTTCAGCCTTTAGAGGTTCTTTCAACAACGGATTGTTACGTAAGTACAACTGACCTACTGAAAGATAATTAGCAGCACGCCAATACTTATCAACCAGTTCCAAATATTCTTTGGAATCGTAATCTACAGCCATGAATTAACACTCCTTCTATTTAGCATCATTGTGTAACTGAGCACTTCAAAAAAGGATTATCTAACCAGAAATAAAACATCTTTTTTTGAGTACCTACACGTTCATATTATGAACGTTTACATTTTATTAGTCCAGTTATTGACCGGCTCAAAGTAGAAAAAAATCAGGTCAAAAGTGACCTGATTCTACATCTCGCCGTCAAGGTTGACGAACGTATTATAATTTAAATATTTATAGTGAAGTCGCATATTAGATACTTCAACTGGAGTGCCATCATCTAGGAAGAAGATACCTTCCATCATCCCCACTGGCTCAAAATCTTTTAGACCAAGTAGTTCATGATCTTCGTCATTAGATGGTTCCGCCTTGATAGACATAAACGACTTGGTAACTGACTTACCCGCTGTATCTTCGAAATAATTGAAAATCGATTCTGCAACGACCGCTTTTGTTAGTTCCGGCGCAACTTTAATTGGGATATATCCCTGTTCAATCATAAATGGATGATCATCAAATGTTCTCAGCCGCTTGATTTGATAGACAAAGTCACCTGGATTTAGAAACAACTCCGTCTGTAATTCTTCATTGGCTGGTATGACTTGAAAATCTAATAATTTAATTTGGGGAACTTGGCCATCACTCTTAAAACTATCAGTGATTCCCAAGTTAGAACCTTCATATTGAAAAATTGATTCATTTTTTTGATACAGAGGATTAATAAAAGTTCCGGATCCTCGTTTTTTGAAAATGATTCCCTGATTAGCAAGCACATTAAGAGCTCGTTTAACTGAACTTCGGCTCACTCCATATGATTCACTGAGGCTTCGTTCATCAGGTAACCGTTTGTTGTCAAATTCATTATTTTCAATTCGACGTTTCAAATCGGTCATAATATTACGATAAACTAAATCCACCATTTTTTCTCCTTATTAACGTGTTCAATTGAACCTACCAATGGTAAAGTATACCAGATATTACAACGAGACTATAAGTAAAATAGCTAGTCGATGTGATAAAATTATCTCGAGGTGTTTATAAATGTCAAAAAAGAAACAAAAGAAAGTTCATAAAACATTAGTTGAACAAATTCTCGACAAAAACAAAGTTCCATTTGAGCAAATGGAATTCCCAACGCATCAAGATGGGGACGTCGCCCAACTCAGTGTTGATCATATCGGTCAAGACGAGCACACGATTTACAAGACTCTGGTTCTAACTGGTAACAATACCGGTCCAGTGGTTGGCGTCATTCCAATAGACGAACATTTAAGTTACAAAAAACTAGCCAAGGTTTCTGGAAACAAAAAGGTAGGCATGGTGCCACTCAAAGACCTTCTCAAAACCACAGGATATGAGCACGGTGCTAACACACCGATCGGAATTTGGGAAAAGTTCCATTACCCAATATACATTGATTCAGTAGCCAAAGAGATGGGCGAAATTATTGTTTCCTCAGGACAAATTGGTAGATCAGTTAAAGTAAACGCGGAAGATCTTGCCAAGCTAGTTGACGCTGACTTTGCTGATATAAAGGAATAGTCAATGCTTATTCAAGTAATCAAAAATGTTTTGTTGATTCTCGGGCTCCTTTTGGGAGTACCTTTTTTATTTACAATTATTTTGTCAAAACTAAATCGAGAGACTAAAAGTATTGTTAGTTACCGATTTGGCAGTAAAAGCCAGGTAATCATCGGTAGCCTGGGAATTATTATTCATGAGGCTTCCCATCTACTGGTTGCCTTACTTTTTGGGCATCATATCGTCTCTATGAAATTAATTAAATTTCCATCATCCGATGATTCATCCCTAGGATACGTCAATCATAGTTGGAATCAACGCAATATTTACCAACGAATGGGCAATTTATTTATTGGCATCGCGCCCACTTTCGGTTGCTCACTAACCATGTTGTTGGCTTATCGAATATTATTTCTAATCAGCTTTAATTCGGCCTTACTAGCTATCAGAGCTGAAAACATTCAGTTATTTTCGTTTCCTGATTTTAGCATCGTTAACTATTTAATTTTCTTAATCCTGGCAGTTACCATTTGCGTTGGTGGGTTTGATCTTAGCTCAGCCGATCTTGATAATTCCAAAAGAGGATTATTGCCAACTGTCATCGCTCTTTCATTAATTACAATAGTAATCAGTCTGACCCCGTTATTTTCAAATGTTGTCGCGGCCATTAGCCACTTCACGATTGGACTGACCGTCATACTTGTTTTCAGCTTAGTCATCTCTATTATCATTAACGGAATAGCCAAATTACTTTAATTATTTTTTACCATTCCATTCATCGTAAAACTCGTCCAAAAAGTCTAGCATCACTTGTTGGCGTTGTTCTGCAAGTTGTTTTGCGGTTTCTGTATTCATTTGATCCTTTAACTTGAGTAATTTTTCGTAAAAATGGTTAATAATCGTGTTCCGTTTTCGATATTCCGATTTATCCATTTCTTTTCTAGGCATAATTCTAGGATCATACATGATTTCACCAAAATGACCGCCAAAATAAAATGTCCGAGCAATTCCAATCGCACCAATGGCGTCTAATCGATCGGCATCCTGTACGATTTGTCCTTCAATAGACAAGATGTGCTTTGACTTAAGATTGGCACTGTAAGACATATTTTCAATAATATCAAACATTGCTTTAGTAAAGGCATCATCATATCCTAACTCAGTTAATTTGGACTTAATGACTTGTTTTTTGGCCTCGGGATTATTAGTTACCTTATCGTCGATAACGTCGTGCAAATATGCTGAAATCAAAACCAGCTCTTCGTTTGCTTCTTCACCAGCTAAGATTCGTTTGGCGATATTCACGACTCGCTTGATGTGTTGATAGTCGTGTCCTGACATTTCGTTACCTAACTCAGATCGAACAAACTCGTTAATTGCTTTTAAATTTCTATCCATAATTATCCCCATTTCATTGCTAATAACTTTAATTATATCTATAAAGAGGTCTGATAAAAACATGAAACAAGAAATTATTCACGATCAAGCATTTTTAGCTAAACCATCAGTGCCTGCTAGCGCTGATGACACTGATCAAGTAAATGATTTAGTCGATACTTTAAAGGCTAATACTGACAAAGCAGTTGGACTGGCAGCCAATATGATTGGCGTGAACAAACGAATTATCGCCGTTCAAATTGGCATTATGAGCATCCCACTGATCAATCCAGAAATAATCAATAAAGGTGAGGAATATTCAACTATGGAAGGTTGTCTATCTCTTCCTGGAGAACGAAAAACAACCAGGTATAATCACATTACGGTTCGCTACCAAGATAGTAATTTTAAAATGCACACCCAAGAATTTACTGAATTTGTCGCTCAAATCATTCAACATGAGGTTGATCACTGTAACGGAATTCTAATTTAATCATTATGACCGCAAAAAAGCAGATGCTAATTAGCATCTGCTTTTTCGTTATTCTTTATTATTACTTTTCAACGCCTTTTCCATCGTATTCATCGATCATGATTTGTTTCAAATCAGCCATCAATGGTTCCTTTGGATTAGCAGTTGTACATTGGTCTTCGTAAGCAAGAACTGATAGACGGTCAACAGCTTGATCGAATTGTTTCTTATCTACACCCCAAGCCTTAAGACTAAGTGTTACGCCAACGCTGTGAGCCAAGTTAATCATCTTGTTAACTAATGCTTCAGCAAGTTCGTTGTCATCTTTACCAGTTAAGCCGATGTAACGGGCGATGTCAGCATAGTCCTTGTTAGCACGGAAGTATTCGTACTTAGGCCAAACGGCAATCTTTTCTGGGAGTTTAGCATTGTATCTGATTACGTGAGGCATAGTGATAGCAATTGCGATTCCGTGAGTTAATCCAAATTCTCCACCAAGTTTGTGGGCGATTGAATGGTTAATTCCTAAGAATGCATTACCAAATGCCATTCCGGCAAGTGTTGCAGCGTTATGCATTTCAGCACGAGCATCAGCATCACCGTTGTATGATTTCTCCAAGTTTTCAAATACTAATTTGATTGCTTGAAGTGACAATGGACGAGTGTAATCTGAAGCCATTGTTGAAACGAATGATTCAATTCCATGACTTAATGTATCAAGCCCTGATGCAGCAACTGTGCCCTTTGGTACAGTTTCTACGAATTGAGGGTCAACGATAGCAACGTCTGGAGTCAATGCATAATCAGCTAATGGGTACTTAACATGAGTCTTTGAGTCAGTAATAACAGCGAATGGTGTTACTTCTGAACCAGTACCTGAAGTAGTTGGAATAGCGATCATTTGAGCCTTATGAGGCTTGTTGAAACGGTATGCACGCTTTCTGATATCGATGAACTTTTGTTTAGCACCGAAGAAGCTAGTACTTGGGTCTTCATAGAATAACCACATGTTCTTAGCAGCATCTAGTGGAGAACCACCACCTAAAGCAATGATAGTATCTGGTTCAAAGGCGCGCATTTGTGCAACACCCTTGTTAACAGTGTCAGTTGAAGGATCTGGTTCAACATCTGAGAATAATGAATATTGAATTTCATTAGGACGACGTTTTAATTCATCCAATACCTTGTCAACGTAACCATGTTCCACCATACCTGGGGTTGTAACGATAAATACTTTGTTGATACCTGGCATGTCGTCTAGATAACGAATTGAAGTCTTTTCGAAGTAAACTCTTGGTAATTTAACCCATTGCATATTATTTCGTCTCTTTGCGATAGTTTTGATGTTCAATAAATCTGTATCAGTAACGTTATGAGAAATTGAGTTTCCACCCCATGAACCAGTACCTAATGTAAGAGATGGTGTCATTTCATTATAAAGGTTACCAATTCCACCAAATCCACCTGGTGTGTTAACTAGCACACGAGTAGCTTTCATTTTCTTACCAAATTCAAGTGCAAGATCATCGTCAGTTGTTTGAATAGCTGCAGTATGACCTAATCCACCATAGTGAAGAAGTTCGTCAGCAAGTTTAAATGCTTCTTCATGACCAGAAGCCTTAAATACACTGATAACTGGTGATAATTTTTCACCTGAAAGTGGTTCTTGAATACCGATCTTGTTGATTTCAACAGCAAGTACCTTTGTGTTATCAGGAACTTTGATGCCAGCCATCTTAGCAATCTTCTTAGCAGGTTGACCAGCGATTGGTCCAAGAACATTTCCTTTTTCTTGGTTAAACATTGTTTCAGAAAGCTTCTTATGATCGGCTTTCTTTACAAAGAACACGCCGTTCTTTTCTAATTCTTGTTTAACAACATCGTAAATGTCATTATCGATGATAGCACTGTTTTCAGTAGCACAAATCATACCGTTATCAAATGTCTTAGAAAGAACTAAATCATTAACTGCACGTAAGATGTTAGCAGTTTTTTCGATATATACAGGACCATTACCAGGACCAACACCTAAAGCTGGTTTACCAGTTGAGTAAGCTGCCTTAACCATGCCAGGACCACCAGTTGCCAATGTTGATGCAACACCTGGGTGATTGATCAACTTGTTAGTGGCTTCAATACTTGGTTCAGTAATCCATTGGATAGCACCTTCAGGAGCTCCAGCGGCAATTGCTGCATCACGAACTACTTTAGCTGTAGCAATTGATGACTTCAATGCTTGTGGATGGAAACTAAAAATGATTGGGTTTCTAGTCTTCATTGAAATGATTGATTTGAATAGAGTAGTTGAAGTTGGGTTAGTAACAGGTGTAATTCCTGCCAAAACACCAAGAGGTTCAGCGACGGTGATTAATTGACGTTCAGTATCGTCTTTAATAACACCGACAGTTTTGTCATTACGAATGCTGTGCCAAATTTCTTCAGTAGCGTACATGTTCTTGATTGCCTTATCTTCAGCAACCCCACGGCCAGTTTCTTCAGCGGCCATAATTGCAAGATCCATGTGCTTGTCTTGACCAGCCATTACCATTGCGTGAGTAATGTGATCAACTTTTTCTTGGTCGAATGAATCCATTATTTCAAGAGCTTTTTGGGCTTTTTCAACTAAACCATTGATCATCGTGTCAACATCAGTGGCTTGTTTCTTTTCTACTTTGTTATCTATCATGAGTTGCCTCCAAAAAGAATTGTTTTTGTTGTTTGTTATTTACTTCACAAGAACATAATAACACGTATCATTTTTTTGTAAATAGTTTTTGCTCAAAAAATCACAAAAAGTTCAAAATAAAAACACGGTGCCTTATATATCAGGGGTTTACCGTGTTTTTTTATATAAATACTTTGTTCACTTTTTTGAAAACGTTTTCATTAGCTATATGTGAACGATTTCACGACTATTCGACTTTTGGTAATGGCTTTTGAATGATCTCCAATAACTTCTCTGACTGTACCCTATCTATCACAACATTCACAGCAACCTGCATCAATTTTTCGTTTAAGTCATCTTCTTTAAGCGCATGATTTGAGATATTATCAATATTCTTAAAAGAGAAAGAAAGACGTTTGATAAAGTTATCATATGCCTGTTGAGGATACATGTTCGCAGTCACTTGATCTATCGCATGACGAATCGTATCTAAAGAAAATGCTGGTTTAAGCAAACTTATCATAATGATGTCCGCAATATGCATTGTTTGATATTTCTTTTTAACCGGGGCAATGATTGCCTTGTTTTTTACGTAATTATTAATCATGGCGGGGGTCACTGATGACATTCCAATTTGGCCCAATATCCCATTAACGAACACAGTCACTTGATCCATATATAAATCGAACTTTGGCAACTCAGACCACAATGGCAATTCAACCTTTTTTAAATTTTGTTCCCATTTCTGATATTGTTCTTCATTATTTGTCATATTGCACCCCTCTAATTTATATAACCTTTTCAACTAGTTTAACACACTAGATAATAAAGCGCACAAGAAAAGGTCACGCATCGGTGACCTTTTTCATATCATGCTTGTTTTCGAGCTCGTCTTCGACTTCGAGCATCCAGAATTTTACTGATAACTCCCTGAGAGAAGATATAAATTGGATATGCTGTTAAAATCAACGGAATAGAAATCCACCATACCCAAGGATTAAATAGTGAAACTAGTGAAAAAATATTGTTGAAAAATACTAAGATCAATAAGAAAGCCGCGAGGACTCCGAAATCTAAAGCAATCTTCATTCTGTTGAATGGCCTGGAAACAAGAACCAAAGCCAACCAGCAGATAGAACCAGTTATTAGAACGCTTAGTGTCGAAGTAAATCGGTAATTAAGTCCCAATAGCGCGCCAATTCCCTGGATAATGACTATATAACCTACTATACAAGTTGCCGCTGGCGCAGATATTATTAATACCTGCCGCATAAATTGATTTGTAATTTTCTGGAAATTAGGTTGAAGTGCTAAAACAAATGACGGAATTCCAACCATCAACGTCGTAATTGGTGTTAATTGTATTGGTTCAAAAGGATATCCATTTTGAAAGAACATAAACAGGATTGCCAGTGCAACTGAATACATTGTTTTAATTAGATACATGGCTGCTACTCGTTGAATATTATTGATTACTCGGCGACCTTCTTTTAAAACACCGATCATCGCATCAAAATTAGAATCGATTAATACAAAGTCAGCAATACTCTTGGTGCTTTCACTACCAGAGGCCATGGCGATACCACAATCTGCTTGCCTTAGCGCCAATATATCGTTAACACCATCCCCAGTCATTGCAACGGTGTGTTTGTTTTCTTGAAGGCCGTTGATTAATTGTTTCTTTTGATCTGGAGTTACTCGTCCAAAGACTGTGTTTTCAGTAACTAGCTTACCGAAATTATCTGCTTCGGTAACTTGAGACATATCGATAAATTTATCAGATTTTTTGATACCAGCATTCTTGGCGATCGAAGAAACGGTGATTGGATCATCACCAGAAATAACTTTTATATCCACATCTTGACTAGAAAAATATGCAAAAGTATTGTTAGCATTGGGACGAATAACGTCGCTGATTAATAATAATCCCAAAACTTGAGGATTATCTAACGGTTTATCAGTGGTCAATTTTTCTGCTTTCGCAATTGCCAATACTCGCTTGCCATCTTGAGCGTAATTGTTAATTTGTGATTGTATTTCTTGGCTAATGTTCTTTTCGATAAACTGTGGTGCTCCCAAAATATAAGCACCTTCCCCAGCAACCTCAACACCGCTCCATTTTCTTTCCGATGAAAATGCTTCAACGCTAGTGACTGGTACCTTTGGATCAGCAAACTGATTTTTTATCGCCATTGCCGTTTCATTATTATCACCAGTTCCATAAGTGATAGTAGCTGCCATTTTTTGCAGTTGTTCCATAGTAGTTTTTTCATCTAAGGGAATTATCTGCTCAAATTTTAGCTCTCCACTTGTAATCGTTCCGGTTTTATCAAGGCAAATAGTATCAACTCTAGCAAGAGTCTCAATTGCTGGTAAATCACGAACCAACGTCCGCTTTCTTGCTAATGTCATCGCAGACACGGCAAGCGTCATTGATGTTAGTAATACTAATCCCTCAGGAATCATCCCGATCATGGCTGCCACAGTCCCCAAAATAGAACGGTCAATTCCCAATCCTTGATACAACTTAACTACAAATAAAATTACACCTAAGGGTACGATCACAATTGAAAGCGCCTTGATAATTCGATTAATCGTGTTTAAGAGAATACTTGGTGCATCTTTTCCTTGGCGAGCCTCATCAGATAGATGGTTAACGAAGGTGTCGTTACCGACTTTTGTGACCAACATCCTCCCAGAACCACCAACTAAGTAGCTTCCTGACGTGATCTCATCTTCCGGCTGCTTAGTAATCGTCTTAGCTTCACCGGTAATCTGTGACTCATCAACTTGCATGGATTTACTTAATACAACCTTACCATCAACGGGTACTTGATCACCTCTAGACAATTCCACGATATCACCCAAGACGATGTCTTCAGGCAATAACTCGTTTTCTTTGCCATCTCGAATCACAACATTTCGGCCTTCAGCCAATAAAACCATTTTGTCTACTTGGCGTTTTGAACGAATCTCTTGAATGATTCCTATAATCGTATTGATGATAGCAATTCCCAAAAACAATAAATTTTTATAGCTACCCGTATAAAATACTAAGGCACCTAATATGATGTTGATTAAGTTAAATAAAGTAAAAATATTCGTAGCCAGAATTTCTTTAACGCTTTTCGTCAAAGATTTTTCTGCTGTGTTTTTATTGCCAGATTCAATCTGTTGTTGAACTTGGCCACTGGTTAAACCTTGTTCAGGATTTATATCCGTTAATTTAATATTGTCCATCGGTTTAACACCTCTCTTTAACAAATATTGTACAAAAAATATCATAAAAAACCTATTTTTAGCCATCTATTATTAAACTTTTAACAATTCTTTTAATCACTAGTGCACTGGGAATCATCAATGATGTATGTTAAATTGAAAGCGTTAACTAAGGAGGAGTAACTTTATGAGTGATATTTCAACAAAAACACAGACTTTATCCGATGGAAATGATATGCCCCTTGTTGGTTTTGGGACATACTTGATTGACACTCCTGATAAGATGGATAAAGCCATCACGACAGCATACGAGTCAGGTTATCGATTATTCGATACCGCTCAACTCTATCAAAATGAAGCTATCCTAGGCGAATCAATTCGCAAATTAGGTGTCAATAGAAGCAAAATTTTTATTACCGATAAAATCACCGAAATGAATCAAGGATATGACTTAACAATTGATAGTGCTGAATATTCGCTTCAACAATTAGGCACAGACTACTTCGATTTATTACTTGTTCATTGGCCAATCTCTGATAAATTTTTCGATACATGGCGGGCTTTTGAAGAACTAAAAAAGCAAGGTAAAGCTAAATCAATTGGCGTTTCTAACTTCACACAATCGCATTTGCAATTGTTAAAGACCCAAGCATCAGAAATGCCAGTAGTTAACCAGATTGAAACTCATCCATATCTTACACAAAGTCCAATGGTGGCTTTTGATAATAAAGAATCAATCTTAACTCAAGCTTGGAGTCCATTAGGCAGGGGGGTAGTTTTAAATGATCCGATGATTGCTAAGATGGCGGCTCACCACGAACGCTCAGTTGCTCAAGTTATTTTACGCTGGCAAGTTCAACGGGGAGTTGCCGTGATTCCTAAGTCACAAACTGCATCCAGAATAAAAGAAAATATTGATCTTGATTTTGAACTAAGTGATGATGAGATGTCGATGATCGACATCTTAAATAAGAATCAACGCAATGGTAGAGAACCTGAACTAGTTTATGAAATGGGCAAGCAGTACTAATAATTTAACCTTTCATAATAGAAAAAAAGAATCCATACTATTTCGCAAAACAAGCCATGCCTAACTTTAGTAGGCATGGCTTGGCTTGTTTTATTTATTATGATGAGTTCTACTCAATTTTTTCGTTTAATACATCTGCCAATTTTTCAAGGGCAAACTCACGGGATTTGATAATATCCATGTTAAAGATAATTGAATCAATATCTCCGCCAACGAAGTCAAAACGTTCGTAGTATAGATATGGATCATCTTTACTATCTTGAAAAGTCTTATCAACGGCTTGTTCAAATTGTTTTGTCCATTCGTAGTCCTTCATCTCAGGAAAATCAAGTTTAGTAACATATCCTTGAGTCTCCAATAATTTGGCAGCTTTTGTAACTTGGTCGCCGGAAAAGTTGATTTTTGTTGCCGTAGCAGTCTCCTCTGCCATATCAACATCCCCTAACTATTTGATTAACTTAAGCGTACCACTTTTAGTAATGATTGTTTAACTAAAAGAATTGACTACTATCACTTAAAAAATTTTTTCTTTAAGTGTATAATTCAAGTATTGTCATAAATAACTATGGGCAATACTATCTATTTTTTACGAAATGAGGAATTTTACTTTGGGCGATGGCCAGATAATAACTAATTTAATTATCGTGATTATCACTTTTATTTTTGCAGCATTCTTTGTTGCCAGTGAGTTTGCGTTAGTTCAGTCACGACTTAGTGCGCTGGAAGAGCAACGCAAGAAGATGGGCAAAAAGACTAAAAAGATTGATCGAGAAATCCACATGGTCACTAACTTAAATGAGTATCTTTCAACTACTCAAGTTGGAGTTAGTTTAGCCGGAATTATACTAGGTTGGGTTGGTGAATCTTTTGTGGTAACCGTGCTGGTTGATATCATGGAGGTTCACAACTCTCCAATCAACCCCGCTACTGCTCACGCAATTGGAGCAGTTCTAGGAATTATTATTCTAACTTACTTAGAAGTTGTTATAACTGAAATTGTTCCGAAAAACATTAGTATCGATATGCCTCTTAGGGTCCTAAGTATCGTCACGACCCCATTACATTGGTTCCATGTTATTTTCTATCCATTTGTTTGGTTATTAAATTCATCAGCTAATGGAATCGTGAAAATGTTAGGACTTCCCGTTGCAAACGAGAACTCTGAACAATTTTCTCAAGCAGAAATTTTAAACTTATCCAAAAACGCTGTTAAGACCGGCGAGTTGGAACAAAACGATTATTTATACATGCAACGTGCTTTTGACCTAAATGATAAGGTTGCCAAGGACATCATGATTGACCGAACTCAACTTGAAGTAATTGATATCACTGCTGATGTGCATGAAGCTATTCAGATGTACCTTCAAGAAAAATTCAGTCGTCTGCCAGTTGTCGCAGATAACGATAAAGATAAAATTTTAGGTTATGTATATAACTATGATTTGATTCGTCAATCTCAAGTAGATTCAACCATTAAAGTTGACCGGCTTTTAAGGAACATTTCTACTACTCCCGAAATGACACCGATTACTGAGGTTTTAAATCAAATGATCAAAAAACGGACCCCAATCGTTGTCGTTGTCGATGAATATGGCGGAACTTCAGGTATTATCACCGATAAAGATATCTATGAAGAATTATTTGGAACCGTTCGAGACGAAATTGATCCTTCATTCACAGAATATATTTTCAAACAACCTAACGGAACTTATCAGGCTAATGGTAAACTAACAACTCATGATTTTGAGCGTTACTTCCAACTTGATTTCCCTGAGTTCACTGATTCCGATGCTGTGACATTAGCTGGTTACTTTATCGATAATTATCCTGATTTAAAGGCCGGCGATACAATTTCGTTCCATAATTTTGATTTCAAAATTATCGATTACGAAAACTCGTTTATCAACTGGTTCGAAGTTACGGTCAAAAAGCCTATCGCACCTGCTGATGCTGATAATAACGAATAATAAATTAGTTAATTTATAAGCGATTTATTAACAAACCTAAAGGGGTAGAAAGTCGGATAACAATCATAATTTGTTTCCTACTTTCTCCCCTTTTTTTATACATATTTAAGGGGGATCCACTGTGAAAACCATATGGAAAAAAACACCAACTTTTATTCTTTACACCCTGTTCTTCTTGATTTTCGTCTGCGTAATGATAAGTTGTTTATCTTTAAGTGATAAATCAATGATCTGGCAATTAGATGGGCTTGCTCAACATTTTCCAATTTTAATTCAATTTAGACAAATGATTTTAGAATTCATTGCACATCCCACTCATGGACTAACAAATTGGGCATGGAATATTGGTTTAGGTTCAGATACCTTAACTAACTTTCAATACTATGTCATTGGTGATTTGTTTAACTACTTAATTGTTCTTTTTCCCAAGAGTCAAATCGAAACTGGATTTGGAATTTTAGTATTTTTAAGAATGTACGTTTCAGGTTTATCATTCTTGCTCTTTACACATCACTATAATTTCAAAAAGATCAGTAAGTTGATTGGTGCGCTTGCCTATACCTTCAATGGTTATGCCATTGCCACTGGTCTTCATCACCCATTCTTCATATTACCGTTAATTTTCTTTCCATTACTGGCATATGGAATTGATAATGTTTTAAAGAATAAATCTTTTGTCCCACTTGTAATTGCCGTATTTTTAGTTTTGATAGGCAACTTCTATTTTGCCTGGATATTAGCAATCGGTGCCATTGTTTATACTTTGATTCGTCTCTTAAGTATGAGAAAAGTTGCTGAATTCAAGTTTTTCAAATCAGTTGGGAAATTGATAGGATCTGCAATTATTGGATTAGGCATGGCAACTTTAGTTTTCTTACCAACAATTATGTTAGCTGCAAAATCAACTCGGATTAATCAAAAATTTGCCAACGGATTAACATTTTTCCCGCTTGAATACTATTTAAAAATTCCTAGTACTTTCTTAGTGAATGGTCGGGCAATGAACTTCTGGTTAGTAATTGGAATAACCAGTTTCTCCTTCTTGGCAATCGTCTATATGGTTAGTCATTTTAAGAAGTATCTTTGGGCAAACATTTACCTCTTAATTGTCATTGTTGGTTTATTAATTCCAGCTTTCGGTGCAATCATTAATGCAATGACTACGCCATCTAATCGCTGGATTCTACTCGCCAACTTATTGTTTGCTTTTGCTACGATGATTTTGATCGATAATATGAACTCTTTAACCAAAAGAGATTTGTACTGGATGTTTGGAAGTAGTTTAGGACTGATATTTATTGTTTGGCTAAATAATGGAATGATTTTAAATTTAGCTAGGCACGACTTTATTGAATACGGAATGTTATTGTTAACCATGACTGTCATCCTAGCAATGTTGTTTTTCCATTGGTCACACACGACCAATTTTGTAGTAATTACACTGATATTCAGTTTGAACTTGATGGCTAACATCGTTGGCGTATACAGTCCTAATTCATCTAATTTAGCAAATCAGCAAATGGACCAAGGAATTTCCACTAGATTCTCAGATGACTACTATAACGGTGCCCAAAATTACGTGAAGCAACAACCTGGTTTCTTCAGAACTTCTAAGGCTCCACGTTATCAATACAATCAAAAAATTGACAATCTAGCTAATTTCACTAATACCAACACTAATATTGCTATCAACACTGGAATCAATGATGAATCAATCTATTTAACTCTGCAAAACGGCTACCTTGGCGATTTTTCTCGAGCGGTAGCAAATAGTCAATTTTCGATGAATACTCCAATTGGTCAAAATGATTATCGAACTGCGCTGAACGATCTAATGGGAGTTAAATATCTTTTCGCTCGTGCTAACACCAAAAACCAGATGATTCCATATGGATACACTCCTGTTAAAGATAAAAACGGTAAAATAAAAATTTTCCAAGCGAAATCAAGAATCAACGCTGATCCTAGCATTGAAAACTCATATGGTACTGTCGTTTACAAAAATAAAAATGCTTTACCGTTGGTATATTCTCAGTCAAAGACAGTTTCTCCATCAGCTTTCAATCAGCTCGATCCACTTGATAAAGAACGCGTGATGACTCAAGGAGCTGTGGTAAATAAATCATCACAATCCCGTTCTCCTTTGAATTACAACTCACCTCGTAAGAATATTAAATATCAGGTCAACATTGATTCAACTGACTTACTTGATTCAACTAGCCAATTAGCAAAGTACCGGCTAAATATTTTAGGAAAATCAAATGCTGACAAATTGCTTAAACAGCCACATCAACAGATCAGCTTAGGCGCAAATGAACAAAAAGTTCAAAATATCCTACTCCAAAACAAAAACATCTTGGAAAACAACGCTTATCGCAATCGTAACGGACTCAAAGACATGACTACTGATGCGACTGGAAAGCCACTGCAATATTCCTTGAAGGTCAATAATCCGAATGCAACAAAAAACAGTGAATTATTCCTAGTAATTAATGGTATTAAACAAACTGATGGATCGTTGGATGACCAAATGGATTGGATCACAAATCAAAACTTACTTGATAACAAATCTTATTCCAAATTACAAAAAATGAACGATTATAGATCAAACTTGCTTAATCCTAAATTTGGGGGTTACCTATTCAACGCATTTACGAAGAATTATCAAACTGGATTTGCTCAATATGACAGTGACAATTTATCAAACTACCGCCAAATCAACAGTATCGTATTGAACTTAGGCTATTCAAAAGACGCTCGAAAGAACGTCAAACTAGTATTCAACCAGGTAAAAAATATCAAGTTTAGTTCGGTTAAACTGGTCGCAATGCCCTTTGATAAACAGTATGATCGTCAAATTCAACAGCTTAAAAACAGCGGATTAACAAACTTAAAGGTCAACAAGAGTCATGTTTCAGGAATATCTAATTCTCAAACAAAACAAACATTAGTTAGTTCAATTCCTTATTCTACTGGTTGGCATTTAAAAATCGATGGTAAAGCTTCCAATACATTTGTTGTCAACAAGGGATTTGTTGGTGCTAATGTGCCTGCTGGCCGTCACAAGATTCAGTTAACTTACCAGACTCCCGGATATAATTTAGGTGTGTTGATTACTATCATTAGTACAATTATTTTAATAATTTTATGGGTGATTAGTGTCATTACATCACGCAACCATAGAGATAAGGCTCGTCATTCTAAAGCGCATTAATAACGTCATTTGAATCTATTCAATTTAACTGTAATATAGAAGTACCATCAGGAATTTTTCAGGAGGAAATTCATTGAAAACTATTAGAATTTTATATATTTCTATTGAAGGAAATACTCGAGCATTTTTAAAGAACCTAAACAAATACGCCGAATCAGTGAATAACCAAGGAGCTGATTCAATCAATATTGAATTAAAAGAAATCACTGAACAAACAGACCTAGATCACGAAAACGAACCATTCTTTGCTTTTGTACCCACCTATCTTGATGGTGGCAATGGTATTGATAATGGTGTGACAGAATTGATGACTAATGCATTAGGTGAGTATATTGAATATGGCAATAACGCAAGGCTACTAGAAGGCGTTGTCGGCAGTGGCAACCGTAATTTCAATGAACAATACTGCCTTACTGCAAAACGTTATGCTAGCAAGTTTAACGCCCCATTTCTGGCTGACTACGAGTTACGAGGAACCGGCGCTGACGTTGAAAGAATTTACAAGGTCTTGGTTGAAAATTCATAAACAAAAATTGAGCCCCATGAGAATTGAATTCTCATGAGGCTCATTAATTTTATAACTGATTAAACTGACTGCTGCTTAACTCTATTAACAATCATCAAGGCTGCCAATGAAATAATAATAATGCCAGCAGCGAATCCGAATAAATATTGATATGATGCAAAATCAATAATGAATCCACCAATTAGTGGACCAACAGCTCTACCAAAGGACATGAATAGATTATAAATCCCTTGATACTTTCCTCGTTCTGATGGACCTGACAAATTATCTATCCACGCAGGAACACCTGGGAACCCAATCATTTCCCCAATAGTTGTTACAATCATGACGATTACGAACGCAGTATAGTTCTTTGCAAAAATAAGTCCTAAAAACGCGATTGCAAAAATAAATATACCAAAGTAAGTTTGCGTACTTAACTTGAAGCGTTCACCAATTCGGTTAACGAATGGTTGAAGGAATACGATCATTAATCCATTTAGCGTCCAAAGCAAGCTGTACTTTTCAAATGAAATTCCTAGTTCTGTCATATGAACTGAAATTACACTTTCCCAAAGAGTGTAAGATAAGTAAACTGTTAAAACTACTATACAGATTGCTGCAATAATTGCCCTAGTATTCACCTTGGTTACACCATCGTTGGTGATGCTTTCGTTGTCTTCACGCTTATCAATGTCAACGTTAAACATAGTAATTGTCAAAACTAACAAAGCAAGATAGAACACTAATCCAACTGTGAATACTGTTGAAACACCATATTTTAGTAAGAATCCAACCAATAACGTACCAATTACCACACCAAGGTTGGTACCAATATATAGAACGTTAAAAATAGTTCTAGTAGATTGACTCTTAATTGTCGCCGCGTATGCATTGAACAATGTCATACAAGCTCCATCCCCAAAACCAACAAATAATAGCATAATCGTGAATATTGGCCATCCATGGAAAAATATCAAAATAAAAATAGCAATCGTTGAAAACGAAACACTTAAGATGGTCGCTGCATATGGAGACCACTTATCAAATAATTTTCCTCCGAGATAATTACCAAGCATCATAAAACACGACATCAACAATAATGACATCCCAGCTAGAGTTAATGATTTGTGCAAATAGTTATGCATATAGATTGTAACTAAGGGCCACATGAATGCTGCACCAGCATTCAACAGTAATGAGCAAGCAATTACTGAAATTAAGTGAACCTCTGACCTCTTCTTTATCACAACTGAAACCTCCTTCTTAACGAATTAATCACACCTTTCATTTTCGCATATCTAGCAGTTAAAACAAGCAAATTATCGTTAACAAAAAACACCCGAGAAGACTCATGAGTCTTCTCGGGTGTTTAATCAGTCAATATTATTTTTGAAGTGCAAATTTGTAGTAATGAACTGGTGCATTACCAAACTTAACTTTAGTTGCTTTATTAGCACTATTTACGATCCAAAAAGTATTATTGCTTGTGAATCTAAGATACATTGCTTGAGATTTCTTCTGTCCACGTTGAGTGTAAGTGATTTTCCAGAAAGAACCGTTAGCATCAACATCATACTTGGCATAGTTAATTAATTTCTTAACGAATTTACCATTGTAGTATAGTGCTTGATTCAAACCTGTCGCCTGACTGAACTTAGTAACAACTGTGTAACCAGAATTATTGCCTGACTTCCAAGTACCTGTTGGTGTGTTGATAGTAAGGCCCTTGGTAGCTGCAGCAGTTTTACTACCTGACTTGGTAGAATTCTTTTTGGTGGCAGTTGCCGCAGTGTTAGCAACATTTACTTTACTATTAACTGGTTTAACAGTGATCACTCTATAAAAGTATGAATTACCATTTTGTCTAGCATAAACATAAACTTTTTGATTTGCTTTTAATCGAGTTGATAAATTAACTTGGAATTTACCATTTACAGAATCAGCAGCTGATTGAGCCAGAACATTTTTGTTAGCATCTCGAACAATTACTGAAACACCTTTGGTGGCATCACCAGTGATACTAGTTGAACTAGTATAAACATTGTCGACATTTAAAGTAAGTGAATTAGCTGAAACTGCTTTAGCACCAAACAACAATGCAAATAGTGCTACTGCGAAAACTAATACTTTTGATTTTTTCATAAAATTACTCCTCTTTTAAAATTGCATGATTCATTATATAGGCATTTTCAGATAATAGCTGTACTTTTATTTTAGCTTATCCTTTTCTTAAAAAAGCCGGCAGATCAAGCAATTCATGTAAGCGATTCAATCATTTATACCAACAGCAAACAACTAATTTTAACGAACCCTTTTTTTACTGAATTATGTGTTATATAATATTACCGAACTGGTATAGACATTTATACCAATTACTTAGTTAATTATTGATAGGAGTGGAGTATTTTGCCAACTGAAAGAAGTTCACTGATCATGCTCTTTGGAGCAACTGGGGATTTAGCAACAAGAAAACTGTACCCGGCTATTTTCAATCTTTATAAAAAAGGTAACATTAAAGATCATTTCGCTGTTTTGGGTACATCTCGTTACAGGTTTGACGATGATAAATTCAGAGAAACTGTTAAAAAATCCGTATCAGAAGAAAGCAATGACAAGAAGTTGATTGATTCATTCATTCAACATTTCTTCTTTGTCACTCACGATGTTACTGATTTAGATCACTATTCTGCATTAAAAGACAAAGCTGACGAACTTGATAAAAAATTCAAGCTTGGTGGCAACCGTATCTTTTATGTATCAATGGCTCCTAATTTCTTCGGTATCGTTGCTAAAAACCTTAAGAGTCAAGGACTTCTCACAACTGGTAATGGCTTCAACCGCTTAGTAATCGAAAAACCATTTGGTCGCGACTATGAATCCGCTGAAGAACTTAACAATGCTCTTAGCGCATCATTCGAAGAAGATCAAATTTATCGAATTGACCATTACTTAGGAAAAGAAATGATTCAAAATATCGAAGCTATCCGCTTTGGTAACACTATTTTCGAAGCCCTTTGGAACAACCGTTACATCGATAACATTCAAGTAACACTTGCTGAGAACCTGGGTGTTGAAGAGCGTGCCGGTTATTACGACAACTCTGGTGCTCTCCGTGACATGGTCCAAAACCATATTATGCAAATCGTTAGTTTACTCGCAATGGAGCAACCGGTTGCCTTCAAGGATACTGATATCCGTGCTGAAAAAGTTAAGGCCCTTCGTAGTTTACGTGTTTACAACGTTGCTGAAGCATCAACCAACTTTGTTCGTGGACAATATGGGGCTGCAGTTGATGGTTCAAGCAAAGAATACCGTAAAGAAGATGGTGTTCCAGCAGATTCTAACAATGAAACTTATGTAGCTGGAAAGTTATTATTTGATAACTACCGTTGGTCAGGTGTGCCATTCTACATCAGAACTGGTAAAAAACTGGCTGATAAGTTCACTCGAGTTGATGTTGTATTCAAGAAGCCACTTGTTGACATCTTCTCATTCCCACAAGATGGAAATACCCTTCTCAGTCCAAACGTTTTGACAATTCACATCGAACCAGAACAAGGATTCTCATTGGTCGTGAATGCTAAAAACAGTGAACAAGGCTTCCATACTGAACCAGTCAACCTTGACTTCTTTGAAAATTCACAAAGAACTCAAGCAACTCCTCAACCTTACGAACGATTAATTCACGATGTTCTTAAGGGCGATGGTACAAACTTTGCAAGCTGGCCAGAAGTTGCTAGTGCTTGGAAATTTGTTGACCAGGTTCGTCGAGTTTGGGATATTCAACAACCTATGTTCCCTAATTACATTCCTGGATCAATGGGCCCTATAGCTGCTGATGAGCTACTTGCTCGTGATCACAGAGAATGGGTTTACAAATTAAATCAATAATAAAAAGTCTCCGATAATGACTGGCTACTGATCCAATAGATGTATATCTATCCGATCATGTAATCTTCATTAAAGGAGATTTTTTCATGTCGCTGCTTTTATTGAATTTTGAAAATATTTTCCATTCACATTAGGCTTGTGCAGTGTTACACTATTTCTGTAGAACCTTACAATTATTTATACGTAAAGGATGGTATTACAATGGCTGATCAAAAAGCAAACATTGGTGTTGTAGGTATGGCCGTTATGGGTAAGAACCTTGCCCTTAACATTGAAAGCCGCGGCTTTACTGTTGGAATTTATAACCGTTCAGAATCAAAGACTAAGAACGTTATGGAAGACCACAGTGATAAAAATTTAGTTCCAAGTTACTCAATCGAAGATTTCGTTAAGTCTCTTGAAACTCCTCGTCGTATCGTTATGATGGTTAAGGCTGGTAAGCCAACTGACGCTGTTATCGATGAACTTATTCCTTTACTTGATAAAGGTGACGTTTTAATCGATGGTGGTAACACAAACTTCCACGATACTATGGCAAGAAATGCTAAATTAGATGAATCTGGTATTAACTTTATCGGAATGGGTGTATCTGGTGGTGAACTTGGTGCCTTACAAGGACCTTCACTTATGCCTGGTGGACAAAAAGAAGCTTATGATTTAGTTGAACCAATCCTAACTAAAATCGCTGCTAAAGCCCCTGCTGATGGTGAACCATGTGTAACTTACATTGGACCTAACGGTGCTGGCCATTATGTAAAGATGGTTCATAATGGTATTGAATATGGTGATGAAGAGTTAATCGATGAAAGTTACAACATTTTGAGAAACGTTGCAGGTTATTCAGTTGATGAACTTGCTGACATCTTCAAAGAATGGAACGAAGGCGAACTTGAAAGTTACCTAATAGAAATCACTGCTGACATTCTTACTCGTAAAGATGATCTTGGCGAAGACAAATCTAAGCCAATCGTTGATATGATTCTTGATCGTGGTGCTAACAAAGGTACTGGTAAGTGGAGTTCACAAGATGCTCTTGAAGTCGGTGTTGACCAATCACTTATCACTGAATCAGTTTACGCTCGTTTCATCTCAATGATCAAAGATGAACGTGTTGCTGCTTCTAAAGTACTTCCTGCACCTAAGGCTGACGTTGAATTCGACAAGAAGGAAATCGTTGAAAAGGTTCGTGAAGCATTATACTTCGGTAAAGTTATGAGTTATGCTCAAGGCTTTGCTCAATTAAAGACTGCTTCAGACCAATACAAGTGGGACCTTAAGCTTGGTGAAATGGCTAAGATCTGGCGTGCCGGATGTATCATCCGTGCTCGTTTCTTACAAAACATCACTGACGCATACGACAAGAACGAAGACCTACAAAACCTTCTTCTTGACCCTTACTTCACTGAAATTTGTAAGAAATATCAAGAATCTGCTCGTGACGTTGTTGCATTGTCAACAAAAGCTGGTATTCCAGTACCATCACTTGCAGCTGCTGTTTCATACTACGATTCTTATCGTTCAGAAGTTGTTCCTGCAAACTTATTGCAAGCACAACGTGACTACTTCGGTGCTCACACTTACGAAAGAACTGACCGTGAAGGTAGCTTCCATTACCCATGGTACGAAGAACAATAAACTTAATTTATTAAATAAAAAAGCGTTGAGAATAAATTCTCAACGCTTTTTTTCATTCATAATGAGTTCCGCTTAACCGACTTAAAGTTTCTTTTTTCAAGTAGTAAGGCGTAATTCCTTGATCAACATTATCTGAAATCATCCTTTGGGCTTGCTGCCTAGCTTGAATTGTCGGTACCTTTAAAGTCATTAATGAATGATTAACCAACATATGGTTTAAATCAACTTTAGTTTTGTAACGTAACTTATCAGCCATGACAATTCCCCCTATCAGTTAATAACCAAATCATAGCAAATATATATTTAATTGTATAATCAAAAATCTAGTCTCTCACAGGAATCTTAGCGAATTTTTGTTCGTACCAACCTTCCCAAGAACCACTAACTAGATTACCGTTACTAAAATACTCTGGATCAATCACAGTAATTACATTCCTGATCTCGCTATAACACCGACGGAACAGTTCTTCTCGGAGCTGATTCGGGGTGAGCGACTGATTTTGAAAAATAAAATGATTAATGTCGTTCAAATAATAATCGACTTTATAATCTGCGAGAATTTCAAGATTGTTTGATAAATAGCGATCCAAATAAAAATCGATAAAACTAACCATAGATTGTCTAATTGCATCTTCACTTAATGAATCGAACTTTACTTTCTTTTCCACAGTGCCACCTCCTATTTTTAATAGTAGGCTAGTTTAATTTTATTAGCAAACTTTTTAGTAGTATGATAAAAGCAGATACATAAGAATAGGAGGAAGATTGATGAACGCTCATAAAGTTTATACTGACTATTTTTTTGATGAACCTGCTTTCAATACACATGATGGTGGCTATGTTCCATTAGTACGCCCAGAAGTTGACGAGCAACCACTAAACATTCCTAGTGTATTAAGCCCCGATAAAGAAACTGACACAGATATGTATTACACTGTTATCGCTCAGGCTGGTGAGACCCAATTCTTACCCGGTGCCAAAACTAAAACCTGGGGTTATAACGCAAACTACTTAGGTCAAACTATTATTTTCAAAAAGGGTAAACATATTCATGTAACCTTAAAAAATGAATTACCCGAATTAACCACTTTCCATTGGCACGGTTTAAATGTTCCTGGACCAATTATCGACGGAGGCTGTCACGCTCCTGTATATCCCGGCGAAAGTAGCGAAATAGAATTTGATTGTGATCAACCAGCAGCAACACTATGGTTACATGCTCATCCGTGTCCTTCTACAGCCCAACACGTATGGAAAGGTTTGGCAACTGGTGTGGTTGTTCAAGATGATGTTGAAGCCGCTTTACCATTTCCAAGAAACTACGGTGTTGATGATATTCCAGTAATCTTACAAGATCGTAAGTTCCACGATGACAACCAGTTTGATTACATGGCTGACTATGATCCTGATGGTGTCCAAGGACCAACTCCCGTAATCAATGGAACTATTAATCCATACTTTGACGTCACCACTCAACAAGTTCGTCTTCGATTACTTGATGGCGCCAACCGTCGTGAATGGAGACTTCACTTTAGCGACGACCTAGAATTTACCCAAATTGCGTCCGATGGTGGCGTTTTACCTGAACCGGTTACGTTTACTCATTTGATGCTAACATGTGCAGAGAGAGCCGAAATTATTGTTGATTTTGGCAATTACAAGCCTGGTGACGAAGTAACCTTGTACAGCGATGATATTGCTATACTAACTTTCAAGATTCACGAGTTCGCTTCTAACCCATTGAACCTCCCTGATCACTTAGTTGATGTTCCTGACCCAGAAGTGACTCCTAATTCACAAACTCATAAAGTTGTGATGTCTGGAATGGACGAAGAAGTTGCCCTTAATGGTCGTAAATTTGATATGCAAAGAATTGATGACCGTCAACAACTAGGAAATGTCGAAGTCTGGGACATTACCAATACAAATGACATGGACGGCGGCATGTTGCATCCATATCATATGCATGGCACTCAATTTAAAATTATTTCTAGAAATGGCCATGCCCCATATCCTAACGAAATGGGTCTAAAAGATACTGTTAGTGTTAACCCAGGCGAAGAAGTCAAAATCAAAGTTTGGTTTAACCATACTGGAGTATTTATGAACCACTGCCATATCATTGAACATGAAGATGGTGGTATGATGGCCCAGTTTGAGATTTTTGATCCGGACCATCCAAAGACTTATAAACTTATGGACATGGACACATTAATGAATGCTTTTGCTAAGGAACGCGGTGTTAGCAGAGAAGACCTAGATATGCCTGGTATGGATATGTAATTCTTTTGCTTGCTACTGGCAAGTGCGCATGATACTATAATAGTAGATTGATAATTGAATACGGCTGTTAGGTGAGGCTCCTATACAGAAAATGCTACTGCTCAGAAACGTCGAAAGACGCCAATGAGTCAGCTGTTCAAGTCAAAATAAGGCTTGAACTAACGTAGCTGTTAATTTTTTAACTACGCTGTATAGTGCTAAAACTCAACGATTGGCTGACAATGTTCTTTTAACGTCCAGCTAATCAAAATAGCTGGACGTTTTTATTATCAATCAAGACAACGACTAATTAATTTGGAGGTGAGATTCATGACAACTGAAATTATTGATCCTGGAGCGTCATCTAAACACCAGTCTACTATGGGAAAATTGGTCGTCATGACTCACTAGTTAAACTAGTAGAAATTGTGATAATCGATTTTCCCACGCAAAATGAATAATTGTAGTTAACTGACTAAAGTTTATTATTTTCTGCTTTTTGGTTTTACGCCAAGTATTTCACAGAAAAACTCTCGTATTCGGTTACTAAGCATGTTAACTACAATTTTAGGGAATTTCGATTATGTCAATTTCTCGGTGGTCTTGATTATCAACGTTGTTGACGCAACGATATCAGTCGATTCTTTCGAAAAACGCTTCACCTTCTAGGAAACTAGTTGGGGAGAAATTAATTAATCGTATATATTGCCAATGTTTATTACAAGATAATTCCGGTAATCTTGAGGGACCTACCTCCAGCAATTATGTGGAAGCCTAATTGTTGTAAATAGACTGCCATTTATCTAAATAAAATTATAAAAACACCAACGTTAATTATCGTTGGTGTTTTTTTGTAATTATTTTTGTTTAAATGTAGCTAAATATTCATCAGAACGTTTTTGATCAAATTCATTTTCAGACTTGCCAATAACCATGGTTGCTAATGAGTTACCCACAACATTAACAGCCGTTCGTCCCATGTCGACTATTCGATCGATTCCTGCGATAAATGTTAACCCTGTTACAGGAACCCCTATTGTTGAGATAGTAGCTAGTAGAACCACAAAGGAAGCCCCTGGAACCCCAGCCATACCTTTTGAAGTCACCATCAAAACAACCAATAAAGTGATTTGTTGCCCAAGAGAAAGATGAATGTGGTATGCCTGAGCAAGGAATAAAGCAGCAATGGATTGATAGATTGCTGAACCATCCAAGTTAAATGTATACCCCGTTGGAATAACAAAGGATACGATTCCTTGATTAGTTCCGAAGTTATCCATTTTTTCGATCATTTTTGGTAAAACTGCTTCTGAACTAGCGGTTGAGAACGCCAAAACTATTTCGTCTTTAATCACTGTTAATAGGTTAAAGATACTGAAACCAAATATTTTTGCGACTATTCCCATAACTACGATTACAAAGAAAATCATTGTTGCGTATGTAATCAATACAAAATACCCTAGTGGAACCAAGGCAGATATTCCCATCTCAGCTAAAGCAACACCGATTAATGCACAAACACCAATTGGTGCAAAATGCATTACCCAATTTGTAACTTTAAACATCACTTCGGAGGCAGCTTGTAAAACATCGATAAGTATCTTACCTTTCTCACCAATAGCAGCAATACCCAAACCAAAGAAAACTGAGAAGAATATTACAGGCATCATATCACCACTAGCTAAGGAACTAAAAATATTGGTTGGGATAATTCCCATTAATGTCTGCCAGATGCCTGTATGCTTTGCAGACTTAGCGGTAGCCATATACTGGCTAATATCAGAACTATGTAATGAATGAATATCAATCATTGTTCCAGGATGTAATATGTTAGCAACTATCATCCCTAATGCAATTGCTATTGTGGTCATTAATTCAAAATAGATTAAAGTCTTTAACCCAACACGGCCAAGTTTCTTAATATCCCCAATGCTTGCTATTCCAACAGTTAAACAAGTTACAACAATTGGCAATACTATCATTTGAATCAGGCTAATAAACATTGTCCCAATATTTTGCATGGTTGTAATTGCAACTTTGTTACCATAAAAGACAACACCTAAGACAATTCCTAAAATCAGACCAATCATTATTTGCCACCCTAATGATGGTCGATAACTTTTATACTTTTTCATCTTTCCCCCACCTAGTAAAAAATTCTATATATATCAATATATAACAAGAGCCTCCGATAGTAAAATCAACTATCGGAGGCTCCTCCAATTTGCGTGGCAACGTCCTACCCTTGCAGGGGGCGATCCCCCAACTACTCTCGGCGTGCTGAAGCTTAACTTCTGTGTTCGGCATGGGAACAGGTGTATCCTTCAGGCTATCGCCACCACACTATGTTACTTAGAGAACTTTGTTCTCTCAAAACTAGCTAATATTAATTTTCTGTACCGGTACTTACCACCATTTTTTGGTTAAGTCCTCGACCGATTAGTATTGGTCCGCTCCGTACATCACTGCACTTCCACTTCCAACCTATCTACCTCATCATCTCTGAGGGGTCTTACTTCCATATAGGAATGGGAAATCTCATCTTGAGGCGAGTTTCACACTTAGATGCTTTCAGCGTTTATCTCATCCATACATAGCTACCCAGCGATGCGCCTGGCGGCACAACTGGTACACCAGCGGTATGTCCATCCCGGTCCTCTCGTACTAAGGACAGCTCCTCTCAAATTTCCTACGCCCGCGACGGATAGGGACCGAACTGTCTCACGACGTTCTGAACCCAGCTCGCGTACCGCTTTAATGGGCGAACAGCCCAACCCTTGGGACCGACTACAGCCCCAGGATGCGATGAGCCGACATCGAGGTGCCAAACCTCCCCGTCGATGTGGACTCTTGGGGGAGATAAGCCTGTTATCCCCAGGGTAGCTTTTATCCGTTGAGCGATGGCCCTTCCATACGGTACCACCGGATCACTAAGCCCGACTTTCGTCCCTGCTCGACCTGTCTGTCTCGCAGTCAAGCTCCCTTCTGCCTTTACACTCTATGAATGATTTCCAACCATTCTGAGGGAACCTTTGGGCGCCTCCGTTACTGTTTGGGAGGCGACCGCCCCAGTCAAACTGCCCACCTGACACTGTCTCCCGCCACGCTAAGTGGCGCGGGTTAGAGTGTTCACACAGCGAGGGTAGTATCCCACCAACGCCTCTGTCGAAACTAGCGTTCCGACTTCATCGGCTCCTACCTATCCTGTACAAGCTGTGTCAACACCCAATATCAAGCTACAGTAAAGCTCCATGGGGTCTTTCCGTCCTGTCGCGGGTAACCTGCTTCTTCACAGGTATCTTAATTTCACCGAGTCTCTCGTTGAGACAGTGCCCAGATCGTTACGCCTTTCGTGCGGGTCGGAACTTACCCGACAAGGAATTTCGCTACCTTAGGACCGTTATAGTTACGGCCGCCGTTTACTGGGGCTTCATTTCTGGGCTTCGCCGAAGCTAACTCATCCACTTAACCTTCCAGCACCGGGCAGGCGTCAGCCCCTATACGTCATCTTACGATTTTGCAGAAACCTGTGTTTTTGATAAACAGTCGCCTGGGCCTTTTCACTGCGGCTGACCTTGCGGTCAGCACCCCTTCTCCCGAAGTTACGGGGTCATTTTGCCGAGTTCCTTAACGAGAGTTCACTCGCTCACCTTAGGATTCTCTCCTCGACTACCTGTGTCGGTTTGCGGTACGGGTAGTTGATTACTCACTAGAAGCTTTTCTCGGCAGTGTGACGTCAGTTGCTTCCCTACTTAAATTTCGGTCCTCATCACTACTTGTCAACCTGCTGAGAAGCATTTGACTCCTCAACTGACTCATAGCTTGAACGCACATTTCCAATCGTGCGCACAACTTAGCCTCCTGCGTCCCTCCATCGCTCAAACATAATCAACTAGTACAGGAATCTCAACCTGTTATCCATCGCCTACGCCTCTCGGCCTCGGCTTAGGTCCCGACTAACCCTGGGAGGACGAGCCTTCCCCAGGAAACCTTAGTCATTCGGTGGATCAGATTCTCACTGATCTTTCGCTACTCATACCGGCATTCTCACTTCTAAGCGCTCCACCAGTCCTTACGGTCTGACTTCATTGCCCTTAGAACGCTCTCCTATCACATGACCGAATGGTCATGTCCACAGTCTCGGTAGTATGCTTAGCCCCGGTAAATTTTCGGCGCGGAATCACTCGACTAGTGAGCTATTACGCACTCTTTAAATGAGTGGCTGCTTCTAAGCCAACATCCTAGTTGTCTATGCAACTCCACATCCTTTTCCACTTAGCATACATTTAGGGACCTTAACTGGTGGTCTGGGCTGTTCCCCTTTCGACGATGGATCTTATCACTCACCGTCTGACTCCCGGATATAAATCAATGGTATTCGGAGTTTATCTGAACTCAGTAACCCATGACGGGCCCCTCGTCCAAACAGTGCTCTACCTCCATGATTCTAAGTCCGAGGCTAGCCCTAAAGCTATTTCGGAGAGAACCAGCTATCTCCAAGTTCGTTTGGAATTTCACCGCTACCCACACCTCATCCCAGCACTTTTCAACGTACACGGGTTCGGCCCTCCAGTAAGTTTTACCTCACCTTCAGCCTGGACATGGGTAGATCACCTGGTTTCGGGTCTACAGCAACATACTTAAACGCCCATTTCAGACTCGCTTTCGCTGCGGCTCCGGCTTTTCACCTTAACCTTGCATGTTACCGTAACTCGCCGGTTCATTCTACAAAAGGCACGCTATCACCCATTAACGGGCTCTAACTGCTTGTAGGCACATGGTTTCAGGAACTATTTCACTCCCCTTCCGGGGTGCTTTTCACCTTTCCCTCACGGTACTGGTTCACTATCGGTCACTAGGGAGTATTTAGCCTTGGGAGATGGTCCTCCCGGATTCCGACGACGTTTCACGTGTGTCGCCGTACTCAGGATCCTGAACTGAGGGTCATTGATTTCATCTACGGGGCTATCACCCTGTTTCGCCAATCTTCCCAGATTGTTCGATTATCAACAACTTTGGTAACTCAAATGTTCAGTCCTACAACCCCAAAGAGCAAGCTCTTTGGTTTGGGCTGTTCCCCGTTCGCTCGCCGCTACTTAGGGAATCGATTTTTCTTTCTCTTCCTGTGGGTAATTAGATGTTTCAGTTCCCCACGTCTACCTCTGATCAGCTATGTATTCACTGACCAGTAACAGTCGATTAAAACTGCTGGGTTTCCCCATTCGGAAATCTCCGGATCAAAGCTTACGTACAGCTCCCCGAAGCATATCGGTGTTAGTCCCGTCCTTCATCGGCTCCTAGTGCCAAGGCATTCACCATGCGCCCTTAATAACTTAACCTAGTATCACTTCGTGATACTGATTAATTGAGTTTATGCGATTAAACTTATTCGTTAATTTTATTGACTCAATACGCGGTGTTCTCGGTTGAAATTATATTCTAAATATAATTCACTACAGAAAATTAATATTATCTAGTTTTCAAAGAACAAAATTTGAGAGTAGACCTCTCAAAACTAAACAAAACTTTCGACGATGTGTAGGTTTCCGTATTATTCCTTAGAAAGGAGGTGATCCAGCCGCAGGTTCTCCTACGGCTACCTTGTTACGACTTCACCCTAATCATCTGTCCCACCTTAGGCGGCTGGCTCCAAAAGGTTACCTCACCGACTTTGGGTGTTACAAACTCTCATGGTGTGACGGGCGGTGTGTACAAGGCCCGGGAACGTATTCACCGTGGCATGCTGATCCACGATTACTAGCGATTCCAACTTCATGCAGGCGAGTTGCAGCCTGCAATCCGAACTGAGAACGGCTTTAAGAGATTAGCTTGACCTCGCGGTTTCGCGACTCGTTGTACCGTCCATTGTAGCACGTGTGTAGCCCAGGTCATAAGGGGCATGATGATTTGACGTCGTCCCCACCTTCCTCCGGTTTGTCACCGGCAGTCTTGCTAGAGTGCCCAACTAAATGCTGGCAACTAACAATAAGGGTTGCGCTCGTTGCGGGACTTAACCCAACATCTCACGACACGAGCTGACGACAACCATGCACCACCTGTCATTCCGTCCCCGAAGGGAACGCCCAATCTCTTGGGTTAGCAGAAGATGTCAAGACCTGGTAAGGTTCTTCGCGTAGCATCGAATTAAACCACATGCTCCACCGCTTGTGCGGGCCCCCGTCAATTCCTTTGAGTTTCAACCTTGCGGTCGTACTCCCCAGGCGGAGTGCTTAATGCGTTAGCTGCAGCACTGAAGGGCGGAAACCCTCCAACACTTAGCACTCATCGTTTACGGCATGGACTACCAGGGTATCTAATCCTGTTCGCTACCCATGCTTTCGAGCCTCAGCGTCAGTTACAGACCAGACAGCCGCCTTCGCCACTGGTGTTCTTCCATATATCTACGCATTTCACCGCTACACATGGAGTTCCACTGTCCTCTTCTGCACTCAAGTCTCCCAGTTTCCGATGCACTTCTCCGGTTAAGCCGAAGGCTTTCACATCAGACTTAAAAGACCGCCTGCGCTCGCTTTACGCCCAATAAATCCGGACAACGCTTGCCACCTACGTATTACCGCGGCTGCTGGCACGTAGTTAGCCGTGGCTTTCTGGTTAAATACCGTCACGGTGTAAACAGTTACTCTTACACCTGTTCTTCTTTAACAACAGAGTTTTACGAGCCGAAACCCTTCTTCACTCACGCGGCGTTGCTCCATCAGACTTTCGTCCATTGTGGAAGATTCCCTACTGCTGCCTCCCGTAGGAGTTTGGGCCGTGTCTCAGTCCCAATGTGGCCGATTACCCTCTCAGGTCGGCTACGTATCATTGCCTTGGTGAGCCATTACCTCACCAACTAGCTAATACGCCGCGGGTCCATCCTCAAGTGATAGCCGAAACCATCTTTCAAACAAAAACCATGCGGTTTTTGTTGTTATACGGTATTAGCACCTGTTTCCAAGTGTTATCCCCTGCTTGAGGGCAGGTTACCCACGTGTTACTCACCAGTTCGCCACTCGTCTAATGTTAAATCCATCGCCGTGCAAGCACCTTGATTTCATTAACGTAGACGCGTTCGACTTGCATGTATTAGGCACGCCGCCAGCGTTCGTCCTGAGCCAGGATCAAACTCTCATTTTAAAATGATAAGCTTGTAAGCTCATGATTATTTTTTGTTACTAGCGAATTGACTTCGCAAATTGTTTGTCTTTGATCTAACGATCAAAGAACCCTACACATTTGTTTGTCGAAAATTTTGTTCAGTTTTCAAAGGTCTACATCGTGAATTAGAAGCTCTATTCAGAAATAAATTCCGATGTGATAACTTAAAATTCAGTTGTGTGTTACGATTAAGCAACGAAGATAAGTATATAACATTCAGAAAATAAAGTCAACAACTAATTTATTTTCAAATTGGTATATGTCGTTCGCTCTCAATCAGCAACAGGTAATATCTTATCAAGAATAATTAAATCGGTCAAGGATTTTTAAAAATTAATTTCAAAAAACATTTATTTGGATTAGCAATCCGAATCTAAGCTGTCCAAACACTATCAATTTATATATTCTTAGTAATCAATAAGGTCATTTTAAATGATTATCAATCAAATTAGCAATCATTTTATTCATTCCTCAATAAACATTTAACAAAATGAAAAGATAAAAAGTTAATTTTAAGATCATCACCACATAAATTGATTACAAATAATATGATTTAATGCAAATCCATTTCAAATGACAGTCTTGTATCATCAAAATCATTTGTTAGTAATTTGAATCAGTGCAAAAATAATCAACAAAAAACCGCCGATAGAATTAACTATCGACGGTTTTAATTTGCGTGGCAACGCCCTACCCTTGCAGGGGGCGATCCCCCAACTACTCTCGGCGTGCTGAAGCTTAACTTCTGTGTTCGGCATGGGAACAGGTGTATCCTTCAGGCTATCGCCACCACACTATGTTACTTAGAGAACTTTGTTCTCTCAAAACTAGCTAATATTAATTTTCTGTACCGGTACTTACCACCATTTTTTGGTTAAGTCCTCGACCGATTAGTATTGGTCCGCTCCGTACATCACTGCACTTCCACTTCCAACCTATCTACCTCATCATCTCTGAGGGGTCTTACTTCCATATAGGAATGGGAAATCTCATCTTGAGGCGAGTTTCACACTTAGATGCTTTCAGCGTTTATCTCATCCATACATAGCTACCCAGCGATGCGCCTGGCGGCACAACTGGTACACCAGCGGTATGTCCATCCCGGTCCTCTCGTACTAAGGACAGCTCCTCTCAAATTTCCTACGCCCGCGACGGATAGGGACCGAACTGTCTCACGACGTTCTGAACCCAGCTCGCGTACCGCTTTAATGGGCGAACAGCCCAACCCTTGGGACCGACTACAGCCCCAGGATGCGATGAGCCGACATCGAGGTGCCAAACCTCCCCGTCGATGTGGACTCTTGGGGGAGATAAGCCTGTTATCCCCAGGGTAGCTTTTATCCGTTGAGCGATGGCCCTTCCATACGGTACCACCGGATCACTAAGCCCGACTTTCGTCCCTGCTCGACCTGTCTGTCTCGCAGTCAAGCTCCCTTCTGCCTTTACACTCTATGAATGATTTCCAACCATTCTGAGGGAACCTTTGGGCGCCTCCGTTACTGTTTGGGAGGCGACCGCCCCAGTCAAACTGCCCACCTGACACTGTCTCCCGCCACGCTAAGTGGCGCGGGTTAGAGTGTTCACACAGCGAGGGTAGTATCCCACCAACGCCTCTGTCGAAACTAGCGTTCCGACTTCATCGGCTCCTACCTATCCTGTACAAGCTGTGTCAACACCCAATATCAAGCTACAGTAAAGCTCCATGGGGTCTTTCCGTCCTGTCGCGGGTAACCTGCTTCTTCACAGGTATCTTAATTTCACCGAGTCTCTCGTTGAGACAGTGCCCAGATCGTTACGCCTTTCGTGCGGGTCGGAACTTACCCGACAAGGAATTTCGCTACCTTAGGACCGTTATAGTTACGGCCGCCGTTTACTGGGGCTTCATTTCTGGGCTTCGCCGAAGCTAACTCATCCACTTAACCTTCCAGCACCGGGCAGGCGTCAGCCCCTATACGTCATCTTACGATTTTGCAGAAACCTGTGTTTTTGATAAACAGTCGCCTGGGCCTTTTCACTGCGGCTGACCTTGCGGTCAGCACCCCTTCTCCCGAAGTTACGGGGTCATTTTGCCGAGTTCCTTAACGAGAGTTCACTCGCTCACCTTAGGATTCTCTCCTCGACTACCTGTGTCGGTTTGCGGTACGGGTAGTTGATTACTCACTAGAAGCTTTTCTCGGCAGTGTGACGTCAGTTGCTTCCCTACTTAAATTTCGGTCCTCATCACTACTTGTCAACCTGCTGAGAAGCATTTGACTCCTCAACTGACTCATAGCTTGAACGCACATTTCCAATCGTGCGCACAACTTAGCCTCCTGCGTCCCTCCATCGCTCAAACATAATCAACTAGTACAGGAATCTCAACCTGTTATCCATCGCCTACGCCTCTCGGCCTCGGCTTAGGTCCCGACTAACCCTGGGAGGACGAGCCTTCCCCAGGAAACCTTAGTCATTCGGTGGATCAGATTCTCACTGATCTTTCGCTACTCATACCGGCATTCTCACTTCTAAGCGCTCCACCAGTCCTTACGGTCTGACTTCATTGCCCTTAGAACGCTCTCCTATCACATGACCGAATGGTCATGTCCACAGTCTCGGTAGTATGCTTAGCCCCGGTAAATTTTCGGCGCGGAATCACTCGACTAGTGAGCTATTACGCACTCTTTAAATGAGTGGCTGCTTCTAAGCCAACATCCTAGTTGTCTATGCAACTCCACATCCTTTTCCACTTAGCATACATTTAGGGACCTTAACTGGTGGTCTGGGCTGTTCCCCTTTCGACGATGGATCTTATCACTCACCGTCTGACTCCCGGATATAAATCAATGGTATTCGGAGTTTATCTGAACTCAGTAACCCATGACGGGCCCCTCGTCCAAACAGTGCTCTACCTCCATGATTCTAAGTCCGAGGCTAGCCCTAAAGCTATTTCGGAGAGAACCAGCTATCTCCAAGTTCGTTTGGAATTTCACCGCTACCCACACCTCATCCCAGCACTTTTCAACGTACACGGGTTCGGCCCTCCAGTAAGTTTTACCTCACCTTCAGCCTGGACATGGGTAGATCACCTGGTTTCGGGTCTACAGCAACATACTTAAACGCCCATTTCAGACTCGCTTTCGCTGCGGCTCCGGCTTTTCACCTTAACCTTGCATGTTACCGTAACTCGCCGGTTCATTCTACAAAAGGCACGCTATCACCCATTAACGGGCTCTAACTGCTTGTAGGCACATGGTTTCAGGAACTATTTCACTCCCCTTCCGGGGTGCTTTTCACCTTTCCCTCACGGTACTGGTTCACTATCGGTCACTAGGGAGTATTTAGCCTTGGGAGATGGTCCTCCCGGATTCCGACGACGTTTCACGTGTGTCGCCGTACTCAGGATCCTGAACTGAGGGTCATTGATTTCATCTACGGGGCTATCACCCTGTTTCGCCAATCTTCCCAGATTGTTCGATTATCAACAACTTTGGTAACTCAAATGTTCAGTCCTACAACCCCAAAGAGCAAGCTCTTTGGTTTGGGCTGTTCCCCGTTCGCTCGCCGCTACTTAGGGAATCGATTTTTCTTTCTCTTCCTGTGGGTAATTAGATGTTTCAGTTCCCCACGTCTACCTCTGATCAGCTATGTATTCACTGACCAGTAACAGTCGATTAAAACTGCTGGGTTTCCCCATTCGGAAATCTCCGGATCAAAGCTTACGTACAGCTCCCCGAAGCATATCGGTGTTAGTCCCGTCCTTCATCGGCTCCTAGTGCCAAGGCATTCACCATGCGCCCTTAATAACTTAACCTAGTATCACTTCGTGATACTGATTAATTGAGTTTATGCGATTAAACTTATTCGTTAATTTTATTGACTCAATACGCGGTGTTCTCGGTTGAAATTATATTCTAAATATAATTCACTACAGAAAATTAATATTATCTAGTTTTCAAAGAACAAAATTTGAGAGTAGACCTCTCAAAACTAAACAAAACTTTCGACGATGTGTAGGTTTCCGTATTATTCCTTAGAAAGGAGGTGATCCAGCCGCAGGTTCTCCTACGGCTACCTTGTTACGACTTCACCCTAATCATCTGTCCCACCTTAGGCGGCTGGCTCCAAAAGGTTACCTCACCGACTTTGGGTGTTACAAACTCTCATGGTGTGACGGGCGGTGTGTACAAGGCCCGGGAACGTATTCACCGTGGCATGCTGATCCACGATTACTAGCGATTCCAACTTCATGCAGGCGAGTTGCAGCCTGCAATCCGAACTGAGAACGGCTTTAAGAGATTAGCTTGACCTCGCGGTTTCGCGACTCGTTGTACCGTCCATTGTAGCACGTGTGTAGCCCAGGTCATAAGGGGCATGATGATTTGACGTCGTCCCCACCTTCCTCCGGTTTGTCACCGGCAGTCTTGCTAGAGTGCCCAACTAAATGCTGGCAACTAACAATAAGGGTTGCGCTCGTTGCGGGACTTAACCCAACATCTCACGACACGAGCTGACGACAACCATGCACCACCTGTCATTCCGTCCCCGAAGGGAACGCCCAATCTCTTGGGTTAGCAGAAGATGTCAAGACCTGGTAAGGTTCTTCGCGTAGCATCGAATTAAACCACATGCTCCACCGCTTGTGCGGGCCCCCGTCAATTCCTTTGAGTTTCAACCTTGCGGTCGTACTCCCCAGGCGGAGTGCTTAATGCGTTAGCTGCAGCACTGAAGGGCGGAAACCCTCCAACACTTAGCACTCATCGTTTACGGCATGGACTACCAGGGTATCTAATCCTGTTCGCTACCCATGCTTTCGAGCCTCAGCGTCAGTTACAGACCAGACAGCCGCCTTCGCCACTGGTGTTCTTCCATATATCTACGCATTTCACCGCTACACATGGAGTTCCACTGTCCTCTTCTGCACTCAAGTCTCCCAGTTTCCGATGCACTTCTCCGGTTAAGCCGAAGGCTTTCACATCAGACTTAAAAGACCGCCTGCGCTCGCTTTACGCCCAATAAATCCGGACAACGCTTGCCACCTACGTATTACCGCGGCTGCTGGCACGTAGTTAGCCGTGGCTTTCTGGTTAAATACCGTCACGGTGTAAACAGTTACTCTTACACCTGTTCTTCTTTAACAACAGAGTTTTACGAGCCGAAACCCTTCTTCACTCACGCGGCGTTGCTCCATCAGACTTTCGTCCATTGTGGAAGATTCCCTACTGCTGCCTCCCGTAGGAGTTTGGGCCGTGTCTCAGTCCCAATGTGGCCGATTACCCTCTCAGGTCGGCTACGTATCATTGCCTTGGTGAGCCATTACCTCACCAACTAGCTAATACGCCGCGGGTCCATCCTCAAGTGATAGCCGAAACCATCTTTCAAACAAAAACCATGCGGTTTTTGTTGTTATACGGTATTAGCACCTGTTTCCAAGTGTTATCCCCTGCTTGAGGGCAGGTTACCCACGTGTTACTCACCAGTTCGCCACTCGTCTAATGTTAAATCCATCGCCGTGCAAGCACCTTGATTTCATTAACGTAGACGCGTTCGACTTGCATGTATTAGGCACGCCGCCAGCGTTCGTCCTGAGCCAGGATCAAACTCTCATTTTAAAATGATAAGCTTGTAAGCTCATGATTATTTTTTGTTACTAGCGAATTGACTTCGCAAATTGTTTGTCTTTGATCTAACGATCAAAGAACCCTACACATTTGTTTGTCGAAAATTTTGTTCAGTTTTCAAAGGTCTACATCGTGAATTAGAAGCTCTATTCAGAAATAAATTCCGATGTGATAACTTAAAATTCAGTTGTGTGTTACGATTAAGCAACGAAGATAAGTATATAACATTCAGAAAATAAAGTCAACAACTAATTTATTTTCAAATTGGTATATGTCGTTCGCTCTCAATCAGCAACAGGTAATATCTTATCAAGAAT